>NZ_JABWRU010000001.1:0-795868 GCF_014269165.1 Pseudomonas sp. SWRI68 | reverse complement strand
GTCGTGCTCTACCAACTGAGCTATTCCCGCAAATGGCGTCCCCTAGGGGACTCGAACCCCTGTTACCGCCGTGAAAGGGCGGTGTCCTAGGCCACTAGACGAAGGGGACACACAACACTTTTCAGTGCGCCAGGTATTGAACCTCACGATTCAGCCTGGGCTTTCTTTTCCTGCCCCGCCGTTAAGCGTTGCCGGAGAAACTGGAGCGGGAAACGAGACTCGAACTCGCGACCCCGACCTTGGCAAGGTCGTGCTCTACCAACTGAGCTATTCCCGCAAATGGCGTCCCCTAGGGGACTCGAACCCCTGTTACCGCCGTGAAAGGGCGGTGTCCTAGGCCACTAGACGAAGGGGACACGCTGCAAGCATTTACATGCTGCTTTCACTTCCTGCCGCGTTCCGCTGTGTGCTTTACGCTGCAAGTGGCGCGCATTCTATGGATGCGACGGGGAGCCGTCAACCCCTTTGTAGAAATTTATTTAAATCAATGACTTCGGTCCATCTGAGTGCCCCTGCCAAGGAGTACCCGAGGTTTGGCGTTGATTTTCTGACGGCACCTCGGCAAGCTCGGTATCAATGTGCCGGCATCCGGTAGCGCTATTGTAGTTATAGGGCACGTGGCCGATATAAAAAGAGATTTGCCTGCCAGGGCCTCTCGCGGGCAAGCCTGCTCCTACACTGATGCATAACTTCTTCATGAGGCATTAACGGTGACACCACTTCTGATCACCCTGCTCATCGTGGCGGGTATCGCGTTACTGATCGTGATCGGCTACCTCAACAATGTAGTCGAAAACAGCAAGCTCGAACGCGCGCGGCTGAAAGTCGAGCTGGCCGATCGCTTGCGTCGCTGTGGCGAAATCACCGAGACCTTTCCCGGCCAGTTCATGACCCCGGCGCTCAAACTGCTGCTGACCCGCCTGGAGCTGAACCTCAACCAGCGTCAGCTGGCGGTGGACAAGCACAACGCCGAGCTCAAGGCGCGAATTGCCGAACTCGAAGGCCTGATTGCCCTGGGCGAAAAGATCCCGGTGAACAACCCCCCCAACCCGATCCAGGCCGAGGCCAAGGCCAAGGACGTGCGTTTTCTGCTTGAAGCGTTGCACAACCAGGTAGCCCGCGCCGCCCAGGAAGGCTTCCTGCCCGCCAGCGAGGCCAAGCAATGGGTCAAGGAAGTCCGTCATATCCTGGTGCTGTTGCACATCGAGTTCTTCAACAACCTTGGCCAGCAGGCCCTGCAGAAGGGCCAGCCGGGCCAGGCGCGCCTGGCTTTCGAGCGTGGTGTGCAGTACCTGCGCAAGCAGCCGGAGCCGAAAGTGTATGAAGAGCAGTTGACCTACCTGGAGAAACTGCTGGCCCGCGCCAATGCGCAGGTGCTGGACCAGATGGAGCCGGCACAGAACGAGCAAAATGAATTGAATGAAGGTCTCAAGACCGATGAGGAAGAGACCTGGAAGAAAAAAGCAATGTACGACTGATTCGGTAATCCTGTACCGCTCCCACAGGGGCCGGTACAGGCAAACACACTCAGCAGTCGGTCAATTCCAGGAAGATCGCCACCAGGCGCTCCACACCTTGCTGATCACCCTCACTGAAACGCCCAAGCTTCGGGCTGTCCAGGTCCAGCACGCCAATCAACCGCCCCTCTTTCACCAACGGGATCACCAGCTCGCTGTTGGACGCACTGTCACAGGCAATGTGCCCCGGGAACGCGTGCACATCCTCGATCCGCTGGGTTTGCCGCGTAGCCGCCGCTGCACCGCACACACCCTTGCCGAACGGAATCCGCACACAGGCCACCTGCCCCTGGAACGGCCCGAGCACCAGCTCATCGTTACGGTTGAGGTAGAACCCCGCCCAGTTCAGGTCATCCACCTGGTTATACAAGAACGCCGAAAACTGCGCGGCGTTGGCGATGAAGTCACGCTCGTCGGCAAACAGCGCCTGCACTTGCGCAGCCAGCAGGCGGTAGCCGTCAAGGCCGGTACCACTGGCATTGAGGTCGATCATTTATTTCTGCTCCAGCAATTGCAGCCCGACCCAGTAGCGGGCGAACTGATAGGCACAACGGCCATTACGGTTGCCGCGGCCGGTGGCCCAACGCACGGCGAGGATGTCCAAGGCTTCGTCACGCTGCCAACTCAGCCCGGCAGGGCGCGCCAACTGGCCGATCCAGTGTTCGACCACGTTGAGGAAGTGGTCTTGGGTGAAGGGGTAGAACGACAGCCACAGGCCAAAACGGTCAGACAAGGCGATCTTGTCTTCCACCGCCTCGCTGGGGTGGAGCTCGCCATCGACCCGCTTCCAGTTCTCGTTGTCGCTCTCTTTCTCGGGCACCAGGTGGCGGCGGTTGGAGGTGGCGTACAACAGGACATTGTCCGGAGCCTGCTCCAGCGAGCCGTCGAGCACGCTCTTGAGCACCCGGTAGTCGCCCTCACCGGCTTCGAACGACAGGTCGTCGCAGAACAGGATGAAGCGTTGCGGCAGTTTCTGCAGTTGCTCGACTACCCGCGGCAGGTCGGCCAAATGGTCACGTTCGATTTCGATCAGGCGCAGGCCGGCACCTGCGTGCTCGGCCAGCAGGGCGCGCACCAGCGACGACTTGCCGGTGCCGCGCGAGCCCCACAGCAGCGCGTGGTTGGCCGGCAGGCCGTTGATGAACTGGTGGGTGTTACGGCCCAACTGGTCACGCTGCTGGTCGACACCAATCAGGTCGGACAGGCGAATGTCCAGGCTGACTTCCAGCGGCATCAGGTAACCGCTGCGGCCATCGCGCTGCCAGCGGGCGGCCAGAGTGGTGTGCCAGTCGATGTCCGGGCGCAGTGCCGGCAACAGGGGTTCGAGGCGCGCCAATACCGATTCGGCGCGGTCCAGGAAAGCAATCAAGCGGGCGTCCATGACGACTCCTACACATTCAGATTCGGGGCGGCAATAGCCGCCAGCAGCCGGGGTTGATCGGCTATGCTTGCGCAGCGCAAGGGACGAGAAACCGGCTCGGGACTCATGGATATAAAGTTCACCAATCGCCTGTCATACAAGCAAGCCCGGTTGACAGTCCTGGTCGGCTTCATCCTGGGAACATTGCTCAGTCTCATCCAGATCGGCATCGATTATGCCAGCGAAGACGCGTCCATCAACCGCGAAGTGCGTGCACTGCTGCAAATCAGCCACAACCCGGCTTCACGCATCGCCTACAACATCGATGCGGAACTGGCCCTGGAGCTGACCCGCGGCCTGCTGCAATCGCCGGCGGTGGTCCGCGCGCGGCTGATCGACAACAACGACACCGTGCTGGCCGACGTCGAGCGCCCGCGCCTGGAAGACCGCTACCGGCCGCTGAGCGACTTTCTGTTCGGCGAACAGCGCCAGCTGCAGGACCGCCTGTTCCTTGCCCACATGCCCGAAGAATACCTTGGCACCCTGTACCTGGATGTCGACACTTATGCCTTCGGCAGCCGCTTCCTCGACCGCGCCGGCGTCACCCTGCTCACCGGTTTTGCCCGCAGCCTGGTGCTGACCGGCATTCTGCTGGCGCTGTTCTACATGATGCTGACCAAGCCGCTGGTGAACGTAATCGGTGCGCTCAGCGCCAGCGACCCGCGCAAGCCACGGCAAACCCGGCTGGAATGCCCCCACGGCCACGAGCACGATGAAATCGGCGTGCTGGTCAAGGTCGCCAACCAGCAGTTCGTCAGCATGGCCACCGAGATCGAGCAGCGGCGCACCGCCGAGAACCGCCTGACCCAGTACCTCAACGAGCTGGAAGACATCGTTTCGGCGCGCACCGACCAGCTCAAGGCCAGCAACAGCAGCCTGAGCCAATCCAATCAAGAGCTCGAAGAAGCCCGCCGTCGCGCCCTCGACATGGCCCAGGCGCGGGCGGCCTTCCTGGCCAACATGAGCCATGAGATCCGCACCCCGCTCAACGGCATGCTCGGCATGATCGCACTGGCCCTGGACAGCCCGCTGCCCAACGAGCAGCGCCAGCAGATGACCATCGCCCACGACTCAGGCAAGGTGCTGGTGGAGCTGCTCAACGATATTCTCGACCTGTCCAAGTTCGATGCCGGCCAGCTGGAACTGGAGCGTATCGCCTTCGACATGGGCTCGATGGTCGAGGACACCGCCAACCTGCTGTCACAGAACACCGCACAAAGCGTCGAACTGACCTGCCTGATCGCCCGCGACTTCCCCAGCAGCGTGCTCGGCGACCCGACACGGGTGCGCCAGGTGGTCAGCAACTTGTTGTCCAACGCGCTCAAGTTCACCCGTTTCGGCCGCGTCGACATACGTTTGGCAAAGATCGTCGGCGGTGTGCGCCTGGAGGTGCGCGATACCGGCATAGGCATCCCGGAAGAGGCCCAGGCGCGGATCTTTCAGCCGTTCACCCAGGCAGGCGCCGGCATTACCCGCCAGTACGGCGGCACCGGCCTGGGCCTGGCCCTGACGCGCAACCTGTGCAAGGCCATGCACGGCCATCTGCATATTCAGTCCGAGCCGGGCTTTGGCAGCCGGTTCAGCGCAGAGTTGCCGCTGACCGCCCACACCGAGGCTATCCCGCCCGCGCCGCTGCAGGGGCGTGTGGTGGCCTTGAGCAATGCCGGAAGCGGGCTGCATGAACTGTTGCAAGACCTGTTACCCGCCTGGGGCCTGGCGTACCAGCGCCATGACAGCAACGCAGGCCTGGATGCCACGCAGATCGACCTGCTGATCACCGATGACCTGGAGCATCTGTTCGAGCTGCGCCCGGCGATGAAAACGCCGCTCCTGCTGGTGACCGCCTATGGTAATTTCCTCTCCAGCGAGCAGTCCGTCAGCCTGGCGCCTTTGCATCAACTGGCCCGGCCACTGGCCCGCAACGCCCTGTACCAGACCCTGCGGCGCACCCTTCAAGGCCATGAGCCCGAGCACCCGCTGGCCAACCCGAGCACGGCTGTGGAACAAGGCCGCGCGCGGATTCTGCTGGTGGAGGACAACCCGGTGAACCAGCTGGTGGCCAAGGGCATGCTGGCCAAGCTCGGCTGCCAGGTGCAAGTGGCCAGCCAGGGTGCCGAGGCCTTGGAATGCCTGGAGCAGGACGAGTTCGACCTGGTGCTGATGGATTGCAACATGCCGGTGATGGATGGCTACGAAGCCAGCCGACGCATTCGCCAGAGCGGCCGCTGGCCTGAGCTGCCGATCGTCGCGCTGACCGCCAATGCCATGCCCGAGGAGCGTGAGCGCTGCCGCGCCGCAGGCATGAACGACTACCTGGCCAAGCCGTTTCGCCGCGAAGAGCTACTGGCACTGGTCGATCACTGGGTGCCCGTCAGCGGCTGAGCAGGCGCTCGATATCCGCTTCCAGGGCCTGCGGCTTGGTGGTCGGCGCATAGCGCGTGACCTGGCCGCTGGCCGGGTCGAGCAGGAACTTGGTGAAGTTCCACTTGATCTTCTGGCTGCCCAGCAGGCCCGGGGCACGTTGCTTGAGCTCGACGAACAGCGGGTGCGCACCGGGCCCGTTGACCTCGACCTTGCGAAACAACGGGAAGCTCACGCCAAAATTGCGCTCGCAGAACTGCGCGATTTCCCTCGCTTCGCCCGGCTCCTGCTTGCCGAACTGGTTGCAGGGAAAGCCCAGTACCACCAGGCCACGCTCGCGATAGTGCTGCCACAGCTGCTCCAGGCCCTTGTATTGAGGGGTGAAGCCGCACTGGCTGGCGGTGTTGACCACCAGCAGGGCCTTGCCTGGGAAGTCACCGAGTTTCTTGTACTCGCCGCTCAATGTCACGCAGGGGATATCCAGCATCGATCCAGCCATGTTCGGGCTCCGGTCAGTCGCGCGGTTGCAGGTCGATGCACACCGAGTTGATGCAGTAACGCAGGCCGGTCGGCGGTGGGCCGTCGGGGAACACGTGGCCCAGGTGGGCATCACAGCGGGCGCAGGTGACTTCGGTGCGGATCATGCCGTGGGTAGTGTCGCGGATTTCGATCATCGCGCGGTCTTCGATCGGCGCGTAGAAGCTCGGCCAGCCGCAGCCGGAATCGAACTTGGTCTGGGCATCGAACAGCGGCAGGTTGCAGCAGATGCAGTGGTAGATGCCGTCGCGGCGCTCGCTGTTGTACTTGCCACTGAACGGGCGCTCGGTACCTTTCAGGCGGCACACCTGGTACTGCTCGGGGTCGAGCATCGACTGCCATTGTTCAAGTGTCTTGTCGATCTTTTGCATGTAGGGACCTCGGCAGGCTTAATTTCACCCCGCGCCGTCTTTTCCGTAACGCGGGTGGCACGTATATTAGTTGGCTTCGTGTGCCAGGCGTTCAGTCTGGCACCCGCGCCCTGCCCTTTCAAACCTTTCGACGGGGCGTTGCGCGTATTCTCAACCGGGACCCCATCATGCAGTTCAGCAAATCGAACAAGCTCGCCAATGTCTGCTACGACATTCGCGGCCCAGTGCTCAAGCACGCCAAACGCCTGGAGGAGGAAGGCCACCGCATCCTCAAGCTGAACATCGGCAACCCGGCGCCGTTTGGCTTCGAGGCGCCGGACGAAATCCTTCAGGATGTGATCCGCAACCTGCCCACCGCGCAGGGCTACAGCGACTCCAAGGGGTTGTTCAGCGCGCGCAAGGCGGTGATGCAGTACTGCCAGCAAAAAGAAATCGAAGGCGTCACCATCGAGGACATCTACCTGGGCAACGGTGTGTCCGAGCTGATCGTCATGTCGATGCAGGCACTGCTCAATAACGGCGACGAAGTGCTGATTCCGGCCCCGGACTACCCACTGTGGACCGCTGCGGTGAGCCTGGCTGGCGGCAAGCCGGTGCACTACCTGTGCGACGAGCAGGCCGACTGGTTCCCTGACCTTGAGGACATCAAGGCCAAGATCACGCCGAACACCAAGGCCCTGGTGATCATCAACCCGAACAACCCGACCGGCGCGGTTTACTCCAAAGAGCTGCTGCTGGGCATGCTGGAGCTGGCACGCCAGCACAACCTGGTGGTGTTCTCCGACGAGATCTACGACAAGATCCTCTACGACGAAGCCGTGCACATCAGCACCGCCTCGCTGGCGCCAGACCTGCTGTGCCTGACCTTCAACGGTCTGTCCAAGTCGTACCGGGTGGCGGGCTTCCGCTCCGGCTGGCTGATCATTTCCGGGCCTAAACACCACGCCCAGAGCTACATCGAAGGCATCGACATGCTGGCCAACATGCGCCTGTGCGCCAACGTGCCGGCCCAGCACGCCATCCAGACCGCCCTGGGCGGCTACCAGAGCATCAATGACCTGGTTCTGCCACAAGGCCGCCTGCTGGAGCAGCGCAACCGCACTTACGAGCTGCTCAATTCGATCCCCGGCGTGAGCTGCGTGAAGCCGATGGGCGCGCTGTATGCGTTCCCGAAGATCGACCCGAAAGTGTGCCCGATTCACAACGACGAGAAGTTCGTGCTCGACCTGCTGCTGTCAGAGAAGCTGCTGATCGTACAGGGCACGGCGTTCAACTGGCCGTGGCCGGACCACTTCCGTGTGGTGACCTTGCCACGGGTAGATGACCTGGAGCAGGCAATCGGGCGGATCGGGAACTTCCTAAAGGGTTATTCGCAGTAAATTCCGGCGCGTTCCGGGGCAAGCACGCTCCCACAGATGCAACCCCGTACCTGAGGGTTGTGGAATTACTGTGGGAGCGGCGGTGCGGCGATCCGACTTGCCCCGCGAATGGGCTGCAAAGCAGCCCCCGCAATCCCATATGATGTCTCTTACATCCTGCAACGCTCTGCCTCACAGCCCTAGCCTTTTCCTCTGCCATACTCCGCCGTACACAGTTTGAAATAGTCGCCCGATTGAATCGGCACGGCTTGCCCCTTATATACCCCGCAGTAAGCAACACACTCATCCGTCAGGAGAACGTAACAACCATGATGCGCATTCTGTTGTTTGTAGCCACCAACCTCGCGGTGGTGCTGGTTGCAAGCATTACCCTGAGCCTGTTCGGTTTCAACGGGTTCATGGCCGCCAACGGGGTCGACCTCAACCTCAGCAGCCTGCTGGTGTTCTGCGCCGTGTTCGGTTTTGCCGGCTCCCTCGTCTCGCTGTTCATCTCCAAGTGGATGGCGAAGATGAGCACCGGTACCCAGATCATCTCCCAGCCGCGCACCCGCCACGAGCAGTGGCTGTTGCAAACGGTCGAAGAGCTGTCGCGCGAGGCCGGCATCAAGATGCCCGAGGTGGGTATCTTCCCCGCGTACGAGGCCAATGCCTTTGCCACCGGCTGGAACCGTAACGACGCCCTAGTGGCCGTGTCCCAGGGCCTGCTCGAGCGCTTCTCGCCCGATGAGGTGCGTGCGGTGCTGGCCCACGAAATCGGCCACGTGGCCAACGGTGACATGGTCACCCTGGCACTGGTGCAGGGCGTGGTGAACACCTTCGTGATGTTCTTCGCCCGCATCATCGGCAACTTCGTCGACAAGGTCATCTTCAAGAACGAAGAAGGCCAGGGCATCGCCTACTACGTGGCGACCATCGTTGCCGAATTGATCCTGGGCATCCTGGCCAGCATGATCGTCATGTGGTTCTCGCGCCGCCGCGAGTACCGCGCCGACGAAGCCGGTGCGCAACTGGCCGGCACGGCCGCGATGATCGGCGCCCTGCAGCGCTTGCGCGTGGAGCAAGGCCTGCCGGTGCACATGCCGGACACCATGAAGGCCTTTGGCATCAATGGCGGCCTCAAGCACGGCCTGGCAGGCCTGCTGATGAGCCACCCGCCACTGGAAGACCGCATCGAGGCGCTGCGTCGCCGCGGTTGAGCCACCCGCTAAAAACAAAGGGCGACTTCGGTCGCCCTTTTTTTTACACGGCTACCCCATCAGAGCTGTATGCGATACACCCGCTCAAGCAGGCTCGTCGCACCCGCCTGAACGAACTTTTCGCTCTGCTCGATAATTTCCACGGCTTCCAGCGCCTGCACCTCGCCACACGCAAACCCCTGCCGAACCTCAGCGTCCGCCACTGAAAACGGCGGGCCGGGCAACAGCGCCTGGTCATAACCCAGCGTCACCAACAGCCCTTGACTACCCGACGGCAACCCTTCAGCCAGCAACTGCATGTACCGCAAGCGCATCTCGGGCGGCAAGGCAATCAACGCCGCGCGGTCATAGAACCCCGCGCAATCGGCCAGGTCCTGCACCTGCAAGGCAAAGAAATCGCCGCACCACACTTCTACCCCGCCACTGCGCCAAACCTCGAAGTCGCCCCTGTGCAGCACCTCGGGCTCAAGCCTGTGCTCACGGAAAAAGCCCTCTACCGCCCGCCGCGACAGCTCCACGCCCAGCACGCGATAGCCCTGCCCTGCCAACCAGGCCAGGTCCAGGCTCTTACCGCACAACGGCACCAGCACTTGGCTGCCAGGCGCCAACGCCAGCGCTGGCCAGTGCGCCTGCAAGTAGGGATTGACCTGCGCTTGATGGAAGCCGATCTGGTTGTCGGCCCACCGCTTGTGCCAGAACGCTGGCTCCATGACTGCTCCTATACTGATCGAGCGCTTCGATAGAAAGCGCAGAAAACTTGGTTTGGATTTCGATCGGTAACTGATCGAAGATGACAGCATCTTAACCCTCAGGACCTCACCATGCTGCCCAGCCTGTTCATTTCCCATGGTTCCCCCATGCTGGCCCTGCACCCGGGCGCCAGCGGGCCGGCGCTGACCGGGCTGGCCAATGCCTTGGCGCAGCCCAAGGCAATCGTGGTGGTGTCGGCGCACTGGGAAAGCCGCGAGCTGGTGGTGACCGGCAGCAAGCAGCCCGAGACCTGGCACGACTTCCACGGCTTCCCCCCGGCGCTGTACGCCGTGCAGTACCCAGCACCCGGCGAGCCTGCACTGGCCGAACAGGTGTGTGCGTTACTGGGCGCTGCTGGCCTGCCAGCACGTACCGATACGCACCGCCTCTTCGACCATGGCGCCTGGGTACCGCTGAGCTTGATGTACCCGAGCGCCAACATCCCAGTGATTCAGGTTTCGCTGCCCAGCCAACAGGGGCCTGCCTTGCAGTTACAGGTCGGCCAGGCGCTGGCCGAGATGCGCCAGCAGGGCGTGCTGCTGATTGGTTCGGGCAGTATCACTCACAACCTCGGCGAGTTGGACTGGCATGCCGGGCCGGACGCGATCGAGCCTTGGGCGTTGGCGTTTCGGGATTGGGTAGTGCAGCGGCTGGCCGAGGATGACCGTGCGGCGTTACTGGATTACCGACGCCAGGCGCCGTTTGCAGTGCGTAACCACCCCAGCGATGAGCATTTGTTGCCGCTGTTTTTTGCGCTGGGGGCTGGGGGCGGGTTCGGCGTGGTGCACCAGGGGTTCACCTTGGGCGCACTGGGGATGGATATCTATCGGTTCGACTGACGAGCCTCTTCGCGGGACAAGCCCGCACCCACAGATGGATAGTGCTTTCAAGCCCAATGCCATACCTGTGGGAGCGGGCTTGCCCCGCGAAGCAGCCGGCACAGGCAAAAAAAATCCCCAGCGCATGCCGGGGATTTTTTTATTACGCCAGGATCAATCCTCGCGGTAGCGACGCAGCTTCAGCTGCTTGCCAGCCACACGGGTATCCTTGAGCTTGGTCAGCAAACGCTCCAGGCCGTCTTCCGGCAGCTCGACCAGGCTGAAGCTGTCGCGTACCTGGATACGGCCGATAGCGTCACGGGCCAGGCCGCCTTCGTTGAGGATCGCACCCAACAGGTTCTTGGCAGCGATGCCGTCACGGGCACCCAGGGCAGTACGGCAACGCACGCGGCCTTCGGCCAGCGGCATTGGCGCGCGACGCTCACGGTCACCGCGGTCACCACGGTCACTGCGCTCGGCACGTTCACCGGTACGCTCACGCGGAGCACCAACGCCCGGTACCAGCGGCTGTTCACGCTCTACCGCAGCCAGGTCCAGCGCCTGACCATTGGTTGCTTTGCGCAGCAAGGCCGAAGCCAGGGCACGCGGGCTGCAACCCAGGTCGGCGGTCAGACGGTCGAGCAGGTCGCCATGAGTGGCTTCCGATTCGGCCACCAGCGGCGCCAGGCTCGAGGTCAGCTTCTTGATGCGTGCATCCAGAACGGCCTGGCCATTGGGCAGGCGAGCTTCGGCAACCTTCTGCCCGGTAACACGCTCGATCACCTGCAGCATGCGGCGCTCACGCGGGGTTACCAGCAGCAGCGCACGGCCTTCGCGACCGGCACGGCCAGTACGGCCGATACGGTGTACGTAGGACTCTGGGTCGTACGGCATGTCAACGTTGAACACGTGAGTGATGCGAGGTACGTCCAGGCCACGGGCAGCAACGTCGGTAGCGACGACGATGTCCAGGCGGCCATCCTTGAGCGAGTCGATGACGCGCTCACGCTGGTTCTGGGCGATGTCACCGTTCAGCGCAGCAGCCTTGTAGCCTTTGGCTTCCAGCGCGGCGGCCAGGTCCAGGGTGGCTTGCTTGGTACGCACGAAGGCGATCAGCGCGTCGAACTCTTCGACTTCCAGCAGACGCAGCACAGCCGGGATCTTCTGGTCGGCATGCACCATCAGGTGAGCCTGGTCGATCGCGGTAACGGTCTGGGTCTTGCTCTGGATCTTGACGTGCTTGGGTTCACGCAGGTGACGCTCGGCGATCGAACGGATCGACGACGGCAGGGTTGCGGAGAACAGTACGGTCTGACGGCTGGCCGGGATGGCATCGAAGATCACTTCGAGGTCGTCCATGAAGCCCAGCTTGAGCATCTCGTCGGCTTCGTCCAGTACCAGGTACTGTACGGTCGACAGGACTTTTTCGTCACGACGCAGGTGGTCGCACAGACGGCCCGGGGTAGCAACGACGATTTGTGCGCCGTTACGGATGGCACGCAGCTGTGGGCCCATCGGGGCACCACCGTAAACAGCGACCACGTTAACGCCCGGCATCTGCTTGGCGTAGGTTTCGAAAGCGGTAGCAACTTGCAGCGCCAACTCACGGGTTGGCGCCAGGATCAGGGCTTGCGGTTCGCGCTTGCTCACGTCGATCTTGTTGAGGATCGGCAGGGCGAAGGCAGCGGTCTTGCCGGTGCCAGTCTGCGCCTGGCCGATCATGTCGTGACCGGCGAGGATGATCGGGATCGACTGATGCTGGATGGCGGACGGCTCTTCATAGCCGGTAGCCAGCACAGCAGCAACAATATTCGGATTGAGTTCGAGAGCGGCGAATCCGCCGGTTTCCTGGGTCATGGGTCTGCCTCTAGGTGCATCCGCAAAGACCCATGCTCCAAAGCTGCACATGCCTTGAAAGACCAGAAGGTCACCCAGGCAGCTTTGGCGGCGGGGATTTGCGAAAACGATTGAAAAAGAAAAACTTGGGAAGGTCCGCCTAGCGGACGAACAGCCGAAGCTGGACTCGGAGGATTTGCACCACCTGATTTTGAGGTCCGCTAAAAGACCGGCGCGTACTATACCCGAATTAACGGGTTACGTGAGGAAAATTTTCGGGGGCAAGGGCCAGTATCGCGCCATCAGCCAACCGCAGGCTGAATCGATTCCCGCCTACCCTACGCTACCGGCCCTCAGGTCGCCGGCCGGATCTCACGGATCAGGCTGGCCAGGCTATACCCCAACTGCGGCGCCAGCGCCTCGGCCCGCGCCCGCAAACCGTCCAGGTCCAGCATCTGTTCCAAGTCCGCCGGCACCAGCAGGATCACATTACCCTCCTTCACCGGCAGCTCCCAGTAATGGCGGTGGTACAACCCGCGCAACAGCGCCGCGCCCAGCGGCTTGCCGTCATCGCTGGCCCATTGGTTGATCACCAGCCAACCGCCTGGGTTGAGCTGCTTCTGGCAGTTTTCCAGGAATGTCCAGGCCAAGTGCCCGACACCCGGGCCGTGGTCGGTATAGAGGTCGACGAAAACCAGGTCGGCCTTTTCGGCGCTGGGCAGCAGTTCGAGGGCATCTCCCACCCGCACGTAAAGGCGCGGGTCATCGTCCAGGCCCAGGTATTCCATGGCCAGGCGCGGCACGTCCGCGCGCAGCTCGATGGCCTCGATGTCCTCCAGCGGCAGGAACTTCATGCACGCCTGCGTCAGCGTACCCGCGCCAAGGCCCAGAAACAGCGCACTCTCTGGCTGCTCGTGGCACAGCGCACCGACCAGCATGGCGCGGGTGTAGTCATATTCCAGCCAGCTCGGGTCGGCGGTGAACACGCAGCTCTGCTCGATGGCATCGCCGAATTCGAGAAAACGGTAGTCGTCCACCTCGTACACGCTGATGACGCCAAAGGCATCTTCGACCCGTGCCAGTAGCCGCTCTTCCCGTTCCGCCGTCATGTTCGCCACTCGCCCGTGCAAAAACGCGCATTGTCCGCCAACACCCCCGATGCAACAAGCACGACGGCAGCTGTTACCATGGCCAAAAGCCTATAACCGACAACATCGAGCCCGAGATGAACGCACCGTGGAGCCCTGACAGCTGGCGTGCCCTGCCGATCCAGCAGCAACCGACCTACCCCGACGCCGCGCACTTGCTCAAGGTCGAGCAGACCCTGGCCAGCTACCCGCCACTGGTGTTCGCAGGCGAGGCGCGCGAGCTGCGCCGGCAGTTCGCCGAGGTGACCGAAGGCCGCGCCTTCCTGCTGCAGGGCGGCGACTGCGCCGAGAGCTTTGCCGAGTTTTCGGCGGCGAAGATCCGCGACACCTTCAAGGTGCTGCTGCAGATGGCCATTGTCATGACCTTTGCTGCCGGCTGCCCGGTAGTCAAGGTCGGGCGCATGGCCGGGCAATTTGCCAAGCCACGCTCATCGGGCGACGAAACCATTGGCAACGTCACCCTGCCCGCCTACCGTGGCGACATCGTCAACGGCATCGGTTTCGACGAAAAAAGCCGCATCCCCGACCCGGACCGCCTGCTGCAGGCCTACCACCAGGCCACCGCCAGCCTCAACCTGTTACGCGCCTTTGCCCAGGGCGGCTTTGCCGACCTGCACCAGGTGCACAAATGGAACCTGGACTTCATCGCCAACTCGGCGCTGGCCGACAAGTACCATCAGCTGGCCAACCGCATCGACGAGACCCTGGCCTTCATGCGGGCCTGCGGGCTGGACAGCGCGCCGCAACTGCGCGAGACCAGCTTCTTCACCGCCCACGAAGCGTTGCTGCTCAATTATGAGGAAGCGTTCGTGCGTCAGGACAGCCTGACCGGCGACTACTACGACTGCTCGGCGCACATGCTGTGGATCGGCGACCGCACGCGCCAGCTCGATGGCGCCCATGTGGAGTTCCTGCGTGGCGTGCATAACCCGATCGGGGTCAAGGTTGGCCCAAGCATGAACCCCGAGGAGTTGATCCGCCTGATCGACACCCTCAACCCAAGCAATGACCCTGGCCGCCTGAACCTGATCGTGCGCATGGGGGCCAACAAGGTTGGCGACCATCTGCCAGGGCTGATCCGCACCGTCGAGCGCGAAGGCCGCAAGGTGCTGTGGAGCTCCGACCCGATGCACGGCAACACCATCAAGGCCAGCAGCGGCTACAAGACTCGCGACTTTGCGCAGATTCTCGATGAGGTGAAGCAGTTCTTCCAGGTGCACCAGGCCGAAGGCAGCCATGCCGGCGGTATCCATATCGAAATGACCGGGCAGAACGTCACCGAGTGCATCGGTGGTGCCCGGCCGATTACCGAGGATGGCTTGTCGGACCGCTACCATACCCATTGCGATCCGCGGATGAACGCCGACCAGTCGTTGGAATTGGCGTTTCTGATTGCCGAAACCCTCAAGCAGGTTCGGCGCTGAGGTTCGGGCGCCGTCATTTACGCAGCGGATCATCCCAGAAATGCCGTTCGGCCTCTTGCTGGATATCCGCCCGGCTCAACCCCAGATCGTGCAATGTCGCATCGCTGAGCCGGGCCAGTTCCCGACGCTGACGGTACAGCTCGAGCCAGCGCGCCGGGCGCTGCAGCGCTGCATGCCACAGGTGGTTCAGTGAGACGACTGGTTGCTGAATGCTGCTGACATGACCTTTCATCGTGAAGCCCTCCGTGTTGATGGCTCCAGTCTCACGCCGGGCTTAAGATCAATCCAACGAATGTTTCTGATGCCATGCATCTCGGAGATTGATGCTATGTCCCAGTATCAAAGCCTCGATGCCGACGTGTTGCGCACTTTCGTCGCCATTGCCGAACAAGGCGGCTTCACGCGCGCCGGCGAGGTGGTCAACCGCACCCAGTCGGCGGTGAGCATGCAGATGAAACGCCTGGAGGAAGATATCCTGCAGCGCCAGCTGTTCGAGCGCGATGGTCGCCAGGTGCGCCTTACCGCCGAGGGGCAGGTACTGCTCGGCTACGCCAGGCGCATCCTCAAGCTGCACGGGGAAGTGTTCAATACCTTGCGCATGCCGCACATGGTCGGGGTAGTGCGCATCGGCACGCCGGACGACTACGCCATGCGCTTTCTGCCGACCATCCTGTCGAGTTTTGCCCAGGCCTACCCGCTGGTGCAGGTGGAGGTGCATTGCGACTCGTCGAAGCAGTTGATGCTGCGCCAGGACCTGGACCTGACCATCGTCACCCGCGAGCCGGGCAACGAAGTTGGCCAGTTGCTGCGCCAGGAGCGCCTGGTGTGGGCTGCGGCCGAAGGGTTTTGCCCACAGGAGCAACGGCCCATGCCGGTGGCGCTGTTCAATACCGACTGCTTTTGCCGCGCCTGGACCTGCAATGCGCTGGAGGCACAGGGCATCGACTACCGCATTGCCTATACCAGCCCCAGCCTGGCGGCGATCTTTGCCATCGTCACGGCCGGGCTGGCAGTAACGGCGCAGTTGCAGAGCCTGGTGGGCGGCAATATCCGGATTCTCGGCGATAACGATGGGTTGCCGCAGTTACCGGTGGCCAATGTGATGTTGGTGCGCAGTACGCAGAACCCTTCGCCGATCACCGATTGCATGGCCGACTACATCGTCGAAGGCTTCAAGTAGGAGCGGCCTTGCGTCGCGAAAGGGCCGCACCGCGGCCCCCAAAGCTCAAAGCTCAAAGCTCAAAGCTCAAACCCCAGCATCACCGCGCACACCACCAGAAACACACAAAACATCGCCCGCAACACTTTCTCTGGCAAGGCATGCGCCAACCTCACGCCCCAGCTGATGCTGAGCAACCCACCCACCGCCAAGGGTATCCCCACCGCCCAATCGACACTCTGGTGCACGCCATACGTCAGCAGAGTCACCGCCGTACTGGGCGCCGCCAATGCCAGCGAGAGCCCTTGCGCCACCACCTGCGTGGTGCCGAACACACTGGTCAGTATCGGCGTCGCAACCACCGCGCCTCCCACCCCGAACAGCCCACCCATGGTTCCGGCAAAGCTGCCCAGCACCCCCAGCCATGGCCAGGCATAGCGCATTTCAGGGCTTGGCGGCGCAACCCTCAAGAACATCCGCGCCACGTTCCAGATGGCCAGCGCCACCAGAAAACCGACAAACCCCAGGCGCATGGCCTGGGCATCGATGCCCACCGCCCAGATCGAACCCAGCCAGGCGCACAGCAAACTGCACAACGCCAACGGCAGCGCATGACGCAGTTCGATGCGATTGCGCTGGTGGTAGCGCCACAGCGCCAGCAACACATTCGGTACCACCATGACCAACGCAGTGCCCTGCGCCAGCTGTTGGTCCAGCCCGAACAACACGCCCAGCGCCGGGATGGCAATCAGCCCACCGCCGATGCCGAACAAACCGCCCATGGTGCCCAGGGCTGCGCCCAGCACGCTATACAACAACCACTCGATCATCAGGGCCTCTTGTGCCGTTCTTTAGCAATGGGCGCATGCTACCGAGTCGGGGCTGGTGGGGAAACGCACAGCAGCGCACAATGGCTGTGCGTTTTCTGCAAAGCCGAGCCGCCATGAGCCCTGACATCCTTACCGACCAACTCAGCCTGTTCCTCGATGTGCTGGAAACCGGCAGTTTTTCCGCCGCCGCTCGGCGCCACCCGCTGACGCCCTCGGCCGTGGCCCGGCGCATCGACAACCTGGAAAACGCGGTGGGCAGCCGCCTGTTCACCCGCAGCACTCACGCGGTGCGTGCCACACCGGCAGGCAATGCCTTTGCCGAGCGCGCACGGCGTATCATCGAGGAACTACGCCTGGCCCGCGCCGAAGCCGTGTCATTGAGCAGCGCCCCGGAAGGCTTGATCCGCATCGACGCCCCCGCCGCGTTCGGCCGCCGCCACCTGGCCCCGGCCATCGCCGACTTTCTGGTGGCGTACCCGGGGCTGGACGTGCACCTGCGTCTGATCGACAGCTTCGTCGACCTGCACGGCAGCCACCTGGGCGAGGTCGACCTGGTGTTGCGCGCAGGTCCCCTGGCCGACACCCGCCTGGTGGCCACGCCGCTGGCGTACATGGTGCGCATCGCCTGCGCCAGCCCAGCCTACTTGGCCAGCCGTGGCGTACCGGCGTGCCCCAGCGAACTGCCTGAACATGACGGCCTGGACTGGGACGGCCTGGCACCGCCTTTCGCCTGGCGCTTCAACGTGGCGGGCCAGGCCCGACTGTATCGGCCAACACGCATGCGCATGGCCGCCAACAACGCCGAAACCTTGCTGTTTGGCGCCCTGGCCGGTTTAGGCGTCGCCCACCTGCCCACCTGGCTGATCAGCGAATACCTGCTGCGCGGCGAACTGATTGCGCTGTTCTGCGACGGCGGCCTGCCGGCAGCAGAGAGCAGCGGTATTTATGCGCTGCGCCTTGCACATGAAACGAACTCTCGCAGCCGTTTGCTGCTCGAATTTCTCAAGAGCCGTTTCAGCCCCATTCCACCCTGGGACCTGGCGCTGCGCAGTGAACTGCGCTGGCAGTGAACGCACTGATGATCAGCGTGCTAGATTTTCCCATTGATGATTCCAAGGACCTGCATGAACGCCGACACCCAAGCCTCCTGTGACGAGCTGCTGCTGGACAACCAGGTCTGCTTCGCCCTGCATTCAACCTCGTTGCTGATGACCAAGGTCTACAAACCGCTGCTGCAGGCGCTGGGCCTGACCTACCCGCAATACTTGGCGATGCTGGTGCTATGGGAGCGGGACGGCCTGACCGTGGGCGAGATCAGCCAGCACCTGCTCACCGACCCTGGCTCGCTGACCCCGCTGCTCAAGCGCCTGGAAAGCGAAGGCCTGCTCAAGCGCACCCGCAGCCGCGAGGACGAACGGGTGGTATTGGTGCAGTTGACCGACAAGGGCCGCGACCTGCAGCAACAGGCCAAACAGGTGCCACCGTGCATCCTCAAGGCCAGCGGGCGCAGCTTGCAGCGCCTGCAACAGCTGCAAGCCGACCTGCTGGACCTGCGCGAAAACCTGCAGAAAAACCTCTGAGCGCTATGCTGTGAGATGGCCGTTCGGATGAGCGGTGAATATTTATCTTGCGCGCAAACTAATTGCGCGCTAATTTAAATCCCACACCCACCCAGCGCCACCTCACCCCAGGTCGCGCACAGCACGTTAGCGAGGCTCAAGATGCAAAAGGTCACTCCGCTGTACATCGCCGAAGCCACCTCCACCGGCGGGCGCGACGGCAAATCCCGCTCCAGCGACGGCAAGCTGGAGGTCAAGCTGAGCACCCCCAAGGAATTGGGCGGCGCGGGGGGTGAAGGCACCAACCCAGAGCAGATGTTCGCTGCCGGCTACTCGGCCTGCTTCATCGGTGCCCTGAAGTTTGTTGCCGGGCAAGAGAAGAAAGCCCTGCCAGCAGATGCCTCGATCACTGCCAAGGTGGGCATTGGCCAGATTGAGGGTGGTTTCGGCCTGGACATCGACCTGCACATCAACCTGCCAGGCCTGGCCCAGGCCGATGCCGAAGGGCTGGTGGAGAAGGCGCACAAGGTCTGCCCTTACTCCAATGCCACCCGCGGCAATGTGGATGTAAGGCTGCATGTGACGGTCTGAACACAGGTATAAAAAAACCCGGCCGAGGCCGGGTTTTTTGCTGCATCTCAAGAACACTTACTTCTTGGCGCGGCCTTTGTACGAACCGCCTTCGCGGGTATCGATCTCGATCAGGTCGCCGATTTCGATGAAGTCAGCAACGCTGAGCTCAGTACCGTTCTTCAGCTTGGCAGGTTTCATGACCTTGCCCGAAGTGTCGCCGCGAGCGGAACCTTCGGTGTAGTCAACCTGGCGCACGATGGTGGTCGGCAGTTCTACCGACACCAGGCGGCCTTCGAAGAAGACGGCTTCGCAGATGTCTTCCATGCCTTCTTCGATGAACGGCAGAACGGCTTCGATATCCTCGGCGTTCAGCTCGTACATGGAATAGTCGGTGGTGTCCATGAAGGTGTACGTGTCACCGCTGATGAACGACAGGGTCGCTTCTTTGCGATCCAGGATCACATCGTCCAGCTTGTCGTCCGCACCGTATACGGTTTCGGTCTTGTAGCCGGTCAGCAGGTTCTTCAGCTTGGTCTTCATGATCGCGCTGTTACGGCCCGATTTGGTGAACTCAGCTTTTTGCACCAGCCACGGGTCGTTGTCGATCCGCAGTACGGTACCGGGTTTCAGTTCTTTACCAGTTTTCATTGCGAAGTATCCGAATCTGGATGGATTTATAAAAATCGAGGCCGCATATCATAGCCAATTTCGGTAAAACTGTACCAGCGCCATGGCAAGGTCTGGCCGAGTGGCCTGACGGGCCGCCCAATCACGGGCATGCTGTTGCAGTTCTGGCCAGTGTTGCTGGGCCGCTTGCCACGCCTGGCCGACGTCACGGTCCATGTTCCAGGCACGCCACAATGCCACCAGGGCGGCAGAGGCATCGGCTGACAGGCCGTGTCGATAATGCTCAAGGAACGCTTCGAGCTTTTCCCAATGGGCGTTCTCGTCCTGCACGTAGATGTGCCACAGCATCGGGCGACCGGCCCATTGCGCGCGCACGAAGGAGTCTTCGCCGCGCACGGCATTGAAATCGCAGCTCCACAGCAACCGATCATAATCGTCCTGGCTGACGAACGGCAAAATCTGCACGGTCAGCGCCCCACGGACGCGCACATCACCCACCTCCAGCCGGACCAGGCCCAACCAGCTGCCGACGTCAGCCAGAATGCGCCCTTGCGGCACCAGCAGGTGGGTCGGCTGGCTATCTGCCGCCAACGCATCCAGCCAATTGCCCAGCTGGGTGTTTTCATAGGCGAACAGCGAGATCAGCCGCGTCTGCACCTCGGGGTACACACCAAGCCGTTGCAAGAACGCCTGGCGGGCCTCGGCGGACTGTTCGAAGGCCTGGCGCCGCGCCAGCAGCGTGGCCTCGCGCAACAGGCCGCCGGTCTTCTCGGTAAAGCCGGGGAAGAAGAACACCTTGCGCAAGCCGTTGGCCTGGGGGGACGGCAAGCCGTGGCAGCCTTCCACCCAGTGCTCGGCGCTGAGGTATTCGAGGTTCAGCCACAGCGGCGGCTTCGCCCGGGCGCGCATGGCCTCGACATAGTGCGCCGGCAACTGGCAGGCGAAGGCGCCGATCACCACATCTGCGGGCTCAATCGGCACCCATTCGGCCGGCCACTGGCGCACATCGACGCCCTGCTGCCACTGCTGCAACGCTGCGGCATCGGCCCCGGGGCACATCGGCACGAAGGCATTCAGGTCGTCCACCCACAGGCGCACTGCGATTTCGTGCTCGTCCACCAGTTGCCGCGCCAGGCGCCAGGTCACGCCGATATCGCCATAATTGTCGACGACGGTGCAAAAGATGTCCCAGGTGGCCTTCATGTGCCCTCCCCCTCATGGTGCGGAAAACCGCGGATTCTGCGGATAAATTGTCGTCGACAAAAGCACCTGCGGGTAAAATTCGCCAGCAGCGTGCGACAATGCACGCCGCCCCACCCTGCCAGGAGGCCGCCATGCCCCGCCACCGCGAGCTGAAGATCACCCTCAAGCCTTTGCAACTGAGCCTGTGCGTGGCCATTGGCCTGTGGCTGGGCGCCGTGGCCATCGCCGTGAGCCTATGGCTGGCAGTGCAACTGTGGCCCGAGCAGGTGCAGCCGGTTGCCCAGGCCCTGGCCCCTGCCCTCGGCCAACCCGCCGCGCCCCCGGTGGATGCGCAGGGTGAGATGTTCGAGCGCTACAAGGGCATCCTGCAACAACAGGAACGGCAACAGGCCGCCGAGGCCGCCCAGGGTAACCCGCGCAACCTCAACAGCCCCAAGTGCCAGTTCTGGCTGCAGCAGAACCGCACCGCACCTACCGATAAAAGCCAGGCCAATGTGCTGGAGTTCTGTTACTGAAGATGGACAAGCCCCTGCTTCTCACGCGCATCGTCGCGACCCTCGAACATGACGTGGACGTGCTGAGCCGCGCGGCGCAGACCGCGTACGAAGCTGCCACCGCCGAAGAGAACATCGCCGAGAACAAGTACGACACGCTAGGCCTGGAAGCCTCGTACCTCGCCACCGGCCAGGCGCGCCGCACGGCCGAGATCCGCCAGGCGCTGCAGATCTACCAGCAACTGCTACTGCGCGACTACGACCCGCTGCGGGGTATACAAGTGAGCAATCTGGTGACCCTTGAGGATGAGGATGGCCAGCAGCGCCGGCTGTTTCTCGGGCCCGAGGCGGCGGGGTTGAAGATTGGCGACGGCGACGAGCTGGTGACGGTGATTACACCACGCTCGCCGCTGGGGCAACAGCTGATGGGCAAGCGGGTCGATGATGAGGTGAGCCTGGGGGCACAGGTACTGTTCATTAGTGAGGTCGTCTGAGCTGGCCTCTTCGCGGGGCAAGCCCGCTCCCACAAGATCATCTTCACTTAACCCAAGACTTGTGCGGTACCTGTGGGCGCGGGCTTGCCCCGCGAAAAGGCCGGGCTAGGCAACATTCATCTAAAGGCGCTGCAACGCATCGAATTGCCCCGCCAACCCCTGCTGCGCAAACTGCTCCACGACAAAATCGATGAACGCCCGCGTCTTCCTCGGCAACAGTTTGTGCTCGGCGTAATACAAGCTGATATGCCCATCGTCCACATACCAGTCCGGCAACACCCGCTGCAGTCGCCCTGCCTGCAGGTAAGGTACCGCAAACGGCAAACTGACCAATGCGATGCCCAAACCCTGCTGCGCAACCGCACAAGCCGCATCCGAATCACTCATGGTCATCGCCTGACGCAGCAGCAACGGCTGCTGCTCCTGCCAGCGGCTGGTCAGCGGCCAGGAGCGCACCCGTCCGGTCTGGGGTGAGCGAATCAGGATTCCGTCATGGCGCTGCAACGCCTGCGGGCCATCGATGGGTGGGCGCTGGTCCAGATAGCCAGGCGCCGCCACCAGCACCCGATGGGCGGGGGTCAACTTGCGCGCCACCACGCCCAGTGGCAGCTCGAAACCACCCCCAATGGCCGCATCGAAACCCTGGCCGATCAAATCGACCTGGCGATTGTCGAAATGCCAGTCTGGGGTAATAGCGGGGTAACGACGCAAAAACTCCCCCAACAGCGGCAACACATAGAGCCGCCCGAACACCGTGCCCATGCTCACCCGCAGCAACCCGGCCGGCTGGCCTTCGGCACTGGCCAGGTTGGCCACGGCATACTGGATGGTGCGAAAGCTGTCACTCACCTCCCCCAGAAAGCGCTGGCCCGCTTCGGTCAGGGTCAGCTTGCGGGTACTACGCTGGAACAGGCGCACGCCCAACCGGGCCTCCAGTTGGGCCACATGCTTGCCGACTGCGGCAGGCGTGAGGCTCAGACGGCGGGCAGCCTCGGCAAAACTGCCAACCTCGGCGCTACGGATAAAGCACTCGAGGGCGTTGAAAGACTCCATGGCCATGATTCACAACCAAAGGTTTACTCTGCTGATAGTGATTGCCATCTTATCAGCAGGTAATTAGCCACCGATACTGCGCCCATCCAAGGCATTCGGCCTTGCTTCCCAGCAGGAGATCAGCATGTCCAAACAACTTCCCCTCGACGGTAAAGTAGCCCTGGTCCAAGGCGGTTCCCGTGGCATTGGCGCAGCCATCGTCCGCCGCCTGGCCCGCGAAGGCGCACGGGTTGCCTTCACCTACGTGAGCTCGGCCGGCCCGGCCGAACAGCTGGCCCAGGAAATCATCGGCAATGGCGGCCAGGCCCTGGCCCTGCGGGCCGACAGCGCCGACGCGGCAGCCGTGCAGTTGGCGGTGGATGACACCGCCAAGGCCTTCGGTGGGCTCGACATCTTGGTCAACAACGCCGGTGTGCTGACCGTGGCCCCGATTGCCGAGTTCGACCTGGCCGATTTCGACCGCATGCTGGCGGTGAACGTGCGCAGTGTGTTCGTCGCCAGCCAGGCAGCCGTGCGCTACATGGGCCAGGGTGGGCGCATCATCAATATCGGTAGCACCAACGCCGAGCGGATGCCGTTTGCCGGTGGCGCACCCTATGCCATGAGCAAGTCGGCACTGGTGGGGCTGACCCGGGGCATGGCCCGCGACCTTGGCCCGCAGGGCATTACCGTCAACAACGTGCAGCCCGGCCCGGTGGACACCGACATGAACCCGGCCAGCGGCGAGTTTGCCGAAAGCCTGATACCGCTGATGGCGATCGGGCGTTATGGGCAGGTGGATGAGATTGCCAGTTTTGTGGCTTACCTGGCGGGGCCGGAGGCGGGGTATATCACCGGGGCCAGTTTGACGGCCGATGGTGGCTTTGCGGCTTGATGTGGTGAAGGCGGCGGGGTGCAGGGCACTAAAACTCAACTGCCCTACCCCTACCGGCCCTAGAATAAAGCCCCCTGCCCTCGAGATTCCCATGAACACCCCAACCCTCAGTCGCGCCCTGATTCTGCTGATGGCCACCGCCACCGGCCTGGCCGTGGCCAGCAACTACTATGCCCAGCCGTTGCTGCACAGCATCGCCCAGCAATTCGGGCTGAGTACCGCCAGCGCCGGCAGCATCGTCATCGCCGCCCAGCTCAGCTACGGCGCCGGCCTGCTGTTGCTGGCACCGCTGGGCGACCTGTTCGAACAGCGCCGCCTGATCACTGTGATGACCGCCATCGCCACCCTCGGCCTGGTCATCAGCGCCTGCGCGCCGAACCTGCCGTGGTTGCTGCTAGGCACCGCGCTGACCGGCCTGTTCTCGGTGGTGGCGCAGATCCTGGTACCCATGGCCGCGACCTTGAGTGAGCCGCATCAGCGCGGGCGCGCGATCGGCACCCTGATGAGCGGCTTGTTGCTGGGTATCCTGCTGGCCCGCACGGCGGCCGGCTTCATGGCTGAACTGGGGGGCTGGCGCAGTATCTACGTACTGGCCGCCGTGCTGATGGCCATCACTGCCTTTGCCCTGTACCGCAGCTTGCCGCAGCATCACAACCCTGCCGGGCTGAAATACCCGGCGCTGATCGGCTCGGTATTCCGCCTGTTCTTCGAAGAACCGGTGCTGCGCCTGCGGGCGTTGCTCGGCCTGTTGGCGTTCAGCCTGTTCGCGCTGTTCTGGACACCGCTGGCATTTTTGCTGGCACAAGAGCCTTACTTTTACTCGGATGCGGTAATCGGCCTGTTCGGCCTGACCGGCGCGGCGGGGGCACTGTCGGCCAACTGGGCCGGGCGCCTGGCTGACCGCGGCAAGGGCTCGCTGGGCACCACGGTGGGGTTGGTGGTACTGCTGCTGTCGTGGGTGCCGCTGGGCTTTGCCGAATATTCGCTGCCGGCCCTGCTGCTGGGGGTGCTGATGCTCGACCTGGCAGTGCAACTGGTGCACGTCAGCAACCAGAATGCGGTGATCGCGCTGCGGCCTGAGGCACGCACGCGGCTCAATGCCGGCTACATCACCTGTTACTTCATCGGCGGTGCGCTGGGGTCGCTGCTGGGCACGCAACTGTTCCAGCGCCAAGGCTGGATCGGCATCGTCGTTGCCGGGCTGGTGATCGGTACAGTGGCGCTGCTGGCCTGGGCGCTGGCCGAGCGCAAGCGCTTGGGCCGCGACACTGCAACGCACTACCCTCCGTCGCTTGGCCGTTGACTTGCCAGGGCGGGCAGCGCTCAGTAGGCGCTGGACAATGCCCTTCTGACAGGACGACCCAATGACAAGACTCACGGTGCAATCCGGCGATTTCTTGCAAGGTGAAGGCGAGTATCGCAACGGATCGCTCACACTCAAGACCCCGCGCAGCCCTTCGCCGGGCGAGCGGATCTCCCTCACGCGCATCAGCGACCTCAGGTTGGCCAGCCTGGAGTCCAGCCGCAGCCTGGGCACTGCCCTCGGCTGGGGTGTGGCGGGCGCCCTGGTGGCCGGCCCGGTGGGGTTGCTGGCCGGGCTCTGGCTGGGCGGCAAGGAGCAAGAAGCCACCTTCCTTGCCACCTTCAAGGATGGGCGCAAACTGTTGGCCGTCACCGATGGCAAGACCTGGTCGAAGATCGACGACAGTTGGCGCCAGCACAAGCGCCCGGCCAGCAACCACTGAATATCGCGAGGCCCTGATCGTTTCAGGGTGAAGGCGGCTGTTAAGATGCCGCCTTTTTCACGGCCCGTACCGGCCTTCAGGAGCCCCGCATGCCCCCGCTTCGCCCCCGCCTGCCCCTGAGCTTGCTCAGCCTGGGCCTAGCCTTGCATTGCCCTCATGGTCTTGCCGAAGACAGCGTCATGCTGGAGCCACTGCGGGTTTCCGACCGCTATGGCGACGACGGCTACCAGGTACGCGAAGCGTCGGTAGCAGGCTTGCAGGCCGCGCCACTGCTCGACACCCCGGCCTCGGTCAGCGTGTTCAGCCAGCAACTGCTGGAGGACCGCCAGGTGCGCAAGCTCAGCGAAGTGCTGCAAAGCGATGCCTCGGTGGGTGAAAGCTATGCGCCCATCGGCTATTACGAAAACTTCAACGTACGCGGCTTCGCGCTCAATGCCGCCAGCAGCTACCGGATCAATGGCCAGACCCTCGCTGGCGAGCAGAACGTGGCCCTGGAAAACAAGCAGCAAGTGGAGCTGCTCAAGGGCTTGTCCGGCCTGCAGAGTGGCGTTTCGGAGCCTGGCGGGCTGATCAACTACGTGACCAAGCGCGCCGAAGACGTGCGTAGCGTGACGGTGTCGACCAACGAACAGGGCGAGCGCTACCTGGCCACCGACCTGGGCGGCTGGTTCGGCAGTGAGCGGCAGTTCGGCCTGCGCGCCAACCTGGCCCATGAGGACATCCGCAGCTATGTCGACCATGCCGACGGCAAGCGCGACTTCGCCTCGCTGGCCTTTGACTGGCAGATCAGCCCGGATGCTACCTTGCAGCTGGACGCCGAGTACCAGCACCGCGAGCAGCGCTCGGTTCCCGGTTACCAGTTGCTCGGCGGCACGCAGGTGCCCCACGGTATCGACCCGGATGATCGCCTGGCCTACCAACAGTGGGCCAAGCCGGTGCAGAACGATTCGCTGAACCTGGGTGGGCGCTTCGAATACCGCTTCAGCGAGACATGGACCGGGACGTTGAGTGCATCGCGCAGCAAGGTGGTGATCGACGATTACAGCGCGTTTGCGTGGGGCAGCGAAGATGGCTGGCAGTCACACTTCAGCCCAGAGGGTGATTACGACATCTACGACTTCCGCAGCCCCGACGATACGCGCCGCATAGATGAGGCACAGGCCACGCTCAATGGTCGTTTCGACACCATGGGGGTTAGTAATGAGCTGACACTGGGAACCAGCGCGCAACGACGGACACTCGATCAACGCAGTTACTACAACGAGTTGCTGGAACATCCTGGAAATATCTACAGCGGGTCGCCAGCTCAACCGCCATCAGACAAACCGATTGGCTCAAGCGAGCGTCGCCTCGACAGTCGCCAGTATGGCCTGTTCATCAGCGACCGCATCACGTTCAACGAACATTGGCAAACCGTGATTGGCGCCCGTGAGGTACGCCTCGACGAGAAAACATGGAAGGAGGACGGTGAAGCCGGGCGACATACTCAACAGTATCAATTGCTTCCTAACGCTGCGCTCATCTACAAACCAAGCCCGGACACCACGCTGTACGCAAGCTACTCAAAAGGCTTGTCGGCCGGTGGCACCGCCCCCTGGTTTGCCAGCAACGCTGCCGAGATCCTCGCCCCGACCTTGTCTCGCCAACTGGAGCTGGGCATCAAGCGTGACTGGCAGGGCTTAAGTTTCACTGCCGCGCTGTTCCAGATCCGCCAGGCGTACCAATACGCACGCCCGGATGGCGAGGGTAACTTCACCTACGTCCAGCAGGGCCAACAGAAGAACACCGGCCTGGAGCTGGGTGCCAGCGGCTGGGTGACCTCGAACCTGCAGGTTCAGGCCAGCGCCGCCGCCATCCGCGCGCGGGTAAAAAACAGCGGGACCGATGCTTACGAAGGCCACCAGGCCATCAACGTGCCCAAGCTGCGTGCGGCCCTGCAGGCCGAATACAGCCTGCCGGTACCGGGCCTGGCGTTACTCGGAGGTGCGCGCTACAGCGCCAGCAAATATGCCAGCCAGGCGGGCAATGTCGAGGTGGGAGGTTATACCGTCTTTGATGTGGGTAGCCGTTACCGCACGCGCATCGGGGGGTATGACACGGTGCTGCGGTTGACCGTGGATAACGTGTTCGATAAACGCTACTGGCGCGATGTGGGGGATTACCTGGGGGACAACTACCTGTTCCAGGGCGCGCCGCGCACGGCACGCTTGTCGGCATCCGTGAGCTTCTGATCAATCTTCTGTGGGGGCGGGGTTACTCGCCCCCACAGGGTGGCAAGGGGCCACGGAGCAGCGCCATTAGCGCTGTGAAAACAAAAAGCCCCCGAGCTTTTCAGCGCGGGGGCTTTTTGTAGAATGTGGCGGTGAAGAAGGGATTTGAACCCTTGATACGATTTCTCGTATACACACTTTCCAGGCGTGCTCCTTCGACCACTCGGACACTTCACCGTTTCTCTTCAAGCCTTTCAGCCTGTCGAGGCGCGCTAATTTAGTGGAAGAGCTTTTCTTTGGCAAGCATTTTTTTCAGAAATTTCATGCGTTTATGCAAATTCACTGAAAACCCGAGGTCGCCAAGGCAATGCTGCCATTCTCGCCTGCGCTTTTACCGCCTGCACAGGCCCTGCCCCGGCGCGCCAAGGCATGCCGGGCAAACGCTGACCGGCCAGTCAGCCTTGCTGCTTTACCTGGCAGGCAGTGCTGGGTAACGTCGCAAGCACGCCACCCAAAGGACTCTGCCATGAGCGAGCTGATTACCTACCACGCCGAAGACGGCATCGCCACCCTGACCCTGAACAACGGCAAGGTCAACGCCATCTCGCCGGATGTCATCATCGCCTTCAACGCCGCCCTCGACCGCGCCGAGCAGGAACGTGCAGTGGTCATCATCACCGGGCAGCCGGGCATACTCTCTGGCGGCTACGACCTCAAGGTCATGACCGCCGGCCCCAAAGAAGCGATCAGCCTGGTCACCGCCGGCTCCACCCTCGCCCGCCGCCTGTTGTCGCACCCGTTCCCGGTGATCGTCGCCTGCCCTGGCAATGCCGTGGCCAAAGGTGCCTTCCTGCTGCTGTCGGCCGACTACCGCATCGGCGTCGAAGGGCCGTACAAGGTGTGCCTGAACGAAGTGCAGATCGGCATGACCATGCACCATGCCGGCATCGAGCTGGCCCGTGACCGCCTGCGCCGCTCGGCCTTCCACCGCTCGGTGATCAATGCCGAGATCTTCGACCCGCAAGGGGCGCTGGACGCCGGCTTCCTCGACAAGGTGGTGCCGGCCGAGCAACTGCACGAAGCAGCGCTGGCCGCTGCCCGTGAATTGAAAAAGCTGAACATGCTCGCGCACAAGAACACCAAGCTCAAGGTGCGCAAGGGCCTGCTCGATGCCCTGGATAAAGCCATCGAGCTGGACCAGAACCCGATGGGTTAAGCCAAAGACCCACCCCGACATTTGCCTCTTCCAGTGTACAGTCGTACACTGGAATTCGACTGTCTGGTGTGAGTCTCGTCATGCTTTATTCGTTGCGCATGCTCCTGTTAGGCCTGCATTTTCTGCTGGTGGGCGGCATAGGCCTGGTGATCGGCCTGTGCCGCCCCTTCAACCCCGACAACAGCCGGCTCTTCGCCCGGCTCTATAGCGTGCCGGCCACCTGGCTGATGCGTATCCGGCTAAAGGCCGAAGTCGGCCCGCTGTTCGATCACCCTCCCGGGTGCGTCATCGTCGCCAACCACCAGTCCAATTTCGACCTGTTCGTCATTGGCCAGGTGGTGCCGAAGCGCACCGTGGCCATCGGCAAGAAGAGCCTGGGCTGGATCCCGTTGTTCGGCCAGCTGTTCTGGCTGGGCGGCAACGTATTGGTCGACCGCAAGAACCCCTACCAGGCGCGCAAGGCACTGCAAAAGACCACGCATGTTCTGCATAACGACACCTCGATCTGGATCTTCCCGGAGGGCACCCGCAACCCGGACGAGCACCTGCTGGCCTTCAAGAAAGGCGCCTTCCACATGGCCATCGAAGCCGGCGTGCCGATCGTGCCAGTGTGCGTCAGCCGTTATGCCCGGCGCCTGAGCCTGAACAGCTGGCGGCGGCGAACGGTGATCGTGCGCTCGCTGCCACCGATTGCCACGGCAGGCTTGAGCCAGCGGGACATCCCCGCACTGATCGAGCAGTGCCGCAGCCAGATGCAGCAGTGCATCGACCGCATGGAAGCTGAACTGGCGAGCCACTAGGTTGCCCTCAAGCGCCTTACAGCCCAAGCTGTAAACCGTGTTCAACCGAATAAGTGGACAACCATGGGTCGAGTCGTGGCATCGGCGGTGTACAGCGCCGGCAGAAAAGTCACCAATATCAGCATCGACGAAGGCAGCGAATGGGCGTGCAAGCCTGGCCACTTCGTCTGGATCGGCCTGGAGGAGCCCAACGCCGAGGAGCTGGCCACCCTGCAGCGCCAGTTCAACCTGCACGAGCTGGCCATCGAAGATGCCCTGGAAAAACACAGCCGGCCCAAGCTTGAAACTTTTGGCGACGCGCTGTTCATCGTCACCTATTCGCCGGTGCGTCATGAGGGCAAGCTGGAGTTCATCGAAACCCACATCTTCGCCGGCAATGGCTACATCATCACCTGTCGCAACGGCCACTCCAAATCCTATGCCCTGGTGCGCCAACGCTGCGAGGCGCGGCCTTTGCTGCTGGAACACGGCGAGGACTTCGTGCTGTACGCGCTATTGGATTTTGTGACCGAGAACTACCAACCGGTCAGCGAAGCCATTCATGGCGAGATCGAGGAGCTGGAGCAGAGCGTGCTCGGTGGCTCGCTGCAGGAAGATGACATCCGCCGCCTGCACAGCCTGCGCCGCGATATTCTGCGCTTACGCCGCTACGTGGCGCCGATGGTGGAGGTGAGCGAGGAACTGCAGCGTTTGAGCTTCCCGTTCATCGACAAGAACATGCGCCCTTACTTTCGCGACGTGCAAATTCACGTTACGCGGCAGATGGAGGACCTGGCTGGCATTCGCGATATCGCCAGCCAGACCATCGAGATCGGCATGTTGCTGGAGTCGTCGCGCCAGAGCATCGTGCAGCGCAAATTCGCGGCCTGGGCAGCGATACTGGCCTTCCCTACGGCGATTGCCGGGATCTATGGGATGAACTTTCAGAACATGCCCGAACTGGGGTGGCAGTACGGGTATTTTGGCGTGCTGGGGGTGATTGGGCTGGGGTGCACGGGGTTGTATGCCAGCTTCAAGAAATCGGGTTGGTTGTGAGATTGCCGGGGCCGCTTGACGACCCCAAACCCCTCACGCCAGATTACCCTTGTTCACCGGCTGCTCAATAAACCGCAACATCCACTCCCCCACCAGGTCGCCCTGATGCTCGGTGGCCAGGCTGGCCACGGCCTTGTGGTAAACCTCATCGCCCAGATACGCCTGGCGCGCATCCAGTAACGCTTTGGAGTAGTCGTGCACGAACTCCGGATGCCCCTGGAAGCACAGCACCTGGTCACCAATGTGGTAGGCGGCGTTTGGGCAGAAGTCGCTGGAGGCAATTACGGTAGCGCCTTGCGGCAACTCGGTCACCTGGTCCTGGTGGCTGATCAGCAAGGTCAGCTCGGACACCTGCGGGTCCATCCACGGCGCATGTGCCGCCAGTGAGTAACGGTGGATACCCACCCCCCAGCCCTGCTCCGCCCGTTCAGCCTTGCCACCCAGGGTCAGGGCCAGCAGTTGATGGCCGAAACAGACGCCCAGCAGCTTCTCGCCGCGTGCGTAAAGCTTCAACAGGTAGGCCTTGAGTTGCTGGATCCACGGATCGGCACCGAACGAATCGGCCTTGCTGCCAGTCACCAGATAGGCATCGAACACTTCATCGTCGGCGGGGTAGTCGCCGTTCATCACGTTGTACACACGAAACTCGGCGGCGATCGACTGACGCGAGAACAGCTGCTCGAACATCCTGCCATAGCCGTGGTACTGCGCCGTCAACTCCGGTCGCAGGACATCGGTTTCCAGGATGCAGATGCGTAACGACATAGGGATAGTCCTGAACGACATGGGTGGGAATCTGCTGTAGAGACTGCCGCGAAAGGCACGTACAAGCAAGTAGGCCGCACTGACGAACGGTCATATTTTGCCGGCGTATCGTTGGCGCCAACGCAGCGGTCTAGTGAGAGCATGCCAGCCAGCTGGCAATTGGCCTCATAACGCAATGAAATTAACTGACCTTACAATTAGAACAAAGGGTTCTCAAACATGGATGCCACACACCCTACTGTTGGTTGTATATGCACTTTCAAGAGGCAAGCAGACCAGGCGACAACAGTCGCCACTGCGATCGACCCGAGACGCGACAAGGAAGCCAACGGGTATTCAGGAATAACAACAAGAAGGCGGTCCGCCATGTTCAGACAATCAAAAATACGCCAAGCGGGGCTCATTGTCTTTGCCACGACTTTACTGCTGATCCTGCCGAACCTGACACGTTTGTTCGGCTGACGGCGGCTGTGGCGCCAACAGGCAACGCACAGGTAACCTGCCGGCCTTGATGGTCGGAGATTAACCATGCGCCAATGCCTTGCCCTACTCGCCTTGCTACTGAGCCTGCCACTGTCGGCGGCGCAGCTGCACCTGGAGGCGGGTGCACACTCGCGCCAGTGGAGCAGCGCTGAACTGCTTGGCCACCCGCAGGCCCAGGACATCCGCATCGAGCAGGACGTTTCCTATAAGCGCCCCATGCACTATCGGGCCGTACCCCTGGCTGCGTTGCTGCAGGGGGTAGGCGCCAGCGCCCACCTGCAAGCCGTGGCCCTGGATGGTTTTGCTGCCGAAATGCCCGCCGCCCCACTGCTGCAGGAAGGGCCGGCACGTGCCTGGCTGGCGATCGAAGACCCCGCCAAACCGTGGCCAGGGCTGGGCAAAGGCAAACCGAGTGCCGGGCCGTTCTATCTGGTATGGACGGCACCGCAAGCCAGTGGCATACGCCCGGAACAATGGCCGTTTCAGATCGCCACCATCCGCCGCCTGGCCTCGGTCGAGCAGCGTTTCCCCGCGCTATTGCCAGACCCGAAGCTGCCGGCCGAGCACCCGGTGCGCCAGGGCTTTGCGCTGTTCCAGCAGAACTGCCTGGCCTGCCACCGCCTCAATGGTGCAGGTGACGCCCAGCTGGGGCCGGACCTGAACCTGCCGCACAACCCTACCGAGTACTTCCAACCGGCGTTTCTGCGCCAGCTGATACGTGACCCACAGAGCCTGCGGCGCTGGCCACAGGCGAAGATGCCGGGGTTTACAGAGGGTGTGCTGAGCGACCAGGAGCTGGATGCGCTATTGGCTTATCTGGGGCATATGGCAGGGCGCAAGCCCTGAGATGCTGGGGCTGCTTGGCAGCCCCCGGTCCATGAGTGTCAGGCGCACAACCGCTCGTGCTTGACACCCCACCCTTCGACTTCGCCGCCGTAGGGTGACACGAGCTGCTCGAACGTATCTTCGAAGTCGCCAATCCCTCCATAAGTGGCATACATGACCTTGCTCAGTTCAAGGTACCAGGCGCCGTCTTTCATTTCGCGCACCTGGGCGTTGAGGGACTCGCCACGAAATTGCCCGGCTGCACGACGTGCGCCCGCTTCGTCTGGGAATACTGCGTAGAACTCGATGGGATGGATACGGGTGAAATCGAAACCGCCAGCTTTCATCTGGCGCAGGACATTGCTGCTGATATCGTCGTTCTGGCTGCTCATGAATCGTCCTCCTGCAAAGCAATGGATAGACTTTCCGGGCACTACGTACCTGCCGGCGGTGCCGGGCAGATCGAGTTGTATAGAGCTGATGCAAGACGCGAATTGAAAGGTGCCGGCCCGCAGAAAAGGCTGGCACCTGGCTCCAGCGTAGTGCCTGGGCAGGCACCACGTCAACGCACGGATCAGGGCGCTTCGTGAATATCGGTGATGGTCACGCCAGTTTGCTCCTTGAGCCAGCGTGCCGTGGGGGATACTGTGCGGTCCTGGAAGTCGTTGAGGTCCAGCTCATCCATGACCGGAAACAGCTGCGAGCGAATAGCACGGGCCGCGTCTTCTTCGCTGGGGCACTGCTCGGCCCGCAGCTTCAATGACGTCGGTTCGCCTTTCTGGTCGGCAAAGATGACTTCCCACTCTTTCATTGGACGAGCCCTCTCAATCAAACAACGCCGGGTGTGTGACGTCTGTATAGCTTGACCTTGGGCGGGGGCAATTGTTCAGTTGGCAGGACTCTGTGGTGGCGTTCGGGTCGCTTCCACACTTGCCGACGAGGGGCCGCACGGCGGCCCCTGTTGCAGCGTTACTTCGGTGTGCCGTGCACGACACCTGCGGTGTTTTCCAACAGGCTCTTGGTCGCGGTCTGGATGTACGCTTCAAGCTTTTTCAGCATTTCCGGCTGGTCCGGGCTTTCGATCAGCTCGGCCTTGAACTCGCTGCCCAGTTGGTAGCGGTACATGCGCGGGCTCATGTCCTTGGACTCGATGAGGATGCGGTCACCCTGCACCAGGCCAACGATCTGCTCGCTGCCCGACGGCTTGATCATGCCAACGCCCTGGTCGCCCTCAGGCAGGTTGAGCAGGTCGCGGCCCCAGCACTGATGGCGGGTCTGGCCACCCAGGCGGCCCATGATGGTCGGTACGATGTCGACCTGGGTACCGACGGTGTGGTCGACCGCACCGAACTTCTCCTGGATGCCCGGGGCAATCAGCAGCAGCGGCACGTTGAAGCGGCCTAGGTCCAGTTCGGTGACCTGCTGGTGGTTGCCGAAGCCGTGGTCACCGACGATGACGAACAGCGTCTCCTTGAAGTACGGCTGTTTGCGCGCCTTCTCGAAGAACTGGCCCAGGGCCCAGTCGGAGTAACGCATGGCGGTCAGGTGCTCGTCCAGGCGGCCCTGGCCGGTGACCGGCTCTACCGGCAGGTCCTTGGGCAGCGCGTACGGGGTGTGGTTGGACAGGGTCTGCAGCAGCGCATAGATCGGCTTCTTGCCGTCGTGCTTGGCCAGTTCCTCGGCGCCACGGTCGAACATGTCCTGGTCGGACACACCCCAGGTCGGGTCGGAGAACACCGGGTTGACGAAGTCGTTACGGCCAATGAAGGTGGTCATGCCCTGGTTGCCGAAGAAACCGGACTGGTTGTCCCAGGCGAAGTCACCGTTGTAGACGTACACATCGTCGTAGTCACGGGCGCTGAGCAGTGCCGGCAGGCCAGACAGCTTGTGGCCGCCTTCCGGGGTCTGCATCAGGTATTCGAAGCCTGGCAGGTTGGGGAAGCAAGCCATGGTGGCGAACATGCCCTGGTGGGTATGGGTGCCGTTGGAGAAGAAGCGGTCGAACAACAACCCTTCTTTGGCCAGCTTGTCAAAGTACGGGGTGATGTTGTTGGGGCTGCCCAGGGCGCCTACCGAGTGGCCGGCGAAGCTCTCCATGAGGATCACCACGACGTTCTTGATCGGCAGGGTGCGCTCGGCTGGCGGTACGAAGTCACGGCGGATCGCAGCCTCGTCGGCGTCGACCAGGGTATCGTGGGCGGTCAGCAGTTGCTCGCGCACGGTCTGCGTGGCCAGCGGCTGGTCCAGCACAGGCTTCCAGATATTGGCGCGGTCTTCGCCGAAGCGGCTCTTGGCTGCGTCGATCAGGGTCAGGGTGCCGTTCAGGCCAAGCTGGTTGACGAAGTTGGAGTCGGTGGTAAAGGCATCACCCCAACGCATCGGCGGGCCCTGGCGCAGGGTGCCACGGGCAGCAACCACGGCCACCAGCAGGATCACCATGAACACCGCCAGGCGGTTGTACCACTTTGCTGCAGGGCGCTGCAGGGTAGCGCCGGCCGACTGGCCGCCACGGGTCATGCGGTCGACGCCCTTGAACAGCAGGCTCAGTAGCCAGGTACCAACGACCCAGGCCAGCAGGTAGCGGACCACCGGGAAGCCGTACCAGAGCATGCTCATGACGGTCTTGGGGTCTTCCTTGATGTACTGGAACACCAGCCCGTTGAGGCGCTGGTGGAACTCGCGGTAGAAGTCCAGCTCCATCAGGCCGAGGAACATCACCACGCTCGAGGCGATGGTCAGCCACAGCCGGAACACGCCACGGCGGGCCATGGCCCAGGGGCTGAGAATGGCCAGCAGCAGCGGAATGCTGATGTACACCACCACCCGCAGGTCGAAGCGCAACCCGTTGAGGAAGCCTTCGGCGACGGTCGCATAGGGCGTATCGCCGATCATGTCGCTGTTGTAGACCAACAGCGCCAGGCGCACGAGGCTGAGCATCAGCATGATGACCAGGGCGCTGAGCAGCGTGTAGGCCAGGTGGGATTTCAGGGTCGGCGCGAACGACGCTCGCGCGCCCTGTCTCAAGGCATCCGTGTTAGCCATGAATGGGAAGGTCCTAGGATTGCGGGTTTGCGGAGATGGCGCTGGCTTATACCAACGCAGCATTGTGCGGGTGCGGATTCTGTTTAAACCAATGTGAAAATTTTGTCACGGCCGCATTTCTGCTTATTTCACAACCGTTGCCTGTGTGTGTGTGTGTAGGAGCGGCCTTGCGTCGCGAACGGGTCGCACAGCGGCCCCGGCGATTTTTGCTGCGCCACAGAACCTGGGGCCGCTGCGCAGCCCGTTCGCGACGCAAGGCCGCTCCTACACACAGGGCGTCAGATGCGGATATTGCCCCTGGGCCCGGCAATCGCCCAGATCACCAGCCCGATCACCGGCAGCAGCGCGATCAGTAAAATCCACAGCACCTTGACCCCCACTTCGCTGCCGCTCTTGATCACATTGAGGATCGCCCAGATATCCAGCGCCAGAATGATCAGCCCAACCAGGCCATTGAATGTGGACCCCATGCCCGTTACTCCCCTGCAAAGACGTTGCAGCACAGCATAGCCAGCTATCACGTCGATAGAAGGGAATCCTTGGCCGATTGCGCGGGTCCTTGCTTAGACTGCCTGTATTCACTGATTCGAGGTTCGCATGCCACCCGCCCATACCGAAACGGCCACTTCCCCTTCGTTGCTGAGCGCCTGGCGACAACAGGTGGTGAACACCCCCTGGCTCAGCGCCGGCCTGGGCTTGAGCCTGCTAGCGGTCGTCGTGCTGCTGGCGGCGAGCCTGTGGAACGCGGTCAGCGGTGACCATGCCGACAACCTGCACCTGGCGTTGCTGGGCGGCCTGTCCGGTTTTGCTGCCACCGCCCTGGGGGCAGTCCTGGCCGTGGTGCTGCGCGATGTCAGCGCGCGTACCCAGGATGTGATGCTCGGTTTTGCTGCGGGCATGATGCTGGCAGCCAGTTCATTCTCGCTGATTCTGCCGGGCCTGGACGCCGCCCGCGAGATCACCGGCAACGGCCCGGCGGCGGCCTTCACCGTGGTACTGGGCATGGGCCTGGGCGTGCTGCTGATGCTGGGCCTGGACCGCTTCACCCCGCACGAACATGAAAGCACCGGCCGATGCGGCCCAGAGGCAGAACGCATCAACCGGGTGTGGCTGTTCGTGCTGGCGATTACCCTGCACAACCTGCCCGAAGGCATGGCAATTGGTGTGAGCTTCGCCAATGGCGACATGAACATCGGCCTGCCGCTGACCAGCGCAATCGCCATCCAGGACATCCCAGAAGGCCTGGCCGTGGCGTTGGCGCTGCGTGCCACGGGGCTGTCGAACATGAAGGCGGCACTGGTGGCGATCGGTTCGGGCTTGATGGAGCCGCTGGGCGCAGTCATCGGCCTGGGCATTTCCACCGGCTTCGCCTTGGCCTACCCGATTAGCATGGGGTTGGCGGCGGGGGCGATGATCTTCGTGGTGTCCCACGAGGTGATTCCAGAAACCCACCGCAACGGCCACCAGACGGCGGCCACCCTGGGGTTGATGGGCGGGTTCGGGGTGATGATGTTCCTGGATACCGCGCTGGGCTAAAGAGGCCAGTGCAGCAACCGATCAGGTCAAACGTGAACCGCGACCTTCAGGGCTTCCAAAGCCGGCTCAACCTTGATCCCGACGTCGGCACCCAGCTCCAGCACCCGCGCCAGGTCGTGCTGACCCACCATCACCATCTGCAACTCATCATCCAGCAACTGGCTGAAATTGAGCAGCACATAACCACCAGCCTCCTTGTTCAAGGCCCCCATCTGCACCTGGATACGATTGAGTGCGGTCAACGGCTCGGTGCGCGCCAGCTGCTTGGCTTTGAGGGTGAATGGCACGCTCTTGTCGAACGAATCGGTGATGTTCTGGAACAGCTCTTGGTAGCTGTCTGCTTGGAACAACACGGTGTCCGGCAGGCTGCCGAGCACGACCCACTCACCCAAGGCAATGGGGAAGCTGTCGTCATAGTTGATGTCCGGATTGGCCGCCAGGAAGGCGGCTGGGTCGGCGTAGGCCTGGGCGGCCTCGTCGGCGATGCGCTCGATGTCTTCCTCGCGCATGCAACCGGCGCCAATGAGGGTGATGAGTTCGAGCAACTGGTTTTTCATGTAGGGGGCCTGCGGCGGGTGAAAAGTCGCCAAGGATAGCCGCAAACGCCCCCTCAGGGTTAGCCGGCCAGCGTTTGCAAGCGCGCTACCGCATCGACTGCGCCCATGGTTTGCGCGGCCATCAGCGCGGTGGCGCCACGGGCATCCTGGCGCGCCGGGTCGGCACCTTGGGCCAGTAAGTAGTCGATGATCTCGCGGCGGTTGAACATGGCCGCCAGCATCAGCGCGGTACGCCCGTCCTGGGCGACGGCATCCACCGGCACGCCGTGCTCCAGCAGCAGGCGGATCATCGCCAGGTCGCCTTTGAACGCAGCGCCGGCAATCGGCAGTTGCCCATTGTCATTGGCAAGCAGCGGGTCGGCGTTGTGCTCCAGCAGCACGCGAACCGCGTCGTGGTGGCCGTGATAGCTGGCCAACATCAGCAGGGTGTCACCCTTGTGATTGCGCAGGTTGGCCGGCAGACCGCTGGCAAGCAAGCGCCCGAGCATGTCGGCATCGCCTTGGCGGGCACGCTCGAAGACCTGCTCGGCAAAGGCCGCTGTTTCGTCATCGGTCATGGCGGCGGGCGCGGGTTGGGTGGACATGTTGAACCTCCTGGCAGAAATGATTGCCTAATTTTTTGTCAGGCAAGCCCGGCGGGTCAAAGGTTCAGATTCTATCGAGCCGATAGCTAACTCAGGGCTCGTGCAAAATGCACTGTGCAAAATGCACGACCATGCAGGTTGCACGAGGCAGCCTTGTAAAAATAAGATCAAACCATTGATTTTAAAGGACTTTTAGATAGAAAGTTTTTTGGCACGGTCGCTGCAACCATCAACTCACGTCTGCCACACAACAGTCAGGAGTTGATATGGACCTCATCCAGGAAAAGTTCGTCTCGGTGTTTTCGGCCTACCAGGTCGCTACCCAGCCCCGCCCCGATGGTGGTGTCTTGCTGACCCTGCGTGCCGCTGATGGCAAGGTTACCCGCCGCGTGTTGACCTACGGGCAACTGCACAGCGCCGAGCAGCTGTCCTGGGCGATCAGCGCCATTCGCCGTGACCTGGCCGAACAGGCGAGCGAACTGCCCGTCATTACCATGCTGCAGAGCCAGCAACGGTTTGCATTGCCGACCTATCGCTGATTCTTTTTACCGCTTTCTTCGCGGGGCAGACTTGCTCCGCGAAGAAACCGGTACACGTCTCACAGCTCGTCGATGCCCAAGAACGCTCGGGCAGTCTCGTCCCCGGTAAACCTCGCCTGCATCCCCTGCTCACTGCCAAACAACCGCAACGCCACACAGAACGGCGTCTCCCCCAGCTCTACCCAGCGCCGCGTGCCGGCCGGGACCACCAACTGGTCACCCTTCTCGCACAGCACCGAATACACGAACCCACCCAGGCGCAAGCCCACCTGCGCCCGCCCGCTGACGACCGCAAACACCTCTTCGGCGTCATGCACGTGTTCATCACGCACATCGGCCTGCAGCGGGTCCGCGCCGTCACGGTTGAGTACCGCGAAGACCGTACTGCCATGGCCGGTCATCAGTTCATCGAGATAGTCGCCGCACGCGGCCATGACCTCGTCTGCGGCGCTGCCGGGGCGAACCCGTAGCTCAAGCGGGCGGTGGACGAAACGCACGCCCTGCTCGGCCAGCGTGGCCTGTATATCGTCGTGGTGGGTCAGCAGCTTGTTCGGCAGCTCCGGGCTGGACGGGTGGAAAACGCTGAGGATACTCATCAGTGGCGGGTCCTGGTCGATTGCGAACAAAGGGCAATGATAACGGCTGCGGCCAAGGCTGCGGCACTGGCCATACCAAAGGTGAAGGCTGGCCCCAGCAGGTTCCAGCTGTAGCCCGAGTACAAGGCGCCGAGCGCACCGCCGGTGCCCGACAGTGCCGCGTACAACGCCTGGCCCTGGCCTTGCTGGCGCGCGCCGAAGCTGGCCTGGACGAACGCAATGCAAGCGGCATGAAAGCAACCGAAAGTAGCCGCGTGCATCACCTGGGCCAGCACGAGCACTGCCGGGTCATCCGCCAGGGTGCCAAGCAACAGCCAGCGCACGGCGGCCAACAGGAAGCTGGCCAGCAGCACCCGCTGCACGGAAAACCGCGCGAAGACCCGGCTCATGGCCATGAACACCAGCACCTCGGCCACCACCCCCAGCGCCCACAACAGGCCGATGGCGCCACGGCTGTAGCCCAGGTGCTCCAGGTGCAGGGTGAGGAAGGTGTAGTACGGCCCGTGACTGAGCTGCATCAGCGCCACGCACACATAGAACGCGATAACCCCAGGCGCCCGTAGCTGCTGCACGAAGCCCCCCGCGCCGCTGCGCTCGCCCTGCTCCACCGGCTGGGCATTGGGCACCCAAAGGCTGGCGGCGACGATACCGGCCATGATCGTGACGAGGGCTACCGGGTAGATGTCCAGGCTCAGCCACTCGAACAACCGGCCCAAGCCGACCACGGTCAGGATGAAACCGATCGAGCCCCACAGGCGTACCTGGCTGTAGCGGGACGTCTGCCCGTGCAGGTGGGCCAGGGTGATGACCTCGAACTGCGGCAGCACCGCGTGCCAGAAAAACGCATGCAAGGCCATGACCAGCGCCAGCCAGGCGTAGCTCTTGCCGAAGAAGATCAGGGCGAAGCTGGCCAAGGTGGACAACGCCCCCAGGCGCACGATCAGCAGGCGCTGGCCGGTGCGGTCGCCCAGCCAGCCCCACAGGTTGGGCGCGATGCAGCGCATCAGCATGGGGATGGCCACCAGCTCGCCGATGCGCGCCGGGGAGAAACCCAGGTGGTCGAAGTACAACGCCAGGAAGGGGGCGGTGGAGCCCAGCAGGGCGAAGTAGAAAAGGTAGAAGCTGGACAGGCGCCAGTAGGGAATCGGGGGCATGGTGGCTCAGCCAGTTTTGTTGTAGCCGGTACCGGCCTCCTCGCGGCTACACCCGCGAAGAGGCTGGTACCGACGAATCAGAGCTGGCCCAGCACCGGAGTACTGACCTTGACCTCGGCATTCTGCGCGCGGTGACGCAGCAGGTGGTCCATCAGCGCAATGGCCATCATCGCCTCGGCGATCGGCGTGGCGCGGATGCCGACACACGGGTCATGACGCCCCTTGGTGATCACTTCGACCGGATTACCATTCACATCGATCGAGCGGCCCGGCACCGTGATGCTCGACGTCGGTTTCAGCGCCAGGTGCGCAACGATAGGCTGCCCCGAGGAAATACCGCCAAGAATGCCGCCAGCGTTGTTGCTGAGGAAACCTTCCGGGGTCATTTCATCACGGTGCTCGGTACCGCGCTGGGCGACACTGGCAAAGCCCGCGCCGATTTCCACACCCTTGACCGCGTTGATGCTCATCAGCGCATGGGCAAGTTCCGCGTCGAGGCGGTCGAAGATGGGCTCGCCCAGGCCCGGCATCACCCCTTCGGCGACCACGGTGATCTTGGCCCCAACCGAATCCTGGTCGCGGCGCAGCTGGTCCATGTAGGCCTCGAGCTCCGGCACCTTGTCCGGGTCGGGGCTGAAGAAGGCGTTCTGCTCTACCGATGCCCAGGTCTTGAACGGGATCTCGATCGGGCCGAGCTGGCTCATGTAGCCGCGCACGGTGATGCCCTGGGTGGCCAGGTACTTCTTGGCGATGGCCCCCGCCGCCACGCGCATGGCGGTTTCGCGGGCCGAGCTGCGCCCGCCGCCGCGGTAATCACGTTCACCGTACTTGTGGTGGTAGGTGTAATCGGCGTGCGCCGGGCGGAACAGGTCCTTGATCGCCGAATAGTCCTTGGACTTCTGGTCGGTGTTACGGATCAGCAGGCCGATCGAGCAGCCCGTGGTGCGCCCTTCGAACACGCCGGAGAGGATTTCCACCTCGTCCGGCTCTTGGCGCTGGGTGGTGTGCCGGCTGGTGCCGGGCTTGCGCCGGTCGAGGTCATGCTGCAGGTCGGCCAGGGAGATCTCCAGGCCCGGTGGGCATCCATCGACAATGGCGACCAACGCCGGGCCATGGCTTTCGCCAGCGGTGGTGACAGTGAACAGCTTGCCGTAGGTATTGCCGGACATGGACGCTCCGCGAGTCTGCCTGAGATGAACGAAAGCGGCAGTATACGGAAAATTTCAACAGGAATGGTCGTCTGTACTGGCCTTGCGAACCTTCACGCAAACATTAGGTCATATTCATCACCTCCCCACCGTAGTACCCCATGATGCCGCGCCTCGTCGCCCTGCTTTTCATGCTCTGCGCCAGCCTCGCCCAGGCCGCCTCCCCCACCGTCCTGCAACGCCCCATCGACCTGGACACCGGCCAGGGGGTGCTGCACGGCAGCCTGCTGTTGCCGCAGCAGGCCACCCCACCCCCCGTGGTGTTGATCATCGCTGGTTCCGGCCCGACGGACCGCGACGGCAACAACCCGGCCTCGGGGCGTATCGACAACCTCAAGCGGCTGGCCCTGTTGCTGGCTGGCGACCACATTGCCAGCGTGCGCTTCGACAAACGTGGCGTGGCCGCCAGCCAACCGGCCACGCCCGATGAACGTGACCTCAGCGTCGAGCGCTATGTCGCCGATGTGGTGGCCTGGAGCCGCAAGCTCAAGGCCGATCCGCGTTTCGGCCCACTGATTCTGGTCGGCCACAGCGAAGGCGCGCTGATCGCCAGCCTGGCTGCCGAGCAGGCCGGCGCCAGCGCGGTGATCACCCTGGCCGGCAGCGGCCGGCCGCTGGCTGAGGTGCTGCGCGAACAGCTGGCCCAGCGCCTGCCGCCCGCCCAACTGGCCCGTGGCAGTGCCTTGCTCGACCGCCTGCAGGCTGGGCAGACCAGCCTGGACGTACCCGCTCCGCTGCGCCAGGTGTTCCGTCCCAGCGTGCAGCCCTACCTGATTTCGCTGTTCCGGCAGAACCCGGCGGCGGCGTTCGCGCAACTGCCGATGCCGGCGCTGATTGTCCAGGGCCGTAATGACGTGCAGGTAGACGTGACCGATGCCGAGCGCCTGAAGGCAGCTAAACCTGATGCGCAACTGGTCTTGATCGATGGCATGAACCACATGCTGCGCATCAGCCCCAAGGGCATGAGCCAGCAACGTGACAGCTACCTCAACCCAGAGCTGCCTCTGGCTCGCGAACTGGGAGAGCGAATCGTGACGTTCATCCAGCATTTGCCATCGGCCTGACCCTCAGGTCTTGAACGCCGCTGCCGATAACGTGGGTGGTGGCGAGAATCCGGGGCTGCTGCGCAGCCCTTTCGCGACGCAAGGCCGCTCCTACAAAAAAGCACGCGATGCCCTGTAGGGGTGGCCTTGCGTCGCGAAAGGGGCACGCAGTGCCCCCTCAGGCTGCCAGCACGTACATAAGGACAGCCCTGATGACCATTGCCCCTACCGCCGTAGACCCGGCCGAACAGCCACAACCCGAGGACGGCGCCACGCTGCCTTGGGCAGACCTTGCCGTCGAACACTTCCAGCTGTTGCGCCTGGCGCCCCTGCCCACCGACCGCGCCACGGGCGCCCGCCCGCTACGGTTCGTGCAGTTCGGCTATGCCGAGCGCCACGACAAGGCGCACAGCCTGCTGCGTATGGAAATCCAGCTGCCTGGGCAAAAAGTGCGCAAGGAGCAGAACCACCTGGATATCCGCGTCGACCACGCCGAGCGCCGGGTGCGCATTGGCAGCGAACAGGGCCTGCAACTGGAACCGCTGAACCGCGGCATCGGCCGCTTCATGCTGGCCCAGGCCGTGCAATGGTTGCAGCGCAAGTGGTCGCATTACCAGGTCGAAGGCATGGCACTGCCGAACAAGGATGCCCTGAGCGAGGATTCACGCCTGCGCCGCGACCAGTTCCTGCATGGGGTTGGCATCAAGGTCGAATATGAAGACCCTCAGCACCTGAAAGGCCGCACCGTGGAAATCACGGTGGGCCAGCTCAAGGCCGCCTGGAGCAACGAGCGGCTGCAGCGGGTCGAGATTCTCGACGCGGCCAACCTGCTGCAGCAGGCCGACCAGCAGTTGCAAGAGAAGGAAGGCCAACTGCGTGAGCGGGATGAGCGGGTGGCCAAGTACCGGCGCGAAGACGGCGGGTTGCGCTTTACCATCACCTGCCTGGTGGCCTTTGCGGTATTTCAGGCCGGGTTGCTGATCTGGATTGCAACCCGCTGAAAGGGTGGCTGCGGCCCCAAGTCAAACGCGGGCTTTGAACAGCTCCTGATGCTGGCGGCACTGCTCGGCCGTCAGCATGAACACCCCATGCCCGCCACGCTCGAACTCCAGCCAGGCAAAATCCACCTCGGGGTACAGCGACTCGACGTGCACCTGGCTGTTACCCACTTCGACGATCAGCAAACCCTTGTCGTTGAGGTGGTCTGCCGCCTCGGCAAGCATGCGCCGCACCAGGTCCAGGCCATCGTTACCGCAGGCCAGGCCCAGCTCGGGCTCGTGGTGATACTCGGCCGGCATGTCGTCGAAGTCTTCGGCGTCGACGTACGGCGGGTTGGACAGGATCAGGTCGAAACGCTGCCCTGGCAGGCCATCGAAGCCGTCGCCCTGCACGGTGTAGACGCGCATGTCCAGGCCGTGCCGTTCGATGTTCTGGTTCGCTACCTCAAGGGCATCGAACGACAGGTCACCCAGCACCACTTCGGCCTCGGGGAACACTTCGGCCGCCACGATGCCGATGCAACCGGAGCCTGTGCACAGGTCGAGAATGCGCGCAGGCTCTGACGCCAGCCACGGCTCGAAACGTTTTTCAATCAGCTCGCCAATGGGCGAACGGGGCACCAGCACCCGCTCGTCGACGATGAACGACATGCCGCAGAACCACGCCTCGCCCAACAAGTAGGCGGTGGGCACACGCTCTTCGATGCGCCGCTTCAACAGGTGCTGCAGGCGCACGCGCTCGTCGTCCTCGAGCATGCAGTCCAGGTAGCTGTCGGCCACCTCCCATGGCAGGTGCACGGCGCCCAGCACCAGCAAGCGGGCTTCGTCCCAGGCGTTGTCGGCACCGTGGCCGAAGAACAGCTCGCGCTCGTGGAAGCGGCTGACCGCCCAGCGGATATAGTCGCGCAGCGTGCGCAGACGGGATGTGATCACGGGGTACTCCTAATTCAGACCGTACAAAAGTCTAACAGCCCAACCCGCACAAATGTTCCTTCGGGTTGCCCAAAGGCTAGCCACAGGCCAGTAACTACGCCGCTTGTGATGTCAACCATTCCCATTGACGCCAAGGCAAGGGACAATAGGTATACAAAAGCCCTTCCAAGGAGCCCTTGATGTCCGTTCCAACCACGATGTTCCGCCTCACTGGCCGCGACTACCCGCCGGCCAAGTTGAGCCACGCCAGCCTGATCATCATCGATGCGCAGAAGGAGTACCTGAGTGGTCCCCTGGCGCTGTCGGGCATGGACGAGGCCGTGGCCAACATCGCCCGGTTGCTCGACGCTGCGCGCAAGAGCGGCCGCCCGATCATCCACGTCCGCCACTTGGGCACTGTCGGTGGCCGCTTCGACCCACAAGGCAGCGGCGGCCAGTTCATCCCCGGGCTGGAGCCGCACGATGGCGAAATCGTCATTGAAAAGCGCATGCCCAACGCGTTCAAGAACACCAAGCTGCACGATACTTTGCAGGAGCTTGGCCACCTGGACCTGATCGTCTGCGGTTTCATGAGCCATTCCAGCGTCAGCACCACCGTGCGCCGCGCCAAGGACTATGGTTATCGGTGCACCCTGGTGGAAGACGCCTCGGCGACCCGCGACTTGGCGTTCAAGGACGGGGTGATCCCGGCCGCGCAGATCCACCAGTGTGAAATGGCCGTGATGGCCGACAACTTCGCCTGTGTCGCCCCTACCACCAGCCTGATCTGATCCAATGGCCGGTAATTACCGCCCGGCAGCCGGGCGGAACCCAACGGGCGAGCGCAGGTCGAATTCCGGATATCCACAGAGGAAATCGGAATGAAGCTCAAAGGCAGTTTCGACGCCAAGCGCCTGCGCCCGCGCGAACCACGCAACTGGGGCGCTCGCCTGGCCGCCGGCCTGTCGGCCCTGCTGGCAACGCTGGGTGTACTGCTGGCCATGGCCGGCATCGCCGGCCTGCTGGGCAATTACCCGGCCCTGGCCGAACTCAATGCCAACCGGCCGCTGTCGGCCACCTTCACGGCAGGGGGGTTGTTATTGCTGTGGCTGGGCGTGAGGTTTTGGCGGCGTAGCCGCATTCGCCTGCGCCGTGGGCGTGAGTTGAACCTGTCGCCGCACTTGATGAAAAAGCACGACTGACGTTTCCACTGATGCCGCGAAGAAGCCCGCGCAGACTACACATGGCTGCACAGCCGCCCACAGTCGCGTAAACTACGCCGCCCACGTGGAGGCATCATGCAAGACAACGACTTTTCCCTGTTCCATGCCGAAGTGCGCGGCGTCAAGCCGATCAAGCACGACCGTGCCGAGGTCGGCAAACCCAAGGCCGACCGCAAGCAACTGGCCGGCCTGCGGCAGGCGGCCACCGTGCGCAGCGACAAGGCACTGGTGATCGATGGCATGTCCGACCAGTTCGTCATCGACGTCGGCGCCGAAGACGAGTTGATGTGGCGCCGTGACGGCGTGCAAGAAACCCAGCTGCGCAAACTCAAACTCGGCCAGATCGCCTTCGAGGGCAGCCTCGACCTGCACGGCATGACCGTCGAGAAAGCCCGTGAGACCCTCTGGGACTTCATCGCCGAGGCCACCAAGCTGGAAGTGCGCTGCGTGCGCGTCACCCACGGCAAGGCCGCACGCCTCGACGGCAAGCGCCCGATGATCAAGAGTCACGTCAACACCTGGCTGCGCCAGCACCCGCAAGTGCTCGGTTTTGCCTCGTGCAATGCGCGCCATGGGGGCACCGGCGCAGTCTACGTGATGCTCAAACGAACCATGCTTGAAGGACGCGACGAGTAACGCCGCGCTTGCAGCGCCGCCCTTGCCGCCGTACCCTTCGTTTTTGCGATTTTTCCCACAGGTAGATACATGTCCCTGGAACAGAACTACACCGAGATTCTCAGCCAGATCGGCGAGGACGTCTCCCGTGAGGGCCTGCTCGACACGCCCAAGCGGGCTGCAAAGGCCATGAAGTACCTTTGCCGCGGTTATGAGCAGACGCTGGAAGAAGTCACCAACGGCGCGCTGTTCACCTCCGATAACAGCGAGATGGTGCTGGTCCGGGACATCGAGCTGTACTCGATGTGCGAGCACCACATGCTGCCTTTCATCGGCAAGGCTCACGTTGCCTACCTGCCCAAGGGCAAGGTTCTGGGCCTGTCGAAAGTTGCCCGCATCGTCGACATGTACGCCCGTCGCCTGCAGATTCAGGAAAACCTCAGCCGCCAGGTCGCCGAAGCTGTCGAGAAGGTGACCGGCGCCGCTGGCGTGGCCGTGGTGATCGAAGCCAAGCACATGTGCATGATGATGCGCGGTGTCGAGAAGCAGAACTCGAGCATGATCACCTCGGTGATGCTGGGCGAGTTCCGCGAAAACGCGGCCACCCGCAGCGAGTTCCTCAGCCTGATCAAGTGATCGGCTGGTGATCCCGAGCCGACCCTGCGGGGTCGGCTTTTTCTTTTCAGGAGTTGCCCATGATCGTCAAAGCCCTGCGGGTTGGCCTCGGCCAGCTCATCGTGTTCGGCGACTGGATCAGCCGCCCGGCCAAGCGCAAGCGCGATGCCGCCGCCCAGGCGCGCGTCGAGCAAGCGGCCGGTAGCCTTGCGCTGTACCAGTTTCATGCCTGCCCATTCTGCGTCAAGACTCGCCGCACCCTGCACCGCCTGAATGTGCCGGTGGCGCTGCGTGACGCCAAAAACGACCCGGTGCATCGCCAGGCGCTGCTCGAAGGCGGAGGCAGGGTCAAGGTGCCGTGCCTGCGCATCGAGGAAGACGGCAAGGTGAGCTGGATGTACGAGTCCAAGGCGATCATTGCCTACCTGGACAAGCGCTTCGCCTGACCTCTAGGCACGGGCCGGCTCAGCTCACCATCGGCACATGCCGAGGGTGGCTGGCCACCCGTTCCAGCCAGGCCCTGACCGCCGGGTAGTCCGCCAGGTCGAACCCACCCTGCTGGGCCACATGGGTATAGGCATACAGCGCCACATCGGCAATCGAATAGCGGTCGCCGACCAGGTACGGCGTCATCTGCAACTGCCGCTCCATGACCTTGAGCGCCTTGTAGCCACCTTTATGCAGCTTGCGGTATTCCTCCAGCCGGTCATCCGGCAGCCCCAGGTAGAACTGAATGAACCGCGCCACGGCAATATAAGGCTCATGGCTGTACTGCTCGAAGAACTGCCACTGCAACACCTGCGTGCGCAAGCGCGGCTCGGTAGGCAGGAAGTCACTGCCGTCGGCAAGGAAGTTGAGGATGGCGTTGGACTCCCACAGGTACGTGCCGTCTTCCAGCTCCAGCACCGGCACCTTGCCATTGGGGTTCATCGCCAGGAACTCGGGGGTCTCGGTCTCCCCCTTGAGAATATCCACCGGGTGCCACTCATACGGCCGACCCAGCAGGCTCAACATCAGCTTGACCTTGTAGCAGTTGCCCGACTGGTAGTCCCCATAGACCTTGTACATCGCCCTCCCCTCCCATGCAGTTGTGCATTCGTGCCCAATAGTTGGCGACTGTACGGCTAAAAGCAATGGCCGCTGTATGGCAAGGATCAACCTTGCTCGCGTTAGTCTGAAAAAACTGCTTACACCTTTACAAGGATTTTTTCATGACCGATGCCACCTCCGCCCGCCTGCGGCCCCTGGCAGACAGCTCCCCGTCGGCGGTTGTCGCCGGCTTCATTGCCATGCTCACCGGCTATACCAGCTCACTGGTGCTGATGTTCCAGGCCGGCCAGGCGGCCGGGCTGACCAGCGCGCAGATTTCGTCCTGGATCTGGGCGCTGTCGATCGGCATGGCGGTGTGCAGCATTGGCCTGTCGCTGCGCTATCGCACGCCGATCACCGTGGCCTGGTCGACCCCCGGTGCCGCACTGCTGATCACAAGCCTGGGCGGGGTGAGTTATGGTGAGGCCATCGGCGCCTACATCACCTGCGCCGTGTTGGTGCTGATCTGCGGCCTGACTGGCAGTTTCGAGCGACTGGTCAAGCGTATTCCGGCCTCGTTGGCCTCGGCGCTGCTGGCCGGCATCCTGTTCAAGATCGGCAGCGAGATCTTCGTCGCTGCCCAGCACCGCACGCTGCTGGTGCTTGGCATGTTCTTCAGCTACCTGCTGGTCAAACGCCTGTCACCGCGCTACTGCGTGCTGGCTGCGCTGCTGGTCGGCACCGCGCTGTCCGGCGCCCTTGGCCTGCTGGACTTCAGCGGGTTCAGCCTGGAAGTGGCAACGCCGGTATGGACAACGCCGAGCTTCTCGCTGGCGGCGACCATCAGCATCGGTATTCCGCTGTTCGTGGTGGCCATGACCTCGCAGAACATGCCCGGCGTGGCCGTGCTGCGTGCCGACGGCTACCAGGTGCCCGCCTCGCCGCTGATCTCGGCTACCGGGTTTGCCTCGTTGCTGCTGGCACCGTTCGGCTCGCACGGGGTCAACCTGGCGGCGATCAGCGCGGCGATCTGCACCGGGCCGCACGCCCATGAAGACCCGAGCAAGCGCTATACCGCGGCAGTGTGGTGCGGGATTTTCTATGGCATTGCCGGGGTATTCGGGGCGACCTTAGCGGCATTGTTTGCCGCGCTGCCGAAAGAGCTGGTGCTGTCGATTGCGGCCTTGGCGTTGTTCGGCTCGATCATGAACGGGTTGACCGTGGCCATGGGTGAGGCGCGTGAGCGTGAGGCGGCATTGATCACCTTCATGGTCACGGCTTCAGGGTTTACGCTGTTCTCCATTGGCTCGGCGTTCTGGGGGATCGTGGCGGGGGTGTTGACCTTGCTGATCCTCAACCCACGTAGAGCCTGACGGTTTTTGTAGCTTGCCCCGCGAAGAGGCCAGTACAGGCAACAGAGATAGGGGCCAGGCTCACAACCTGAAATGCCCCACCATCCCTTTCAAATCAGTGCCCAACTGCGCCAGCTCGACACTCGACCTGGCGTTGTCCTGCATCGCCAACGCCGCCTGATCGGCACTGCCGCGGATCTGCGTGACGCTGCGGCTGATCTCTTCGGCTACCGAGCTCTGCTGCTCGGCCGCCGCCGCAATCTGCTGGTTCATCTGCTGAATCAATGAAACCGCCACGGCGATGCTGCCCAGCGCGCTTTCGGTCTGCAACGCATCGGCCACCGCCAGGCGCACCAGCTCGGTGCTGCCGCGGATCTGTGCCACCGACTGCTGGGCATTGCCGCGCAGACTGGCGACCAGGGTTTCGATCTGCTCGGTCGATTGCCGGGTACGTCGGGCCAGCGCCCGTACCTCGTCAGCCACTACCGCGAACCCACGCCCCTGCTCGCCGGCACGGGCCGCCTCGATCGCGGCATTGAGCGCCAGCAGGTTGGTCTGTTCAGCGACGCTCTTGATCACTTCGAGCACATCACCAATGGTGTGGATCTCTGCGCTGAGGCTGTCGATGCCGGCACTGGCCGCCTCTGCGGCTGTCGCCAACTGTTCGATGCGCTGCATGCTCTGACGCACCACCTGCTGCCCGGACTCGACCTTGTCGTCGGCCGACTGGGCCGCCTGCGCTGCCTCCTCGGCATTGCGCGCCACATCGTGCACAGTGGCAGTCATCTGCTGCATGGCGGTCGCCACCTGCTCGGTCTCCTCCTTCTGGCTGCCCACCTCGCGGTTGGTCTGCTCGGTCACCGCTGACAACGCCTGGGCGCTGCCGGCCAGTTGCTCGATGCCCTGCTGCAACCCGCTGACAATGCCCGACAGGCCGGCCGCCATCTGCTGCATGGCCTGCAGCAACTGCCCAACCTCATCGCTGCGCGGCGCTTCTGTCTCCAGGCCTAACTCGCCCGCAGCAATGCGCTGGGCGCGGGCGATGACGCGCTTGAGCGGGCCAACCACCGCGCGAGTGATCAGCCAGGCAGCCAGCACGCCGGCCAACAGTGCAAGCCCCGTGGCCAGGGCAATGGCCAGGGCATTGCGGGACAATTCGCCCTGCAAGGCCTGCTCCTGTCCCAGGTAGGCCTGGTCGACCCGGCCGGTGACCTGCTCGGCCCGCGCCTGCAACTCGGCCTTGAGGCCTTGCTCCTTGGCCAGCAGGTCGGTGTATTCGTTGAGCTTGTCGGAGAAGCTGCCGATGTGCCCGGCCACTTCACCCAGCACACTCTGGTAGCCGGCATCGCTGACGGCGCCCTTGAGCTGTTCGACCAGGTTCGCCGCTTCGAGGGTCTGGGCGATGCGCGCCTGGCCGACGCCCTCTTCACCCTTGCGGCTCTTTTCCAGGCGCACGCGGGCTTCGTCCATCGCCTGCAGCATCAGCCGTGAAACCTGCGCCACTTGCCCAGCCTGCTCAAGAAATTCACCGCCCTGCTGGCCCTGGGATTGTTTGAGGGTGTAGGTGCCGTCATCGGCCAGCCCGGCCTGCAGCACATCAAGGTTGTTGGCCACGCTGGACACTGACCAACTGGCCATGTCCAGCGCCAGCTCCTTGGCCTGCACCGCCTCGACAAAGGCCTCGAACGCCTGCCCGTAAGCGCCCAGCTCAGCCTCGGCCGCCGCCAGCGCCGGCAAGCCACGGGCGCGCTCGGCCAACCCCTGCAAACCGCTGCGCAACGCCTCGGCCTGCTTGATATCAGAGCTCAGGGCAAAGGTTTGTTCGTGTTGGCGCAACCTGAGCAGGTCGGTATTGAACTGGGCCAGCTGGCGCAAGCCGTCAAAGCGCTGGCCCACACTGTGCAACGCGGCGATGCCAATGACCGCCACCGCCAGGGTCAGCAACAGCACCAGGGTAAAGCCCAGGCCCAGTTTGCGGGCCATGCCCAGGTTGGCCAGAACACCGTGCTTGGTCGCACCCATCGCCGATTCCCCTTCACCTTGTCAGGTTTGCCGAAGGCCAAGCGTGGCAACGATGCCAGTCCACTCACAAGGGCCTGACGCCAGAATAGTGTCAAATAGCTATGAGCGTGTCGCTATCAGTGTGCTGGGGGTCGCCCTGCGTATTTCAAGAAGGCCTGGGCGCGAGAATCCTGCCCGTAAGCGACATTGATGCGCAGCCAGGCGCTGGCGGCGCCCTGGCAATCGAAGGCGCTGCCAGGGGTGAGCAGCACCGAATGCTCCAGGGCCAGTTGCTCGAGGCTGGCGAAGTCACGCCCCGGTACCCTGGCCCAGACGAACATGCCGCCATAGGGTTCACAGAACACCTCCCAGCCTGTTTGCTCCAGTTGCCCAAGCAACTTGGCCATGTGCTGACCCAGGCGCAACCGCAGGCGTTGCACGCTTTTTCGGTAACTGCCGTTGGCCAGCATCTGCCCGACCACCTGCTCGGCAAACCGCGACGTGCCGATGCCGCTGACCATTTTCAGTTCAGCCAGCCGCGCCAGCAACAAGGGCTCGGCAACCAGGTAGCCGACCCGCAACGAGCTGCTCAGGGTCTTGGAGAAACTGGCCATGTAGATCACCCGCTGTTCGCTGTCCAGTGTAGCCAGGCGCGTTGCCGGGCCCTCCTGGAAGTCGGCGTAGATGTCGTCTTCGATGATGCGCAGGTCGTGCTCGCGGGCCAGTTCCAGCAGGCGGTAGGCCACTTTGGGGGTGAGGCTGGTGCCCGTCGGGTTGTGGTACAGGCTGTTGATGAACAGGCATCGTGGGCGATGCTCGGCAAGCAAGCGCTCCAGCGCAGCCAGGTCTGGGCCCTCGGCCAGGCGCGGCACGGGCAACATGCGCACCTGGTGCTGGCGCAGCAGGTTGAACAGGTTGTAGTAACCGGGGTTTTCCACCAGCACCGTATCGCCTGGGCGCAGCAGCGTGCGTACCAACAGGTCGAGGCCATGGCTGGCGCCCTGGGTAGTGAGGATGCGCTCCGGGCCGGCGGCGATATCCAGGCGCGCCAGGCGCTTGTGCAGTTGCTGGCGCAAGCTGGCCAGGCCCAGGGGTGGGCAGTAGTCGAGCAGGTCTTGCGGGTTGCCGCGGCTGACCAGGCGTACGGCCTGGGCCAGCTCGGTGGTGGCACGCCAGCTGTTGGGCAACCAGCCACAACCGAGCTTGAGCAGTTCGTCATGGCCCTCGCGAAATTGCCGCCAGTGACCATCGCCGGCCTCGCCCCAGGGCTGGCCATCGTCGGCCCCGCCCCCTGGTTTGCGCTCGGCGACGAAGAAACCGGTGCCGTGCCGCGCCTCCAGCCAGCCGCTGGCGACCAGGCGATCATAGGCCTCGATCACACAAGACGCGCTGACCGCCTGGCTATGCGCCAGTGCACGGATCGACGGCAGGCGCGCCCCGGGGCGCAGGCGCTGCTGGTCGATCCAGGTTTGCAGGTGGTCGGTGAGTTGCTGCACCAGGGGGGTGCTGCTGGAGCGGTCCAGGGAGAAGTGCATGGTAAGTGTTCGCGGATTTTGAGCGAACAGTTAAGCATAAATGGGTGGTGGGTGTGTCTAGTTGCGGCGGCGGATAAAGGTCAGTGTGGGCAGGGCCTCTTCGCGGGGCAGATACCTAAACTTCAGGATCCCACCCATGCCCTGCGCCTCTACCCGATTAGCCTTCGCCCTGTGCCTGATCACTCTGGCGGTCAACCTCCAGGCCCCGCTCTATATCACCTACGCCGACCTCTCCGGGCAAGGCGCCGCCGCCACCGCAGTGGCCTTCTCCGGCTACGTGCTGGGCGTGCTGCCAGTGCTGCTGGCCCTAGGCGGGCTGGCCGACCGGGTCGGGCGCCGGCCGATGATAATCGCCGCGCTGCTGCTGTCGATGGTCGCCACCGTGCTCATGCTGCTGGCCCCCAGCCTGCAAACCCTCGGCCTGGCGCGGCTGTTCCTGGGCCTGGGCACCGGCCTGGCCTCGGCCACGGCCACCGCCTACATGAGCGAGCTGATGGGCAGCGACGGCAGCGGCCGCGCTGCCAACTGGGTTACCGCCAGTACCTCGCTGGGCTTTGGCCTGGGCGCGGCGCTTACCAGCCTGTTCCTGCTGCGCGGCCCAAGCCTGACCCCTGGCAGCTTCCACCTGCAACTGCTGCTGGCCGTCGTTGCCCTGGTGCTGGTGTGGCGCCTGCCCGACCCACGCCCGGCGCAACGCAGCGCCATGCTGCGCCTGCCGTACTACCCGCGTGGCAGCGTTGCCTATGGCCTGGCCATTCTGCTGGCCTGGGCCTGCGTGGGCCTGGTCATCGCCCTGCTGCCGGGGATCCTGCGCCAGCATGGCCTGAGCGCGTGGTCAGGGTTCTCGACCTTCTGTGTGATCAGTTGCGGCTTGTTGTTCCAGCCGATGGCCCGTCGCCTTTCGAGCCTGAAGGCCACACTGCTGGGGCTGGTGATTTTGCCGTGCAGCTACGCGGTGCTGGCCTGGGGTGCCGACAGCGGGCAACTGGCTGCGGTCTTGCTGGGCGCCGTGGCGGCCAGCAGTGCGTGTTATGGGTTTATCTACCTGGGCGGCCTGGCCGCGGTGAACCAACTGGCCGGCAGCGAGAAAACCCGGGCCAGTGCCGGGTTCTTCTTGCTGGCGTACCTGGGGTTCAGCTTGCCGGTGATCTTTACCGGGTTGCTCAGCGACCGGTTGGGCGCGCGGGTGGCCTTGCTGGTGTTTGGTGGGGTGCTGGTGCTGGGGTGTGTGCTGGTTGGCCTGGCACTTGTGGTGTCTGCCCGAGCAGCTTTGCCAGAAAAGCCGCTGGTGCAGGTACACCACTGATTGTAGGAGCGGCCTTGTGTCGCGAAAGGGGCGCGTAGCGGCCCCACGGTCTCAGCTTCGCCGCATAGATTGCTGGGGCCGCTACGCGCCCCTTTCGCGACGCAAGGCCGCTCCTACACCCACGCACACACCGCAAGTCAGATCGCCGTCGCTCCGCCGTCCACAGTCAGGCTATGCCCGGTGGTGAAAGCCGCGCCATCGCTACACAGGTACAGCACCGCACTGGCAACTTCCTCGACCTTGCCGATGCGCCCCACCGGGTGCATCGCCGCTGCGAACTCGGCCTTGCGCGGGTCCGCCTCATACGCACGGCGGAACATGTCGGTGTCGATAACCGCCGGGCACACCGCGTTCACCCGGATGCCTTTCTTGGCATATTCGATTGCCGCCGACTTGGTCAAGCCGATCACCGCGTGCTTTGACGCACTGTAGATGCTCATCTTCGGCGCCGCGCCCAACCCTGCCACCGATGCGGTATTGACGATCGCCCCACCGCCCTGGGCAACCAGCAGCGGCAGCTGGTACTTCATGCACAGCCACACACCCTTGACGTTGACGCCCATGATGGCGTCGAACTGCGCCTCGCTACCCTCAGCCAAACGGCCCTGCTCGATCTCGATGCCGGCATTGTTGTAGGCGTAGTCCAGCCGGCCATAGGCGGCTATCAGCCGTTCATGCAGCTGGCGCACATCGGCCTCCCGGGTCACGTCGCAGGCGATGAACATCGCATCGCCGCCCGCATCGTGGATCAGGCCCACCGTGGCTTCGCCGCCGACCGGGTCGAGGTCGGCCACCACCACTTTCAAGCCTTCATGGGCAAAAGCCAACGCCGTCGCCCGGCCAATACCCGCAGCGCCACCAGTGACCAGGGCTACCTGGCCGGAAAAGGTCATGCTCATCGTTTGCTCCTGACGCGGCCATTTGTGATATCGCAGCCAAGCATAGTCAGCGCCCAGCCAAGCTGGGCAGCATCATCAGGCCAACGGTTGGTCTACCATGCTTACCAGTGATGTTACCCACCTGGTTGCATCAGCAAGGTAGATTGAATGCACTTCACCCTTCACTGCCCACAAGGACCCGACATGACCCAGACCAACCGCCGCTTCCTGCTCGCCAAACGCCCCGTCGGCGCCGTGCGCCGTGACGACTTCAGCTTCGAGCAAGTGCCCGCCGAACAGCCCGGCGAAGGCCAGGTCCTGGTGCACAACGTGTACCTGTCCCTCGACCCCGCCATGCGCGGCTGGATGAACGAAGGCAAGTCCTACATTCCCCCAGTGGGCCTCGGCCAGGTAATGCGCGCCCTCGGCGTCGGCGAAGTGGTGGTCTCGAACCACCCCGACTACAAGCCCGGCGACCACGTCAGCGGCGCGCTCGGCGTACAGGACTACTTCACCGGCGAGCCCCAAGGCCTGCACAAGATTGACCCCAGCCTCGCGCCCCTGCCCCGCTACCTCTCGGCCTTGGGCATGACCGGCATGACCGCCTACTTCGCCCTGCTCGAAGTCGGCCAGCCCAAGGCTGGTGACACCGTGGTCATCTCGGGCGCCGCCGGTGCGGTGGGCAGCATCGTCGGGCAGATCGCCAAGCTCAAAGGCTGCCACGTAATCGGCATCGCCGGCGGCGCCGAAAAATGCCAATACCTCAAGGACGAGCTGGGCTTCGATGGTGTCATCGACTACAAGGCCGAAGACGTGCTCGCCGGCCTCAAGCGCGAATGCCCCAAAGGCGTAGACGTTTACTTCGACAACGTCGGTGGCGAGATCCTCGACGCCGTGCTCACCCGCATCAACCTCAAGGCCCGCATCGTCATCTGTGGCGCCATCAGCCAGTACAACAACAAGGAAGCCGTCAAAGGCCCGGCCAACTACCTGTCGCTGCTGGTGAACCGTGCACGCATGGAAGGCTTTGTGGTGTTCGACCATGCCAAGGACTATGGCAAGGCCGCGCAGGAGATCGCCGGCTGGCTGGCCAGTGGCAAGGTGAAGAGCAAGGAAGATGTGGTGGAAGGGTTGGATACCTTCCCAGAGACGCTGCTCAAGCTGTTCAGCGGGGAGAATTTTGGCAAGCTGGTGTTGAAGGTCTAACCCCTGTAGGCGGGGCCTTGCCGGGGCGCCGGAGCGGTCGGAAAGGGCTGCGCAGCAGCCCCGGTACTCTGGGCATCAGCCGGAAATGAAAAAGGCCAACACGCTCGTGTTGGCCTTTTTATCAACGCGGGCGTTTACCCTCGAATCTCCGCCACCACCGCAGCCAGCGCCTGCGCCGGGTCTGCGGCCTGGCTGATCGGCCGGCCAATCACCAGATAGTCCGAACCTGCATCCAGTGCCTGGCGCGGGGTGAGGATACGGCGCTGATCATCCTGGGCGCTGCCGGCCGGGCGGATACCCGGGGTCACCAGTTGCAGCAGCGGGTGCGCAGCCTTCAGCGCCGGCGCTTCCAGCGCGGAGCACACCAGGCCGTCCATACCCGCCTTCTCGGCCAGCGCCGCCAGGCGCAGTACCTGCTCTTGCGGGTCGACATCCAGGCCAATACCGGCCAGATCTTCACGTTCCATGCTGGTCAGCACGGTCACGCCAATCAGCAATGGCTGGGTGCCACTGCGCTTGGCCAACTCTTCACGGCAAGCCGACATCATGCGCAGGCCACCGGAGCAATGTACGTTGACCATCCACACCCCCATCTCGGCGGCGGCCTTGACCGCCATTGCCGTGGTGTTGGGGATATCGTGGAACTTGAGGTCGAGAAACACTTCGAAGCCCTTGGCACACAAGGTCTCGACGATGCCGGAGGCACTGCTGGTGAACAGTTCCTTGCCCACCTTTACCCGGCACAGCGCAGGGTCGAGCTGGTCAGCCAGCTTCAGAGCGGCCTCACGGGTAGGGAAATCGAGGGCGACGATCAGGGGCGTCTGGCAGGCGGACATGGTCAGGGTCTCTTGGCAAGTCGAAAACGGCGCGCATTGTAAACGAAGTGGCGCAGGCTTTGGGGGCCGCAGGTCATGGAATTGGCCCTGCGGTGCACGGCTCCTATAATTGAACCAAAGGATCCGCCAATTGCTCAACATGCGTACAAGCGCCGCCCACTGACGATCAAAGGAGAACGACAATGCCCTGGTATGCCTGGCTGATACTCATCTTAGCCCTCGGCTCGATTGTCGGTGGCTTGATGATGCTGCGAGATACAGCGAAAAAACTGCCGCTGACCGACGACCAGCTGCGCAAGGTGCACGAGCGCAATGCCGAGGCGGATGCCAAGGATTCCCAGGACCGCTAGCCACTGTTGCCAGCCCCAGCCCTCCCCTGGCGTGAGCACCTTGCTTGCCCCGCAATTAAGCAGGGCAAGCCCCCCTTCGCTTACTCCACCATCACCTTGTCGCGATTACGCTCCAACAACGCGCTACCGACACCCCTGATCTCCAAAAGCTCATCCACCGAAGCGAACGGACCATGGGTTTCCCGGTAGGCAACGATGGCCTCAGCCTTGGCCTTGCCAATCCCGTTGAGCTCTTTTTGCAGGGTAGCGGCATCAGCCTTGTTCAGATCCACCCGCAACGGCTGCGCCGCCACATGGCTGACCACTGGCACTGGGTCGGGTACCGCAGTGGTAGTCGCGGGAGCGGCGCTGAGGGTAAAGGACAGGCTGGCGAACAGCGGCAGCAGCAGGTAGGACAGTACGGTATTACGCATCATGAATATTCCTTGGGTTGGTCTAATCGAACAGCCGTTTTCCTGTGGCTGCGCAATCAACCCTAGCGGTTCGCCTGATTTCGCAACAGGCACTCACCCCGGCGAATCGTTACCGAATCGAACAGCAAGAAAACCAACTTCACGCCCCCAAAAATAATGGCGCAATGCCATATTTCGCGCTAACTTCATGAACTAGTTGAGATAGACGATGGCGTTTAGGTGAATTCCCGTTTAACCTGCGTTTCATTCAGACCAAACGCTGTTGCTTTTCCTACAAGCCTTGCCGGATATGGTCCCCACCCGCTCGTCGCAAACTCTCGCTACATCGTCTCTATTGGCATGATGCCTGAATAACATCAAACAATCGTTTTTGTTGATTGCTCCGAGAAAAATCGGATCCGATATTTCGATGTCAATAAGCATTTTCCCTGAATCAGGGGAAAAAAACGTGCCAGACGGGATGCCATTCTGATGACTAAGTGATAAATTTGCGGCCATTGGACAACCGCTGTGCTTGAAGGATCCGAGCAAGATGAATTTTTTTTCACACCCCCCACTGGAACCGCTCGCTTCCTCGTACGCGGTGCCAGCCAGGCCAACCCCCCCGGCCGACTTGCATAACCCCTGAGTTTCACAGCCCTAGCCCAGTAACAACCGCCTTCACTCAACACAAAGAAGACCGTCGCCGTGTCCCTCAAGACCCTCATCGTATTTGGCACCCGCCCAGAAGCCATCAAAATGGCACCTCTGGCCCTCAACCTTGACCAGGACGACCGTTTCGAGTCCCGTGTCTGCGTTACTGGCCAGCACCGCCAGATGCTTGACCAGGTACTGGAGCTGTTCGAGATCACGCCCGATTACGACCTGAACATCATGAAGCCAGGCCAGGACCTGACAGACGTGACCACGGCCATCCTGCAGGGCCTCAAGCCCGTACTGGCCGAGTTCAAGCCGGATGTGGTACTGGTCCACGGCGACACCGCAACGACCCTGGCGACCAGCCTGGCGGCTTACTACCAGCAAATTCCGATCGCCCACGTCGAAGCTGGCCTGCGCACCAACAACCTGTATTCGCCGTGGCCTGAAGAGGGCAACCGTCGCCTGACCGGCACGCTGGCAGCGCTGCACTTCGCGCCGACCTCGACCTCGCGTGACAACCTGCTCAAGGAAGGCACCGACGCCGCGACCATCTACACCACCGGCAACACCGTGATCGACGCGCTGCTGGAAGTGGTACGCAAGCTGGAAAGCCCAGCGCTGAAGAGCCACTTCGAAAGCCAGTTCGACTTCCTCGACGCCAACCGCCGCATGGTGCTGGTCACCGGCCACCGCCGCGAAAACTTCGGCGATGGCTTCGAGCGCATCTGCCAGGCCCTGGTGCAGACCGCTCGCCAGTTCCCGGATGTGGACGTGGTGTACCCGGTGCACCTCAACCCCAACGTGCGCGAGCCGGTGAACCGCCTGCTGGCCGGGGTCAGCAACATCCACCTGATCGAGCCGCTCGACTACCTGCCGTTCGTCTACCTGATGAGCCGCTCGTACCTGATCCTCACCGACTCCGGTGGCATCCAGGAAGAAGCCCCAGCCCTCGGCAAGCCGGTACTGGTCATGCGTGACACCACCGAGCGCCCGGAAGCGGTCGCGGCTGGCACCGTCAAACTGGTTGGCACCGACGTCGACTCGATCCAGCAACACCTGGTGCAACTGCTCACCGATGAAGCGACCTATCGCGAGATGAGCGTGGCCCACAACCCCTACGGCGACGGAAAAGCGTGCGCGCGAATCCTCGATGCCCTTTCCGTATTCTCTAACTCCAAGGACGCAGCATGAGCTTCAACAAGATTTCTGTCGTAGGTCTGGGCTATATCGGCCTGCCAACTGCCGCCGTTTTCGCCGCCCGCAAGAAGCAGGTCATCGGCATCGACGTCAACCAGCACGCGGTCGACACCATCAACCGCGGCGAAATCCACATCGTCGAGCCTGAGCTGGACATGGTCGTTCACGCTGCCGTGACCGAAGGTTTCCTGCGTGCCTCCACCGTTCCGGAAGCTGCCGACGCCTTCCTGATCGCCGTGCCGACCCCGTTCATGGACGACCACGAGCCGGACCTGAGCTACATCGAGTCCGCCAGCAAGGCCATCGCCCCTGTACTGAAAAAGGGCGACCTGGTCATTCTGGAATCGACCTCCCCGGTCGGCGCCACCGAGCAGATGGCCTTCTGGCTGGCCCAGGCGCGCCCGGACCTGAGCTTCCCGCAGACCCACGGTGAAGACTCCGACATCCGCATCGCCCACTGCCCTGAGCGCGTCCTGCCAGGCCACGTACTGCGTGAGCTGGTCGAAAACGACCGGATCATCGGCGGCATGACCAAGAAGTGCTCGGACGCTGCCGTACGCCTGTACCGCACCTTCGTCGAAGGCGAGTGCATCGTCACCAACGCCCGCACCGCCGAAATGTGCAAGCTGACCGAAAACAGCTTCCGTGACGTGAACATCGCGTTCGCCAACGAACTGTCGATCATCTGCGACAAGCTGGACATCGACGTCTGGGAACTGATCCGCCTGGCCAACCACCACCCGCGCGTCAACATCCTGCAGCCTGGCCCAGGCGTAGGCGGCCACTGCATCGCCGTCGACCCATGGTTCATCGTCAGCCAGACCCCAGAGCAGGCGCGCCTGATCCGTACCGCCCGTGTGGTCAACGACAGCAAGCCTGAGTGGGTGATCGACAAGGTCAAGATGGCCCTGGCCAACTTCCTGATCAAGAACCCGGGCAAATCGGCCCAGCAAGTCAAGATCGCCTGCTACGGCCTGGCCTTCAAAGCCGACATCGACGACCTGCGCGAAAGCCCGGCCCTGAGCATTGCCGAGCGCCTGGGCAACGAGCTGGAAGCCACCCTGCAACTGGTCGAGCCGAACATCGAAGCCCTGCCGCAGCGCCTGTCGCGCCACGAGCACGTGGAATTCGACTTCGCCCAGGACAGCGCCGACATTCACGTACTGCTGGTCAAGCACCGTGAATTCCGCGGCACCTTCACCGTCCGCGATGCTGCATTCGTGATCGACGCCGCAGGCGTTACCCAGGGTTGATGGAACAGTCCGCATGAACAACACCACGCTTGAGAAACCTACCGTGAACAATGAGCTGCCGTCACCTTTGGCCGATATTCATGACCGTGTGATGGAAGCCTATTACGGCAAGCTGGGTGATCAGTTCATGCGGGAAACCCAAGCCCGCATCCACTGGATCTGCGCCCAGGTCAAAGGGCGCCGGATCCTGGATGTCGGCTGCTCGCAGGGCATCGTGCCCCTGCTGCTGGCACGTGAAGGCTGCCAGGTCACCGGTGTGGACACCAGCCCGCAGGCCATCGAAGAGGCCAAGGGTTACCTGTCGACCGAGCCGGCCCACATCCAGCAAAACGTCACGTATATCAATTCTGACTTCCTCGCGCTGGACACGCTCGAGGTCGAACCCGACACCGTCGTCATCAGCGAAGTACTCGAACACCTGGTCCGCCCGGAGCTGTTCGTCGAAAAGGCCAACGAACTGCTCAAGCAGGGTGGCCGCCTGGTGATCACCGTGCCGTTCGGGGTCAATGACTTCATTGACCACAAGCACACGTTCTACCTGATGGAACCTTTCCGGCTGCTGGCCGAGCACTTGCAGATCATCGAGATCAAGATGCTGGGCAAGTGGCTGGGCATTGTCGCCGTTAAAAGCGAAACGCATAAACCCGGCATCATCGACTCGCTGACGGTCGAGCGCGTACGTGAGCTGGAAAAGGCGTTTGAGTCCATCGAGCGCACCCTGCGCGAGAACATCGGCGCGATCAGCAAACGTCTGGAAGAGGCGAACAAGAAGTATCGCGGCGCCACCGAGCAGATCGCCCAACTCAAGCCTGAGGCCCAGAAGGCCGAGGCATTGTCCAAGCAGTTGCAAACGCGCGACGCGGACATTGCAACCCTGCAGAAATCCAACCGTGAAATCCTCGATGCCAAGGCCCAGCGGGTCCAGGAGCTTGAGGAAATCAAACAGCGGCTGGAAGAAGCCAACAGGAAGTATCGCGTAGCGACCGAGCAGCTAGCCCTGCTTAAACCTGAAGCACAGAAGGCCGAGGCCCTCTCCCGTCAGCTCAAGGAACGTGAAGCGGATATCGCCTCGCTTGAACAGTCGAGCCGGGAGTCCCTTGAAGCCAGCGTTCGCAACGTTCAACAACTGAGCGAAGAACTCGACGCCGTCAAAGCGCAACTGGCCGAGGCAAACCAGAAGTGCATTACGGCTGCGGAGCAGTACGCCCTTCTGGAGCAACAGTTTGCAGCGCTCGAAGAAGCCAGCGTGCAGAGCCTTGCAGACGCAGAGCAACGATATGACACGCTGCTGAGCCAGCATGAAGACGCGCGCAAGCAATTGAGCGAAGCAAGCGACGAACTCGCTCAGCTGGCTCAAAGCAATCGCGCACTGCATGACAACCTGGCCACCTCGGCAGAGCAGCAGCGGGCCTTGGAAGAGCAACTGCAAAGCACTCAGGCTCAGTTGCAAGAGGCCCAGCAAAGTACCGACGCAAAAGCCGGCCACATCAGCCAGCTCAGCTCGGAACTCAGCCAGCGGGAAGCAGCGCTGGAGTCCTTGCAGCAGTTGCATCAATCCATCGAAGAGCAACTGCAGGCAACGGCACAGCAGCGAACTGCCGCTGAAGAGCGGGCAGCGCACAAGGCCGCAAGACTCGAAACATTGAGGGCGGAGCACGATGCGCTCGCAGTCCAGCTCGAACAGATGTCAGCACTGCGCGCCGAGGACCAGCGAGCAAACGCTACCTTGGGCGATAGCATCAGCGCGCTTCGTGAGCAGCACAGTGACCTGGAAAACCAGTTCCGCTCGGTAGCCGGACAATTGGCCGAGGCACAGCAGGTCAACGAGGGCCACGTTGCCACCATCACCGACTTGCGCGCCCACCAGACGGCACTGGAAGCCGAGCTGGAAAACCAACGGCAACAGTCGAACGACCTGTTGGCGCAGGCACAACAGACCAATGTCGAGCATATAGACACCATTACGGCGTTGCGCGCACATCAAGCGGCAGTCCAGGCCAAGCTTGAAGACCAGGCGCAAGCCATGAGCGAGTACCAAACTCAGGCTCAAGAGCAGGAAGCCGCCCACCTCGACACCATCGCTGCATTGCAGTCTGGCCATGCCGACCTGCAAGCCCAGCTGCAGCAGGCAGCCGAGCTACAGGGCCAGACCGACCTGGCCAACGCTGCCCACCTCGACACCATTGCAGCGTTGCAGTCGGGCCATGCCGACCTCGAAAGCCAACTGCAACAGGCCTTCGAACTGCAGGACCAAGCCAACGTAGCTCATCTCGAGACCATTGCAGTATTGCAGTCGGGCCATGCCGACCTCGAAAGCCAACTGCAACAGGCCGCCGAACTACAGGACCTGGCCAATCAGGCCAACGTAATGCACCTCGACACCATTGCAGCGCTGCAGTCGAGCCATGAACAGCTGGAAAACCAGCTGCTGGAGGCTGCCGAGCTACAGGAGAGAACCCATCAGGCCAATACAGCCCACATGGAAGACATTACTGCCTTGCAAGCACACCAGGCAGCACTGGAAGCCGAGCTGGAAAACCAGATTCAGGCAATGACCCGTCTGCAAACCCAAAGCAATCAGGATATTGCCGAGAAAGACGACACGATCACTACGCTGCGCATGCGCCAAGCGGAACTGGAAGCCGAACTTGAAAGCGAGTTGGAGTATATGAACGAATTGCAGGCCCAAACCCAACGGGCCGACGCTGCTCAGGCTGAGACCATCGCTCTGTTGAAAGCCCGTCAAGCTGAATTGGAAACAGAGCTGGCCGATCAGCGCCAGACCATGAACGAACTGCAGGTTCAGAACCAGCAGGCCAATGCCGTACACGCGACCACGATTACCGCATTGCAGAAACGTCAGACTGAGCTGGAAGTCCAGTTGCAGGTGATGAACGACGTTCAGGCACAAAGCCAGCGCGAGCATGCAGCACAAGTCAACTCCATCAATGCTTTGGTTGAACAACGTGCCGTGCTGGAAGACCGCTTGCAGGCGCTGACCCTCGCCAACACCCAGTCCGAAGAAGCCCGGGCCTCGCTGGCAGAGACCATTGCGTCGCTGAATCAAGCCAAGGACATGCTCGAAGAGCAACTCCAGCTGGAAAGCGTCAGCCGCCAAGCTGCCGAAGCCAGTCTCGCCGCCACCAACGAAGAATGGCAGGGCCTGCGTCAGCAACTGGAAGCCGAACTCAACTCGTCCAAGGCAGGCCTTGGCGCGGCAAACATGAAGTACCGCGCCCTCACCGGCGAACAGATTCCGCAGTTGAAGGCCAGCCTCAATCAGCTGCTGGAACGCAGCTCAGCTCAGCAACGCAAGATCGACGAGCTCAACGAAAACCTGGGCCGAGCCAACACCCAGCGTCACCTGGCTGAACAGCGCCTGGTCAAGACGCGTTCCAGCATGACCTACCAGCTCGGCTACCAGATCAAGAACAGCGCCAGCTCCCTGGGCGGCCTGGTCAAGTTGCCGGTGCGCCTGCTGCGGCTGTACCGCAAGGCCAACCAGCAACGCCAGCAAAACGAACAGAAACTGCTGGCCAACGAACCGCTCAAGGCACTGTTGCCGCCGCCACCTGTGGTGCAGGACGAGAACTACCTCAAGCTCCCAGCTGCCCTGGCAACCAGCGAGCAGAGCCGCACCACCCTGCTGCGCCAGGCCGACCAGCCCGTCAGCCGCCTGAAAGTGGCGTGCGTGATGGATGAGTTCACCTTCGGCTCGTACCGCTACGAATGCGACCTGATGCCACTCACGCCAGCCAACTGGAAAGTGGAAATCGAAGGCTTCGGTCCAGAACTGCTGTTCATCGAGTCCGCCTGGCGCGGCAAGGATGACCTGTGGGGCAGCAAGGTTGGCCACAACGGCCAGGAGCTGCAAGACATTCTCGCCTGGTGCCGCCAGAACAAAGTGCCTACCGTCTTCTGGAACAAGGAAGACCCGGTCCACTTCGAGACCTTCCTGACCACGGCCAAGCAGTTCGACCACGTGTTCACCACCGATATCGACTGCATCCACCGCTACAAGGGCGCACTCGGTCACGACCGCGTCTACCTGCTGCCGTTCGCTTGCCAGCCTGCGCTGCACAACCCGATCGAACTGTACGAACGCAAGGATGCCTTCTGCTTCGCCGGTGCCTACTACGCCCGTTACCCTGAGCGCACCCGCGACCTGGGCAACTTCGTCACCGAGCTGCCGAAGTTCCGCCCACTGGAAATCTTCGACCGTAACTTCGGCAAGAACGATGTCAACTATCAGTTCCCCGAGGAATACCAGCCGTACATCGTCGGCACCCTGCCCTTCGAGAAAATCGACACGGCATACAAAGGTTACCGCTACGCGATCAACCTCAACTCGATCAAACAGTCGCAATCGATGTTTGCCCGACGCGTCTTCGAACTGCTCGGCTGCAACACCCTGACCGTGAGCAACTTCTCGCGCGGTGTGCGCCTGCTGTTCGGCGACCTGGTCGTGACCACCGACAATGGCGAAGAGATGCTCCGTCGCCTGCAACTGCTGGCAGAAGACCCGCTGAACAGCGACAAGCTGAGGCTGGCCGCCCTGCGTAAAGTGATGCAGGAGCACACCTATACCCAGCGTCTGGAATACGTCATGAGCAAGGTCACCGGCACCTCGAAGGCCCAGCGCCTGCCGGAGATCGTGGTTGTCTGTGAGGCTCAGGATCGCCAGCAATTCGACATGCTGCGCGCTCACCTGAACCGTCAGACCTACAGCCAGGTGCGCATGGTCATCATCAGCGATGCCTACCAGAGCAGCATCGTGACTGACGACCCGCGAATCCTGGTGCTCAAGCCTGCCCAACTGAAGAAGAGTTCTCTCGGTGAGCTGGTCGGCAATACCCCTTGGGTTGCCGCCTTCGTGCCTGGCGACTACTACGGCCCCAACTACCTGCTCGACCTGGCACTGGCAACCCGCTACAGCCGTGCCCAGGTGATTGGTAAAGCTGCACACTTCACCTGCAAAGGCCAGCAAGCCGAACTGCTGTCCAACGAACAGGCCTACCGCCCGACGCAAACACTTGCCGCCCGCCGTTCGCTGGTGGCAACCGAGATCGTTGCCGCCCAACCCCTGCGCAGCTGGCTGAAGAACCTGCCATCACTGCAGTACACCCATGCTCAAGGGTTGGCCATTGATCCGTTCAACTACTGCGAGAACGGCGCGGCACAGCACGAGGCTGTCAGCACCAAGGTCAACGACCTCGAGCTGAACCTGGGCATGACCATCGATCAGCTGCAAGCCCGGGCACAGTCGATCGCGCCGCTGCAGGTCAGCCACGATGCGCCTGAGATCACTGGCCGCGGTTTGGCCGACATGTTTGGCGTCATTCGCAACAAGTTCGTGGACCTGATCGTCGACGGCGATAACTGGCGCGTGCACTCCAAGCTCGCGGACGGCAAGCACGAATACATCTACGCCCAACAGGAAGTCCGTGTGGATGAACTGGGTTGCGAAGAGGGCCGCCTGAAGCTGTTCCTCGACTGCACACCCGGCTTGAACCTGCAGTTGGTCGTGCTGTTCCTGGATGCCGACAAACAGCGCATCAGCCACGTCATGCAGTATCCGAACCGCAACCAGACCGCCGATGTTCCGCCAGAAGCTGTGTTCGTGCGTTTTGGCCTGCGCGCCTACGCGGCGGGCAGCACTGACCTGAAAGCACTGGTGCTGGGGCATCGCAACCTGCAGCCCTCTGAAATGATGGGCCGTGGCAAGCACCTGCTGCTGACCAATCACTACCCGACTTACTCCGACTTGTACCGCAACAAGTTCGTGCACACACGGGTAACGGCCTACCAGGAACACGGTATCGATGTAGACGTGTTCCGTTTGCGCCCCAATGAGACCGTGAGCTACCACGAGTTCCAGAACATCGATGTAGTCACAGGTTGCACATCGACCTTGACGAAGATGCTCGAGAAGAATCGCTACAAATCGATCCTCGTGCATTTCCTCGACGAGCAGATGTGGAATGTGCTGCGTCCATTCCTGAACAGCACACGCATCACTGTCTGGGTACACGGCGCGGATATTCAGCCTTGGTGGCGTCGTGAGTTCAACTTCGCGACCGACGAACAACTGCACCTGGGCAAGCTCGCCAGCGAAAAACGCATGACCTTCTGGCGTGGGCTGCTGCAACCCATGCACCCGAACCTCAAGCTGGTGTTCGTGTCTCGCTACTTCGCCGAAGAAGTCATGGAAGACCTCGGGTTCCGCCTGCCGGAAGCTCAGTACGAGATCATTCACAACCCGATCAACACCGACTTGTTCGACCATCGGGAAAAGTCGGCCGAGCAGCGCAAGAAGGTGCTCTCGATTCGTCCTTACACCTCGAAGACCTACGCCAACGACCTGACTGTCAAGGCAATCCAGAGCCTGACGAGCAAGCCCTGGTTCAATGACATGGAGTTCTGCCTGATCGGTGATGGCCCTCTGTTTGAAGAAACGCTGGCTCCGCTACGCAGCTACGCCAACGTGAAAATCCAGCAGGGCTTCCTCAACCACACGGAGATCGCTCAAACCCATAAGGACTACGGCATTTTCCTGTGCCCGAGCCGCATGGACACCCAAGGTGTATCCCGTGATGAGGCCATGTCGTCAGGCCTGGTACCGGTGACTACCGCCGTCGCGGCAGTACCCGAGTTCGTCGACAACCAATCCGGCTACGTGGTCGAGCCCGAAAGCCACGAGCAACTGGCGAAAGCGATCGAGGACATGTACCTCAATGGCAGCACCTTCGTCGTGAAGTCCAAAGCTGCAGCCAAGCGTGTTCGCGAGCAAAGCGCCAGCGTCAAGATGGCCGAGCGGGAAGTTGCTGTGATACAGAATCATTGAAGACGATGATGAAACCCGCTTTGAAGCATTTCGTTTTTACCAATTTTGGTATCGGCATCAAGGATGAACTGTGGCTGTCCTACAGGCTGGAGGTCTTTAGCAATACTGCCCTCCCGTCTTTGGCCAACCAGAGCAATCAGGGTTTCGAATGGATCATCTTCGTTGATGAAGCACTGCCGACACTGCACCGGACGCGACTGGAGACGTTGCTGTGTGGTTCTGGCCTGAATGCGCGCACGCTTCGGGTCAGCGACTATTCTATGGTCAGTCGCGAAATCCTGCGCCTGATCAAGGACGTTGACGAGGCGGTCCTGGTAACTTCGCGCATGGATGATGACGACTGCATTGATGAGCACGTCATCGACCTGATCCAGGCCGAGGCCACTTCCGAGCACAACATCTCGGAAGTGCTGCTGATATCGCTGAAAAACGGTATCGAATTCCTGCCTTCGGATGAATGCTATCGCCCGGTCGAATACGACACGCTGGCACTTGCACTGACCCTGGTGGACAAGACAGCAGGCCCCAAGTCGCACGCCATTACCCAGTATGCGCACCACCTGGTCGTCTCGACGCTGGAACAGCATCGGATTTCCGCCGAGCACATTCATCTGAGCAGAGCGGAACCGCTTTATCTGTATACCAAGCACCCGCTCAGCGATTCGTACTTCTTTGGCGCGCGCGCACGCATACTCAGCTCGCCAGAGTGTGTGAAAGGGTTTGATCCGGCGCTGTTTGCGCGGTTCGGCCTACAGACTGCCCAGCTTGAATACCTGCCCCAGCTGCTGCGAGAGTCTCCGCTGGGCATGCCGCACAAATACCTTGAAAAGCTAAATACGGTCCGTCAGCAAATCAAGGCTGAACAACAGAACGTCTTTGGTGCCGACCAAGAAGTATTGAACAAACTCCTGTCGCAAAAAGCTCGCCTTGAAGTGAAGGCCTCGCGCCCGAACCCCGTGAAAGCGAAGGCAGGGAAGATTCGCGTTGCCATTCTCGGTTCAAGTGCTTCGCACAATTTGTTCACGTTTCAACAAGAAGCCCTCGAACGCTTCGAGGTGTGTTTTTACATGTCTCAATCGTCGGTCATCTCTTACATGGCACCGCCCTGCCTTGATGCCCGGTTCAAGGTCGATACCGAAGACGCCGAGGCTAAACGTGTTCAGTGGGACGCCTCCAAAGACCACTGGAAACAGCTTGAGCAAGCTCGGCCCGACATCGTCATTGTCGATTTCTTTGACGAAAGCATCGGCATCGCAACGTTTGGAAGTTCCATCGTTTCGGCCAGCCCGCTTATGCTCAAAACCCTGTCGCGTTGCGGTATCGAGTTCAAGTTGCAGGCCCCCTGGAGTGAGGAGGCCAAGCAATTGCGCACCTGGGCGCTGCCCATGTTCCTTGAGCGCCTGGCTAGCCTGTGCCCGAACATTTTCGTGCACCAGGCCAACTGGGCGAGCCAGTACAAGAGCAAGGAAACCGTTGCAAGCTTCGCCGGGAGCACCTTCGAGAACCTCATCGACCTCAACAATGCAATCATTGACCCGATGCTGGAAGGCCTGGAGAACTCGACGATCCCAGTCGAGAGAATCGGCGGCAAGGACGCTGGCTTGATTGCAGGGGGGGCGCCTCGCTGGGCCTATTGCCCGTATCACTATGACAGCCCGTACTACAGAACCATCGCCAAACAAGTATTTGCCAAGATGGTGCAACACGTCTCAAAAAACGAGCACAAATGGGCGTTTTGCCCGTATTACTACCACGGCACCTATTACAGAACCCTCGCCAAACAATTGCTGGCGCGGATCATCAATTGAAGTGATCAGATCATGAAACCGTACCTCTTCCTTATTGCACTCCTGACGATGTTGGCCGGTTGTGATCAGCAACCGACAGGCGAGGTGATGCCAGCGGAAAAATCGGCCAACACCCTGCGCCTGAGTGACGCTACCTATGTGCTCCTCCGGGGTACACATCAGAAGTCGTACAAAAAGCCGAACAGTGCTGGGTTCCTGAGCATGCACGAATTTGTGTATCCCGGCGTTGACAAGATTGCCGAAAATGACGTTTACGCCGTGCTGAAAAATAATGGCTATACACGCAAGATCATTACCAACGACGCAACCCAATTCAAAGTGCAGTATTACAAAAAATCAGTGCCGCCAATCGGGGCAATATTTATTACTCGTGCTAAGGATGACGGGCACGAGACCCTCGCCAGTATCTATTGGCAGGAAAAATAATGAATGCTCGCAGCACCTTTGCTCATACGGTTTCAGTTTAGTATGAAACTCCAGCAGCAGATAAAAGCCACCATCGGCTGGTGTATTTCCCTGGGCGTGAAATTCGTCAAGGTGGTGCCGATCATTACCGGCCTGGTGCAAATCAGCACCTTGGCGAGCCAGATATTTCTTTTGCTGGCTTTCTTCCTGCCTCTTAAAGTCATCATTCTTCTAGGCTCAGACAAAACCCCTGCCTATTTTCCTTCGATCCTGCATACGCTCGAGAAGGATCATTTGATCTATGCATTGACGGCAGCGGCGGCCCTTTCCTATATCGCCTATCTGCTGGCGGAACTGGCGACCGCACTGCTGTGCCGTAAAGGCACCCAGACCCTCCTCGCTCGCACGTCCAAGCTCAATTTGTTCGAGAACCAGGAAAAAATTGCCACCAACGCCTACTCTCGCTTCAACCGAGCGATGGCAGGGGGGGCTTTTTTCGGCTTGAGCACGGTGGCGCTTGCCTTTGTATACCCGAGCCTGCTGCTGGCGATTTTCGCGTATCTGGCCGTAGCATCGACCGTTTGCGTGCTGGCCTACAACCACAGCAAGCGCATTCGCGATAGCTTCCACCAGCACTACAGCCCTATTCTGAATGCCTTGGCGGCAACAGGGTTCCTGCTCAGTTTCTTCGTCCTGGTGACTGACTTCCTGTATTTCCAGCACACCAAGATTTTCAACGCCGTCATCGCCGTTCTGATCATGCGCCAGGGCTTGCAGCGGCTGTCGAGCATGATGCTGGACGTTATCGGCCTGCGCATTCAGCATCGGCAGGTCAATGCGCTGTTTTATCAGTCTCAGCCGCTCATCGAACTGCGCCCGCAAAGCAATGGCTTGGACTATATCCTGCAGGCAGAAAACAGAGACAAATGGGTACGCGAGCTGCTTCAAAAACTGAAGGCTGAGGCGGTCGACAGCTATCAGATGCAATGGCATCAGGTGGGCTTTACCGACATCTACGCCTTCACCCTGCAGTTTGCCGATGACGCTGTTGAGCACAGCCTGCTGGTCAAAGTGTTTGGCAACAACATCTCATCCTCGGCGCTGCAGGAACGGGCGCTGCTGACGACGCAACGCGGCTTGCCAGTCTTGCCCTTTGTTGGTCATTACAAGGTCAGCAATATAGATTGCCATGTCTATCGATTTGAAGCGTCTGACAAGCTGGCCGGCCGGCAGATTGGCGAAGGCATACTTGGCGTGGCAAAGAGGCTGATACTGCTGGAGCCCGCTGCAGAGCTGATTGCCCAATTCACCCGCACGCGCTTGTACCTCGAACAACGTCTTGATGAAGCCACGATCAGCTCGCTCCGTCTGGCCTGTATCAATGATGACGACACTCAACGTGTCGAGCGCATCATCAACACCCTGCCGTGCATTACCCGGCAACTGGCCGAGCTTCCTCGCCAGATCGTGCCCCTGGATGTCACCAACAACACACTACTGGCGTCCCCCTCCTCCGGCTTTGTCCTCAGCCACTGGAGTAACTGGCGCATTGAAGCGATTGGCTGCAGTTGGCCAATCGCGCAAAAAGATGCGCTTTTCGAAACGCTCGGCTCTAGCGACCAGCGCCCGGCACTTGCTAACGCCGAGCAGCAAAAGGTCTGGCTGGCTGCACTGATGTACATGCTGGAAAGACATATTGTGCGTAAAGACTATTCGGCAGCCCTTGCATTGACACCTGACATCGTCAGCTGCATCGAGATTTTTGATACACCCACAGCTGTAGAGGGCGCGACGCAATGACGAAAGTCTCGATGATTGTATGGAATGAATTCCTCAACGACGCGCGCGTGATGAAGGAAGCTCAAACGCTGCAACGGGCCGGTTATCAAGTTCGCGTGTTCGCACTGCACACGCCAGGCGTCACCCAACAGCAGGCGGTGCTCGACGATGGCATAGAAGTTGTTCGAGTGGCCCGCTCGCCGCTTTGGAAACTGCGTAAGAAGAACCTGCAGCCTGCGGTGAAAGCCGGTGGCGAGTCTCAGCAGTCCGCGCCGGTGAAGCCCAGCCTGAAATTGCTCGTTCTAAGAGCTGTATCACGCGGGTGGACGCACCTCGCGCTGCTGTTCAAGATGCTTGAGTACCGGGCGACGGTCGTGCACTCGCATGACGTCAATACCCTGCCCACCGCCTGGCTGGCAGCAAAACTGTCACGCGCCAGGCTGGTGTACGACGCACACGAAATCAGTACCAGCCGAGAAGGCTACAAGAGCCTGCGGAAGGTCGTCGGGTTTGTAGAAAAACAGCTGATGCCCTCGGCAAATGGCACGATCACCACAACCGACGCACGGGCCAAGTACTTTGCTCGCGCCTATGGCGTGGAGCGGCCATTGGTTCTACAAAACCGACCCAGGCTGATTGAAAGCCCACCCTCGAACCGCATTCGAGAAGAGCTCGGCCTGGTCGAGCCGTGGCCGATCGTTCTTTATCAAGGTGGTTTACAGCAAGGCCGCGGGCTGGAAAAACTGGTCCGCACGGCGCAGCACGTGCCTGATTGTTACTTTGTGCTGATCGGCGGAGGCCGGTTGACCCAACCGCTCACGCAGTTGGCGCAAGAACTGAACCTGCAGCACAAAGTGCATTTCATTCCAACGGTGGCCCTGGCCGAACTGCCAAGCTATACGGCCTCTGCCGACGTGGGTGTGCAACCTATTGAAAACACCTGCCTCAATCATTACACCACGGATTCGAACAAACTCTTCGAGTATGTAATCGCCGGGCTACCGGTGATTGCCACTGACTTCCCTGAAATCCGCCGGATTGTCAGAAGCAATGACATCGGCCTGCTGGTACCGGCCAATAACGAGCAAGCCCTCAGCCGCACAATCATTCAATTGCTGGAAGACCCCGCGCTGCGCGCACGGTTCGCCAGCAACGCCAGGAAGACGGCGCAAAACTTGAATTGGGAAAGCCAGGAAAAGTGTTTAGTTGATCTCTACGAGCGGGTGCTGCTCACCCACGCTCACACCAGGTAACCCGGCCGTGAAGACACGCATTCTCTTTTTGAGTTTTTACTACCCGCCGGACCTGTCGGCAGGCTCCTTCCGTGCCGAGGCATTGGTAAAAGCACTCTTGGATAATGTCGGCGACCATGTGGAAATTGATGTCGTTACCACACAGCCCAACCGGTACCATACCTTCAAGACCACGGCCTCGAGCTTTGAGCAGTCGCCAAGCCTGACCGTAAGGCGACTGGCGGTGCCTGCCCATAAAAGTGGTTTCATTGACCAGGCGTTTTCATTCGGTTCGTTTGCCTACCAAGTATGCAAAGTAGCCAACAGCAAACAGTACGACCTGATCTTTGCCACCTCTTCGCGCTTGATGACAGCCTCGCTGGGCGCTTACATCTCCCGAAAAACAGGTACCAAGCTGTATCTGGACATTCGAGATATTTTTGTCGACACCTTGCAAGGGGTACTGCCACCTACCCTCGGCAAACTAGCTTCTGTTGTCTTTTCATCCATTGAAGCTAGCACGATCCGACAGGCTGACAAAGTTAATCTTATTTCACCTGGGTTTACGCCCTATTTTAACAAGCGCTACCCCGACAAGGTATTCACCTTGCATACCAACGGGATTGATGAGCTCTTCCTCACGCCGCCGCCGTTGCCGCCGGCACCGGTCGTCACGCAATACCTGCCTGCGCTACCGCGCCGATTGAAAATTGTGTACGCAGGCAATATTGGTACCGGGCAAGGCCTGCACCTCATTGTCCCGCAATTGGCCAAGCACCTCGAGGATGAAGCCGACTTTCATCTGATCGGATCTGGTGGGGCCATCGAGCGCTTGAAGAAAGCACTGGCTCGCGAGCAGGTGACGAACGTCTATCTCGCGCCCCCGATGAAACGTGACTCTTTATTGAAGCTTTATCGTGAAGCCGATGTACTGTTCTTGCACTTGAATGACATGAAGGCGTTCCGACGAGTATTGCCCTCCAAGCTGTTCGAGTACGCAGCAACTCAGAAACCTATTTTGGCAGGTTTGTCCGGGTACCCAGGTCGATTTGCAAGCAGACGCATTCACAATACGGCCGTATTCAGCCCCTGTGATCTCGAAGCCGCTATCAGATCATTCAGGAGCCTGGAACTGGGCCCCACAGCTCGAAATGATTTCATACAAAAATATTCGCGAACAGCTATCAAAAGGAGGATGGCCTTCGACTTGCTGACCACATCACCCAAGCATTCGGAGTTCGAGCAAACTGAATAGTCAAGGGTCGACAAGTTTGCTAGAATTCAGAGTTTAAATTTACATTAACAAACCCAAGGTCTAACGCTTAACATGAAAAAAATCACCTACGTCGCGGTTTTGTCCTGCCTGCTCGCTTTGGGCGGCTGCAATGAAGAAAAAGGGACTGACATCCAACTTCCTTCCGGCGAAAAGCTGACGCTCGAAGGTAACATGACAAAAAATGTTACCAAACCTATCGAAAACGGTACTTTCAAGACGTTCGATATCCAGTACAACTTGGCTCAAGCTGAAACCAAGGCAAAAGTCGACGAGCGCTTCCGCGCATTGGGGTATGTTGCTGCCGAGCAACCCAACGCTGAGTCCGCCTCAGTTAAAGTCCATTACATGAAGAAAAACTCGCCAACCATTGGTGTTTTGATCAATGATAAAAACCCAGCACTGGTGAGCATTTACTGGCAAGAAAAGCAGCAATAAGCTGCTTCGCTACCCACGCCGAACGACTAGATATTCCCACTACTGAGACGCCACAGTGGGAATATCTTTCAGAACTATCACTGACCTGCATTGCTCTCCGCACCCCTCTTGGTTCTGTTCCCCTCAACAGACTTATACCTGCATAAACGATAAATCAATACTCATAACAACCAGCACCCAGAACATCAATAACAATCAATCTGTCACCGCCCCAAACTCAGGCTAGGCTACACATGCATATTAACTACGAAGCACTCACCGACGACTGGTTCGACAAAGCCATGGGGACGGGCCCACACGGCGGCAAGTGGAAACCCAAGCATCACCTCGACCTCTTCAGACAATGGCCAGAGAAATACGTAGTTGATTACAGTCAACCCTTCAACCCTTTCGCCTTCGCTATTAATGCATGTGCACTGGCTATCACCTGCAAGGTTCAAGGCCCATCAAAAGTAGTATTCGACCAGATCGACTACCTGGATTTGGCGGCCTCCATCTACACTGACACACTGGGCAATCACAACTACATCAGAAACGACTTTTCATTCCCCATGTATTGGGCCACCATGAAAAGACCTTTCTATGGCGCATTCATGAATGCGTATACCGCCTATGGCTACATGCGAATATTTGAAGCCACCCATGATGAGAAACACTTAAACAAAGCATTGAAGCTCATCTCGACGATAACGTCCAACGATACCAAGCTCAAGTTGTCCGAGAAAGACACGCATGGCGACCTCTGGCTTTACGAGTATGTCTTCACCCCCCTAGAGACAGACGCAGAGCATTTCAAGAAACTGGGCACTGAACAACAGCCAGACGGCACGATGCGCTTCCGGATTTATAACGGACATATCGGCGCCTTGATTGCACTCCTTAAATTCAGAAAATTGACAGACATGGGCTTTGTCGATGAAACCATCGAACAAGCCATTATAACAATGTCGAAAAATCTGAGCGGCCAGCTTTTAGAAGGTCAGTTTTTCTCCTACTCGATTGAAGCCCCACAGCTTCCGGATTACGGACAAGCGAGAGCAGTCCATCTCGCCAAGCACCTGTCTGAAGCCACTGATGATGAGCAACTGAAACACACATATCAGGCTTTTGATAAATTCTACCGTGAGTCAATCAAAGATCGCGAAAAAGAGATCTATTCCGTGGGAAGAGCAACTGCACGGGAGTTGTACACCCCGCACAAATCGATGTGATCAATTGCGACGTGCAGCGCTACAGAAACCCAAGTGAGGCCAAAGGCGCCTCACAGGATTCCCCATCTAGAGCAGCGCCCAATCGGGGGGGCATCCTTAAGCGCCATGAACACAAAGCCGTCGCTTGATCCCGGATGTTATGCCCCCGATTCTTTCTGAAGCCCATCTGCCATGATGCGACCCGGCACAAAAGTCAGAAAAGTGTATGTGTACTCAAGAAAATCCATTGGCGATTTGGCTGCCTTGGTCGAGTTTGACATCAAAGTCGCGGTATTCAACCCGTGCTTTTCGCTTTCCTCAACAAGCCGCGTATTCGTGCGAAGATTTTTACTTGGGGCGCAACGGCTTGTGCCTTTGACTCAAGCGCCTAGAGTCTGAGCGGTTCAAAACATCCCCCGACGTGACGGACCAGACGACTACCTGACCGTCCAGAAGCTTAAGCGCTTACAACTCAATTAAGCTGACAGATCCGTATTTGAACTCGCACCTCCATTGACATATATTTAGTTTTTAGTAAAAATGCAACCATACACGACTAACACATCATCGTAGATTGAGCACCCACTATTTCAGCTCTATCTCGATCGATATATAAGCAGTTCTTATTCAATACAGGGATTTTCAGATTGTTCTCACTTGAAACCAAAATCGTCGGATCAGATATAAAATGTAAAATTGAGACAGACCACTGCACTGGCGATCAATTTTATTATTACCTAATGAAAGACGGCGCCATTATCGACCGCAGTGAATGGACGCCTGAGAACGAATACTCCAAAACTCTTGAGGAGCCTGGAAGCTATTATATTCAGGCCCACTTGAAGCGCGAAGGGACAAATACGCTAAAACGCTCCGGCAGCCTTTTTTTTAAAACCGAGTCTTGCTTGGATGAGTTAAGGGCACTTTGGGATAGCGGCACGTTACCAGATATTGAACCGCCCAATCTCTACACATTAAAAGAGCCATTTTCGAGCTTTTTAATACACTTTACAAGCTCTACGCACAAAACCTCTGCCATTCTTGCAACAGAGGTAGATACACAACTCATAAAAACACAGAACATCAAGTTCGCAAATGCATCTTTAAATATTTATCAGTTTTCAGAGACCCACCTACCCTGCAAAAGTATACTACTATTTTCAGGTACAGCCATCTGCAAATCCCAATTCATATTCGGAGACACAGATCTAACAGCAGACATGGCGGCTGAGGACCTTGGGGGCGCGATAGGAAACTTTGTCTCTGTCACTAAGCGCAGTGAGCGAGTTACAGTACAGACTGACTATTTCGGCTTCGGAAAAATCTTCTATTACAAAGATAATAACAACACATTCTTAAGCAACAGCTACCACCTCTTACTTAAATCACTAAAAGTGGCGGGAGTTGAACTAAGAATAGACTATGACATTGCTCTTTCCAAAATTAACTTCGTAGGCCTCCAGCCATTCTATCAAAACTTCTCACGCCGCATGGATGTTGCTGGCGTCATTTGTCTACCTGTCGACAAGTTGATCTACTTCGACAACGGCGGCATGCATATAAATGACAAACCTATCAGTAACGTTTTGCACGACGGCCGGAAAGTTTCAAAGGAAGAGTACAACGAGCTTTTAGAAAGCGCTAGGCAAGAGATAATATCAAACCTCAATATCGTAGCTAAGCATGAAAAATTTGAGCGCGTCATCGTCGATGTATCCGGCGGAATGGATTCGCGACTCGTATTCAGTGCGGCCACCAACCTCCCAGAGCACCGGGAAAAAATAGTAATTAACAGTCAAGATACTCGCGGCGCACCTGACGAACTAAACGTTGCATTGGCCATCGTTTCAAAATACGGGTACAAGCATGATACGACTGCGGAAACCATTGTCATGCCTCCGCCAAAAGAGCTGTACGATAATATATCTAGCTACTACATGGGCACCTATTACTCGTTTAACTATTCAAACCTTAAAACCCAAAGGCCTGGTACGATTCGCATTACAGGGTTCGGTGGAGAAATTGTAGCCCGTCCTTATTTCGCACGGCTGCACCTGAACGGCGAACTCGACACATATGAAGTAAGCGATTTCGCAGAGCGATACTTTGACAAGTTTGGCTATCTTTCTTTATTTGGCACCAACAGTAAACTTCACGCCTCCACCAAAGCCATTTTCTCAGAAGAATTGAATTTACTGCCCGGTACTGGCGCACTTGAAAAGTTTGATATCCACTACCTTTATTACCGCAACGGGCTTCATTGCAGCGAGAGCCTAAGAACAGATAACTCCGGGCCTGAGTTTGCCATCTTACAATCCAAGTCTGCATTCGCATTGAAAAAAAGATGCTTCACTGAACATAAAAGCGTGAAACTTCAGCTTGACCTTATGAATGCTCTCAATCCATTCATCTCTCAGTACCCATACGAAAGTGACATGGATAATGAGGCAAAGGCAACGCTATCTTCATCTTTAGTTCCAGTGCCGGCCTACTTGCGCGATCTCAAACTGGAGATTGATGGCAACAGAGATGACTGGGAAGCTACCCAACAGCAGAAGCGTTTGCTGCGTACCGTCGAGTGCGAGAATTACGACCTATACAAAAAACAGTTTACCACGATGCTCGACTCACGACTCGACAACATTCTTTCTGCGTTAAAAATAATTTGCGAAACAAACGAACATCTTATTGACAGCTTTGCAGTCCCTGTCTATTACTTCGCAAAAAATAATTTTAGAGGCCAAGCAAGCGGTACACAATTTCAAAACCTGCATACAAAAATTATATCAATCGCCAACCAAATACAATTAATCTCCTAAGCTAACACAGCCAGAGTGCCTCTTAGCATACGAGGCACTTACTTAATGAACCATATGCACGACAATACAAAACCAAACAATTGAAATACTGTCAATCATATTAATGCAACCCACGCTTTCACAGGCCCACTGCACCACAGACAATTATATAATTAGACCAAGGGATTATGTAGCAGACACATACCCTTAATAGAACTCATTAGGATCGAATCACGCCTTAACGCACAACAATGCCATTCACTTCGAATGATGGAGTGCTCCGCAATATAACGCTACGACATCTATGCCCCTCAGATGAGCGCAGTCGTCACTCGCAAAGCGGAAGGCAAGGAGACTATGAAGAATATGATTTTCTCCGAATGCTCTTGCGGCCAGGCTGACCCCCGTTTTCGTCTCTCCGCGACGCTGAGACAGATTAGCATCTGAGGCCAGCTAAAAGGCAGTCAATGCGTGCGCCACCAGCCATCCGCACTCATTCACACAGCCAGACTAGGAGGGGCTATGATGAATTCTGGCGAAGGTGATGAGTCCGTTGCATTTCTGCCATGGCCTATGGATAATGAATTCTCAATGACGTTCACATGCCATACAATAGAGCTTGCATATCTAACCATGGCTATCATGACAAAGGCTAAAACAGAGTGATCAAGAACTTATTAATTTACGGCAGCTGCGTATCTAGAGATATATTCAACCTAGAGGAGAGCCGTAACTTTAAGTTAACGGATTATTTCGCAAGATCATCCATGGCCACATTATGCAGCGCACCTTATGAGAACATCAAAGCGTTAGATCGTATACCTTCTGCTTTTCGGCGCCGCATGGTTGCCTATGACTTCTCGAAGCAGTTACTCACAGTACCGCACAAATTAAAAAAAGCCCACACAATACTGATCGACTTGATTGACGAGCGCTTCGACCTTATTGCGTTACCCTCGGGACAAATAATAACGAACTCAAGCGAACTGGCTGAAAGCAGGCTATTGGAAGACAGCAGCGTTAATGGATTTAGGTTGATCCGGCACGGCTCTGATGAGCGCCGTGAGCTGTGGTTGAAAGGTATGCATGCTTTTCTTGATCTCATGAAGCACCACAACAAGCTCGACCGCGTGATCGTAAATAAAGTATTTTGGGCCTCTAGATTCGAACGAGAGAGCGATACAGCTTTCCCTGTTAGTTTCGAGTCTATTAATCAAGCTAATCGCGAACTGGAGTGGATGTATGACAAGCTCAGTGACGAACTCGACCATAGTCAATTTCTAAATTTTGACTCTACACTTTTATCGGCCGATGAATTTCATCGCTGGGGCGCATCACCGTTTCACTACTGCGAGCGCTATTACAAAGAAGCACTAGCACAAATAAGTCTCAAGCAGAAGACTGAAAGCGAACCTGACACCTCAGAGAACAGCGCAATCGACACTGATTCACCTCCAATCTCTATGGGGGTGCGGCTTTCTGTTGCCGCATATAGCACTGACAGCGAAGTCTTTGCCCACTGCTCATTGATACTCAATGGCAGAATTTGCGAGAGTGGAAATTTCGCTTTCTATCTATACGTTGATGGAGATCGCCATGACATACGCTGGTACGACGCTTCAGAAAGTGCACGCTTTACCAAACCTAGTACACCTGGTGAATTAACAGTCTCGGCATTCTACAAAGACTATTTAGATCAGACAATCAGCTTAAAGTGCAACGTTACACCGCTGCCCTGACCTTAACTAGAACCAGCTTATGGTCCCTCCATAAGCCATGACTTCTTCATCCAGCCTAATGCTAGCTGATTTCTCGACGACCTTTACGAGCTCTGGCCAGCGCCGTATTGACGCTGGCAGACTTCATGTGGTTGACGGATTCGAAGAGTCAACAAGTCTGCAGACCGCGTTGACGTGCCGGCGCACACCCGAACCCCTGCCATTACATCATTCATTCACGGCTCCAACCGCCGCTGCTGATAGATCCAGTCCACAATCTCACCATCCGGCGCATACCCGATCACCGTCTCCCGCAACAGTTGCCGAACCCGCACAAAGTCGTCATGCGCCACCGCCGCCAACAGCTCCCGCAACGCATCCTTGAGCACGTCCCACGACATGAAATCTTCATTGGCACTCATGATCATTGGATGCCGGGTGGCAATCACGTTGTCACCAATCAGCAGCTCCTCGTAGAGCTTCTCCCCTGGCCGCAGGCCGGTGAACTGAATGGCGATGTCGCCCATCGGGTTTCGTTCGGAACGGACGCTGAACCCGGACAGGTGAATCATCTTCTCTGCCAGCTCGACAATCCGCACCGGCTCACCCATGTCGAGGACGAACACGTCACCGCCCTTGCCCATGGAGCCGGCCTGGATCACCAGCTGCGCGGCTTCGGGGATGGTCATGAAGTAGCGGGTGATTTTCGGGTGGGTAACGGTCAGTGGGCCGCCGGCCTTGATCTGTTTGTGGAACAGCGGGATCACAGAGCCCGAAGAACCCAGCACATTGCCGAAACGCACCATGGTGAAACGGGTCTTGTTGACCTGCGAGACTTTGCCGCTATCACCGAACAGCACCGGTGCCACTTCGCGGCTCAGGGCTTGCAGGGTCATTTCGGCAAGGCGTTTGGTGCTGCCCATCACATTGGTCGGGCGTACGGCCTTGTCGGTGGAGATCAGCACGAAGTTGGCTACCCCAGCCTGCAAGGCGGCCTGGGCTGTGTGCAAGGTGCCGATGACGTTGTTCAGCAAGCCTTCGGCAATATTGTGCTCGACCATCGGCACGTGCTTGTAGGCCGCGGCGTGGTAGACAGTTTCGACCCGCCAAGTCTTCATGATGTCGAGCAGTTGCGCCTGGTTGCGCACCGAACCGAGGATCGGGATCAGGCACACAGACAACGATTCGCGCGCAATGCGCTGCTCCAGCTCGGAGAGGATGCTGTAGAGATTGAACTCGCTGTGGTCGAACAGCAGCAGGGTTTTCGGCGACTGGCCGAGAATCTGCCGGCAAAGCTCAGAGCCGATCGAACCACCGGCGCCGGTGACCATGACAGTCTGTTCGACGATGCAGCGTTCCAGCAGGTCGGCCTGCGCTGGCACGGTGTCACGGCCCAGCAGGTCGGCAATGTCCACTTCCTGGATGTCGTCGACTTTGACCTTGCCGCTGGCCAGGTCGACGAAGCTCGGAATACTGCGCACGTGCAGCGGATAACCTTCAAGGAAGTTGAGGATTTCGCGGCGTCGGGTGCGGGTGGATGACGGGATGGCCAGGAGGATTTCCTGGGCGCCGGTGGCGTCGATCATTTCCTGCAATTGTTCGGGGCGGTAAACCTGCAGGCCGGCGATTACCCGATCGGTGATGCTGGTGTCATCGTCGATGAACGCTACTGGGCGTAATGTCTTGTCGGTGCGCAAGGCGGCGACCAGCTGGTTGCCGGCACCGCCAGCACCATAAATGGCAACCCTGGGCAGGCCGTTGTCACGACTGGCGAAAGGCACGTGCTGCACGGCGGCTGCAAACCAGTCGCCGAGGAAGTACTGGCGCATGGCCAGGCGCAGCCCGCCGATCATGATCAGGCTCAGCCACCAGTAGTTGAAGGTGATGGACCGGGGTACGACGTTCTGATGGTTGCTGGCCCAGTAGATGATAAAGCCCAGGATCAGCGACGACAGGGTCACGGCCTTGATGATGGCAATCAGCGCGTCGTTGCCGAAGTAGCGCATCACCGCGCGGTACAGGCCAAAGCGGATGAACAGGGGGATGGCTACCACCGGTGCGGTGAGGAACAGCCAGCCGTGGTCGATGATGGGGTTGGCCAGCTCATCGATGCCAAGGCGAACCACAAAGGCCAGCCACAGGGCGGCCCAGATCAGCACGATGTCGGTCAACACCTGCAGCAAGCGTTTATGCCTACGAGGTAGAGCAAGCAGTTTAGCGCGCACCTTATCCATCGCTCCTCTGAAACGTTTCCAGAAATTCCCTGACATCGAGTTGCTCACATTACCTTAGTGTCAATCTTCACATTCGCCTGCGTGGAAGCGGACCGCCAACACAATCAATGGGATATAGGCCAGCACCACGCCCACGGCGCCATCCAGGCCAAGCTTTGCAACACAGAACGCGATCGGCAGCAGCCAGCACAGGTTCAGCACGGCAACCGCGAGTGTGACCGGCAGATGCTTGCCGAATTCCCTGGAAGCAAACTGATAGGCATGGCTGCGATGAGCCTCATAGACCTTGTCGCCGCGCAACAAGCGCCTGACGAGGGTGTAGGTCGCATCGACAATGAACACGCCGAGCAGAATCAGCCAGCACCAGAGCATCGGCGGTGAAACCCAGGCAGCTTGCAGCGACAGGCCGCCGAGGACGATACCGAGGAAACCGCTGCCTGCGTCGCCCATGAAAATTTTTGCTGGGGGGAAGTTCCAGAACAGGAACCCGGCGACAGCAGCGGCCAGCAGCAAGGGCAGAACGGCATGGCTGCCCAGGCCCGTCAGAGAGTATAGCGACGCCGCGCCCAGGCACACGGTAATGGCCTCGATACTGGCGATGCCGTCGATGCCGTCCATGAAATTGTAGAGGTTGAGCAACCAGACCAGGTATACGGCAGCGAGCACACCGCCCAGCCACCCCAGGTCCAGCACCCAGCCGAACAGTGTCAGCGGTGGCAACCCGCCCATCCACGCCAGCATCCAGGTTGCGGCGACGAAATGCCCGAGCAGGCGCCAGCGTGCGGCAATGTGGCCGTGGTCATCCATGAAGCCGATGATCGCGATCAGGGCACCCCCACCACCCAGCGCGACGAGCGAGTGGATGCCCTCGGCGCCGGTCAGCATGAGCCCGACGATGGCCAGCAGGAAGGTCAGGACAATGGCGACACCACCGCCACGGGGCGTCGGTACGGTATGCGAGCTGCGGGCATTGGGCACGTCGATGACGCTGCGTGCCAAGGCGTAGCGGCGCAGGCCTGCGGTCATCAACAAGGACAGCACCAGTACAGCGGGCAGAGACCACAAAAGCATCATTTCTTGTCGTTTTCCTGATAGTGCCTGGCAGTTGCCAGAAGTGCCGCATCCACGCTCACAGGTGGTTGCCAACCGAGTAATTCGCGGGTCTTGCCGATGTCCACCTGCAATGAGCCACACAGGCGCTGCGACAACGCGGCCTTGCCCAACGCTTTGGCAGCGCTGCTCAGCACCCAGGCCGGCACCGGCAGCAAACGTGCCGGCTTGCCCAGCGCCTGGGCCATGCGCCCGAGCAGTTGGGTGGTGGACAGGTCTTCGCCGTCGCTCACCAGAAACACTTGGTCAGCGGCTGCCGGGTGGTCGATGCAGGTCAGCACCAGGTCGACCAGGTTGCCCAGCGCCACCAGGCTGCGGCGGTTGTGGATGGCACCGAAGGGCAAGGGCACACCACGGTCGAGCCAGCGCATCATGCTGAGGAAATTGGCCTTCACACCCGGGCCATACACCAGCACAGGGCGAATGATGACGATCTGCATGCCGGTCTGTGCGCCGAGCGCCAGCAAGCCCTGCTCTGCCTCGTGCTTGGAGACGCCGTATGGGTCGACCGGACGTGGCAGGTCGTCTGCGGTGTACGCCTTGCCGGGTTCGGTCTGCTCGCCATTGACCTTGATCGAACTGACGAAGACGAAACGTCGGGCACCAGCAGCACTCGCCGCACGGGCTAACGCCAGGGTGCCGTTGACGTTGATCCGGCGAAATTCGGCCAACGGGTCGACGGCGGTATCCGACATGACATGCACCCGCGATGCGCAATGCACGACAACCTCGGGCTTGTGCGCCTGCAATTCGGCTGTCTGGTCGTCTGTGAGATCGCCAATGGGGTAAGTGATGACCCCGGCAGGCACATGGCGCAGGGGTGAACGCAAAGGTATGACGGTTTCGACATTTGCGTTGCGACTGAGCGCCTGCAGCACCGCTGCGCCCACAAAGCCGGACGCGCCAGTCAAAAGTACTCTCATTCTCACCTGATCGCTTTTTTTGGTTTATTGGCTATTACTATCGGATAGATCGCATGACAACGGAAGGCATCTGCATCACGCGATGAAATTTCCGACAAAAACCAGCCTTGAACGACGACACAATAGCCTATTGCGCGTCATCAAACTGACTCAATGCACACGACCCTAAAGAATCTGAAAGAAAACTACAAATCGGCTAATCGATATCAAAGTGCCCTAAGCTCGCTGCTTGCAGACCATGGACAGGGTTTGCAAAACAAAACAGAATCCCTGCTCCCATTCAAGTGCCAATAAGAACTCATGTCCAAAGGGAAAGTCACCAACGCGCTCTCCTCCCCGATTGCCGCGAGTATTGCCGCTATATTTGGCCGTTTTCTGCTTCTTGGGGCGGGAGCCCTGACCGGCATCATCATTCCGCTGACCATGCCGCAGGCTTCGGTAGGCGTGTTTTTTCTGGCCCAATCGCTGATCGCTGCCCTCGCCACCGTGGGGCAACTGGGCTTGAGCATCACCGCACCAGCCTGTATTTCCGCAGCCCAAGGGCACCGCGATAGCGGGCAGGTGAAGCAGGTAATCCGCCGTACACTGCTGATTGCCGTACTCTCCACCCTGGCACTGGCGATCGGCTTCAACCTCTTCATGCAGGTGTTTTCGCGCTATGAAGGCGCCGACTTGCTGCGTCTGCTTCACGCCATTGCCCCCCTGGTCTCGATCAGCATGGTCCTGGCCGCGATGACCACCATCCTGTCCGAGCAGCACCGGGCGCTTGGCCATTTCGTACAGGCCAGCTTCCTCACCACCGGGGCTAGTGTGGCCAGTGCGGCGACCGTCATCCTTGCCTGGCGGGGCGAACTGCAACTCAACCTCGACATGCTGGTCCTGGCGGGCGCAGTGGGGGCCAGTTGTACCGCGCTGCTGGGTGCCTACAGCCTCAGGCGCTGGTATCGGGCGCAAGCCGCCAGCAAGCCCGCGACAGACATCGGTTATGCCACCCTGCTACGGGAAACCCGTCCCAACCTCACCACCACCGTGGTGCTGTTCGTGATGTCGCAGGCCGACTTGTGGATCATCGCCTGGTTTGGCGATGCCGAAGGGCTGGCCATCTATGGCCTGGCCACGCGCCTGGCGGCGCTGGTACTGATACCGCTGGCAGTGATCAACACCGTGGTAGCACCATCGATCGGGCGCATCTGGGTGCGTGGCAAGAAGCGCTACCTGCAACGCGTGCTGGGGGTCGGTGCCGGCGCTGCGACGCTGCTCGGCCTGGTGGGTTATCTGCTGTTCATTGCGTGCGGCCAGTTCTTGCTGACCCACGTATGGTCCAGCGACTATGCCGATGCTTACTATATTTTCGCCATATTGGGCATGTCGCAACTGGCGCAGACCTACGCAGGCACTGCCGGATTCGTACTGATGATGCTGCAGAAGCAACATGTCGCCATGCGCATTTCGGTAGTCAGTGGCGCGTGCATGATCGCCGCCGGGCTACTGGCGATGTGGCTGTATGGAATCATCGGATTAGCCGTGGTATACAGCCTCGGCGGGGTCTGCCAGTCACTGGCGCAAATCTATTGCGTCAAGCGGATATTCAATCTGAACACCACTGCGGATTACACTTCATTGCGCCGCTTCGTGCGCCTTTATTACCGTCGAAAGGTCTCTCATGGTCGCCAGTAACATACAGCCCAAGGTTTCGATCGTCATTCCTACCTACAATACTGGGCGTTATGTGCTGGATGCGATCGACAGTGTGCTTGCGCAGACCTATCCGCATGTCGAGCTGATCGTCGTCGACGACGGTTCGAGCGACGAGACCCCTGCCCTGCTCGAGCAGCACCCGGGCAATTTCATTCGTTATCGGCAGGCCAACGCCGGGCAGAGCGCAGCGATGAACTTTGGCTGGCAACAGAGCAGCGGTGAGCTGCTGGGCTACCTCAGCGCTGATGATCGGCTGCATCCGGGCGCGGTCGAGGCCATTGTCGCCGCCATGGCCCAAGCGCCCGAGGCGGTGCTGGCCTACCCGGACTTCTGCGTCATAGACGAAGACTCCAAACCTGTACGCACCGTGCACACCCCTGATTATGAAGAGCGCCTGCTGATCGCCAACTTCCAGTGCCTGCCTGGGCCGGGGGCGTTGTTCCGCCGTTCGGTATGGGAGCAAGTGGGCGGCTGGAACACTGGCCTGCGCAACATCCCCGACATGGACTTCTTCCTGCGTCTTTGCCAACACGGGCCTTTTACCCGCGTGCCGACACCGCTTGCAGATTTTCGCATCCATTCCGGCTCGACCACTTACAACCCTTGCAACGCCGAACGCTCCGACGAGCCGCTGCGGGTAATCAACAGCCTGTACCAGACGCGCGGGCTGTCGCCCTCCATCCTGGGCTGGAAGCGCAAGGCGCTGGCCAATGCCCTGATGCTGTCTGGCTTCATGCACGGCTTCTCTGGCCGCTATACGCTGTTCCTGGCGCGCATGGGCAAGGCGGCCCTGCTCGACCCTTCTTCGCTCCTGTCGCGCAAGATGGTCAGCTATGTATTGACTATCGTCAGGCCTAAATCCAAAGCCTGAACCTTGGCCAGGGCAGCGTCAGCGCAACACTCAACTGAACAGCAACACCGGGGTGCGTCAATGATTCAAGCTGTCCAAGGGCACTTGCTGGGCAATCGCTACCTGCAAGTCACGGCGATGATGGTCGTGGCCATCGCCACGGTCGCGGCAGCCTTGAATTATCCAGCCTCGCTGCTGCCGCTGTTGCTCAATGGCGCGCTGGCAGCGCTGCTGGTGCGCAGCGTGCTGAACAACCGCACCAGCTTCTTTTCGTTCTTCCTGCTGGCCTTTCTGATCCTTGGCTGCTGGGCAAAGCTGGTGCTGCACTTCATCCTGGATACCCAGTTCATCGAACCGATAGGCGCCTTCGACGACTCACCGCAGTTGTGGGACGCCGCGCTGATGGCGCTGAACATCACCTTCGCCACACTGCTGGTCTGCCAAACCATCGCCTCACGCCAGCGGCCCCCGGTGGCCATCTCTGTCGACAAGCCCCGGGCACTGCTGGTACCCGCCCTGTGGCTGGCGTTGGCGCTAACTGGCCTGCTGCTGGCACTCAACTTCAAGTACGCCATTCTCAAGGTAGGCACCGAACCCGCCCTCAAGCTGCCCAGCGTCGTTTATGTGCTGGTATCGTTCATGATCGCCTGGGGCAACCTGATCCTCCTGGCCACCCTGGGTTACTGGCTGGTGCAGGCACGCAGGATGAAGCTGGAGGTGCTGTTCTACATCCTCATTCTGGAAGGCGCGATAACGGCGGTTTCCATGGGTAGCCGGGCGCAAATGATCCTCCACGTTGCGGCTCCGTTCGTGGTCTACCTTACCCACAGCCGTGAGCTGGTCACGGCGTTACGCGTGGTCCAGTGGGCCAGGATCCTGGCCGTCACCGCAGCGCTGTTCGTGGCCTCGCTGCTGCTGGTTTCCGCCGATCGCCTGCATTCGTTCGCCCAGGCCAGGCCGGTCGGGGCACCGGTTGCCGTCAGCAGCCAGCTACTGGCCAGCGCTGCCAACCAAACCAGCGCCCAACCGAACCTCGCGCTCGGCGGCATGACCCTGGTCCCCGCCGACGCCGCCCAAGCCGTCACGGCCATGCTCGCCCCCGCCATGCCGTTGTTGCGCATCGCCACCCAGGCAGTACCGCTGCCCGTGATGCCACCCGAAGAAACAGCACAGATCAAGCGCGAACGCTGGAAAGGCATGCTCATGGAACTGAGCAAGCTGGTGGTGGACCGTTGGGTAGGCCTGGAAGGCGTACTGGCGGTCGTCAGCCACGAGGACACCGGCTGGCCGCTGTTTGTCCGCAGCCTCGCCGAGCGCCCGGAAAGCGGCACCCAGGCAATTTACCAGCGGATGTCGGATGCGCAGTACCAGACCTTCGAAAACTTCACCTTCATGACCATTCCGGGCCCGATTGCCATCCTGCTCTACAGCGGTAATCTTGCGTTGTTGGCAGGGGGCCTGGCGTTGTTGTTCCTGGTCGGCACCCTGGCCGAACGGCTGGCCAGCCAGCTGGTCGGCAATATCTTCACCCAAGCCACCATAGGCGTAGCGTTGGCGTATCTGGTGGTGCAAACCAACTTCCCTCGCGTGCAGTTCTTCTTCCTGATCGAACTGCTGGGTTTCATCGCAGGGTTATATCTGGCACGCATCCTGGTGATTGCGCCACGGCCAGGTCAGGCATCCCTCATAGCGACCCCTTAGCCCCTGTCGCAGTTGTAAGAAAATTCCGACGAACGTCGTGTTTTGTAGCGCACACTTTCGCTCAACTTTTGTCACAGTTAGGTCAACCCTCATTATTACAGACCAGGCACATGCCGCTGCTGAACCCAGCAAGCGGCATGCCCAGGTGTGATCAGGCAGATCCCCTACGATGACAGCAGCTATCAGGACTTACAGCGCGACCCCGTCCCTCGATGCATGCGTAGCGCCGCTTTTTGCGCTGTGTGCGTGGGTGACGCTGAACCCGTATTTTCTCTGGTATTCGTTGCGCCATATGGCGGTTGCAGGGCTGCTCTCGGGTTGCCTGGCCGTCGCTGCATTCCTGCTCGGTGATCGGCCACGCCGGCGCGAGCTGCCAGGGTTCATCCTGATCTGCCTGTTCGTGGTCTATATCAGCATGCTACCCAAGATCGACGGCACCACCACGCGCTGGTATTTCGTACTCCCAACGCTGATGGCATTGTGTGTATTTTCCGACCAGCGACGCGGCAAGGTGCTGCAGTGGTTTGGCTGGATCTTCGCTATCAGCCTGATCCCTGGCATCGTTGTATCCCTGTGTGCCATCGCCAACATCCCCATTACGCTGGACCGCGTGCCCCTGCTCAACCCGACAATGGCCGAAGCGGGCGGGTACTACTTGCATGCCCCGGGCGCGTTGCTGTTGTCGGGCAACAACCTGTCGCTTCCCTGGGGAGGCGAACTGTACCGGCTGTGCGCGATGTACGATGAACCTGGCATGGTCGGCACCCTCGCCGCCTTCCTGTTGGCGGGCAACCGGTTCCGCCTAAAGCCCTTCCCGTTTCTGATCATCTTCGTCGGCGGCGTACTGTCGTTCTCGCTGGCATTTATCGTCATGGCATCGCTGGGCTTCCTGTTCCGCCTGGTACAGGCCCGTTCACCGATCACGTTGCTGCCCTTGGCCGTGCTTGGCCTGTTCGGCCTGCTGGTGCTGGGCATCATCAAGCCCAGCGCACCGCCGCCACCACCTGTCGCGCAGGCAGCCGCGCAGGCAGCGGATGAAAAAGCAGTAACTCAGAGTGGGGATCTACTGTTCTCACCCGCCGCCGACTCCGCCAACGGGTCAGCCAGTGATGCTGCGACAACGCCGCAAGTGCCGGCAACCCAGCAGCCAGAGCAGCACCTTCGCCAGACTCAGTACCTCAATAACCGGTCGCTGCCGGAAATGGACAAACTGTTGGCGCGCTATTTCGATGCTGACACCAAGACCTTGCTGTTCGGCATGGGCGCTGACTCCAGCGTGGTGTATGGCGGGGTGTCCCAGGTTGTCACGCGATTGCTCACGGACTTCGGCCTGATAGGGGCGCTGTTGTTCGCCCTGAGCATGATCAGCCTGACCTTGGCCATTACGCATAATGCCAAGCGCCGGTTGTGGGTGCTGCTGTTCTTCGCGCTGTTCGCACTGAGTATTTACCAGCGGCCCATCGTCTGGATGCCCTATGCCTTCACCATGTTCATCTGCAGCTCGACGCTGGCCGGGCGCCGCAAGTCTGCATCGAACCTCCAGCAGCCAGCTACCTGAAGCCGCTGGCGCCGTGCACGTAGCCCATGCTACGGGCACGGCGCCACCTCAATCCTTCATCGACCCACTGCGCAGCAGTTGGGTGAAGCGACGCAGCATGACCTGAACCGTCGCCGACCAGGTGTAATGCCCAAGGATGAAGGCTTTGAGCCGCGCGCCCTTGGCCTTGAGCTCAGCCTCATCTTCCAGCATCCGTTGCAGCCCCGAAGCGATGCCGTCAGCGCTGGCTGGAACCACCATGCCGCCCTGTACATCCTCGACCTGGTTGAACCCGCAGGTGTCGGTCAGCAGTACCGGCAGCCCGACCACGCCTGCCTCCAGTGCAACCAGCGACATGGCTTCCGAGCGCGACGGAATGACCAGCAGCATCGCCTGGCGATAGACCTGGGTGCGTTGCGCCTCATTCAGAAAACCGATGAAGTGGATCCGCTCGGCCAACCCTGACGCGCCCACCTGTGCCTGCAGTGCTTGTTGCATGCCAAAATCCGGCCCGGCCATCACCAGCGGGTACCGCTGCGCGGCTGGCGTATCGAGGTAGGCCTGAATCAGATAATCCGGCCCCTTGACCGGGGCTAGCCGCCCCATGAACAGAATGAAGGGTTCGTCGGGAACAACGACGGTGGGTGCCTGTTGCTGCTCGCCTGGCTCGGCCACGGCATTGCCGATCACCGGCACACTGGCCTGAGGGACGTCAGCTACCTGCGCAATCACGCCCTGCTCCAGGTCGGTAATCGCGATGAAGCCCGAGGCGCCTTTGATCAGCCAGCGCCCGACGCTCAAGTGGAAGGCTTTCTTGATCGTTGATGGCGCCCCTACCGAAGCGAATTCCCCTGCCGGGCACAAAACGTAGGGGCGCCTTGCGAACAGCGCGAGCAGGCCCATGGCCACGCTCAGCAGGTTCCAGTAACCCATGATGTGCAGCACATCGGCATTGCGCACCAGGCGCCAGGCACGCCAGGGGTTGAGCAACGGGATGGGAAAGTGCTGGCCGATGCGGCCGGTGATGTAGCTTTGCACGCCGTGCTCATCGAACTCGCGCTGCCAGGAGTTGCCGGTCATGGCGATGGCTGCACAACCGCTCCCCGCCTTTGCCAGATGGGTGGCCAGGTGGCGGGTACGCTCGGCCGTGCCACCGCCCAGCTTGGCATCGAGTGAAATGTTGACCAGCAGTACCTTCATGCCGACTCCTTGAGCACTGCAATGTAGCGGTGCAGTTGTTGCTTGAAGTCTGCCGTCGGGGGCTGCCGCCATTCGGCAAGCCGGGCTTCGCTGAACCGTCGCATGGGGTTGGCATTGCTGACATTGCGCAGGCGTAGCAGCAGCCGTAACAGGGCCTGGGGCACATGCGGCAGGTAGCTGATCGATGGCCGCCCGAATGCCTTCAGCAGGGCATCCTGCAGGTAGCCGAAGTTGTTCTCGGCCGCCGCATCATCGGTCACCAGCACCACCTCGCCTTGACGTATCTCGGGCACTTGCGCCACGAACACCAACGTCTGCACCACCTTTTCGACACTGACCAGGTGCATACGCCGCGGCCCGTACAGCACCCGGCGCAAGCCCAGCTTCCAGGCCGGGGCACTGGAAACTTCACGCACGAACGACACGATGTTCAACCCACCATCGCCAAACACCGCACCCAGGCGCAGCACCAGTACTTCAAAACGGCTGGCCGCCACCGCCCGCACCAAGGTCTCGGCAGCGGCATGCTCGCGCTCGTAGGGGGTTCGGGGCTGGATCGGGGTAGCGGCATCGACCACCGGGTCCGGGGCAGCGCCGAAGACATCGATACTGGATACATGCACATAGCGCTTCACCGGCACTTGCTCACAGGCTTTCAGCACATTGACGATGGCAGGTTCGAACCAGCCGCTGCCATCTGGCCTTAGCAGGTTGATCACGGTACAACCGGGCGCCAGGATGACCGCCAGCGATTCGGGGTCATTCACATCGAACCGTTCGATGCGCACGTTGGCGGCGCGCAACCAGTCAGGTTCGGTACGGTGAATCGCATAGACGACTTCGGTGTCACGAAGTGCACTGCATAAATCCAGGAAGTGCCGGCCGACAAAGCCGCTTCCCCCAATAACCACCAGCTTGTTCATGTGCTGTTCAATCCTCCATGCGGCCTGTTTCGGCAGTCGCCTTTGCCCCACTCGGTCGCACCACCGGGCCTCGCGTAACAGAGGGGCAGGCATTGCTGGGGTCGGTGGGCGGCACGCCGGGGCATGCCGGTGCTGGGCACGGTAGAGATGCAGGGCTGCCCGAGATCAACCGACGGGCAGCCTTGGCGAGGTGCTTTACTTGGACCAGACCGTGCGGTTGATGTAGTCCGTGTAGCTGTAGACGATACGCACGACCTGCTTGGACACCGGGCCGCCGAGGTAGTCCTGCACCACCGGTATCACCCGATGGGTGCGGTCATGCTGGCTGATCACCACGCGAACGGCATCCAGTACGCGATCCGGCGTGAGGCCGCACATAATCAGCGTACCTTCGTCCATGCCTTCGGGCCGCTCATGGGCATTACGAATGGTCACTGCTGGAAGATTGAGCAGCGAAGCCTCTTCGGTAATGGTCCCGCTGTCGGAGAGCACGCACAACGCACCCATTTGCAGGCGGATGTAGTCCAGCAGGCCGTAAGGTTTGACGAAGCGGATCAGCGGGTGATCGAGGCTCTCACCCAGGTCTTCGAGGCGTTTGCGGGTGCGTGGGTGGGTCGAGACGATGATCGGATGGCCATAGGCATCGGCAAGCGCGCGCAACGAGGCAAGCAGGTCGCGCAAGTTCTGCGGCGTATCGACGTTCTCTTCGCGGTGCGTGCTGACGATGAAGTACTTGCCCTCCTCCAGCGCCTCACGCTCCAGCACCGTCGAGGCATCGATTCGCGGCCGGTAGTAGTCGAGCACTTCCTGCATGTGCGAGCCGGTCTTGATGATGGTTTCCGGGCGAATACCTTCATCCAACAGGTAACGCCGTGCATGCTCGGTCAGTACCATGTTGATGTCGCTGAGGTGGTCGAGCACCTTGCGGTTGAGCTCCTCCGGCACGCGCTGATCGAAACAGCGGTTACCCGCTTCCATATGGAAAACAGGAATCTTGCGACGCTTGGCGGCGATCACCGCCAGGCAGGTATTGGTATCGCCGTAAAGCAGCAGCGCGTCGGGCTTTTCCAGCTCGAAGATTTCATCCGACTTGGCAATCACTTCGGCGATCGTACCGGCCGCCGTCGTACCCACGGCGCCCAGGAAGTGGTCCGGCTTGCGAATACCCAGGTCGTCGAAGAACACCTGGTTGAGCTCGTAATCGTAGTTCTGCCCGGAGTGCACCAGGATGTGGTTAGCCTGCTCATCGAGTTCAGCGATGACGCGGCTCATCTTGATCAGTTCGGGCCGAGTACCGACCAGGGTCATGACCTTAAGCATTGAGTTCTTCCTGGATGTAGTCGAGTTTCAGCAGCAGGGCCTTGATGCCCTCGATATCAAGCCGCTCGGTATTGTGAGAGGTGTAGTCATCCAGCTCGGAGATATGCTGCTCGCCTTCGACAAAGTACTTCTTGTAGTTCAGGTCGCGGTTATCGGCAGGGATACGGTAGTAACGGCCCATGTCATCGGCCTTGGCCATCTCTTCTCTGGAAATCAGCGACTCATAGAGCTTCTCGCCATGGCGGGTGCCGATCACTTTTACCGGGTTTTCCCGCTTGAACAGCTGCTTGAGTGCTTCTGCCAGGTCTGCGACGGTCGACGCTGGCGCTTTCTGCACGAAGATATCGCCCTGCTCGGCATTTTCGAATGCGTGCAGCACCAGGTCGACGGAGTCTTCCAGCGACATGAGGAAGCGCGTCATGTTCGGGTCGGTCACCGTCAGCTCGTTACCGGCCTTGAGCTGGTCGACGAACAGCGGTATCACCGAGCCACGCGAAGCCATCACGTTGCCGTAACGGGTCGCACAAATCACCGGGCCTTGCTGAGGGATCATCCGCGACTTGGCGACCATGAGCTTTTCGGCCATGGCCTTGGAAATGCCCATTGCATTGATCGGGTACACCGCCTTGTCGGTACTGAGTACCACCACGCGCTTCACGCCGTTGGCAATGGCCGCGTTCAACACGTTCTCGGTGCCGATGACATTGGTCTTGACCGCTTCCATGGGGTAGAACTCGCAGGACGGTACTTGCTTGAGCGCTGCAGCATGGAAGATGTAGTCGACCCCGACCATCGCCTCGGCAACACTTTGATAGTCGCGCACGTCGCCGATGTAGAACTTCACCTTGTCATTACCCAGGGCGATACGCATGTCTTCCTGCTTCTTCTCGTCACGGCTGAAGACGCGGATTTCCTTGACCCTGGTGTTTAAAAAACGCTTGAGTACCGTATTGCCGAAAGAGCCGGTACCACCGGTGATCATTAGAATTTTGTTATCGAACACGTGTGCGCTCCTTGTAATACGTTATTGACGCTGTGCGTGCATGAATTCTATGAGCGCCGGCCAGGTTGGCGGCTGGTAGCCGGCATCGGCGCGAAAGCGCGAGGAGTCCAGCGAGCGGTCGATGACCAGCTTGTCATCCGGCACGATCTGGATGTCCTTGCCGTATACCTGAGCCACTTGCTTGAGCAGCTCATATTTGTCGATAGGCTCGGCCGAGACGTGATAAAGCCCCTTCAAGGTGGGGTTTGGAATCACGTACTCCAGCATGACCCGGGCCAGCTCGGCAGTCGGCAGCCCAGAGAAGATCGCTTTGTTGAAACCTTTGACACTGCCTTGCTGGGACAGGAACCAGTCAACCAGCGAGGCGTTGCTCTGCAACTCATGGCCGATAATCGAAGTGCGCAGCGTCACCGCATCGTCCAGGTCATGCAGTTCGCCGATGAACTTGGATTTACCGTACAGGTCGGTGCAATCAGACTCATCCTGCTCACGGTACATGCCCTTGGTACCTGAAAACACACAGTCGGTGCTGACATGGATCAGGCGCGCGCCCGCTACCCGGCACAAGGTTGCCAGCCGATGAGGCAGCATGGCGTTGATGGGCAAGGCGGTCAGCGGGTCCTTGGCATCGGCCAGTTGCTTGATCAGGCCCACGCAGTTGATCACCACGTCGGGGCGCGCTTTGGCAAACGCCGCCATCAGCGCGTCGGCATCGAGCACGTCGACCCCGGTCAACAGGCACTCTGACTGTTGCGGCGTGAAATACCTGAGCGCGGACGAGGACCGCAGGGTGCCCAATACACGATGTTGCGAATTCGCCGAGAAATACCGGAAGACGGCGCTCCCCAACATGCCCGAGACACCCAATACCAATATGTTCATCGCGTCGTCTTGTCCTGTTCAATCCGTTGTTCGAACATTCGCACCAGTGTCTTGCACTGCGCCCTGAGTTCGAAATGTTTCAAGAAGTAGGCACGTGCCTTGGCGCCCATCTGCTCGCGCCGCTCCATGGACATCGTCTGCATCGACTGTATGCAGGCTGCGAGCCCGGCACCGTCTTGCGCCGGGCAGGTTATACCGGCGCCAGCGTCGTTGATCACGCGGGCACCCTCACCGTCCAGGCAACCAATGATCGGCCGGCCGGCTGCCAGATAAGCCTGCACCTTGCTTGGAATTGTAAAACTGAAAATCTCATCACGCTTGAGTGTAACCAGCAACGCCGAACTGAGCGCGAAGAGCTCCGCCATTGCCGACCGCGGGTAGGCCCCGGTGATGATCAGATTATCCAGCCCCCACTTGTGTTTTTCTTCGCTCAGCCATACGGCCTTGCTACCCGTGCCTACCATCACGATTCTGGCTTGCGACTGCTCGGCCTGCAGGGTACGTGCGGCTTCGATGACGGTTGACAACCCCTGAGCACTGCCCAGGTTGCCGGCAAAGACGACGCAGAAATGCGCTCGCAGCAGCGCCGTCAGCGATTCGGGCAAGGGGCTGACTTCGCCAGACTCGTCTTGCTGCAGGTAAGAATTGGGGTAATAGTTGATCTTGTCTGCCCGCGCATAGCGCTTGACCGGCTCGATGAACGCCCGCGACTGCACTAATAACACATCGACCGCCCAGTACAGCCCGCGCACCAGCAGCCCGACAATGGACAGCAGGAACCTGTTACGCACGAAGCCGGTAGCTTCCAGGCTTTCTGGCCACAGATCCTGAACCCACAGAAAAACCGGCGCGCGGTGTACGCGTTTCATGGCGAGGGCAGGGATGACGGAAATGATCGGTGACGGCGCAAAGACGAAATAGATATCGAACTTGCTACGCTTTGCGTGGCGTCTGAAATACTTGACACCATTGGCAACAAACGACAGGTAATTAAGGATGAGGTTTTTCGCGCCACCGTGCTTGCGCGGCCGCAGGGGCGCACGGTGAACTGTAACCGTGTCGGCGAAGCGATCTTCGACAGGATCATTGGCGGTATAACCTGGGAAAACCTCTCCACCTGGATAGTTAGGTTTGCCCGTGAACACTTCGACATGCACGCCCAGCGCACTCAACTCCCGAACGATATCATTGATGATGAAGTTCTCAGGGTAGAAATACTGGCTGACCACAGCAATTTTCAAAGGGGCTTGCGTCACACTGACTTATCCTTCTGGGCGTGGCGGTATCGGTGCTGCATGAAGTGCCCTGAACCCTCGCGGTAGCGGGCGCGAAAGCTATCAGATGGCAAGCGCTGGCCTGCGGAATACAGTCATTGCGCCATCACCACTAATCCACTGCCATTCCACGACCGCCGGAATACCAGAAGACAAGCAACCCACTACTATTGCCCTAGCCACTTCCCGATGTTGACGCATGTTATTGTAGTTACCCAAGGATCGCCATCCTTTGGCCATCAATTAATAAACTGTAGCTTGCTAAAGTTTTGCTGCAACCCATGCCAACACACGGCCATCAAGCTACTACCCTGCGCCAGCGGCTTCAACCCCTTGGCGCAACACCCACGGTAAGTCTCTCATTTGCGATTGCAAGTTCCACACACACGCGAAAAAAAGCCGCCATCCATCGGATAGTACGTAGCATTTCATCGCATAGCGTGGAGATAGATCCCCATTTGGCGAAATTGCCAACCAGCCTCTGCATGGATCGGCCGCTCAAGGAACGCTGACCGTTACCATATATCCCTGCTGTTTGAATTGCGCTTCAATAGCCTTGCCCAAGGTTTTTTTTGCCGCCTGCTCACCGTGAACCAGCACCACATGGCTGGCCGGCTGCGCGCCTTGCGAAGCGAACCGCACCAGCCCCGCCTGGTCGGCATGCCCCGAGTAGCCTTCGACGGTCATCACCTTCGCACGTATCTCATACCCCTGCCCGTCCAGATCAATCTGCACCAAGCCCTGTTTGCCTTCGCTTGCCTGTATGGCGGCGCCAGGCGTGCCTTTTGCTTGATAGCCTACAAAAAGCACCTCATGCCGCGGGTCTTCCAGCATCGCCTTCAGGTAGTTGACGATACGGCCGCCCGAGCACATGCCATTACCCGCAAGCACGATCGCTGGACGGCCCGTACTTTTGAGGTAATTGACCACCTGTTGGTGCCGGGCATGGGTATCAACGGCAACGAGTTGGTCGAACCCCAGCGGATTGCGCCCCTCACCCACTCGCCCCCTGGCCTCGGCGCTCCAGTAATCGTGCAGTTCACGGTAGGCAATGGTGATGCGCTGCGCCAGGGGCGAGTCGAGAATGACGGGCAACTGCGACCAATCGAGGCCATCACGCGCGGATGCTGCCGTATCAGACAGCAATGACTTGTGATGCAGGATGTCCTCGATTTCGTACAGCAATTCCTGGGTCCGGCCGAGACTGAATGCGGGGATAAGCAGGGTTCCGCGGTCTGCCAGCGCATGATCGATGGCGGCTTCCAACTGGCGCCGGCGATTGCTGCGCTGCGGGTGCAGACGGTCACCATAGGTGCTTTCGAGTACGAGCACGTCGGCACGTTCTGGCGGCTGCACAGGGCGCAACATGGGATTACGACCGCTGCCCAGATCCCCCGAGAACACCCAACGACTATCACCCTCAACCAAGCGCACATCGCACTCTACATAGGCAGAGCCCAGCAGGTGGCCAGCACGCTGCAAGCGGATGCGGCATTCGACACCAGCGCGAACGGCAACATCATGCCAATGCCCGAACGGCACCGATATGATCAGCTCATCGAGGATGTCGAGATAATGTGCCACGTGTACCGGTTCACGACTGATGCTCAATTTGTACGCATCCTCCAATACCAGCGGAAGAAGCTTTGCAGAAGGTTCGCTACAGAGAATGGGGCCTCGGTAGCCGGCTGCCAGTAGCGCCGGAATACGGCCAACATGATCGATGTGCACGTGGGTGAGGATCAGCGCCTGAACGCTACCCACGTCGAAACCAAGGGGTGCGGACTCTGCGCCCGGCGATGCATCGGCACCTTGCTCCAGACCACAATCGATCAGCAGGCTGACACTGTGGTCAAGGTGAAGCTGGTGACAAGACCCGGTGACACCTCGGGTGCCGCCATGATGAGAAAGGACGGGGAATTCCATGCTGCCGCGTACTCGCCTGGGCCGACAATGAAGTCCGCTATTACTTCACGACAGCCGTTTCAGGCATAGAGGAAACGCCCCAAGTATGCGTAAGAGATTTCCTTAGTTACCGCTTAGCGCCGCCTCACGGGCAGAAGCGCGAATCTTGCGCTTGCTGCGCTGTACGCCGTAGGCGCCCAGCAATGGCCCAACCGCCAAACCAATGACAAGGGCCGCCAGCACCAGCACCGCAACCGGCACGGCCGGTGCCGCCCAGCCGAACAGGACCAGCGAGACCGCCTGCTGATTCTCCAGCACGAAGAACAGCACCACAGCCGCCAACAACAGCACGAACACCGCCGCGAGGGCGCGCTTGAGGTTCCGCATCAGATTGCTCCTTGGTTGATCAGGCTTCAGCCTCGTCTTCTTCATTGACCCGATCACGCAGCTCTTTGCCGGGCTTGAAGTGCGGCACAAATTTGCCTTCGAGGCTGACCGACTGGCCGGTCTTGGGGTTGCGGCCGACACGGGGCGCACGATAGTGCAGCGAGAAGCTGCCGAATCCGCGAATCTCGATGCGATCGCCTGTGGCCAGGCATTGTGACATCTGCTCAAGCATGGTCTTGATGGCTAGCTCCACATCCTTCGAGGAGAGCAGCCCCTGATGGGTGACAATACGTTCGATCAGCTCCGACTTCGTCATATTTTTCCCTTCGTTATCAAGCAGCTAGATCATTGCTTAACCAGTTTGTAGCACGCCGGGAAGGATTTGAACAGGGTGGTTCTTGACTTAATAAAAAAATTCAAGATTGAAGTTATACAAGAATGGGCTAATCACGCTGCTACAGGGGCAGTCTGTACCTGGAAAAAACAGGCATAAAAAAAGGGCGACCCGAGGGTCGCCCTTTTTACCGATCAAACAGAACTTAGTTCTGCTTAGCCATTGCTTCGCGCAGCAGCGCAGCCATGGTGGTGTCGGCAGCCGCTTCCGGAGCGTTTTTCAGGCTCTGGATGGCTTCACGCTCTTCAGCGTCGTCTTTCGATTTGATCGACAGGCTGATAACGCGGGACTTGCGGTCAACGCTGATGATCTTGGCTTCGATCTCTTCGCCTTCTTTCAGAACGTTACGCGCGTCTTCAACGCGGTCACGGCTGATTTCGGAAGCTTTCAGAGTGGCTTCGATGTCGTCGGCCAGGGTGACGATGGCGCCTTTGGCGTCAACTTCTTTCACGATGCCCTTGACGATAGCGCCCTTGTCATTGACAGCAACGAAGTTGGAGAACGGATCGTCTTCCAGCTGCTTGATGCCCAGGGAGATGCGTTCGCGCTCTGGGTCGACCGACAGGATGACGGTTTCCAGCTCGTCGCCCTTCTTGAAACGACGTACGGCTTCTTCGCCGGTTTCGTTCCAGGAGATGTCGGACAGGTGAACCAGGCCGTCGATGCCGCCGTCCAGACCAATGAAGATACCGAAGTCGGTGATCGACTTGATGGTACCGGTGATCTTGTCACCCTTGTTGAACTGGCCGGAGAAGTCTTCCCATGGGTTGGACTTGCACTGTTTGATGCCCAGGGAGATACGACGACGCTCTTCGTCGATGTCCAGAACCATGACTTCCACTTCGTCGCCAACCTGAACGACTTTCGACGGGTGGATGTTCTTGTTGGTCCAGTCCATTTCGGAAACGTGTACCAGACCTTCAACGCCTTCTTCCAGCTCAGCGAAGCAGCCGTAGTCAGTCAGGTTGGTAACGCGAGCTTGTACGCGAGTACCTTCTGGGTAGCGGGCAGTGATAGCAACCCACGGATCTTCGCCCATCTGCTTCAGACCCAGCGAAACGCGATTGCGCTCACGGTCGAACTTCAGAACGCGAACGTCGACTTCGTCGCCAACGTTAACGATTTCGGAAGGATGCTTGATGCGCTTCCAGGCCATGTCGGTGATGTGCAGCAGGCCGTCGATACCGCCCAGGTCCACGAAGGCGCCGTAGTCGGTGAGGTTCTTGACGATACCTTTGACTTGTTGGCCTTCCTGCAGGGTCTCCAGCAGGGCTTCGCGCTCGGCGCTGTTCTCGGCTTCCAGCACGCTGCGACGGGAAACGACAACGTTGTTGCGCTTCTGGTCCAGCTTGATGACCTTGAATTCCAGCTCTTTGCCTTCCAGGTGGGTGGTGTCGCGCACAGGGCGGACATCAACCAGGGAGCCCGGCAGGAACGCACGGATGCCGTTAACGTCGACAGTGAAGCCGCCCTTAACCTTACCGTTGATAACGCCCTTGACCACTTCTTCGGCGGCGAAAGCTGCTTCCAGAACAATCCAGCACTCGGCGCGCTTGGCTTTTTCACGGGACAGTTTGGTTTCGCCAAAGCCGTCTTCGACCGCGTCCAGCGCAACGTGAACTTCGTCACCGACCTTGATGGTCAGCTCGCCAGCTTCGTTGTAGAACTGCTCGAGCGGGATGACGCCCTCGGACTTCAGGCCAGCGTGTACGGTAACCCAGTCGCCGTCGATGTCGACAACGATACCGGTGATGATCGCACCCGGCTGAAGATTGAGGGTTTTCAGGCTTTCTTCAAAGAGTTCTGCAAAGCTTTCGCTCATTTTAATTCCTGTAGATTCGGGCGAAACAGACGCCCATCGCCACATTCCAGACAATGTGGGTTTCGTTATTTAAAAGGAAAGCGGGCAGGACGTTGACTGGTGCACCTGCCTGCTCTCCTGGCTATCAGTGAAGGTCGCGTAGTGCGATCTCACTCCTGATACGTTGCAACACCTGCTCGATGGACAACTCGGTGGAGTCCAACTGAATGGCATCGGCCGCTGGTTTCAGCGGGGCCACTGCACGTTGGGTGTCACGCTCATCGCGTGCACGAATCTCATCCAGCAGACTCGACAGACTAACATCTTCGCCCTTGCCCTTCAACTGCAGGTAACGGCGACGTGCCCTCTCCTCCGCGCTGGCGGTGAGAAAGACCTTCAATGGCGCATCCGGGAACACCACGGTGCCCATGTCACGCCCGTCGGCAATCAGGCCCGGAGCCTCCAGAAATGCGCGCTGACGCATCAGCAAGGCATCGCGCACGGCGGGCAGCGAAGCTACCATCGAGGCGCCCGCACCGACGGTTTCGGTGCGGATGACGTTACTGACGTCCTCACCCTCGAGGATGATCTGTTGCAGCTTACCGGGCTCGGCCGCGATGAACTGCACATCCAGATGGGCGGCAAGCTGCTTGAGCAGCTCTTCGTTGGTCAGGTCGACACCGTGGTTGCTGGCGTTGAAGGCCAGCAGACGGTACAGCGCGCCGGAGTCCAGCAGCCGCCAGCCCAGCTCGCGGGCCAGCAGCCCGGCAACTGTGCCTTTCCCCGAACCGCTTGGCCCGTCGATGGTGATGACTGGCGCCTGGGTGTTCACGACTTGCCCTCTTCAGCCACACGAATGCCGACTTCGGCACACAGCGCCAGGAAGTTGGGGAACGAGGTGGCGACGTTGGCGCAGTCATGGATACGGATCGGCGCACTGGCGCGCAGCGAGGCAACGCTGAAGGCCATGGCGATACGGTGGTCACCGTGGCCGTGCACTTCACCGCCGCCAATCTGGCCGCCGTCGATGATGATGCCATCCGGGGTCGGCTCGCACTTCACGCCCAGGCTGATCAGGCCGTCGGCCATCACCTGGATACGGTCGGATTCCTTGACCCGCAGCTCTTCGGCACCGCGCAGTACGGTGCGCCCTTCGGCGCAGGCCGCGGCAACGAACAACACCGGGAACTCGTCGATGGCCAATGGCACCAGGTTTTCAGGGATGTCGATACCTTTCAGCTGGGCGCCGCGCACGCGCAGGTCGGCCACCGGCTCGCCGCCGACTTCACGCTGGTTCTCCAGGGTGATATCGCCACCCATCAGGCGCAGGATGTCGATTACACCGGTACGGGTCGGGTTGATGCCGACATGCTCGAGCACCAGCTCCGAGCCCTGGGCGATCGAGGCCGCGACCAGGAAGAACGCCGCCGACGAGATATCGGCAGGCACTTCGATGCGGGTTGCAGTGAGCTTGCCGCCGGACTGCAGCGACGCCACCGGGCCATTGGTCTGCACCGCATAACCAAAGCCACGCAGCATGCGCTCGGTGTGGTCACGGGTCGGCGCAGGCTCGGTGACGGTGGTCTTGCCTTCGGCGTACAAGCCGGCCAGCAGCAGGCACGATTTAACCTGCGCACTGGCCATCGGCAGCGTGTAGGTGAGCGCCTTGAGCTTGTGGCCACCACGAATGGTCAGCGGTGGGCGGCCTTCGGGGCCGGTCTCGACCACTGCGCCCATTTCACGCAGGGGGTTGGCCACCCGGTTCATCGGGCGCTTGGACAGCGAGGCGTCACCGGTCATGGTCACGTCGAACGCCTGGCCGGCCAGCAGGCCGGACAACAGGCGCATCGAGGTGCCGGAGTTGCCCACGTAGATTGGCCCAGGTGGCGCCTTGAGGCCGTGCAGGCCGACGCCGTGGATGGTCACGCGACCCTGGTTCGGGCCTTCGATGACCACACCCATGTCACGGAAGGCCTGCAAGGTCGCCAGCGCATCCTCACCTTCGAGGAAGCCTTCGACCTCGGTCGTGCCTTCGGCCAGCGAGCCGAGCATGATCGAGCGGTGGGAAATCGACTTGTCGCCCGGTACGCGGATTCGCCCGGACAGGCGGCCACCCGGTTGGGCCAGGAAAATCAGATCGTTGGCGTTCATAGCGTCCACATAGGCCCGGCGGGCCAGGATTTTACTGAAATGCTCGCGGGCAACACGTGCGCGGGTGAATACACCCAGCAACTGATGCCCGTCCCCTGCATCGATCGCGTCGCGCAAGGCGTCGAGATCGCTGCGATATGTATCAAGCGTGCGCAGGACAGCTTCGCGGTTGGCGAGGAAGATGTCGTGCCACATGGTCGGGTCGCTGCCTGCGATTCTCGTGAAATCGCGAAAGCCCCCTGCAGCGTACCGGAAGATCTCGAGGTTTTCATTGCGCTTGGCCAGCGAATCGACCAGGCCGAAGGCCAGCAGGTGCGGCAGATGGCTGGTGGCAGCCAGCACTTCGTCATGGCGCTCGACCGGCATGTGTTCGACATCGGCATCCAGTGCGCGCCACAGGCGGTCGACCTTGGCCAGGGCGTCCGGGTCGGTTTCCGGCAGCGGCGTGAGGATGACTTTGTGGCGGCGGAACAGGGTGGCATTGGAGGCTTCTACCCCGCTTTGCTCGGACCCAGCGATCGGGTGGCCGGGGACGAAGCGCGACAGCCGCCCACCCAGCACCTGGCGCGCGGCGCGAACCACATTGCCCTTGGCGCTGCCGACGTCAGTGATCACCGCGTTGCCAAGGTCGAGCGGGGCCAGGCGCGCGAGGAGCTTTTCCATGGCCAGGATGGGGACTGCCAACTGGATGACGTCGGCGCCGACACAAGCGGCGGCGAGGTCTTCTTCGCAGCGGTCGACCACGCCCAGGGCCACGGCCTGCTTGCGCGAGGGGGCATCCAGGTCGACGCCGACCACTTCGCGACACAGGCCGCTTTCGCGCAGGCCCTTGGCGAAGGAGCCGCCGATCAGGCCCAGGCCTACGACGACCAGGCGCCCGATGATTGGCGCGGGTTTGTTTGTTACGGCATCTACCACGAGTGCGAACCCTGTTTAGAAATCAAGACAGTCTGCGGGGCCACTGGGGCTGCTGTGCAGCCCCAAGGCCATCAATCAAAGCACCGCCTTCGGATACGACCCCAGCACCTTCAGCCCCACAGCCTCCTGGCTGATCTGCTCCAGCACCGCCTTGATCAGCGGGTCACGGTGGTGGCCGACGAAGTCGATGAAGAACACGTAGGTCCACTTGCCGCTGCGCGACGGACGAGTCTCGATGCGGGTCAGGTCGATACCGTTCTGATGGAACGGCACCAGCAGCTCGTGCAGGGCACCTGGCTTGTTGCTCATCGAAACGATGATCGAGGTCTTGTCGTCGCCGGTCGGCGGCACTTCCTGGTTGCCGATCATCAGGAAGCGCGTCGAGTTGTCCGGACGGTCTTCGATCTTCTCGGCCAGGCGGGTCAGGCCATACAGGTTCGCCGCCATGTCGCCGGCGATCGCTGCCGAATTCCACTCACCCTTGACCCGCTTGGCTGCCTCGGCATTGCTCGAGACCGCCACGCGCTCAACGTTCGGGTAATGCGCATCCAGCCACTTGCGGCACTGGGCCAGGGACTGGGCGTGGGAGTAGATGCGGGTGATGCTGTCGGTCTTCGTGCTCTCGCCCACCAGCAAGTGGTGGTGGATGCGCAGCTCGACCTCACCACAGATCACCATGTCGTGCTCAAGGAAGCTGTCCAGGGTATGGCTGACCGCACCCTCGGTGGAGTTTTCCACCGGCACCACGCCGAAGTTGACGGCGCCAGCCGCCACTTCGCGGAACACTTCGTCGATGGCCGCCATCGGGCGGCTGATCACGGCATGGCCGAAGTGCTTCATCGCCGCGGCCTGAGTGAAGGTGCCTTCAGGGCCCAGGTAGGCGATTTTCAGCGGCTCTTCCAGGGCCAGGCAGGACGACATGATCTCGCGGAACAGCCGCGCCATCTCTTCATTGCCCAGCGGCCCCTTGTTGCGTTCCATGACCCGTTTGAGCACAGCTGCTTCGCGCTCAGGGCGGTAGAACACCGGCTTTTCGCCCTCGGCGAGCGTGGCGGTCTTGACCCTGGCCACTTCCTGGGCACAACGGGCGCGCTCACTGATCAGCTCGAGGATCTTCTCGTCGAGGCTGTCGATGCGAACACGCAGCGCCTTCAACTCGTGTTCGGACATCAGCCGTGCTCCTTCTCGAATTCGGCCATGTAGCCAACCAGCGCTTCTACCGCTTCCAGGCCCAGGGCGTTGTAGATCGAGGCGCGCATGCCGCCGACCGAACGATGGCCCTTGAGGTTGAGCAGGCCACGGGCGTCGGCACCGGCCAGGAACGCTTTATCCAGGCGCTCGTCGGCCAGACGGAACGGCACGTTCATCCACGAACGGGCATTGATGCTGATCGGGTTGGTGTAGAAGTCGCTGGCGTCGATGAAGCCGTACAGGCGGTCTTTCTTGGCGCGGTTGCGCTGCTCCATCGCTTCGACACCACCCTGCTCCTTGAGCCACTCGAAGACCAGGCCCGAGAGGTACCAGGAATACGTGGCCGGGGTGTTGTACATCGAGCCGTTGTCGGCCGAGACCTTGTAGTCGAGCATGGTCGGGCAGCTGCTGCGGGCCCGGCCCAGCAAGTCTTCGCGAACGATCACCACCACCAGGCCGCTTGGGCCGATGTTTTTCTGCGCGCCGGCGTAGATCAGGCCGAACTGCGACACATCGATCGGGCGGGAGAGGATATCGGACGACATGTCGACCACCAGCGGAACGTCGCCGGTCTCGGGAACCCAGTCAAACTGCAGGCCACCAATGGTCTCGTTGGACGCATAGTGGACGTAAGCTGCGTTCTTGGTCAGGCTCCAGTCGTTCTGCCCCGGGATAGCCAGGTAATCGTAGGGCTTGGCGCTGGCGGCGACATTGATGTTGCCGAAACGGCGCCCTTCCTCGATGGCCTTCTTCGACCAGATGCCGGTTTCAACATAGTCGGCGGTACCGTTTTCCGGCAGCAGGTTCAGTGGGATTTCGGCGAACTGCTGGCTGGCACCACCCTGCAGGAACAGGACCTTGTAGTTGGAGGGGATGGACAGCAGGTCACGCAGGTCCTGCTCGGCCTTCTCGGCGATGGCCACGTAATCGTCGCTGCGATGGCTCATTTCCATCACCGACAAGCCCTTGCCATGCCAGTCCAGCATTTCGGCCTGGGCGCGCTGCAGGACAGCGTCAGGAAGCGCAGCAGGGCCTGCGCAGAAGTTAAAGGCTCGTTTGCTCACATCCACTCTCGCTCTGCCAAAATAGAACAAATCGTCACTTGCTGGCCCCGCCCCTGTAGGAGCGGCCTGCTCAATCAGTCAAACGGGGCGACCTTGGTCGCCCCGTTCGGGTTGTTGCGTGTGCTTACTCTTGCGGTGCCTCTTCGGCGCCCGCGCCGTCATCATCGACAGCCTCCGGCGCGTCACCTTCCGGGCCCGCCTCGACCAACTCGTCGAGCTCTTCCTCGGATGGCTCCTGGATACGCTCCAGGCCGACCAGCGTTTCGTCCGCCGCCAGCTTGATCAGCGTCACACCCTGGGTGTTACGGCTCAGGCTGGACACCTCGCCAACCCGTGTCCGCACCAAGGTGCCCTGGTCGGAGATGAGCATGATCTCTTCGCCTTCCTGGACCTGAATGGCACCGATCAACAGACCGTTGCGCCCCTTGGTGCCCATGGCGATCACGCCCTGGCCACCACGGCCGCGACGCGGGAACTTGGACAACGGCGTACGCTTGCCGAAGCCACGCTCGGAGGCGGTGAGGATCTGCGCGCCGGACTCAGGGATCAGCATCGAAATGATCTGCTGCCCCTTGCCCAGCTTCATGCCGCGCACACCACGGGCGGTACGGCCCATTTCGCGCACCACGCTCTCGGCGAAGCGGATCACCTTGCCGGCGTCGGAGAACATCATGACTTCCTTGGCACCATCGGTGATGGCCGCGGCAATCAGGGTGTCGCCTTCTTTAAGCTTCAGGGCGATCAGGCCGTTGGAGCGCGGACGGGCGAACTGCACCAGCGGGGTTTTCTTGACAGTACCCGAAGCGGTTGCCATGAAGATGTACGCGCCCGTCGGCTCAGCCACCCACTCAAGGGTGTCGCCGTCTTCTTCGTCGATTTCTTCCGCCTCGACCACTTCGCCTTCGATCACGCTGTCGTCGCCGTCTTCCAGCTCTTCATCCGGGTCGGCGCTTTGCTGCAGGGCTTCGAGGTCAATCTGCAGCATGGCGGTGATGCGTTCACCTTCTTCCAACGGCAGCAGGTTGACCAGCGGGCGGCCACGGGCAGCGCGGGAGGCCTCCGGGATCTCGTAGGTCTTCTTCCAGTACACCTTGCCCTTGCTGGAGAACAGCAACAGGGTGGCATGGCTGTTGGCGACCAACAGGTGTTCGATGTAGTCCTCGTCCTTCACACCGGTCGCCGACTTGCCTTTGCCGCCACGGCGCTGGGCCTGGTAGGCGGACAGCGGCTGGGTCTTGGCATAGCCACCGTGGGAGATGGTCACCACGCGCTCTTCTTCCGGGATCATGTCGCCGTAGTTGAGGTCGTGGCTGGCGTTGAGAATTTCGGTGCGGCGGGCATCGCCGTATTCGGCACGGATCGCTTCCAGCTCTTCGCGGATCACTTCCATCAGGCGCTCGGCGCTGCTGAGGATGCGGATCAGTTCGCCGATCTGCTCGAGGATTTCCTGGTACTCGGCCAGCAGCTTCTCGTGCTCAAGGCCAGTCAGGCGGTGCAGGCGCAGGTCGAGGATCGCCTGGGCCTGTTCCGGCGACAGGTAATACTTGCCTTCGCGCAGGCCGAATTGCTCTGGCAGGTCTTCAGGGCGGCAGGAGTCGGCGCCGGCGCGCTCGACCATCACCTGCACCGCGCTGGACTCCCAGGCAGTGGCAATCAGCGCTTCCTTGGCTTCCGACGGCGTCGGCGAAGCCTTGATCAGGGCGATGACCGGGTCGATGTTGGACAGCGCAACCGCCTGGCCTTCAAGGATGTGGCCACGCTCGCGGGCTTTGCGCAGCTCGAACACGGTACGGCGCGTGACCACTTCACGGCGGTGGCGGACGAACGCTTCGAGCAGGTCCTTGAGGTTGAGCAGGCGCGGGCGACCGTCGATCAATGCCACGACGTTGATGCCGAACACGCTCTGCAGCTGGGTCTGCTGATAGAGGTTGTTGAGCACTACCTCCGGCACCTCGCCGCGACGCAGCTCGATGACGATGCGCATGCCGTCCTTGTCGGACTCGTCGCGCAGCTCGGTGATGCCTTCGATCTTCTTCTCTTTGACCAGCTCGGCGATCTTCTCGATCAGGCGCGCCTTGTTCAGCTGGTACGGCAGCTCGGTGACGACGATCTGCTGGCGGCCACCGACCTTGTCGATGTCCTCGACCTCGGAGCGGGCACGCATGTAGATGCGGCCACGGCCGGTGCGGTAGGCCTCGATGATGCCCTGACGGCCGTTGATGATGCCGGCAGTCGGGAAGTCCGGGCCCGGGATGAACTGCATCAGCTCATCGATGGTGATTTCTGCGTTGTCGATCAGCGCCAGGCAGCCGTCGATGACCTCGCCGAGGTTGTGCGGCGGGATGTTGGTCGCCATGCCCACGGCAATACCGCTGGAGCCGTTGACCAGCAGGTTGGGGATCCGGGTCGGCATGACCGCAGGGATCTGCTCGGTGCCGTCATAGTTAGGCACCCAGTCGACAGTCTCTTTGTGCAGGTCGGCCAGCAGCTCGTGGGCCAGCTTGGCCATGCGCACTTCGGTGTATCGCATGGCTGCAGCGTTGTCGCCGTCCACCGAACCGAAGTTGCCCTGGCCGTCGACCAGCAGGTAGCGCAGCGAGAACGGCTGGGCCATACGCACGATGGTGTCGTAGACCGCAGTGTCGCCGTGTGGGTGGTACTTACCGATCACGTCACCGACCACACGGGCGGACTTCTTGTACGGTTTGTTCCAGTCGTTGCCCAGTTCGCTCATCGCATAGAGAACGCGACGATGCACGGGCTTCAAGCCGTCACGTGCATCGGGCAGCGCTCGCCCGACAATCACGCTCATCGCGTAGTCGAGGTAAGACTGTCTCAGTTCGTCTTCGATATTGACCGGGAGGATTTCTTTGGCCAGTTCGCCCATGAGAAGCCTGATTCCTTTTTCTGGTGAAACTTCGCAGCTCCATCAAGGGCCGAACGAAGCTCGCCGCCGCGACGCGCAGTGGTGCGACGACTTACGACAAATCAATGAGTTGTGCCATGGATCTGCGCAAATTTGGCCGCCGTGATGGGCGGTCTTGGAAACTGCCGGATGTTATCACAAAGGCGGTGCTGGTGGGGAGATGTGTAGCCGTGACGTTGCGTCGCGAAAGGGGCTTGCAGCGGCCCTACTTTTTTTGTGATGCGGCAGGGATGGCCGGGGCTGCTGCGCAGCCCCCACCCGGATCAGTGCAGGCGCTTGCGGCACATCAATTGAGCCAGCTTGACGGTATCCGGGCGCTCGACCATGCCACGCTCGGTCACGATCACGTCGATCAGGTCCGCCGGGGTCACATCGAATACCGGGTTGAACACCTCGACATCCGGTGCCACGCGAGTGCCAGCGTAATCCAGCAACTCGTCGGCATCGCGCTCTTCGAGCGGGATATCCTCGCCCGTGGCCAGGTTCAGGTCGATGCTGGTGCTCGGCGCCACCACCATGAAGCGCACACCGTGGTGCATGGCACTGACCGCCAATTGATAGGTGCCGATCTTGCTCGCCACATCGCCATTGGCGGCAATGCAGTCGGCACCGACCACCACCCAGGTAATGCCCTTGGTCTTCATCAGGTGGGCCAGGGCCGAATCGGCGCACAACGTGACCGGGATGCCTTCGTTGGCCAGCTCCCAGGCAGTCAGCCGCGAGCCTTGCAGCCAGGGGCGGGTCTCGCCGGCGTAGACCCGCTCGACCATGCCTTCCAGGTACCCCGCACGGATCACCCCCAGCGCGGTGCCGAAACCACCGCTGGCCAGGGCGCCGGCATTGCCGTAGGTGAGCAGGGTCTGGGCATTGCCCTGATGACGGCGAATCAGCTCGATGCCGTGCTGGGCCATGGTCAGGTTGGCTTCGCGATCGCTTTCATGGATCGCCACTGCTTCGGCCTCCAGCACCGCCAGCACGTCGTCTTCCGGGCGCAGGCGCTGCAGGCGCTCGCGCATGCGGTTCAGCGCCCAGAACAGGTTGGCAGCGGTGGGGCGCGCTTCAGCCAGGCTGAGGAAGTCCTCTTCCAGGTCGAGCTCCCAGTCGCCGCCCTCGGCCAGCCGTTCTTCCAGGGCCAGGACCAGGCCGTAGGCCGCAGCAATACCGATGGCCGATGCGCCGCGCACGGCCATGTCACGGATCGCTGCCACCACCTGCGCGACATTGTCGCAGGCCAGCCAGCATTCCTGCGACGGCAGCAAGCGCTGGTCGAGCAGATGCAGAACGCCGCCTTGCCAGCGGATCGCGGTCACCTTCTCCGCCGCCAAAAGTCGCTCGCGCATCGCCTCTCCCCGTCGTTCGGATATCAAAAGCCGGCGATTATAGCGACCCTCGGCCTTGAGCGCTCGGGTATACTCCAGCCCAATTTAGCGAAGTTTCAGAGGACTCTTAAATGAGCAACGTCGACCACGCCGAAATTGCCAAGTTCGAAGCCTTGGCCCACCGCTGGTGGGACCGTGAAAGCGAGTTCAAGCCGCTGCATGAAATCAACCCGTTGCGCGTCAACTGGATCGACGAGCGGGTCGGCCTGGCTGGCAAGAAGGTGCTGGACGTGGGCTGCGGTGGCGGCATTCTCAGCGAATCCATGGCCCTGCGTGGCGCCAAGGTAACCGGCATCGACATGGGCGAGGCACCGTTGGCGGTGGCCCAACTGCACCAGCTGGAATCCGGTGTCGAGGTGGAGTATCGGCAGATCACCGCCGAGGCGCTGGCCGAAGAAATGCCAGAGCAGTTCGACGTGGTCACCTGCCTGGAGATGCTCGAGCACGTCCCCGACCCTTCGTCGGTGATCCGCGCCTGCTACCGCATGGTCAAGCCCGGCGGCCAGGTGTTCTTCTCCACCATCAACCGCAACCCCAAGGCCTACCTGCTGGCCATCGTCGGCGCCGAGTACGTGCTGAAGATGCTGCCGCGCGGCACCCACGACTTCAAGAAGTTCATCCGCCCCTCGGAGCTTGGCGCCTGGAGCCGCGCTGCCGGCCTTGAGGTCAAGGACATCATCGGCCTGACCTACAACCCGCTGACCAAGCACTACAAGCTGTGCGGCGATGTGGACGTCAACTACATGATCCAGACCCTGCGCGAGGAATGAGCATGCGTTTGCGAGCGGTACTCTTCGACATGGACGGCACCCTGCTCGACACGGCGCCGGACTTCATCGCCATCTGCCAGGCCATGCTCGCCGAACGCGGTTTGCCGGCGGTGGACGACAACCTGATCCGCGGGGTGATTTCCGGTGGCGCCCGCGCCATGGTCGCCACCACCTTCGCCATGGACCCGGAGGCCGAAGGTTTCGAGGCACTGCGCCTGGAATTCCTCGAGCGCTACCAGCGCGACTGCGCGGTGCACAGCAAGCTGTTCGACGGCATGAGCGAGCTGCTGGCCGACATCGAAAAAGGCAACCTGCTGTGGGGCGTGGTCACCAACAAACCGGTGCGCTTCGCCGAACCGATCATGCAACGCCTGGGCCTGGCCGAGCGCTCGGCGCTGCTGATCTGCCCGGACCACGTGAAAAACAGCAAGCCCGACCCCGAACCGCTGATCCTGGCCTGCAAGACCCTGAACCTGGACCCGGCCAGCGTTCTGTTCGTCGGCGATGACCTGCGCGATATCGAGTCTGGCCGCGATGCCGGCACCCGCACGGCGGCGGTGCGCTACGGCTATATTCATCCAGAAGACAACCCCAACAACTGGGGTGCCGACGTGGTGGTGGACCACCCGCTGGAACTGCGCAAGGTGATCGACAGCGCGCTGTGCGGCTGCTGAGCGTCAAGCGCCAGCACCGCCCATAGAAATAGGGAATAGACAATGTTCGACTACACCGCCCGCCCCGACCTGCTCAAAGGCCGGGTCATCCTGGTTACCGGTGCCGGCCGCGGCATCGGCGCCGCTGCCGCCAAGGCTTATGCCGCACTGGGCGCCACCACGCTGCTGCTGGGCAAGACCGAAGCCAACCTCAACGAGGTCTACGACCAGATCGAGGCCGCCGGGCACCCGCAACCGGTGGTGATTCCGTTCAACCTGGAAACCGCCCTGCCCCACCAGTACGACGAGCTGGCGGTCATGATCGAAGACCAGTTCGGGCGCCTCGACGGCCTGCTCAACAACGCCTCGATCATCGGCCCGCGCACGCCACTGGAGCAGTTGTCGGGTGACAACTTCATGCGCGTGATGCACATCAACGTCGATGCCACCTTCATGCTCACCAGCACCCTGTTGCCACTGCTCAAGCTGTCGGAGGACGCCTCGGTGGTGTTCACCTCCAGCAGCGTCGGGCGCAAAGGCCGGGCTTACTGGGGCGCTTACGGGGTGTCGAAGTTCGCCACCGAAGGCCTGATGCAGACCTTGGCCGACGAACTGGAAGGGGTTGCACCCGTGCGCTCCAACAGCATCAACCCAGGCGCCACGCGCACGGCGATGCGGGCCCAGGCCTACCCGAGCGAGAACCCGCAGAACAACCCGCTGCCGGAAGAGATCATGCCGGTGTACCTGTACCTGATGGGGCCGGACAGCACCGGGGTGAATGGGCAGGCGTTCAACGCCCAGTGATTTGTGGGCTGTCTGTGCTGGCCTCTTTGTCGCTAAGCCCGCGAAGAGGCCAGCACAGGCAGACGATCAGCCTGCCGCCAAGGCCGGCCGCACCCGCCCCTGCTGACGCCCTTCCAGCTGCATGCAGTGCTCCAGGAACAGGTACATGCAGTCGTAGCTCTTGCAGATCGCCCGGCGCAATTCGGTACGCAACCCCAGCGTCGGGTTCTCCCCCGCCAAGGTGCAGATGATTTCCAGCGCTTCCCACGGGTGCGCATCGTCGTACTGCGCATGCATCTTCAGCCACTTCATGGCGCGCTTGCGCTGGTCCTCGGGGAAGCCCATGGCATAGGTGTCATTGGCGCACACCACCGCTGACCACTCCCCGGTCGCGCCCTCGATGGCATAGTTGGTCGCCGCCATGGAAATCGCCAGGTTTTCGGTGGCACACACCCGCCAGCACCAGTCGTTTAGCCCGTTCAATTCAGGCGGTACTTCCTGGGCCTGCAGCTCATGCAGGTGAACGCCATGGGCATGGCACCAGTGCACCCAATAGTCGGCATGGTTGAGTTCGACCCGGATGTTGCGCATCAACCAGCGCCGCGCCATGTCTTCGCCAGGGTGGCGGCCATAGCGGGTCTTGGTCAGGTTATGGGCCATGTACAGCGAAAACTGCTCGACCACCGGCCAGCCGCCGATCAGGTACTGACGGATGGTCGATGGCTTCAGCCGACCATCGCGCAGGCGCTCGTACAGTTCATGCTCGACCACCCGGCGCTTGCTTTCGCGGCACTCTTCTATGAGTTGCTGAGCCCATTGGGGGTAACTGGCGGGGTCCATCAGTGGCCCGATACGAACGAATGCATCAATCACTTTCAGCTCCTTGATCCATGTGATTTTTCGGACGTCTTGTGTCAGCGAAAGCCGCTGTCTAGCTAGCGAAATGTGCCAGGTGCCCGCTGCAACAGAGGCCTGGCGGCGATCCGTTGGCGTTGCAGACTGTCACAGGTGAACACCTGGGGGCGTTCGATCAGGTAGCCCTGGGCGTAATCCACGCCGATTTCCTGCAGGGCCTGCTCGATCAAGGGGGTTTCGACGAACTCGGCAATGGTCCGCTTGCCCATCACATGACCGATGTGGTTGATGACCTCCACCATGGCTCGATTGACCGGGTCGTCGAGCATGTCTTTGACGAAACTGCCGTCTATCTTCAGAAAATCCACGGGCAAATGCTTCAAATAGGCGAACGACGACATCCCGGCACAGAAGTCGTCGAGCGAGAACCTGCAGCCTAGCCCTTTCAGTTCGTTGATGAAGCGAATGGCACTGCCAAGGTTGGCAATCGCACTGGTTTCGGTGATCTCGAAGCAGATCATGCGCGGCGGAATGGCGTACTCGACGAACAACCGCTGCAGGTACTCGAGAAACTTGTCGTCACCAATGCTCGACCCCGACAAGTTGATCGCGCAGATGGACAATGGCCCTTCGCGGCCTTCATCCAGGCACTGGCGGATGACCTGAAACACATTACGCACCACCCAGCGGTCAAGAGCGGTCATCAGGCCGTAACGTTCGGCCGCCGGGATGAAGCTGCTGGGCAGGATGGTACGGCCACTCTCATCATGCAGGCGCAGCAGGATCTCGATATGCCCAGGGCCATCGATGGCCTTCAACGCGGCGATTTCCTGGGCATACAGGCAGAAGCGGTTTTCTTCCAGGGCCACGTGCAAGCGCTGTATCCAGGCCATCTCGCCAAAGCGCATGGACAGCTCGCTGTCGTCGGCGTGGTACACCTGGACCCGGTTGCGACCCTTTTCCTTAGCCATGTAGCAGGCCATGTCGGCGGCGCGCAGCAAGGTTTCCAGGGTGCCGGGTGCCTGCGCCATGTTCACCAGGCCAATGCTCACCGTGGTGACGAACGGCCGCCCCTTCCACACAAAATGCAGGCTCTGGACCATCTGGCGCAACTGCTCGGCAATGCGCTCGGCCTGGTCCGGCGGGCAGTTTTCCAGCAGCACGCCGAACTCGTCACCGCCCAGCCGGGCCAGGGTGTCGCCTTCACGCAGGCCGGACTGCAACACGGCGCAGATATGCCGCAACAGCTCGTCACCCGCAGCATGGCCACAGGTATCGTTGACCAGCTTGAACTGGTCCAGGTCGAGAAACATCAGCGAATGCCGCCCCGCCTGGCGCGCCAGGCCGTTGAGCGCCAGCTCCAGGCGGTATTCGAACTCGCGGCGGTTGGCCAGGCCGGTCAAGGCGTCATGGGTCGCCTGCCAGGACAGGTTGGCGATGTACTGGCGCTCCTGGGTCATGTCGTGCAGTACCAGCACGATGCCACTGACCTGCCCGTCGCTGACAATGGGCGAACCCACCAGGTTGATCGACACGGTGCTGCCATCCAGGCGCTGGATCAGCCTGGCATGCTCGGCGCCACCCCTGAGGCTGCCGCTGAGTACCTGCTCGACCAGGCTGCGGCCATCTTCCTCGGCCTGTTCGTCCACCAGGCTGAACAACGCCGAAAGCGGCAAGCCCTGAGCCTGCCCGGCCTGCCAGTGGGTAAGCTGTTCGGCGGCGGGGTTCATGTAGCCGATGCTGCCTTCGACGTCGGTGGTAATGACTGCATCGCCAATGGCCTGCAGGGTAATCTGCGCCCGCTCCTTTTCTGCTTGCAAGGCACTGGCGAATGCCTGGCGCTGGGCCAGCAACTTGCTGGAACGGCGCCAGGCGATGGTGATGAGGACCAGCGCGGTGAGCAAGTTGGTGATCAGCAACACATGCAGCAGCATGCGCGACCCCTCCCCCAGCGCGTCGCTGAAGGCCCTGGCGGCCGGGGTGACCCCTTCGTTGATGGCGACGATACGGGCCTTCCAGTCGCTGATGGTGCGGGCATCGACCGGGCCGTCGGCAAACCCTTTGCGCATTTCGCTGGCAAGCACATCCAGCTGGCCCAGGTAGCGGTCGCCGATGTCCCAGTAGTCGATGGCCGTCTGCATGTAGCTGATGTTGCGGAAGTTGCGATAGAACCAGATGATGCGCTCGACATCGTTGGCGTGGTTGCCACCCTGCAGCACAGCTTGGCGCGCAGCGTTCAGGTCTGGGTTGGGCTGATCGAGTACCTTACGCAGTTGGTGGTCGCCTTGGGGCACCGTGATGGCCTGGCGATAGCGCTGGTACGTGCCCTCATCCCGGTTGTCCGCATACAGGTTGAGGTAATAGATGGCGTCTTTCTGAGCCTTGGACCACAAGCTCTCGCCCGCTACATAGGCGCGCACCGCCGAGAGCGTGTAAAGGCTGATACTGCCCAGCGCCGCCTGGAAAACCACGACGGCGATGAAGGGCCAGATGATACCGAGCAACTTCGGCGCTTCTAGAGTGCGATGTCCCTTCATGGAGTCCCTGTCACAGAGCAGATAAGGCTCGAATCAACCCAGACAAGCACAGCGTAGGCCATTTGCCATCTGCGTGGAGGGGATTTTTATGCCAGCCTGGCAGCCTATTCAGCCTGTTGGGGGGCTCAGGTTTGCTGAAGGTGCCCGTATAGCTTGGCGTACAACCCACCGTCGGCAATCAGTTGCTGATGGTCGCCATCTTCGGCCACATGCCCGCCATCGAACACCAGCACCCGATCAGCCTGCTTCACTGCCGACAGGCGGTGGGCGATGATCAGTGTGGTACGGCCATCGAGGAAACGTGCCAGGGCCTGGTGCAGGTTGTACTCGGTGGCGGCATCCAGCGCCGAGGTGGCTTCGTCGAGGATCACCACCTTGGGTTCGGCCAGCACCATCCGGGCAATGGCCAGCCGTTGCCGCTGCCCCCCGGACAGGCGCACGCCAGAGCGCCCGACCACGCTATCCAGGCCTTGCGGCAAAGCCGCGATGGTGGCGTCGAGCTGGGCAATGCGCAGCGCCTGCCAGCAGGCGTCGTCACTGCAGTCGCGACCCATGGTCAGGTTGGCGCGTACGCTGTCGTTGAACAGCGAAGGGTGCTGCAGCACCACCGCGACGTTTTCGCGCAGGGTCTCCAGGCCGATCTCCTGCAGGCTGGCACCGCCAAAGCGGATGGTCCCCGCCTGGGCGCTGTACAGGCCAAGCAGCAGTTGCACCAAGGTGCTCTTGCCGCCGCCACTGGCCCCCACGATGGCCACCTTCTCGCCCGGGGCGATGGACAGGTCGAGGTGGTCGAGCACTGGCTCCTCGGCATAGGCAAAGCGCAGGTCGCGAACCTCGATGCCCACCGTCTCGCGACCCGCAAACGGGTCAGTGGCGGCCGGGTACTGCGGCTCGTCGGCACGCGCCAGCAACTCGTTGAGCCGGCTCAGGGCACCGCCAGCGGCATAGTAGGCGTATTGCAGGTTGAGCAGTTGCTCCACCGGGCCGATCATGAACCACAGGTAGCTGAACACGGCCAGCATCTGGCCGATCGACAGGTCGGAAAACAGCACCGTTAGCATCGCCGCAGCGCGGAAGATGTCGATGCCGAACTGGAACAACAAACCACTGGCGCGGCCACTGGCGTCGCTTTTCCATTGCGAGTCCACGGCGTAGTCGCGCACTTCCCGCGCACGCAGGCCAAGCCGACCGAGGAAGTAGCCCTGGCGGTTGCCGGCACGGATCTCCTGGATGGCGTCGAGGGTTTCCGACAGCGCCTGGGTAAAGCGCGCGGTGCTGTCGTTTTCAAGCTTCTTCAGGTGCTTGACCCGTTTGCCCAGCTGCACGGTGAAGTAGATCACCAGGGGGTTGAACAACAGGATCAGCAGCGCCAGCTGCCAGTGCATCCAGATCAGTATCGCCGCCGTACCGGTCAGGGTCAGCATGGCCACCAGGAAGCGGCTGAGGGTCTCGCCGACGAACTTGTCGAGGGTGTCCAGGTCGGTGACCAAGTGAGTGGTCACAGTGCCACTGCCCAGGCTTTCGTATTCCTTGAGGGAAATCCGCTTGAGCCGCTCGATCAGGCGGATGCGCAGGCGGTAGACGATGTCCTTGGCCAACCCGGCGAACAGCTTGGCCTGCACCACGTTGAAGGCCAGGGCCGCCAGGCGCAGGCAAAGCGTCAGCGCCAGCATCAGGCCGATATAGCCAGCGGCCACCTGCCAGTTGGCCGGCAGCACCTGGTTCATCCACTTCAGCGCAGCATCGCCGTTGCCAAGCAGCACTTCGTCCACCAGCAGCGGTAGCAGCAAAGGGATCGGCACGCTGCAACAGGCCGCCAGTACGGCAATCAGGTTGGCGGACCAGAGGTTTTTCTTGTGATGCAGGGCCAGGCGGCGGATTTCCGCCCAGCTCAGGCGATCGGCCGCACTGTGAGGCTTCCCAGGCACAGGGTCGGGTGACCCAGGCACATCAAGCACAGGCAGCCTGCTGCAGCCAGCGGCCGAGCAAGGGTTGCAGGCGCTCCAGCGGCTGGTAGCCGTTGGTCAGCAACGCCAGCTGGCCGTTGCGCTCGGCCAGCAGGGTGGGGAAACCGGCGATACCGAGGTCCTGCGCCCAGGTGAAATCAGCGGCGGTGGCCACACGGGTGTCGGCGCGGGCGAAGGCCTCGGCGAACGCCGCACGGTCAAAGCCTGCCTGTTCGGCCAGTTCGACCAGTTGCGGCGCGGTGGTGACGTCGACGCCGGCCGCGTAGAACGAGCCCTGGATCAGCGCCAGCAGTGGCCAGACGCGCTCGGCGTCCAGCTCGCGGGCAGTGACCAGGGCGCGGCAGGCAGGCTCGGTGTCGTAGACGAACCCATCGGGCATGGCGCCCTCGAAACGAAACGGCTGACCGGTGGCTTCGGCCACCGCCTGCCAATGTTCGAGGATGTACTTGCGGGTCGAGGCATCCAGGGCGCTGCCGCCCGTGCGCAGGCCGCCTGGCACCACGCGGGTCGGCACGCCGGCATCACGTGCCTGGGCGATCAGGGCCGCAGCCACCGGCGCGAAGCCCCAGCACCAGGAGCACATCGGGTCCATCACATAAAGCAGGCGTGCAGACATGCATCAGGCCTCGGCTTTGTAGTTGTAACCGATCGGGTGCGGCAGGTTGCGCGCCTTGGCCAGCTCGATCTGCTTCTGCCGGTCGATGGCGCTGCGGCGAGTCTTCTCGCTCAGGCTGTCCCAGCAGTGCGGGCAGCTCACACCTGGCGAGTAGTGCTCGGACGCGCGTTCCTCTGCATTGATCGGATGGCGGCAGGCATGGCACTGGTCATATTCGCCCTCGCTCAGGTCATGACGCACCGTGACGCGGTTGTCGAAGACGAAGCAATCGCCGTCCCACAGGCTTTCTTCCTGAGGCACTTCTTCGAAGTACTTCAGGACGCCACCTTTAAGATGATAGACCGCCTCGAAGCCTTCACCGAGCATGTAGCTGGAGGCTTTTTCGCAACGGATGCCACCGGTGCAGAACATCGCCACCTTCTTGTGCTTGCTCGGGTCGAAGTTGGCCTTGATGTAGTCGGGGAACTCGCGGAAGGTTTCGGTCTTGGGGTCGACGGCGCCCTTGAACGTGCCAATGGCCACTTCGTAGTCGTTGCGGGTATCGATCAGCAGCACTTCAGGGTCGCTGATCAGGGCGTTCCAGTCCTTGGGCTCGACGTAGGTCCCCACCTGCTGGTTGGGGTCAACGCCCGGTACGCCGAGGGTGACGATCTCTTTCTTGAGCTTGACCTTGGTGCGGTAGAACGGCTGCTCGTCGCAGTACGATTCCTTGTGGTCGACATCCACCAGGCGCGGGTCATTGCGCAGCCAGGCGAGCAGGCCGTCGATGCCTTCGCGGGTGGCCGACACGGTGCCGTTGATGCCTTCGTTGGCCAGCAGCAGGGTGCCTTTGACGTCATTGTCGAGCATGGCCTTGAGCAGTGGCTCGCGCAGTTCGACGTAGTCTTGCAGGGTGACGAACTTGTACAGCGCCGCGACGACGATCGGTTGTGACATGAAACTGAATCTCCTGGTGGTTGCCCTCGTAAGGGGCGGACCGGGTTGGACAAAAAGCAGGGGGCCGCAAAGCGGCCCCCGGATGGTGCAGATTCTACCAGATCAACAAAAAGGATTCAGTGCCCACCGCCTGCACACACCGGCGAGGCCGGTGCAACACCCACCTTGGCCCACTCCTCGGCAGTGTACGTGTGGATGGCCAGGGCATGAATCTCGCCCATCAGCTCACCCATGGTGGCGTAGACCTTTTGGTGGCGCTTGACGCTGTTCAGCCCGGCAAACTGCTCGCTGACGATCACTGCCTTGTAGTGGGTCTCCTGACCACGACTGTGCATGTGACTTTCATTGAGCACTTCCAGGTGTTGCGGCGCCAGCGTTGCCAGTTGTTGCTCGATGCGGTGCTGCATGCTCATCACGCGTTACTCACTTCTTGGCGGGGACGGCAGCCTTGCCAGCGTTCGGGTCAAGCTCTTTGGTCATGTCTTCGAGCAGCTTGTTGACCACCGGCACTGCTGGTTCCAGGCTCTGCTGGGTGAGCTGCGCCGACTGCTGGGTAACCTTTGGCATTTCGCGCAACACTTTCTTGCCCAGCGGCGACTCGTAGAACTTGACCAGGTCCTTGAGCTCGGTCTCGGTGAAGGTCGCGGTGTACAGGTCGACCATTTTCGGCTTCAGCTTGTTCCAGCCGATGGCGTTGTCCAGGGCGGCATTGGCCTTGGCCTGGTAGCTTTCCAGTACCGGCTGCTTCGACGAAGGCGCTTTGGTCTGGGCAAAGCGCTGGGCGAACATCTGTTGGACCTGCATATAGACCGGAGTGCCCAGCTTGTCGGCGTTGGCCAGGGTCAGGAATTTCTCGGCGGCAGCGTTGTGACTGGCGGTGGCAGCGAGTACCTGGCCGCTGGCACAGGCCAGGGCGACGGCGGCACAGAGGACACGGAGACGGGTCATTGCATTTCCTTCAAAAGAGGGAGGCGGGTACCTCAGAGATGAGCATTCTGCGCTGTGGTGGCGATGTGCTCAAGTGGGGACGACGAGCGATGGAACCGCTCTGTCGAATCAGGGCCTAAACTGCGATTTCGAACCACAAAGGAGTGAGCGCAGAATGAGCCGTATCGAGACAGACAGCCTGGGCCCGGTCGAAGTTCCTGAGGACGCCTACTGGGGTGCGCAGACCCAGCGTTCGCTGATCAACTTCGCCATTGGCAAGGAACGCATGCCCCTCGCGGTGCTGCACGCCCTGGCGCTGATCAAGAAGGCTGCAGCACGGGTCAACGATCGCAACGGTGACCTGCCGGCCGAAATCGCCCGGCTGATCGAGCAAGCCGCCGACGAAGTGCTCGACGGTCAGCATGACGATCAGTTCCCGCTGGTGGTCTGGCAGACCGGCAGCGGCACCCAGAGCAACATGAACGTCAACGAAGTCATCGCCGGCCGTGCCAACGAACTGGCCGGCAAGGGCCGCGGCGGCAAGACGCCGGTGCACCCCAACGACCACGTCAACCGCTCGCAGAGTTCCAACGACTGCTTCCCTACGGCCATGCACATTGCCGCAGCCCAGGCGGTGCATGAACAGCTGCTGCCGGCGATCGCCGAGCTGTCGGCAGGGCTGGCCGAGCTGTCGGCGCGCCACCAGAAGCTGGTCAAGACCGGCCGCACGCACATGATGGACGCCACGCCGATCACCTTCGGCCAGGAGGTTTCCGCCTTCGTCGCCCAGCTCGACTATGCCCAGCGCGCCATCCGCGCCACCCTGCCCCCGGTCTGTGAGCTGGCCCAGGGCGGCACGGCCGTGGGAACAGGCCTGAACGCGCCACACGGCTTCGCCGAAGCCATCGCCGCAGAGCTGGCCGCGCTGTCCGGCTTGCCGTTCGTCACCGCGCCCAACAAGTTTGCGGCGCTGGCCGGCCATGAACCGCTGACCAGCCTGGCCGGGGCCTTGAAGACCCTGGCCGTGGCATTGATGAAAATCGCCAACGACCTGCGCCTGCTCGGCTCCGGCCCGCGTGCAGGGCTTGCCGAAGTGCGCCTGCCAGCCAACGAGCCGGGCAGCTCGATCATGCCTGGCAAGGTCAATCCGACCCAGTGCGAGGCGCTGTCGATGCTGGCCTGCCAGGTGCTGGGCAACGACGCGGCGATCGGTTTTGCCGCCAGTCAGGGCCACTTGCAGTTGAACGTGTTCAAACCGGTGATCATCCACAACCTGCTGCAGTCGGTGGAACTGCTGGCCGACGGCTGCCGCAACTTCCAGCGACACTGCGTGGCCGGCATCGAGCCCGACGCCGAGCAGATGGCGGCGCACCTAGAGCGCGGTTTGATGCTGGTGACCGCGCTGAACCCGCACATCGGCTATGACAAGGCAGCGGAGATTGCCAAGAAGGCGTATGGCGAGGGCAAGACCTTGCGCGAGGCGGCACTGGAGTTGAAGTACCTGACCAATGAGCAGTTCGATCAGTGGGTGCGGCCGGAGAACATGCTGGCACCGGGCGGCAAGGGCTGATTCAGCGGCTGCCGCTACTGGCCCTTAGCGGCGCAGGTTATAGATGCACCTGCGCCAGGCGGGCCTTTCTCGCCCGCCAGCCAGCGACCAACGAAGGCCCCAGCGCCACCAACGCCGACCCCAGCACCACCGTCACCGCGCCCAGATACCCCAGGGCATTGATGTCCTCGGCATGCACATACGCCGGCCACATCCAGGCCGCAATAGCCACTGCCACAAAAGTCACCAGCGGCGTCAACGCCAACGTCGCACTCACCCGCGAAGCCTCCCAATGCGCCAGGGCTTCGGCGAAGGCACCATACGCCACCAGGGTATTCAGGCAGCAGGCCAGCAACAGCCAGCCCTGCAGCGGCGACAGTTGCAACGCTTCCAGCGGATGCACCCAAGGCGTGAGCAGCGCGGCGCAAAACAGGTAGATCACCATCATCACCTGCTGTGAGTGCCATACCGTCAGCAGCTGCTTCTGGCTCAGGGCGTAAAACACCCAGATGCTGGTCGCCAGCAAAATGGTCAACACGCCTGTGGTGTATGCGCCGAGCGAGGTCAGCAGTTCTTCCAGGCGCTGGTTGAAGAACAGGCCGAACCCCCCGATCAGAATCAGCAGGCCCACCCCCTGCCCCAGGCTGAACCGCTCTTTGAACACGAACACGCTGGCCACCAGCAACAGTACCGGGCCGACCTGTACAACCAGTTGTGCGGTGCCAGGACTGAGCAGCTTGAGGCCGATCAGGTACAGCACGTAGTTGCCCATCAGGCCGAGCACGGCCACAGCCACCAGCCCTTTGCCCTTGCGCCCGAGCTTGCTGAACGCTGGCAGCCGGCGATTGGCCCCCAGCCAGGCGAACAACAGCCCACCGGAAACCAGCAGGCGGTACCAGGTGACGGTGACCGGGTCCATCACCAGCAGCACCTGCTTGAGCTTGATCGGCAGGATGCCCCACAGCAGCGCGGTCAGAAGTGCCAGGAACAGGCCATAGACCCTGCGTCCGGAAGTGGTGTGCATAAAGCCCTCGTTCAAGCCCGTGGTGGGGGTGGTTGGATTCTACGGGCTTGACGGGTGGCAGCGGGGCAAACAGCCGTGAAAAGAATTCATCAGGTCATTCCGCCGCGGCATGGCTGAACCCCCACTGGGGCTATTTTTTGTCTTTGGCAAATGCCGCTTCCAGCGCCTCGTTGATAGTGCGCAATACCTTCACCCGTGCCCAGCGTTTGTCGTTGGCTTCGACTAGCGTCCACGGTGCGATCTCGCTGCTGGTGCGGTCTACCATGTCGCCCACCGCCTCGGTATACAGGTCCCACTTTTCGCGGTTGCGCCAGTCGTCCTCGGTGATCTTGTAGCGCTTGAACGGGATCTGCTCGCGTTCCTCGAAGCGCTCCAGCTGGGTCTGCTGGTCGATCGCCAGCCAGAACTTGACCACCACCACGCCCGCATTCACCAACTGCTCTTCGAAATCATTGATCTCGCTGTAGGCGCGCATCCAGTCGGCCGGGGTGCAGAAACCCTCGACCCGCTCCACCAGCACCCGGCCATACCAGGACCGGTCGAAGATGGTGAACTTGCCCCGCGCCGGAATCTGCCGCCAGAACCGCCACAGGTACGGCTGCGCCCGCTCGTCTTCGCTGGGCGCGGCAATCGGCACGATACGGTACTGGCGTGGGTCCAGCGCGGCTGCCACCCGGCGGATCGCGCCGCCCTTGCCGGCCGCATCGTTACCTTCGAACACCGCCACCAAGGCATGCCGGCGCATGTGTTTGTGGCGCAGCAGGCCGGCCAGGCGCGCCTGCTCGGTCACCAGTTGCTCCTGGTAATCCTGCTTGTCCAGGCGCAGGGTCATGTCCAGGGCGCCGATCAGGCTGCGCTGGTCGATGCTGCGGCCCAACGGCGCGACGTTGCCGTGGTGCTTGCCCTTGGGGTTGTTGGCCAGTGCGGCTTGCAGGCTCTCCAGTAAAATGCGCCCCACCGCCAGGCTGCGATAGTAAGGGTCGACCCCCTCGACCACGTGCCAGGGCGCGTAGTCACGGCTGGTACGGCGCAGTACGCGCTCGCCAAACCGCACGAAGCGGTCGTAGGTCTCGGATTGCTGCCAGTCCAGCGGGCTGATCCGCCAGCTGTGCAGCGGATCGTCCTTGAGCGCCTTGAGGCGGGCTTTCATCTGTTTCTTGGAGAGGTGGAACCAGAACTTGATGATCAGCGCGCCTTCGTCGCACAGCATCTGTTCCAGCCGTTCGGCGCCGGTGATGGCCTGGTCAAGTACCGCGTCCTTGAATACCCCGTGCACACGCCCCTGAAGCATCTGGCTGTACCAGTTGCCAAAGAACACCCCCATCCGCCCCTTCGGCGGCAGCGCCCGCCAGTAGCGCCAGGCCGGTGGCCGGGCCAGTTCCTCGTCGGTCTGCTGGTCGAAGGTGAGCACATCGATCATGCGCGGGTCCATCCACTCGTTGAGCAGCTTGACCGTCTCGCCCTTGCCAGCCCCTTCGATGCCGTTGATCAGCACAATCACCGGGAACCGCGCCTGCTGCTTGAGCTCGTACTGGGCTTCGAGCAGCGCTTCGCGCAGGGCAGGCACTTCGGCGTCGTAGGTTTCCTTGTCGATGCTGTGACCGATTTCGGCGGATTCGAACATGCAGTGGCTCCTTCAATGGATAAACAAGACTAGCGGATTTGTGCTGTGGCTGTGCCGCTGCAACCTGCGCAAAGAGCGTAGATGGCATAAAATCCCGGCATCCGCTGCAACCGAGCCCACCATGTCCACCCTCCTCCAGCATGCCCAGATCGACTGGGACGACCAGGGCCGCCCCCATTCGCGGCAGTACGACGATGTGTACTTCGCGGTCAACGAAGGCATCGAAGAAACCAAACATGTCTTCCTCGGCCAGACGCGCCTGGGCGAACGCTTCACCGACCTGGCGCCGCACGCCTGCCTGGTGATCGGCGAAACCGGGTTTGGCACCGGCATGAATTTTTTCTGCGCCTGGCAGTTGTTTGACGAACACGCCCATGCCGACGCCCGCCTGCATTTCGTCAGTGTCGAAAAGTACCCGCTCGGCCACGCCGACATGGCCAGGGCAGTACGCCTATGGCCAGAGCTGGCTGCTTTTACCGAGCCATTGCTTGAGCAGTACGTGGCGGTGCACCCGGGGTTCCAGCAGTTCACCTTCGACAACGGTCGGGTCACCCTGACGCTGTTGATCGGTGATGTGCTCGAACAACTGCCGCAGCTCGATGCACACATCGATGTGTGGTTCCTCGATGGCTTCGCCCCGGCCAAGAACCCCGACATGTGGACCCCTGAACTGTTCGCGCAACTGGCGCGGCTGTCACACGCGGGCACCGTACTGGGCACCTTCACCACCACTGGCTGGGTGCGGCGCAGCCTGGTCGAAGCCGGCTTCGCCATGAAGAAAGTGCCGGGGATCGGCAAGAAGTGGGAGGTGATGAGCGGCGCCTACACTGGGCCGACAGCCACCCGTCAGTACGTGCCCTGGTATGGCCGCCCGCACAGTGTCGAAGGGCCGCGCGAAGCCTTGGTGATCGGGGCCGGGCTGGCGGGCAGTGCCACTGCCGCCAGCCTGGCCAGGCGTGGCTGGCAGGTTACGGTACTGGAACGTCACGACGCCCCCGCCCGGGAAGCGTCCGGCAACCCGCAAGGGGTGCTGTACCTCAAGCTGTCCGCCCATGGCACCGCCCTTTCGCAGATGATCCTGGCCGGTTTCGGCTATACCAGGCGCCAGCTCGAAAGCCTGCAGCGTGGCCGCGATTGGGATGCCTGTGGGGTGCTGCAGCTGGCGTTCGACAACAAGGAAGCCGAACGCCAGGGCAAGCTGGCCGCAGCCTTCGACCCTGACCTGTTGCGCGCGCTGGGCCGTGAAGAAGCCGAGGCGCTTGCCGGGGTGGCCCTGCCGGCAGGCGGCCTGTTCTACCCGCAAGGCGGCTGGGTACACCCGCCGGCCCTGTGCCTGGCGCAGTTGCAGCACCCCGGGGTTCGGCTGCTGGTGCACCATGAGGCGGTCGCGCTGCGCAAGGTCGATGACCTGTGGCAGGCCTGGGATGGCGAGCGCCTGCTGGCCAGCGCCCCCCTGGTGGTGCTGGCAGGTGCCGCCGATGTACGGCGTTTCGAGCCCTGCGCACAGTTGCCGCTCAAGCGCATCCGCGGGCAGATCACCCGCCTGCCGGCGACCGACAGCAGCCGTGCCCTGCGCACGGTGGTGTGCGCAGACGGCTATGTAGCGCCCCCGCGGGAGGGCGAACATACGCTGGGCGCCAGCTTCGACTTCCACAGTGAAGACTTGGCGCCGACCGTTGCCGAACATAAAGGCAACCTGGCATTGCTGGATGAGATCTCCGCCGACCTGGCACAGCGACTGGATATTGCCTCGCTCGACGCCGAGCAGTTGCAGGGCCGTGCAGCGTTCAGGTGCACCAGCCCCGATTACCTGCCGATCGTCGGGCCGATGGCCGACCCGCAGGTGTTCGCCGAAACCTTTGCCGTGCTGGCCAGGGATGCGCGGCAGGTGCCGGAAGTGGACTGCCCCTGGCTCGACGGGCTGTATGTGAACAGTGGGCACGGGTCACGGGGGTTGATCACCGCGCCGCTGTCGGGCGAATTGATTGCTGCATGGGTGTGTAGCGAGCCGTTGCCGGTGCCTCGTGCTGTGGCTGAAGCGTGCCATCCGAACCGGTTTGCCTTGCGCAGGTTGATTCGCGGTAAGTGAAAGGGTTGGGGCATGGCTGGAGATCAGTTGCGCCTGTGAGATCGAGCGCCGCGCGGGCGGCGCTCGATCTCACAGGCGCAACACCCCCCAAGCCAAGCCCCCAGCAGCCCACCCATATAACAGATTGATCTAAAACTCCTGCAAACCTCCCCGGTCAGTTCCTTAAGGCGCCTGCTTCCGGGCGCCGCCTCCCCAACGGAAAAACCGGTAAGGACTTATGTGCGGATTAGCAGGAGAGTTACGTTTTACCCCCATCGACCAAGCCCCACGCCCGGCCGACCTGGCCGCTGTGGAGCGCATCACTCACCACCTGGCGCCTCGCGGCCCGGACGCCTGGGGCTTTCATAGCCAAGGCCCTATCGCCCTCGGCCACCGCCGGCTGAAAATCATGGATTTGTCCGACGGCTCGGCGCAGCCGATGGTCGACAATACCCTGGGCCTGTCGCTGGCCTTCAACGGTGCCATCTACAACTTCCCCGAGCTGCGCCAGGAGCTGCAGGACCTGGGCTACACCTTCTGGTCCGACGGCGACACCGAAGTGCTGCTCAAGGGCTACCACGCCTGGGGCGCAGCCCTGCTGCCCAAGCTCAACGGCATGTTCGCCCTGGCCATCTGGGAGCGCGATAACCAACGCCTGTTCCTGGCCCGCGACCGCCTCGGCGTCAAACCCCTCTACCTGTCGCGCAACGGCGAGCGCCTGCGTTTCGCCTCGACGCTGCCTGCACTGCTGAAGGGCGGCGACATCGACCCGGTCATCGACCCGGTGGCGCTCAACCACTACCTCAACTTCCACGCCGTGGTGCCGGCGCCGCGCACCTTGCTGGCCAATGTGCAAAAGCTCGAGCCCGGCACCTGGATGCGCGTCGACCGTCACGGCGAAGTCGAACGCCAGACCTGGTGGCAACTGCAATACGGCGCCCACCCCGACGAGCGTGAGCTCGACCTGGAAGGCTGGACCACCCGCGTGCTCGACGCCACGCGTGATGCCGTGGCGATCCGCCAGCGCGCTGCGGTGGATGTCGGGGTGCTGCTGTCCGGCGGTGTCGACTCCAGCTTGCTGGTCGGCCTGCTGCGCGAGGCCGGCGTAGACGACCTGTCGACCTTCTCCATCGGCTTCGAAGATGCCGGCGGCGAACGCGGCGACGAGTTCCAGTATTCCGACCTGATCGCCCGCCACTACGGCACCCGCCACCACCAGTTGCGCATCGCCGAACACGAGATCATCGACCAGTTGCCGGCCGCGTTCCGCGCCATGAGCGAGCCGATGGTCAGCCATGACTGCATCGCCTTCTACCTGCTGTCGCGGGAAGTGGCCAAGCACTGCAAGGGCGTGCAAAGCGGCCAGGGCGCGGACGAGCTGTTCGCCGGTTACCATTGGTACCCACAAGTCGACGGCGCAGAGGATGCCTTCGGCGCCTACCGCGACGCATTCTTTGACCGCAGCCACGCCGAGTACCGTGACACCGTGCAAGCGCCCTGGCTGCTGGAAAGCGACGCCGCAGGCGATTTTGTCCGCGAACACTTCGCCCGCCCCGGCGCCCGCGACCCGGTAGACAAGGCCCTGCGCCTGGACAGCACGGTGATGCTGGTCGATGACCCGGTCAAACGGGTCGACAACATGACCATGGCCTGGGGCCTGGAAGCCCGTACGCCGTTCCTCGACTACCGTTTGGTGGAGCTGTCGGCACGCATCCCGGCGCGCTTCAAGCTGCCCGATGGCGGCAAGCAGGTGCTCAAACAGGCCGCCCGACGGGTGATCCCGCATGAAGTGATCGACCGCAAGAAGGGTTACTTCCCGGTCCCTGGCCTCAAGCACCTGGAAGGCGCAACGCTGGGTTGGGTGCGCGAGCTGCTGACCGACCCCAGCCAGGACCGTGGGCTGTTCAACCCGGCCATGATCGACCGCCTGCTGAGCAACCCGCACGGCCAGTTGACCCCTTTGCGTGGCTCCAAGCTGTGGCAGCTGGCGGCGCTCAACCTGTGGCTGAGCGAACAAGGAATCTGATCGATGAAAGCCCACGAAATCGCCTACGGCCAGCGCCTGCTGCGCGGCCAGGCACCGTCCTACGAGCGCTTGCAGGCGCGCCTGGCCGGCGATGGCAGCGAGCCCCACGACCAGCCACGTGCCTTGCACTGCGGCTGGGGCCGGCTGCTGATCGGCCACACCTACCCGGACCCGGCCAGCCTGGCCGAGGCGCTGCAGGCAGAGCGCCCCGGCGAGCGCGACATCGCCCTGTACGTGGCGGCGCCGCAGCAGCTGCTGGCCCAGGCGCCACAACAGCTGTTTCTCGACCCGTCCGACACCCTGCGCCTGTGGTTCACCGATTACCGCCAGGCGCAACGGGTGTTCCGCGGCTTTCGCATCCGCCGGGCACAGAGTGACGCCGACTGGCAGGCGATCAACGGCCTGTACCAGGCCCGTGGCATGCTGCCGGTGCAGCCCGAACTGCTGACCCCACGCCACCTCGGCGGGCCGGTGTATTGGCTGGCCGAAGACGAAGACACCCACGCGGTGATCGGCAGCGTCATGGGCCTGAACCACAGCAAGGCCTTTGACGACCCCGAGCACGGCAGCAGCCTGTGGTGCCTGGCCGTCGACCCGCACTGCACCCGCCCTGGCGTGGGTGAGGTGCTGGTGCGCCACCTGATCGAGCACTTCATGAGCCGAGGCCTGGCCTACCTGGACCTGTCGGTGCTGCATGACAACCGCCAGGCCAAGCGCCTGTACGACAAGCTCGGCTTTCGCAACCTGCCGACCTTCGCGGTCAAGCGCAAAAACGGCATCAACCAGCAATTGTTCCTCGGCCCAGGCCCTGAAGCCGGGCTCAATCCCTATGCGCGGATCATCGTCGACGAGGCCTATCGGCGTGGCATCGAGGTGCAGGTGGACGATGCCGCAGGCGGGCTGTTCACCCTCAGCCTCGGCGGGCGCCGGGTGCGTTGCCGCGAATCGCTGAGCGACCTGACCAGCGCGGTCAGCATGACCCTCTGCCAGGACAAACGGCTGACCCAGCAGACCCTGCACAACGCCGGCCTGCACGTGCCGGTGCAGCAACTGGCCGGCAATGCCGACGACAACCTGGCGTTTCTCGACGAGCACGGCGCCGTGGTGGTCAAGCCGGTGGATGGCGAACAAGGCCAGGGCGTGGCGGTCAACCTGACCACCTATGACGACGTCAGCCAGGCCATCGAACACGCCCGGCGTTTCGACAGCCGTGTGCTGCTGGAAAGCTTCCACCCCGGCCAGGACCTGCGCATCCTGGTGATCGGTCACGAAGTGGTAGCGGCCGCCATTCGCCACCCGGCGCAGGTAATAGGTGACGGCAAGCACAGCATCAAGGCGCTGATCGAAGCCCAGAGCCGTCGCCGGCAAGCCGCGACCAGTGGCGAAAGCCGCATACCGCTGGACGATGAGACCGAACGCACCGTACGTGCCGCCGGCCTCGACTACGGCAGCGTGCTGCCTGCCGGCCAGCGCCTGGCCGTGCGCCGTACCGCCAACCTGCACACCGGCGGCACGCTGGAGGACGTGACCGAGCGCTTGCACCCGGTGCTGGCGGATGCCGCCGTGCGGGCTGCACGGGCGCTGGATATTCCAGTGGTGGGCATGGACCTGATGGTGCGTGATGCCGAGCACCCGGATTACGTGATCATCGAAGCCAACGAGCGGGCCGGGTTGGCCAACCATGAACCGCAGCCAACAGCCGAGCGCTTTGTCGACCTGCTGTTCCCGCATAGCCGGGCGTTGGCGTGAATCAATGACGGCCTCTTCGCGGGGCAGGCCCGCGCCCACAGGTTATCGCTGCGGTGAACCTGCGAAGAGGCCGGTAAGGAGTGCATATGCCTGAACATCACCACCCCGAACCCGATCTGGACTACCTCAAACGCGTCCTGCTGGAGATGCTCGCCATCCCCAGCCCCACCGGCTTCACCGACACCATCGTGCGCTACGTAGCCGAACGCCTGGACGAACTGGGCATCCCCTTCGAGCTGACCCGCCGTGGCACCATCCGCGCCACCCTCAAAGGCCGGCAAAGCTCGCCCGACCGGGCCGTGTCCGCCCACCTGGACACCATCGGTGCCAGCGTGCGGCAGGTGCAGGACAACGGCCGCCTGGCCCTGGCCCCGGTAGGCTGCTGGTCGAGCCGTTTTGCCGAGGGCAGCCGGGTCAGTGTGTTCACCGACACTGGCGTGTTCCGCGGCAGCGTGTTGCCGCTGATGGCCAGCGGGCATGCCTTCAACACCGCCATCGACCAGATGCCCGTGAGCTGGGACCACGTCGAAGTGCGCCTGGACGCCTATTGCGCCACCCGCGCCGACTGTGAAGCCCTGGGGGTATCGATTGGCGACTTCGTGGCGTTCGACCCCTTGCCCGAGTTCACCGACAGCGGCCACATCAGTGCCCGTCACCTGGACGACAAGGCCGGGGTAGCCGCCTTGCTGGCGGCGCTTAAGGCGGTGGTGGAAAGTGGCCAGCAGCCGCTGATCGACTGCCACCCGCTGTTCACCATCACCGAAGAAACCGGCTCTGGCGCGGCAGGCGCCCTGCCCTGGGACGTCAGCGAATTCGTCGGTATCGACATTGCCCCGGTAGCGCCAGGGCAGGCCTCCAGCGAGCATGCAGTGAGCGTGGCCATGCAGGACTCTTCAGGGCCTTACGACTACCACCTGTCCCGCCACCTGCTGAAACTGGCGGGCGACCATGAGCTGCCGGTCAGGCGTGACCTGTTCCGCTACTACTTCAGCGATGCCCACTCGGCGGTAACGGCAGGGCATGACATCCGTACCGCGCTGGTGGCGTTCGGTTGCGATGCCACCCACGGTTATGAGCGCACCCACATCGACAGTCTGGCGGCGCTCAGCCGGTTGTTGTCAGCGTACCTGTTGAGCCCACCGGTATTCGCCAGCGACTCGCAGCCGGCCAATGCCTCGCTCGAACGCTTCAGCCACCAGCTGGAGCACGATGCGCAGATGGAGAGCGATACCCGGGTACCGGCGGTGGACAGCCTGGTTGGTAATAAAGGCTGAGCCCCTGGGGCCGCACAGCGGCCCCAAACCCTCGTACTTTTCGCGTAGCATGCCCACACACTTAATTCCCCAGAATCGCCCCTGCCCATGCTGATCCCCTACGACCAACTGCAAGCCGAAACCCTGACCCTGCTGATCGAGGACTTCGTCACCCGCGATGGCACCGACAATGGCGACGATACCCCCCTGGAAACCCGCGTGCTGCGCGTGCGCCAGGCGTTGGCCAAGGGCCAGGCGTTCATCCTGTTCGACCCGGAAAGCCAGCAATGCCAGTTACTGGCCAAACACGATGTGCCACGCGAACTGCTGGACTGACCTTCAGGCAATACGAGCCTTGCGCGCCTCACCCTCCTTGATGCGCTTGTACACTTCGGCGCGGTGCACTGGCACCTCGCGCGGTGCACTGATCCCGAAACGCACCATCCCGTCTCGCGTCTCCACCACCATGATGCGGATGTCATCGCCGATAGTGATGACTTCGCCCACTTCGCGCCCTATTACCAGCATGATCCGATCCTCCTGCGACAGGGAAAACCGGAGCCTGCCTCGGGTACAGATGGCTACACAATGGCTCCAGGGCAATTCAGAACAGACCTACATTCATAGGTAAATCCCCCTACAGACGGATCATCGCGCCGGGGCTTTGGCGCGCATTTTCACCGCCACTTCGGCCATCTCGTCATACAGTCGCGCGGGCGCCTCGCACTTGAGCTGCCAGGCTTGACGTCCAGCCTCGTGCGGCAGGATCAGGAACTCGCCGGCGGCGACTTGCCGGTGGATATACGCGGCAATATCGACCGCGCTGATCGGGGAGCCTTCCAGCAGTTTGCCGACCTGGGCTTTCATGGCCGGGTTCGGGCCACGGAACGAATCGAGCAGGTTGGTCTGGAAGAACGACGGGCACACCACGTGCACCGCCACCTGCAACTGGCGCAACTCGACCAGCAGGCTCTCCGACAACGCCAGCACGCCAGCCTTGGCCACGTTGTAGTTGCTCATGCCCGGGCCCTGCATCAGCGCGGCCATCGAGGCGATGTTGATGATTCGGCCCTTGCTGCGCTCCAGCAACGGCAGGAATGCCTTGCAGCCCTTGACCACGCCCATCAGGTTGACCGCGATCTGCCAGTCCCAGTCTTCCAGCGACAGCTCCGCGAAAAAGCCGCCCGAGGCGACGCCGGCATTGTTGACGATCACATCGATGCCGCCAAAGCGCTCTTCACACACCTGGGCCAGGGCGGTGAGCTGGCTGTAGTCGCGTACATCACAGCGCTGCACGAAGCCCTCGCCACCGGCCTCACGGGCCAGCGCCAGTGTTTCGCGCAGGCCTGCCTCATTGACGTCGGCCAACGCCAGGCGCCAGCCCTCGTGTGCCCAGCGCAGGGCGATCTCGCGACCCAGGCCGGACCCGGCGCCAGTAATCATGATGCGGTTTTGCATGGTGGCAGGCCTTGTTCTGATGGGTTGTCAGGCGAGTCTAATCAAGGCATTGGCATCCGGCAGGATCCATCAGGGTAGTGAATGGGCGGGCATGACCAAGCGGTCAGTGCCGAGCAAATGGAATCTTTCACAAGCGGCACCGGTCCGAATTAACAAGAGGCCAGCAGTCCGAGGCCCTTGACCCCTAACCACGCAAGGACTCCGCCATGACCACGATCCTCATCATCATCCTGATCCTGCTGCTGATCGGTGGCTTACCCGTCTTCCCACACTCACGCAGCTGGGGCTACGGCCCATCCGGCATCGTCGGCGTAGTGCTGGTGATTCTGCTGGTGCTGTTGTTGCTAGGCATGATCTAGCCGGCCATGAATGAAAAAACCGCGATACGGGCATCACCCGTATCGCGGTTTTTTATGACCTCAACGATCAGTGCGAGACAGCACCGGAAGCGCCCAGGCCAGTCTGCGAACGCACGAACTGCGGGAAGAACAGCGCACGTTCGTTTTCAGCTGCCTTGGACTTGTCGGTGACCGAGAAGAACCAGATACCAACGAAGGCAATCAGCATCGAGAACAGCGCCGGGTACTCGTACGGGTAGATCGCCTTCTCGTGGCCGAGGATCTGCACCCAGATGGTCGGGCCAAGCACCATCAGGCCCACTGCACTCACCAGGCCCAGCCAGCCACCGATCATGGCGCCGCGGGTGGTCAGTTTCTTCCAGTACATCGAAAGCAGCAGTACCGGGAAGTTGCAGCTGGCGGCAATCGAGAACGCCAGGCCGACCATGAAGGCGATGTTCTGCTTCTCGAACAGGATACCCAGGCCGATCGCCAGCACGCCCAGGGCGATGGTGGTGATCTTCGACACGCGGATCTCGTCCTTGTCGTTGGCCTTGCCCTTGCGCCATACGCTGGCGTACAGGTCATGGGACACCGCCGAGGCACCGGCCAGGGTCAGGCCCGCTACCACCGCCAGGATGGTGGCAAAGGCCACCGCCGAGATGAAGCCGAGGAACACGCTGCCACCCACGGCATTGGCCAGGTGCACCGCTGCCATGTTGTTGCCACCCAGCAGGGCGCCTGCGGCGTCCTTGAAGTCCGGGTTGGTGCTGACCAGCAAGATCGCGCCGAAGCCGATGATGAAGGTGAGGATGTAGAAGTAGCCGATGAAGCCTGTGGCGTAGAGCACGCTCTTGCGCGCTTCCTTGGCGTCGCTGACGGTGAAGAAGCGCATCAGGATATGCGGCAGGCCGGCGGTACCGAACATCAGCGCAAGGCCCAGGGAGAACGCCGAGATCGGGTCCTTGACCAGGCCGCCAGGGCTCATGATCGCCTCACCTTTGGCGTGCACCTTGATCGCTTCGGAGAACAGGGTGTTGAAGTCGAAGTTGACGTGCTTCATCACCATCAGCGCCATGAAGCTGGCACCGGACAGCAGCAGCACGGCCTTGATGATCTGTACCCAGGTGGTGGCCAGCATGCCGCCGAACAGTACGTACAGGCACATCAGGATGCCAACCAGGATCACCGCCACGTGGTAGTCGAGGCCGAACAGCAGCTCGATCAGCTTGCCGGCGCCGACCATCTGCGCGATCAGGTAGAACGCCACCACCACCAGCGAGCCGGAGGCCGACAAGGTACGGATTTCCTTCTGCCCGAGGCGGTACGAGGCCACGTCGGCGAAGGTGTACTTGCCCAGGTTGCGCAGGCGTTCGGCGATCAGGAAGAGGATGATCGGCCAGCCGACCAGGAAGCCGATCGAGTAGATCAGGCCGTCGTAGCCAGAAGTGAACACCAAGGCAGAAATACCCAGGAACGAGGCCGCCGACATGTAGTCACCGGCAATCGCCAGGCCGTTCTGGAAACCGGTGATCTTGCCACCGGCAGCATAGTAGTCCGCCGCCGACTTGTTGCGCTTGGAGGCCCAGTAGGTGATGCCAAGGGTAAAGGCGACGAAGGCCACGAACATGGCGATCGCGGAAACGTTCAGCGGCTGTTTCTGCACCTCGCCGGTCAGGGCATCGGCGGCCCACACGGCGGGTGCGAAAACGCCGCAGGCCAGAACGGCCAGGGCTTTGGCGTGGCGAATCATTGTTGCGCCTCCTTCAGGATAGCCTTGTTCAGCTCATCGAACTCGCCGTTGGCGCGGCGTACGTAGATGGCGGTCAGCACGAATGCCGAAAGGATCAGGCCGACGCCCAGGGGAATGCCCCAGGTAATCGACGACTCAGGGCTGAGCTTGGCGCCCAGAATCTGAGGACCATAGGCGATCAGGAGGATGAAGGCGCAGTAGAGTCCGAGCATGATCGCCGAGAGAATCCAGGCGAACCGTTCGCGTTTGGTGACCAGCTCCTTGAAGCGCGGGCTGTTTTGTATCGAGAGGTAAATGCTGTCGTTCATTGTTTTTATCCTAGCAGCACAGATCAGGGAGAACCCACCTTCACTTTATGCTGCCGTTGGACGCCAACCAGACGACCTTAGTCTTAGATGCAACAGTGTTTTGCGATATGTGTAACAAAGCTTGGGGCCGCTGCGCAGCCCCAAGATCAACAATCCTAGCGCTTACTTACCGGTCCACTCCTTGACCCGATCCGGGTGCTTGGCCACCCAATCCTTGGCTGCCGCTTCAGGCTTGGCACCTTCCTGAATCGCCAGCATCACCTCGCCGATCTCGTCCTTGGACTGCCAGCTGAACTTCTTGAGGAACTCGGCCACTTCCGGCGCCTTGGTCGCCAGCTCTTTGCTACCGATGCTATTGACGGTTTCAGCAGCGCCATAAACACCCTTCGGGTCTTCCAGGAACTTGAGCTTCCACTTGGCGAACATCCAGTGCGGCACCCAACCAGTCACTGCAATCGACTGCTGCTTGGAGTAGGCACGGCCCAGTTCAGCCGTCATGGCTGCGCCAGAGCTTGCCTGCAGCTTGTAACCCGTCAGGTCGTAGTCCTTGATGGCCTGGTCGGTCTTGATCATCACGCCGGAGCCAGCGTCGATGCCGACAATCTTCTGCTTGAAGCTTTCGTCGGTCTTGAGGTCGGCGATACTCTTCGCCTTCACGTACTCAGGGACGATCAGGCCGATCTTGGCATCCTTGAAGTTGGCACCGTAGTCGACCACGTTGTCCTTGTTCTTGGCCCAGTACTCGCCGTGGGTCACCGGCAGCCAGGCCGACAACATCGCATCGAGCTTGCCGGTGGCCACGCCCTGCCACATGATGCCGGTGGCCACGGCCTGCAACTTCACGTCGTAGCCCAGTTGCTGCTTGATCACTACGGCGGCAACGTTGGTGGTCGCCACGCTGTCGGCCCAACCATCCACGTAACCGATGCTTACTTCTTTAGCCATTGCCTGCGCAGCGCTCATGGCCAATACCAGGGCGGTGCCCGCCCCCAGGAAACGTCGCACTGTCTTCAAAGTCGCCATCAAAGCATCCCCTCGTCAGGTCTCGGAGATTGCATCATCTTCCTGCAACAAAGAGCAACCTGCTCCGTGAACGACATCCAACCGCCCCATATGCGACAGCACTGTGCCATTAGCGGCATCGGCTCACGCCAGCCTGCGCGATCCTTGCATGCCAAAGGTTTGGCGCCGGGCTACTATCTACCCTTTTGCGCCTGACGATGGACCGCCCGATGCCCAGCCCTACCCGCCTGCACCTGCCGCTCTACCTGTTTGCCTGCCTGCTTGCCCTGATCGGGCTGGGGGCGCTCTGGTACGGGCTTGGCAAGCCGGTACAGCTGCCCGATGCGGCCAGCCCCACGCATAAGCTGCAGTGTGCTTCGTATACGCCGTTCGACAAGGATCAGTCACCCTTCGACCAGCCGTTTCGCCTGCGCCCGGCGCGCATGGACGCCGACCTGGCCTTGCTGGCCGAGCGTTTCCAGTGCATCCGCACGTACTCGATGACCGGCCTTGAGGCAATCCCGCTGCTGGCGCGCAAACATGGCCTGAAGGTGATGCTCGGCGCCTGGGTCAACGCCAACCCGGTGGACACCGAAAAGGAAGTGGACCTGCTGATTGCCACGGCCAACGCCTACCCCGACGTGGTCAGCGCGGTGATCGTCGGCAACGAGGCGCTGCTGCGCAAGGAGGTCACCGGCGCGCGCCTGGCCGAGTTGATCGCCAAAGTGAAGCGCCAGGTCACGGTACCGGTGACCTATGCCGATGTCTGGGAATTCTGGCTGCAGCATCCGCAGGTGGCCCCTGCCGTGGACTTTCTGACCATTCACCTGCTGCCCTACTGGGAAGACGACCCGCGCGGCATCGACGATGCCCTGGCCCATGTCGCCGAGGTGCGCCGGGTATTCGGTACGCGCTTTGCGCCCAAGGGCATCCTGATCGGCGAGACCGGCTGGCCCAGCGAAGGCCGCCAGCGCGAAACCGCAGTACCCAGCCGGGTCAACGAGGCGCGCTTCATCCGCGGCTTCGTCAGCCTGGCCGAACAGCATGGCTGGCAGTACAACCTGATCGAAGCCTTCGACCAACCGTGGAAGCGTGCCAGCGAAGGCGCCGTGGGCGGCTATTGGGGGCTTTACGATGCCGACCGGCAGGACAAGGGCGTGCTCGAAGGGCCGGTCAGCAACCTGCCCTACTGGCCGCAGTGGCTGGTGGCCAGTGCGGTGTTGATGTTGACCGTGCTGCTGGCCGGGCGCCCCGCGACAACCGCCGGGGCCGTGCTGTTGCCGTTGTTGGCAGCGTTTGGCGCGGGTTGCCTGGGGTTGTGGGGCGAGCTGATGCGCAGCCATGCGCGCTTTGCCGGGGAATGGCTGTGGGCCGCGCTGCTGGTGGGGCTCAACCTGCTGGTGCTGGCCCATGCGGCATTGGCGTTGGTGCGTGCTGAAGGGTGGCGTGCGCGCCTGTTCGCCTGGTTCGAGGCCCGTGCGGGCTGGCTGTTGCTCGCCGCAGGCTTTGCGGCGGCGGTGAGCATGCTGGCGCTGGTGTTCGACCCGCGTTATCGCAGTTTCCCCAGCGCTGCATTGGCATTGCCGGCGGTGGTTTACCTGCTGCGGCCGGTGCTGGCGCGGCGGGCCGAGGCCGCGTTGCTGGCGTTTATCGTAGGGGCGGGGGTGGCGCCGCAGTTGTACCTCGAAGGCCTGCAGAACCAGCAGGCCTGGGGCTGGGCGGTAGTGAGCGTGCTGATGACAGCGGCCTTGTGGCGCAGTTTGCGACTGCGCAGGGCCGAGTGACCACAACGCCCCGTCAGCGGGGTTGGCGCACCAGCCGCAACCCCGCCAGCACCACGGCAAACACCGCAATGCTCGCGGTATACAGCACCAGCGCCGGGATCGCGAACACCAGCGCAGCGCCTGCCAGCCACCTGCCGGCCCGCCCGGCGACCACCTGCGCGATCAGCGCCAGGCCGAGCCCACTCCAGGCGATTACCTGAAAATGGATGCCCAGCCCCAGCAGCGAACGCACCTGGCACTGCCAGAACGCACCGGGCGCGGCACACAGCCCCACCCACTGCGCATCTTCCATCAGCCCATAACGTACGCCATAGCTGGCGGCCAGCCACAACGGCAGGAACAACAGCAGGGCAACGATCGGCAACGAACGAGACATCCAGTTCTCCAATAGCAGTAATCGAAATCGTGCATGATCGCCCAAGCCCTGTTGTAAGGCAAAATCACCATCCAGCAGCTATGTTGCAGATAACGAGCACACCAATGGCCACCGCACTTGGCAACTTTGCCCATGCCGCCGTGGTCCTAGCCTGCACATTGCACCACCTTGCGTCTTTTTGGGGGATTACATGCTTCGAACTTTGCGCCTCGCTGCCTTGCTCGGCGGCCTGCTCATGGCTGCGGCCGCTTCGGCGCGGGACATCGACGCCGCGAGCTATGGCTACCCCTTGACCAACCCGTTCGAGGCAACCATCGCCACCACGCCGCCCGAGCAGCGCCCGACCTTGCCCAGCGACGATGAGATCGACCAGGCCGACTACAGCCTCAACCTGCGCCCCGAGCGAGAATTCACCTTGCCCGACAACTTCTGGTCGGTGAAAAAACTCAAGTACCGCCTGGCCCGTCAAGACCGCGAAGCACCGCTGATCTTCGTCATCGCCGGCACCGGTGCGCCCTATTCGAGCAGCATCAACGAATACCTGAAAAAACTGTTCTACCAGGCCGGCTTCCACGTGGTGCAACTGTCCTCGCCCACCAGCTACGACTTCATGAGTGCGGCCTCGCGCTTCGCCACCCCCGGTATCAGCCAGGAAGACGCCGAAGACATGTACCGGGTCATGCAGGCCGTGCGGGCCCAGCATCCGCGCCTGCCGGTCAGCGACTTCTACCTCACCGGCTACAGCCTCGGTGCCCTGGACGCGGCGTTCGTCAGCCACCTGGACGAAACCCGGCGCAGCTTCAACTTCAAGCGCGTGCTGCTGCTCAACCCGCCGGTCAACCTGTACACCTCGATCAACAACCTCGACAAACTGGTGCAGACCCAGGTCAAGGGCATCGACCGCAGCACCACCTTCTACGAACTGATGCTGACCAAGCTGACCCGTTACTTCCAGGACAAAGGCTACATCGACCTCAACGAGGCCCTGCTGTACGACTTCCAGCAGTCACGCCAGCACCTGTCCAACGAGCAGATGGCGATGCTGATCGGCACTTCGTTCCGTTTTTCGGCAGCGGACATCGCCTTTACCTCCGACCTGATCAACCGCCGCGGCCTGATCATTCCGCCGAAGTTTCCGATCACCGAGGGCAGTAGCCTTACGCCGTTCTTCAAACGTGCCCTGCAGTGCGATTTCGACTGCTACATGACCGAGCAGGTGATCCCCATGTGGCGCGCCCGCACCGACGGCAACAGCATCCTGCAACTGGTCAACCAGGTCAGCCTGTACGCGCTGGAAGACTACTTGCGCGACAGCCCGAAGATTGCCGTGATGCACAACGCCGACGACGTCATCCTCGGCCCCGGCGATATCGGCTTCTTGCGCAAGGTGTTCGGCGACCGCCTGACCCTTTACCCCCATGGCGGCCATTGCGGCAACCTCAACTACCGCGTCAACAGCGACGCCATGCTGGAGTTCTTCCGTGGTTAACAAACTCCTCTTCGCCACTGCCCTGCTTGTCGCCGGCAACGCCCTGGCCGCAGAGACCGCACCGCGGGCCAGCGTGATCGAGGCCGACCCGCCGATTACCGGCGCCTCGCTGGCACCTGAATCCGATGGTTTTATCGACCCGCTGCGCGAGCTCAAATTCAACCCCGGGCTCGACCAGCGCGAGTTCGAGCGCTCCACGCTGGAGGCGCTGAACGTCTACGACCCGCTGGAGTCGATGAACCGGCGCATCTATCACTTCAACTACCGCCTCGACCAATGGGTGCTGCTGCCGGTGGTGAGCGGCTATCAATACGTCACCCCGCGCTTCGTGCGCACCGGGGTGAGCAACTTCTTCAACAATCTGGGCGATGTGCCGAACCTGTTCAACAGCGTGCTGCAACTCAAGGCCAAGCGTTCGGCCGAAATTACCGCACGGCTGATGTTCAACACCCTGATCGGGGTGGGTGGGCTGTGGGACCCGGCGACCAAGATGGGCTTGCCCCGACAGAGTGAAGACTTCGGCCAGACGCTGGGCTTTTATGGCGTGCCGGACGGGCCGTTCCTGATGCTGCCGGTGCTGGGCCCTTCAAACCTGCGCGATACCACCGGGCTGGTGGTGGACTATGCCGGCGAGCAGGCGGTGAATTACCTGAACGTGGCCGAGGCCAGCACCGACCACCCGGAAATCTTTGCCCTGCGCGTGGTGGACAAGCGTTACACCACCAACTTCCGCTATGGGCAGCTCAACTCGCCGTTCGAGTATGAGAAGGTTCGGTATGTGTATACCCAGGCGCGCAAGTTGCAAATTGCCGAGTAAGTAGTTGTCGGCCCCTTCGCGGGGCAAGCCCGCTCCCACAGGATCTTCACTCCCTTGGGGTTGTATCCAAACCTGTGGAAGCGGGCTTGCCCCGCGAAGAGGCCAGCACTGCCTCCATCAAATCCCCAGAAACTGCTCCAGCTCGCGCCGCTTGACCAAGGCATCGCGCCGCCCCAGCTCGATCAGCTCACTGCAGTAGCTGGCCTCGAACAGCAGGTAGCTCAACACCCCCGCCCCGCTGGTACGCGTCGCCCCCGGCCCACGCAGGAACAGCCGCAACGGCGCTGGCAGCTCGCGCCGGTGGCGTGCCGCGATTTCGTCCAGCGGCTGGCTGGGCGCCACCACCAGAACCTCCACCGGCGCCAGCCCCAGGCGCCGTGCATCGAGGTGGGCAGGCAGCAGGTGGCTCAGGTGATTGAGGCGCTGGAGCAGTTCGATGTCGTCTTCCAGGCTGTCGATGAAGGTGCTGTTGAGCATGTGCCCGCCAATCTGCGCCAGGCTCGGTTGCTGACCACTGAACACGCGCTGGGTAGGCAGCGGCGGCGACGGCCGCTGCGGGTTGCCGCTGACCCCGACCACCAGCACCCGGCTGGCCCCCAAGTGCAAGGCCGGGCTGATTGGCGCCGACTGACGAACCGCGCCATCACCGTAATACTCATCCCCCAGCCTGACCGGCGCGAACAACAGCGGGATCGCCGCACTGGCCAGCAGGTGATCGATGCTCAACGCTGTCGGTACGCCGATACGCCGGTGGCGCAACCAGGCATCAATGGTGCCCCGCCCTTGGTAGAAGGTCACCGCCTGGCCGGACTCGTAGCCGAATGCAGTCACCGCGACGGCGCGTAGCTGTTCGCTGGCCAGGGCATGGCCGATGCCGTCCAGGTTCAGCTGCGCCTGCAACAGGGCACGCAGTGGGCTGCTGTCGAGCAGCGCCACCGGCGCCTGGCCGCCCAGGCCCAGCAGGCTGTGGCCGACGAAGCGGCTGGCCTGGCGGACCACCCCCGGCCAGTCGCTGCGCAGCACCCGGTGGCTGCGCAAGTTCTGCCAGAACGCGGTGAGGTTTTGCACGGTGTCGGTAAAGCGGGTGGCGCCGCTGGCCAGGGTGACCGCATTGATGGCGCCGGCCGAAGTGCCGACGATGACCGGGAAGGGATTGGGCGCGCCGGGTGGCAACAGTTCGGCGATGCCGGCCAGTACGCCGACCTGATAGGCGGCGCGGGCGCCGCCGCCTGAGAGGATCAGGCCGGTGGTTGGGGACATCGATGCCTCACTGACCGCTCAACGATCAACGCTTTTTCTTGTCGTACAGCCGGGGCGCCCCTTCGGGCCGCGACTTGAAGCGCCGGTGCGCCCACAGGTACTGCTCGGGGCACTCGCGCAATACACCTTCGATCCACTGGTTGATGCGCAGGCAGTCCGCCTCTTCGCTTTCCCCAGGGAAATCTGCCAGAGGCGGGTGAATCACCAAACGATAGCCGCTGCCGTCTTCGAGGCGCTTCTGGGTAAACGGGATGACCTGCGCCTTGCCCAAACGGGCGAACTTGGTAGTGGCGGTCACGGTCGCTGCCGGGATGCCGAACAGCGGCACGAACAGGCTCTGCTTGGCACCGTAGTCCTGGTCTGGCGCGTACCAGATCGCCCGGCCGGAACGCAGCAGCTTGAGCATGCCGCGCACATCCTCACGCTCCACCGCCAGCGAGTCGAGGTTATGCCGCTCACGGCCGCTGCGCTGGATGAAGTCGAACAGCGGGTTACCGTGCTCACGGTACATGCCATCGATGGTGTGTTGCTGGCCCAGCAGCGCGGCGCCGATTTCCAGGGTGGTGAAGTGCACGGCCATCAGAATCGCGCCCTGCCCTGCCTGCTGGGCTGCCTGCAGGTGCTCGAGGCCTTCGATATGGGCCAGGCGCGCAAGCCTGGCCTTGGGCCACCACCAACTCATGGCCATTTCGAAGAAGGCGATGCCGGTGGAGGCGAAATTGGCCTTCAACAAACGCCGCCGTTCGTCGACAGACAGCTCCGGGAAGCACAGCTCCAGGTTGCGCGCGGCAATGCGTCGACGCTCACCGGCCACCCGGTACATCAGCGCGCCCAGGGCGCTTCCGAGCCAGAGCAAGGCCCGGTACGGCAACTGGACTACCAGCCACAGCAGGCCCAGGCCCAGCCACAGGCCCCAGAATCGTGGGTGGAGGAAATAGGGACGAAAACGCGGGCGTTCCATTGAAGCTTCCGGAAAGACAAAGGCCGCGCATTCTACAACGGATCAGCGCATGTTGCGGGCAACGGGTGTTCTCGTTATAAGTCAGGGCACTTTTTTCGCAACAAGCCGTCTATGCAGACCATGAGCCTAAACCAGACCCCCGACACCGCCTCCGTGTTCCAGCTCAAGGGCAGCATGCTCGCCATCACAGTGCTGGAACTGGCGCGCAATGACCTTGAAGCCCTTGACCGCCAACTGGCGGCCAAAGTCGCCCAGGCGCCCAACTTCTTCAGCAACACGCCGCTGGTGCTGGCCCTGGACAAACTGCCGGCCAGCGAAGGCGCGATCGACCTGCCCGGCCTGATGCGTATCTGCCGCCATCATGGCCTGCGCACCCTGGCGATCCGCGCCAACCGCATCGAAGACATCGCAGCAGCGATCGCCATCGACCTGCCGGTACTGCCGCCGTCCGGTGCCCGCGAGCGGCCGCTGGAGCCAGAGCCCGAGGTGAAGCAGCCCGAGCCAGCCCCGGCGCCTGCGGTCGAGCCACAGGTGCGCCCGACGCGCATCATCACGGCGCCCGTGCGTGGCGGCCAGCAGATCTACGCTCAGGGTGGTGACCTGGTGGTGACCGGTTCGGTCAGCCCGGGTGCGGAACTTCTGGCCGATGGCAACATCCATGTGTACGGCGCCATGCGCGGGCGCGCCCTGGCGGGCATCAAGGGCAACACCAAAGCGCGCATCTTCTGCCAGCAGATGACTGCCGAAATGGTCTCGATCGCGGGCCAGTACAAGGTCTGCGAAGACCTGCGCCGCGACCCGCTGTGGGGCTCCGGCGTGCAAGTCAGCCTGTCCGGTGACGTGTTGAACATCACCCGTCTTTAACGGATACTTGCCGTCATTTTTAGAGCAACTTTTTTACCTGTTGCCGTTTTTTGCATATTGCTGGGACACCTGTCCCAACTTATTTAGGGGTGAAACACCTTGGCCAAGATTCTCGTCGTTACTTCCGGCAAGGGGGGTGTGGGCAAGACCACCACCAGCGCCGCCATCGGCACCGGCCTCGCACTGCGCGGCCACAAGACGGTCATCGTCGACTTCGACGTCGGCCTGCGTAACCTCGACCTGATCATGGGCTGCGAGCGCCGCGTGGTGTATGACTTCGTCAACGTGGTCAACGGCGAAGCCAACCTGCAGCAGGCCCTGATCAAGGACAAGCGCCTCGAGAATCTGTACGTGCTGGCCGCCAGCCAGACCCGTGACAAGGACGCGCTGACCCAGGAAGGCGTCGAGAAAGTGCTGATGGAGCTCAAGAAAGACTTCGAGTACGTCATCTGCGACTCCCCGGCCGGTATCGAAAAAGGCGCACACCTGGCGATGTATTTCGCCGACGAAGCCATTGTCGTGACCAACCCTGAGGTTTCCTCGGTACGTGACTCGGACCGCATGCTGGGCATTCTGTCGAGCAAGTCGCGCCGCTCCGAAAACGGCGAAGAGCCGATCAAGGAACACCTGCTGATCACCCGCTACCACCCCGAGCGCGTCGAAAAAGGCGAAATGCTGAGCATCGACGACGTTACCGACATCCTGGCGATCAAACTCAAGGGCGTGATCCCCGAGTCCCAGGCAGTGCTCAAGGCTTCCAACCAGGGCATTCCGGTCATCCTCGACGACCAGAGCGATGCCGGCCAGGCCTATAGCGACACCGTCGACCGCTTGCTGGGCAAAGAAAAGCCCCTGCGGTTCATCGAAGTGCCGAAGCAAGGATTCTTCGCGCGCCTGTTTGGAGGCAAGTAAACCATGAACCTTTTTGACTTCTTTCGTGGCAGACAGAAACAGACCAGCGCGTCGGTGGCGAAAGAGCGTCTACAGATCATCGTGGCGCATGAGCGCGGCCAACGCAGCGAACCGGACTACCTGCCGGCCCTGCAGAAAGAACTGCTCGAAGTGATCCGCAAATATGTGAACATCGGCAACGATGATGTGCACATCGAGCTGGAGAACCAGGGCAGCTGCTCGATTCTGGAGCTGAACATTACCCTGCCGGATCGCTGATCTGGCTGAAAGCTGGGGCTGCTTTGCACCCCATTCGCGGCACAAGGCCGCTCCTACAAGGGCTCCCGTTCCCCTGTAGGAGCGGCCTTGTGCCGCGAATGGGCCGCAAAGCGGCCCCGCTTTTTTCCCCTGATTCAACCGAGACCACGCAATGCCGCTGTCAAACGTCCAGATCCTCCACGAAGACGCCGCCATCCTGGTGGTCAACAAGCCAACCCTGCTGCTGTCGGTACCCGGCCGTGCCGATGACAACAAGGACTGCCTGATCACCCGCCTGCAGCAAAACGGCTACCCCGATGCGCTGATCGTGCACCGTCTGGACTGGGAAACCTCGGGCATCATCCTGCTGGCCCGCGATGCCGACAGCCACCGCGAGCTGTCGCGCCAGTTCCACGACCGCGAGACCGAGAAGGCCTATACCGCCCTGTGCTGGGGCCAGCCGGCGCTGGACAGCGGCAGCATCGACCTGCCCCTGCGCTACGACCCGCCGACCAAGCCTCGGCATGTAGTGGACCACGAGCAGGGCAAGCATGCCCTGACCTTCTGGCGCATCCTGGAACGCTGCGGCGATTACTGCCGGGTCGAGCTGACCCCGATTACCGGGCGTTCGCACCAGTTGCGCGTGCACATGCTGTCGATCGGCCACCCGCTGCTGGGCGACCGCTTGTACGCCAACCCTGAGGCCCTGGCAGCGCATGAGCGCTTGTGCCTGCATGCCGCGATGTTGAGCTTTACCCACCCGGTTTCCGGGGAACGGTTGAAGTTCGAGTGCCCGGCACCCTTCTGATGACCTTCGCGGGCTTGCCCGCGACTGGCCCGACACAATTTGTGATCTATCTGCGTTAAACTCGCGCCACTGCTGTCTGGAGTGAGTTATGCGCGAAGCACTGAACACTGGCCTGATCGATTTCCTCAAGGCCTCCCCCACGCCCTTCCACGCCACTGCCAGCCTGGCCCTGCGCCTCGAGGCTGCCGGCTACCAGCGCCTGGACGAGCGCGACAGCTGGGCCACGGTGCCTGGCGGTCGGTATTACGTCACCCGCAACGACTCCTCGATCATCGCCATCAAACTGGGCAAGCAAGCGCCCCTGCTGAGCGGTATCCGCATGGTCGGCGCCCACACCGACAGCCCGTGCCTGCGGGTCAAGCCGCAACCCGAACTGCAGCGCCAAGGCTTCCTGCAACTGGGCGTAGAGGTGTACGGCGGTGCGCTGTTGGCGCCCTGGTTCGACCGCGACCTGTCCCTGGCCGGGCGGGTCACGTTCCGCCGTGACGGCAAGGTCGAGAGCCAACTGATCGACTTCAAGCTGCCCATCGCGGTCATCCCCAACCTGGCGATCCACCTCAACCGCACCGCCAACGAAGGCTGGCAGATCAACCCGCAGAACGAACTGCCACCGATCCTGGCCCAGGTCGCCGGCGATGAGCGCATCGACTTCCGCGCCCTGCTCACCGAGCAGTTGGCCCGCGAGCACGAGCTCAATGCCGACGTGGTGCTGGACTACGAGCTGAGTTTCTACGACACCCAGGATGCCGCGCTGATCGGCATCAACCGTGACTTCATCGCCGGTGCCCGCCTGGACAACCTGCTGTCATGCTATGCCGGCCTGCAGGCACTGCTGGCCGCCGACAGCGACGAGACCTGCGTGCTGGTGTGCAACGACCACGAAGAGGTCGGCTCGTGCTCGGCCTGCGGCGCCGACGGCCCGATGCTGGAGCAGACCCTGCAACGCCTGCTGCCCGAAGGCGACACCTACGTGCGCACCATTCAGCGCTCGTTGATGGTCTCGGCCGACAACGCCCACGGCGTGCACCCCAACTACGCCGACCGGCACGACGGCAACCACGGGCCCAAGCTCAACGCAGGGCCGGTGATCAAGGTCAACAACAACCAGCGCTACGCCACCAACAGCGAAACCGCCGGGTTCTTCCGCCACCTGTGCATGGCCGAGGAAGTGCCGGTGCAGAGCTTCGTGGTGCGCAGCGACATGGGCTGCGGCTCGACCATCGGTCCGATCACCGCCAGCCACCTGGGCGTGCGCACGGTCGATATCGGCTTGCCGACCTTTGCCATGCACTCGATCCGCGAGTTGTGCGGCAGCCACGACCTGGCGCACCTGGTGAAGGTGCTGACCGCGTTCTATCGCAGCCGCGAGCTGCCCTGAGTGTAAGGGTGTAACTGACGGCTTCTTCACAGCACACGCCTGCGAAGAAGCCGAAACAGGTCCTGCTACTGCCTCGGATCAACCCGCTTCGCCTGCTAACCGCTATGCTTGTTACATGGCCCCACTGCAAAAGGATTGCTGTCCATGTCCCCCTTCCTGTCCCTGTTCGTGCCGGTGTTCCTGTTCCTGCTGCTGCTGACCATCGGCTTCAGCCTGCGCGAGCGCAACATCGGTGTGCTGATGATGTGGATCGGCACGCTGGGCATCTTCGGCCTCACCTGCTGGAAGATCCTGGAGAAACTGCCCACATAAACCTCTACACTCGGTCAATCGTTTGACCTGAGGTAGATTTCCCGGTGCCTGCCCTCCTGCGTTACCTGTCCCTGCTGCTGTTTCTGCTCATCTCCCCGGTTCAGGCCGCCGGCCTGCCGAGCCTGCTCGGCGCCGGTACGCCTGCCCAGCCTGCGGCCACCGAGCCGCTGGGCAAGTCGCTGGACGAGGTGATCAAGAACCTGGAAAACGACCAGCAGCGTGCCAAGCTGCTGGCCGACCTGAAAAAACTGCGCGACGCCACCCAGCAATCGCAACCCACCGTCGAACAAGGCGTATTAGGCCTGATCGGCGGTGCGCTGCATGATTTCGAACGGCAGTTCAGCGGCGACGCCAGCCCCTTCCACCGCTGGTCGATGGAAATCGACCAAGCCCAGACGGAACTGACCGAACTGATGGTGCCGGTGCACCAATGGCCGGCGATCCTGTTCGGTTTTGCCGCGATCATCGCCGTGTGGAGCCTGCTGGCGTATGCCTTCAACTGGGTCGGCCACCGGGTACGGCTACGCTTCGGCCTCACCGAAGAACTGCCCCAGCACCCCCGGACCTGGGACTTGGTGCGTTTTGCCCTGCGCAAACTCGGGCCATGGCTGGTGGCCCTGGTGTTCACCGTGTACTTGAGCTTTGCCCTGCCCTCCTCGCTGGGCAAGTCCATGGCCATGGTGCTGGCGTACGCGCTGGTGGTGGGCACCTGCTTCTCAGCCATCTGCGTGATCGCCTTCTCGCTGCTCGACGGCCCCCACCGCCACCGCGCCCTGCACATCCTGCGGCACCAGGCTTTCCGCCCGCTGTGGCTGATCGGCAGCTTTGCAGCCTTCGGCGAAGCCATGAGTGACCCGCGCATGACCGTCGCCCTCGGCACCCACCTGGCACACGCCCTGGCAACCCTGGCCAATGTCATCGCAGCGATCTGCACCGGGCTGTTCATTCTGCGGTTCCGCCGCCCGATCGCCCACCTGATCCGCAACCAACCGTTGGACCGGCGCCTGACCCGGCGCACCCTGAGCGACACCATCGAGATTCTCGGCAGCTTCTGGTTCGTACCGGCGATGATCCTGGTAGCCATTTCGCTGTTCGCCACCTTCATCTCGGCCGGCGACACCAGCACCGCCCTGCGCCAGTCGCTGATGTGCACGGTACTGGTGGTGGTGTGCATGGTGCTCAATGGCCTGGTGCGCCGCCACGCCGCCAACCCCAAGCGCGCCAACAAGCGCCAGGCGGTGTACACCGAGCGCCTGCGCAACTTCGCCTACGCCCTGGTGCACCTGTTCATCTGGCTGCTGTTCATCGAACTGGGGCTGCGCGTGTGGGGCCTGTCGATGATCAGCTTCGCCGAGGGCGACGGCCATGAAGTGAGCCTGCGCCTGCTGGGCCTGGCCGGCACATTGATTGCCGCCTGGCTGGTGTGGATCTTGGCCGACACGGCCGTGCACCATGCGCTGGTGCGCTCGCGCCGCGGCCTGGCCAACGCCCGCGCGCAAACCATGATGCCGCTGATTCGCAACGTGATGTTCGTGGCCATCTTCATCATCGCGGTGATCGTCGCCCTGGCCAACATGGGCATGAACGTCACCCCGCTGCTGGCCGGTGCCGGTGTGATCGGCCTGGCCATCGGTTTTGGCGCGCAGTCACTGGTGGCCGACCTGATCACCGGGTTGTTCATCATCATCGAGGATTCGCTGGCCATCGACGACTACGTAGATGTCGGCGGGCACCTGGGCACGGTCGAGGGCCTGACCATCCGCACCGTGCGCCTGCGCGACATCGACGGCATCGTGCACACCATCCCGTTCAGCGAGATCAAGAGCATCAAGAACTACTCGCGGGAGTTCGGCTACGCGATCTTCCGCGTGGCGATTCCGCACAGCATGAACATCGACCAGGCGATCACACTGATCCGCGAGGTGGGGCAGAAGCTGCGTAACGACCCGTTGATGCGCCGCAATATCTGGTCGCCGCTGGAGCTGCAGGGGGTAGAGAGCTTCGAGTCGGGCTCGGCGATCTTGCGGGCACGCTTCAAGACCGCGCCGATCAAGCAGTGGGAAGTGTCACGGGCGTTCAACCTGGCGTTGAAGCGCCAGCTGGATGAGGCCGGGCTGGACCTGGCAACGCCGCGGTTGTCGGTGCAGGTGGTGACGGCGGGTGGTGGCGGCATGAGCGAAGCCGGTTCCTCCAGCTAGCGTCCCCCCTCAACCGGCCTGGGCACGAATGCGGATCGCATCATGCCGCCAATACTCGAGGTCACAGTCGATCAGATGCCCATGCTGGTCACTGTTGACCCGGGTGATATGCAGCCCAGGGCTGCCAACCGACACCTTCAGCGCTGCTGCTGCGTCCACCGGTAACGCCGTGGGCAAGATCTCGAAACACACCTGCCCGTAACCAATGCCATAGACGCGACCGTAGATCTCAGTCAGTGACTGGGCCAGGTCCTGCTCGAGAATCCCGGGGAAGTACGCGGGGTTGAGGTAATGCTCGGCATACAGCACCGCCCGCCCATCGATACGCCGCAACCGGCAGATACGCACCACACTGGACAACGCCGGCATATGCAGCCGTGCGCAGACAATGGCCGAGGCAGGCTGCAGCCGCGCCGACAGCAACTCGGTACTCGGTACCCGCCCCTGATCACGCACCATGGCATGAAAGTGGCTACGCTCGATCAGGTCATAGGTCAGCCGCTGGGGCGCGACGAACCAGCCACGGCGCTCTTCCCGATAGATCAGCCCCTGGGCTTCCAGCTGCGCCAAGGCCTCGCGCAGGGTGATGCGGGTGGTGTCGAACACCTCGCTGAGCTTGCGTTCGGCCGGCAGCTTGCCCCCCGGCGCCAGCAGGCCGTGTTCGATCTGCTCCTGCAGGGCGTGGCAGATGGCTGTTACCGCACGCGGTGGCATTGGCTGCATCAAAGGTTACCTATCTGGACTAGTCCAGCCCCATGACAGGGCATCTGGAGCGTAGTGCAAGCCTAGGCAGGGCTGATGAACATCCTGTGACAAAGGCGCCATAAGGGCTTTGCCAGAATCGGGCCAAGCCAGGCAAATCAGGGCTTGGGATCTGGTCTACGCTGTATTTTCAGGCAACCGGAGCCACCGCTTCAGGCCTCTCCCTACATCAAACTGTCACGCAAGCGACCTACCTTGGCTCAAGGTTTGCTGACCTAGACCAAAGGTCGCCGGCAACAGCTTCATTCATGACAACAATCGCAAACGGCACCCACCCAAGGAGCTTCGGATGAAAAAGTTCTTCATGGCGTCACTGCTCGGTTCGGCCATCGCCTTGTGTACCACGGCCATGGCCGCCGGCACCGACCTCAAGGCCCTGGAAGACGCCGCCCGCAAGGAAGGCACCGTCAACAGCGTGGGCATGCCCGATGCCTGGGCCAACTGGAAAGGCACCTGGGAAGACCTGGCCAGCAAGTATGGCCTCAAGCACAGCGACACCGACATGAGCTCGGCCCAGGAGCTCGCCAAGTTCGCTGCCGAGAAGGACAACGCCAGCGCCGACATCGGCGACGTTGGCGCCGCCTTCGGGCCGATTGCGGTGACCCAGGGCGTGAGCCAGCCGTACAAGCCGAGCACCTGGGACCAGGTGCCGGAGTGGGCCAAGGACAAGGACGGGCACTGGGCGCTGGCCTATACCGGCACCATCGCGTTCATCATCAACAAAGACCTGGTGAAGGAAGAGGAACGCCCGAAAACCTGGCATGACCTGGAAAAAGGCAAGTACAAAGTCGCCATCGGCGACGTCGGCACCGCTGCCCAGGCCGCTAACGGCGTACTCGCCGCTGCCATCGCCTACAAGGGTGACGAAGCCAATATCGCGCCGGGCCTGCAGCTGTTCACCAAACTGGCCCAGCAGAAGCGCCTGTCACTGGCCAACCCGACCATCCAAACCCTGGAGAAGGGCGAAGTGGAGGTCGGCGTGGTGTGGGACTTCAATGGCCTGAGCTACCGTGATCAGATCGACCCCAAACGCTTCGAGGTGCTGATCCCCTCGGACGGCTCGGTCACGTCGGGCTATACCACCATCATCAACAAGTACGCCAAGCACCCGAACGCGGCCAAGCTTGCGCGTGAGTACATCTTCAGTGATGCAGGGCAGACCAACCTGGCCATCGGCCACGCCCGGCCGATCCGCGCCGAGCACCTGAAGTTGCCGGCTGATGTGCAGGCCAAGCTGCTGCCCAACGACCAGTACGGGGCTGCGCAGCCGATCAAGGATGCCGCAGTCTGGGAAGCGACCTCGAAGAAGCTGCCGCAGATGTGGAACGAGCAAGTGATCATCGAGATGGAGTAAGGGGGTAGCTGTCTAGCGCCTCCACCGACCCTTTCGCGGGGCAAGCCCGCTCCCACAGAGTCACCACAACCTTGAGCCCTGTGGTGCACCTGTGGGTGCGGGCTTGCCCCGCGAAGCAGGCAACACGGTTATTGACTGGAGCCACCATGCAACACAACGTCATCCTGGTCCTGCTCGACGGCCTCAACCACCAGGTCGCCCACCATGCCATGGGCCACCTGCATGCCTACGTCGAGGCCGATCGCGCCGCGCTGTACCGCGTCGAATGCGAGCTGCCATCACTGTCGCGCCCGCTGTACGAGTGCATTCTCACCGGCGTATCGCCGATCGACAGCGGTATCGTGCACAACAACGTCAACCGCTTGTCCAACCAGCGCAGCGTGTTCCACTACGCCCGCGAAGCGGGGCTGGGCACGGCGGCTGCGGCCTATCACTGGATGAGCGAGCTATACAACCGTTCGCCCTTCGACGCCCAGCGCGACCGCCACACCCATGCGCCCAAGCTGCCGATCCAGCATGGGCTGTTCTACTGGGACGACCGTTACCCCGATTCGCACTTGCTGGCCGACGCCGAATACCTGCGCCGCCGTCACGCACCGAATTTTCTGCTGGTGCACCCGATGAGCATCGACGATGTCGGCCACCGCCATGGCCTGGACAGCAGCCAGTACCGCAACGCGGCGCGCAGTGCCGATATCCTATTGGCCGACTACCTGCCGCGCTGGCTCGAAGAGGGCTACCAGGTGCTGGTCACCGCCGACCACGGCATGAACAACGACCGCTCGCACAACGGCCTGCTGGCCGAGGAACGCGAGGTCCCGCTGTTCGTCTTTGGCGACGGGTTCAGCCTCGACCCTGCAGCCAAACCGCTGCAAACCGAGTTGTGTGGGACCCTCTGCGAACTGCTCGGCGTGGCCCACGACAAATCGGTGTGCCGGGAGCTGCTCAAGTGAATGCCAGCCATCGCGGCCGTTACCTTGCCCTGCTCTGCCTGCTGCCGTTCGCCGTGTTCTTCGTCATCTTCCAGATCGCCCCGCTGGCCTGGGTGGCAATCAACAGCGTGCAGTCGGAAGCGGGCTGGGGTGTAGAGAACTTCAGCAAGGTGTTCGCCTCGAAGTTCTACCTGCAGGCCCTGCAACGCAGCCTTGAGATCAGCTTCTGGTCGAGCCTGTTCGGCATCGTCATCGCCACTCTCGGCGCCTACTCGCTACGCCAGGTGGATTCACGCCTGCGCGACTTCGTCAGTGCCTTCGCCAACATGACCAGCAACTTCAGCGGCGTGCCGCTGGCGTTTGCATTCATCATTCTGCTCGGTTTCAACGGCGCCCTGACCTTGCTGCTCAAGCAGATCGGCCTGCTGGAAGACTTCAGCATCTACTCCAAGACCGGGCTTATCCTGGTCTACACCTACTTCCAGATCCCGTTGGGCGTGCTGTTGCTGTACCCCGCTTTCGACGCTTTGCGTGAAGACTGGCGTGAATCGGCCGCGCTGCTTGGCGCCAGCCACTGGCAATACTGGCGGCATATCGGCCTCCCCGTGCTGACCCCGGCGCTGCTCGGCACCTTCGTCATCCTGCTGGCCAATGCCTTGGGTGCCTACGCCACCGTCTATGCGCTGACCACCGGCAACTTCAACGTGCTGACGATCCGCATCGCCGGCCTGGTGGCCGGTGACATCAGCCTCGACCCCAACCTGGCCAGCGCCCTGGCCATGGTGCTGGTGGCGCTGATGACGCTGGTCACGGTGGTTCATCAATGGCTGCTGAAAAGGAGCTACCATGCGCGCTGATGCCCATTCCAACCTCTACCACCGCATGGTGGTGTACCTGCTGTTCATGATCATGCTGCTGCCACTGGCCGGCACCCTGCTTTACTCCCTGGCCACCAGTTGGTCGGCCAGCCTGCTGCCCAGCGGGCTGACCCTGAAGTGGTACGTGGCGTTGTGGAGCGAGCCGCGCTTCCTGGCCGCCTTTGGCCAGTCGCTGCTGGTGTGCGTGGGGGCGCTGCTGCTGTCGGTGGTTTTGATCCTGCCGTTGTTGTTCGTGGTGCACTACCACTTCCCCAAACTCGACGCGCTGATGAACGTCCTCATCCTGCTGCCCTTCGCGGTGCCGCCGGTGGTGTCATCGGTGGGCCTGCTGCAGTTGTACGGCAGCGGGCCGATGGCCATGGTCGGCACGCCGTGGATCCTGATCGGTTGCTACTTCACCATCGCCCTGCCATTCATGTACCGGGCGATCACCAACAACCTGCAGGCGATCAACCTGCGCGACCTGATGGACGCCGCCCAACTGCTCGGGGCCAGCACCTGGCAGGCGGCGTTCCTGGTGGTGCTGCCGAACCTGCGCAAAGGCCTGATGGTGGCCCTGTTGCTGTCGTTCTCGTTTCTGTTCGGCGAGTTCGTCTTCGCCAACCTGCTGGTTGGCACCCGCTATGAGACCTTGCAGGTGTACCTGAACAACATGCGCAACAGCAGCGGCCACTTCAACAGCGCGCTGGTGATCTCGTACTTCGCCTTCGTGCTGGTACTCACCTGGGTCGCCAACCGCCTGAACAAGGACAAGACCTGACATGAGCTTCGTCAGCGTACAGCAACTGCACAAACGCTATGCCGGCACCCCGGTGTTCGAGAATATCGACTGCCAGATCGAACGCGGCGAATTCGTCACCCTGCTCGGCCCCTCCGGGTGCGGCAAATCCACCCTGCTGCGCTGCATCGCCGGGCTGACCCCGGTGGACAGCGGGCGCATACTGCTCGATGGCCAGGACATCGTGCCCCTGAGCCCGCAAAAGCGCGGCATCGGCATGGTCTTCCAGAGCTACGCGCTGTTCCCCAACATGACCGTGGAGCAGAACGTCGCCTTTGGCCTGCGCATGCAAAAGGTCAAAGCCGACGAAAGCCTTGCCCGGGTGCGTGAGGTGCTGGATCTGGTGGAGCTGGGCAGCTTCGCCGGGCGCTACCCGCACCAGTTGTCCGGTGGCCAGTGCCAGCGCGTGGCGCTGGCCCGTTCGCTGGTGACCCGCCCGCGCCTGCTGCTGCTCGACGAACCGCTGTCAGCGCTGGATGCGCGCATCCGCAAGCACCTACGCGAACAAATCCGCGCCATCCAGCGTGAACTGGGGCTGACCACCATTTTCGTCACCCATGACCAGGAAGAAGCGCTGACCATGTCTGACCGCATCTTCCTGATGAACCAAGGCCGCATCGTTCAGAGCGGCGATGCCGAAACCCTCTATACCGCGCCCGTGGACCTGTTCGCCGCGGGCTTTATCGGCAACTACAACCTGCTCGACCCAGACAGCGCCAGCCGCCTGCTGCAACGCCCGGTGGCCAACCGCCTGGCCATCCGCCCGGAATCCATCACGTTGGGCCTGAATGGCGAGCTGGACGGTGAAGTGCGCAGCCATAGCCTGCTGGGCAACGTCATCCGTTACCGGGTGCGGGTGCGCGACGTGGAACTGGTGGTCGATGTGCTCAACCGCTCGTCCGCCGACCTGCATGTGGACGGCCAGCGGGTATCCTTGTCGATCGACCCCACGGCGCTACGTGAAGTGGCCTAGGAGACAGCAACAATGGCACTGGCAATTTTCGATCTGGATGAAACCTTGATCCACGGTGACTGCGCCTCGCTGTGGAGCGAGCAGATGGCCCGCTTGGGCTGGGTCGACGGCAAGGCATTCCTGCGCCGCGACCATGAGCTGATGGAGGCCTATGGCAAGGGCCACCTGCAGATGGAGGACTACATGGCCTTCAGCCTGGAGCCCATTGCCGGGCGCACCCTGGAAGAGGTTGAACACCTGGTGCAGCCGTGGGTGGAAGACGTCATCGAACCGATCATTTTCGGCGACGCCTGCCGCTGCATCGCCGAGCATCGCAAGCGTGGCGACCGTGTCCTGATCATCTCCGCCTCGGGCACGCACCTGGTTGGGCCGATTGCGGCGCGGCTGGGGGTGGACGAGTACCTGGCGATCGAGCTGGAGGCGGTGAACGGGGTGTACACCGGCAAGACCCACGGCGTGCTGACCTACCGTGAGGGCAAGATCACCCGCTTGCTGGAATGGCTGGATCAGGAACAGGAGAACCTGGAGGGGGCGAGTTTCTATTCTGATTCGCGCAACGATTTGCCGCTGTTGTTGAAGGTGGACCACCCACATGTGGTGAACCCGGATGCGGTGTTGCGCGAACATGCCCAGCTCAATGGGTGGCCTATCTTGAGCTGGGCTTGAGGATCATGGGGGCTGCTTTGCAGCCCCCAGCAATCTCAAACCAGACTCGGGTCGATCACCATCACCAGCTTGCCCGACACCTGGTTGCTCTCCAGCTCGGCATAGGCCGCCTGGGCAAATTCCACCGGGTAGGTGTCCACCAACTGCGGCGACAAACGCCCTTCGGCGAACAACGGCCACACCTGCTGCAGCAACTCGCGCAGCAACTCGGCCTTGAAGCCATCATCACGGTTACGCAGCGTCGAACCGGTGATCTCCAGGCGCTTGCCCAGCACCAGCGCCAGGTCGAGGTCGAACGTGCGCCCGCCCATCAGGCCGATGATCACCCAGCGCCCGTCACGCGCCAGCAACTTGAGGTTGAGCGGCCCGTAACTGGCGCCGACCGGGTCGAGAATCACGTCGAATGGCCCCAGACCTTCCAGCGCTTCGAGGTTCTCGTTACGCACCACGCCGCCGGCAGCGCCCAGGGCCTGGCAATAAGCCAGGCGGTCCTGCGAGCCAACGCTGACATACACCGGGTTGCCAAACGCCTTGCACAGCTGGATAGCCGCCGAGCCAACGCCACTGGCACCGGCGTGCACCAGCACCTTCTCGCCCGCCTTGACAGCACCCAACTGGAAGATGTTCAACCATGCCGTGGCGTACACCTCGGGCAGCGCCGCCGCTTCCTGCAGGCTCAGGCCTTCGGGCACCGGCAGCACATGGCGGGCATCCACCACCACTTCCTCGGCCATCGCGCCGCTGGCCAGCAGCGCACACACCCGGTCGCCTATGCGCCAGTCGGCGCCCGGGCCCACTTCCTCGATCACCCCGGCGCACTCCAGGCCCATGTACGGGCTGGCGCCAGGCGGTGGCGGGTACAGGCCCTTCATCTGCAACAGGTCGGCGCGGTTAAGCCCCGCAGCCGCCACGCGAATGCGTACTTGGCCGGCGTCAAGGGCCGGGCGTTCGGCCTCGACCCACTCCACATGTCCGTCAACGCCTTGCAATGCCTTCACAGTGCCTCCATAGTTGAATCATGACTGGGCCTGGGGACGCTTACCCCAGGCTTTTTGCAGTATTTGCCCGGCTCCATGGAACCGGCAACGGAAAAGACGGCCTACTATGCGTGATCAATTGCCTCCACGTCGAATCAGCATGAAGCATTTCCTACCCAGCACCGCCCTGGCCCTGATGATCGGCCTGGGCAGCCTCACGCTCGGCGGCAATGCGGCGGCCGCCAACAAGTGGGACAGCCTGCAGCCGGACCGCGACGAAATCGTCGCCAGCCTCAACGTGGTTGAGCTGCTCAAGCGCCATCACTACAGCAAGCCACCGCTCGATGACGCCCGCTCGGTGATCATCTACGACAGCTACATCAAGCTGCTGGACCCGGCGCGCAGCTACTTCACCGCAGCCGACATCGCCGAATTCGACAAGTGGAAGACGCAGTTCGACGACTTCCTCAAAAGCGGCAACCTCGACCCTGGCTTCACCATCTACAAACGTTACCTCGACCGCGTCAAGCAGCGCCTGGACTTTGCCCTGGCCGAGCTGAACAAGGGCGTCGACAAGATCGACTTCACCGCCAAGGAAACCTTGCTGATCGACCGCAAGGACGCCCCGTGGTTGAAGAACCAGGCCGAGCTCGACGACCTGTGGCGCAAACGCGTGAAAGACGAAGTACTGCGCCAGAAGATCGCCGGCAAAGAGCCCAAGCAGATCCAGGAAACCCTGACCAAGCGCTACAAGAACCAGCTTGCGCGCCTGGACCAGACCCGTGCCGAAGACATCTTCCAGGCTTACATCAACACCTTCGCCCAGTCCTACGACCCGCACACCAATTACCTGTCGCCAGACAACGCGGAAAACTTCGACATCAACATGAGCCTGTCGCTCGAAGGCATCGGCGCGGTGCTGCAAAGCGACAACGACCAGGTCAAGATCGTGCGCCTGGTGCCGGCAGGCCCTGCGGCCAAGACCAAGCAGGTAGCCCCGGCCGACAAGATCATCGGCGTGGCCCAGGGCAACAAGGAAATGGTCGACGTGGTCGGCTGGCGCCTGGACGAAGTGGTCAAGCTGATCCGCGGCCCCAAGGGCTCGGTGGTACGCCTGGAGGTTATCCCGGCAAGCAATGCCCCGAGCGACCAGACCAGCAAGATCGTTTCGATCACCCGCGAGGCGGTCAAGCTTGAAGAGCAGGCGGCGAAAAAGTCGGTGCTCAAGCTCAAGCAGGATGGCCGTGACTACAAGCTGGGCATTATCGAGATCCCGGCCTTCTACCTGGACTTCAAGGCCTACCGTGCCGGGGATCCGGAGTACAAGAGCACCACGCGCGACGTGAAGAAACTGCTCACCGAACTGCAGAAAGAGAAAGTCGACGGCGTGGTCATCGACCTGCGCAACAACGGCGGCGGCTCCCTGCAGGAAGCCACCGAGCTGACCAGCCTGTTCATCGACAAGGGCCCGACGGTGCTGGTTCGCAACAGCGACGGCCGCGTCGACGTGCTCGAGGACGAAAACCCGGGCGCCTTCTACAAAGGCCCGCTGGCACTGCTGGTCAACCGCCTCTCGGCTTCGGCCTCGGAGATCTTCGCCGGCGCCATGCAGGACTACCACCGCGCACTGATCATCGGTGGCCAGACCTTCGGCAAAGGCACCGTGCAGACCATTCAGCCGCTCAACCATGGTGAACTGAAACTGACCCTGGCCAAGTTCTACCGGGTTTCCGGGCAGAGCACCCAGCACCAGGGCGTACTGCCGGACATCGACTACCCGTCGATCATCGACACCAAGGAAATCGGCGAGAGCGCCCTGCCCGAGGCCATGCCGTGGGACACCATCCGCCCGGTGGTCAAGCCTGCGGCCGACCCGTTCAAGCCGTACCTGGCCCAGCTCAAGGCGCAGCATGAAGCGCGCAGCGTCAAGGATGCCGAGTTCACCTACATCCGCGACCGCTTGGCCCTGGCTCAGAAGCTGATGAGCGAGAAAACCGTCAGCCTCAACGAACAGGACCGCCGTGCCCGCCACGATGAGATCGAGGGCAAGCAACTGGCCCTGGAGAACATCCGCCGCAAGGCCAAGGGCGAAGAGCCGCTCAAGGAGCTGAAGAAGGAAGACGAGGACGCGCTGCCGGCCGAGGATGAAACCACCAAGCCGGAAGACGACGCCTACCTGTCCGAAACGGGGCGCATCCTGCTCGACTACCTGAGCGCCAGCTCGCAGGTGGCCAAGCACTGATGTGCTGCGCTGTTTAACAAAAAGGGCCGGGTGTGAAAACACCCGGCCCTTTTTGTAGGAGCGGTGGCTGTCAGGCGGTTTCCGGATAGGGGTACTCAAATACCCTGACGACTTCCGAGGCATGCCACGACGCCGCCTCCATGCCATCAACCGGCCCGGCAAAACGGCCCAGCCGCTCGACGCACTCGAAAAACCCGGTACGCGGCAGGCGGCTGGCGCCCTGGCTGATGACCAGCGAACTGCGCAACGGCTGCTCGGCGCGCGCATCGATCACGGCCAGGTACTCCAACGCGGCGGTCAGGGTCTGCATGGCCGGGCTGGGCAATTGCAAGCGCTCGATGAGCGCGCGATACGTCAGCAAATGACGTTGACGACGGGCCAGGTCAAGCTCGTCCAGCAGGTTCTGCCAGTGCTGGCGGCTGATCCTGACCTGGCTCATGATGGCTCGCTCCAACCCGCCACACCCAGGTGCCAGGCCAGGGCGCGGCGGATAGCGGCGTCCGGCTGTCGCTCGCCTGATTCGATCATGGCCAGATAGGCCGGGCTGACACCGACGTTGCGCGCCAGTAGCTCAGGGGCAATGCCCTTCGCCTCACGTATCTGCGCCACCTCGCTGAAAGCCGGCAAGGGCGCACTGGCGGCACTGACCGGCGTTTCACTGGCGCTTGCCTCGGCAGGCGCCTGCCCTGCTGCCTTCAACAGTGCCTGGTACTGCTCCCAGGGAACGACTGCGTACTCGGGCTGACCGTCCCGGCTAATAACCTGAATACCCATTACAACCCCCTTACGTGGGATTACGGCATGTAATCCATAGGCATAATCCTTATGCCAATTATATTACCAAGTACGGGAGTGTGTGCAGCTCAGGCTGATTTCACTGCGTATTACGTTCCAGGCGCAAGGCTTCGGGGGAGTTCGGCAAGCGCTCCACCACCCGCAACCGCTCTGGCGCCTGGCTGTCGCGCCAGGCTTTGAAACGCCCCAGCTCATCCGCGACGGTTTTCAGCACCCAGCCCAGCACGGCAATATCGTCGAGGAACCCGACCCCCAGCAACCAGTCGGGGATGGCATCGATAGGGCTGACGAAGTACAGCAGGCCGGCAACGATGGTCACCAGTGCCTTGGGGCTGATGGCGCGGTACTCACCCCGCCACCAGGCCAGGCACAGTGACTGCAGCAGCTTTACATCCTCGCGCAGCTGACCGATCCGTGGGCCTTTGCGGGCCACAGCGAACAGCAGGGCCGGTAACCGCCCGCGGCTGAGCAGGCGCTCGGCCAGCGGCAGGAAACGGGCGAAATTCCAGGGTGCGCTCATGGAGCCTCCGAGAGGGAGGTTATCCACATTTATTGTGGATAACCTTGTGAACAGGGCGAAGTTTCTGACGTCAGGTGCCCACTAGGCAAGGGTCCCGGTCAGATCGGGCGTTTTTTACACAGTCGTTTCAGTTGCGCAAACGATTTGCGTCAGAAGCATCCTACTTCATCACGCTGCTATTGCTCGGACAGTATCAGCCGACAGAGGTTCTTCCAAGCGTCTACCGCCGAAACGAAAACGCCCCGTCAAGACGGGGCGTTTTCTGCAAAAGCAGCCAGTATTACTTGGCTGGTTCTTCTGCTGGTGCTTCGGCAGGCGCTTGCGCCGGTGCTTCGGCTTCCGGCTCTGCACCTTGCAGTTGTGCCGGGTCCTTGATGGCGATCAGCTCAAGGTCGAATACCAGTACCGAGTTGGCTGGGATCAGCGGGCTCGGGCTCTGGGCGCCGTAAGCCAGTTCGGCCGGGATGAACAGCTTGTACTTCTCGCCGACGTGCATCAGTTGCAGGCCTTCGACCCAACCTGGGATGACGCCGCTGACCGGCAGGTCGATCGGGCTACCGCGCTCGACGGAGCTGTCGAACACCTTGCCATCGGTCAACTTGCCTTCGTAATGAACGGTGACCACGTCAGTCGGCTTGGGCTGCGGGCCGTCGGCCTTCTTGATCACTTCATACTGCAGGCCCGAAGCGGTGGTGACCACGCCTGGCTTCTTGGCGTTGTCTTCGAGGAACTTCTTGCCGGCGGAAGCGGCTTCTTCGCTGGCCTTGGCCAGACGCTCTTCGGCGCGCTTCTGCAGCGAGGTGAAGGCCTCTACCAGCTCTTCGTCCTTGATGCGCTGCTCTTTCTTGCTGACCGCGTCTTCGATGCCCAGCGCGACCGCTTTGGAGTCAAGGTCTTCCATGCCTTCCTGAGCCAGGCTTTTGCCCATGTTCAGGCCGATACCGTAGGAGGCTTTCTGTGCCGGCGTCTTCAGCTCGGGGCTGCTGGCCTGTTGGTCGCAGCCAGCCAATACGAGGCCTACCAGGGCAACCGCAGCCGCCAAACGATGCTGTTTCATGCTATTTCCTTGTTCATGCGCCATAAGGGCAATCAGGGTAAAGCCGCGAGCTTAGCAGGCGGCCGTGACCAATGGCTACCGGCATAGGAGCGGGTAAACACTGATTAGTTCAACAGCCTTGCATGCATCAGAAAAGCCTTAATTAGTGCAAAAGATCATTCGTTACGCTTTGTATCGACCAAGATATACCATAACGCTATCATCTGCCGCTTTCAGGATGCTGGCCCGGGCGCGGCCAGGCTTTCTAGAACGGGCTTCAGGGATGCACAATGAGATGGGACGGAGCAGTAACTTTCGGTGATTACTGGCTGGGCTACACCGGCAAGACCGACCAAACCGCAGCCCACGCCCACGTCGCCATCCAGCTGTGCATCGGCCTGCGCTACGACATCACCGTGGAGTTCGGTAACCATACCCTCAGTGCACCGGGGGTACTGATCGGGCCCTCCGTCGACCATCGCTCGTTGCCCAACGCCGACCGCGTTGCCTTCCTTTACTTCTACCCGGACGCGCCGCTTGGCCGCGCATTGAAAGCCCTGCTCGACGAGAGCGGCAAGGCAGCGGTCAGCCCTGACATCGTCGATTGCGTGCGCCAGGCGGCCAACTTCGATGAGGTAGTCGCAGCCCTGGAACTCAAGCTGGTGCCCCCCGACAGCTTCGACCCACGCCTGTCCAATGCCCTGCACCTGCTGCGCCAGGACTGGGCGGGCATCGGCGCGGTGTCGCGCGCGGCCAGCGCGGTAGGCCTGTCCAGCCCACGCCTGCGCTTTTTCGCCACGCACCAGATGGGCGTGCCACTGTCGCAATGGATCATCTGGCGCAAGCTCGAACGTGCCTGCCATGCCCTCGCCCACGACGCCAGCCTCAGCGATGCCGCCATCGCCGGCGGCTTCGCTGACCAAGCCCACCTCACCCGCATGATGCGGCGCATGGTCGGCATGTCGCCCAGCCGCGTCGCCGTGGTACTGCGCAATACAAGCGATTCGTTCAAGAATCAGCAGTTCTAAATCGCCATCATCCCCTCCAGCCCGCGCCGATCGGGGTCTCCACCCAGGCGCAGGGCCGCTTGCCGGCCGTTGCCACTGAAACACAGGCACACAGGTCGGCTTTTTTAATCGCTCCGGTTCCTTGGCCCCCTTGCGGCTGCCAGGCAGACGGGCCACTTCATCAACCTAGCGAGCAAGGAGTGCTAGTCCATGTCTGGACAAACGCGGCTGACCGTTTTCCTTACCGGCGGAGCCGGTGTACTGGGCGATACCCTGATCGACCAACTGGCCGAGCGCTATCACCTGGTCTGCCTGACCCGGCGCAGCAGCATTCGCCACCCTGGGGTCGAAACCCTGCGCGGTGACATCTGCCAACCGCACATGGGCCTGTCCCACGCGGACTACCTGGCGCTGACCAAACGGGTCGACTGGGTCATCCACTGCGCGGCCATTACCCGCCTGGATGGCCATGCCGAAGCGGTGTTCTCGGTCAATTACCAAGGCACCGAGCAGGTGCTGCAGTTTGTCCGCGATGCCGACGTACCGCTGTACCACATCAGCACTGCCTTCACCCACCCCTGTGACTACCACCCAGGGGTGATGCCCTCGACCCCGTACGAAGTGGTCAAGCGCCAAGCCGAGACCCTGGTGCGTGAGGCCGGCGTACCGGTTTCGATCTTTCGCCCGTCGATCATCATCGGCGACAGCCACAGCGGCCACATGCCCATGCTGCAGGGCTTTCACCTGACCATGGGGCTGATGATGTCGGGCTACCTGCCGATCATCCCCTGCCCTGAGGGCGGCCGTGTCGATGTCATCGCCCGCGACGTGGCAGCTGCCGGCATCGCCAGTGCCCTGGATCAGCGCCTGATCGGTGACGACTACTTCCTCACCAACGGCCCACAGGCGCTGGATATCCGCACCCTGCTCGACCTCATGTGCGAACAAATGCAAGACCAGAGCACACCCTTCCAGCGCCCGCGCTGCATGAACCCGGACATCTACGAACGCCTGGTACGCCCGGTGTTCCTGCCGGCCCTCGAAGAGAACATCCGCGCAGCCCTCGGCCGGGCGACCCAACTGTGCCGCTACGCCAGCCTGCTGCAGCCGCTGCCCAGCTCCCTGGAGCAACTGTTGCCGGCCCAGCGCCTGGCCCAGCGCTCACCGCGCCAGGAGTTGGCGCTTACCTTGGCATGCCTGGCGCCCAAGCTTTCGGCCATGCAACGCATGCTGAAGATTCCGGCAGCGGGCGAGCGCCGTGGCGAACTGGCCATGGAGGCCTGAACGATGAACAGCTTCACCCCCCTGCCCGAAGGGCTTGATGCCGAGCGCGTGCGCGCGCAGTACCGTGACCATGTCAATGCGGGTTATGCCCGCCTGGCCTCGATGATGAACCTGCCTATCGAGGTGGGTGCCGAAGGCGTCTATCTGTTCGACATGGACGGCCATCGCTACCTGGATGCCGGTGGCTATGGCGTGTTCCTGCTCGGGCATTCGCACCCGCAGGTCGTCGAGCAAGTCAGCCGCCAGTTGCACAGCCATCCGATGGCCAGCAAGCTGATGCTCAACCCGTTCCAGGCCCAGGCCGCTGCGGCCCTGGCTGCGGTATGCCCTGACCCGCTGCAGTATGTGTACTTCTGCAACTCCGGCACCGAAGCCACCGAGGCGGCGCTCAAGCTGGCCTGGCTCAATGGCTGCCAGCACGTGATCTCTACCCAGGGTGGTTACCACGGCAAGACCCTTGGCGCACTGGCGGTCACCGGCAGGGCTCTGTATCGCACACCGTTCGCCGACCGCCTGGGCGACAGCCATTTCGTGCCCTTTGGCGATGCCGAGGCGCTACGCCTGCAGTTGCAGGCACAACCCGAACGCACCTGCGTGATCCTTGAGCCGGTACAGGCCGAAGCCGGGGTGATCGTGCCTGCGGCCGGCTACCTGCAGCAGGTGCGCAAACTGTGCGACCAGTACGGCGCAATCCTGATTGCCGATGAAATCCAGTCTGGCCTGGGCCGCACCGGTCGCTGGTGGGCCTGCGACCACGAGGCAGTGGTGCCCGACATCCTGCTGGTCGGCAAAAGCCTGTCCGGTGGCTGCGTGCCGGTCAGCGCCATGGTCTGCAACGCCGACATGCAGGCGCCGCTCAACCGCAACCCGTTGATGCACACCTCCACCTTCGGCGCCAACCCGCTGGCCATGGCCGCAGTGATGGCGACCCTCGACGTGATGCAGCGCGAACAGCTGGTGGAGCGCGCCGCAGCCCTGGGCCAACGCCTGCAGCTGGGCCTGCAGACCGTGCTGCGGCAACACCCGCGCGGCGCACAGGTGCAGCTGCGTTGCGCCGGCCTGCTGCTCGGCCTCGAGTTCGTCGACGCCGGGCTGGCGGCAAACATGGTCATGCACCTGATCGACCAACGCATCGTGGTCAACCATTCGCTCAACGATCACCGGGTAATCCGCCTGACACCGCCAGCCCTGTACAGCGACAGCGACGTTGAATGGCTGCTTGGCGGTTTCGCCCGCGCCCTTGCCCGCACCTTCGAATAGGACACCGAAATGAAAGAAGTCAGCCTGACCGCCCATGTTCCCAGCCAGAGTGCCGAACAGGTCTACGCCGCCATCAGCAACTTCAGCCTCTACCCCCAGCTGTGCGAATCGGTGCGCAACATCGAGATCGAATCGATCCATGAGCACGAGGTGCTGAGCAACTGGGAGGTGAACTTCCACAGCGGCATTCTCAAGTGGCAGGAACGCGATGTCTTCGACCCCGACAACCTGCATATCCACTTCCGCCAGACCGCAGGCGACATCGACCACTTCTCCGGCTCCTGGCAAGTCAGCGAAACCGCCGAGGGCGCCAGCATTGCCTTCCGCTCGTGCTTCGACCTGGGCCTGCCGATGCTTGCCGACATGCTCGACCCGGTAGCGCGGCAAGCCATCCACGACAACATCAGCGCCATCATCAGTGGCCTGTTCCCGAACAGCCAGATCAAGGATTGATGCCATGCCGTTGCCACTCCTGCAAAACGCCAGGCAAACCCTGAACCGCTTTGCCCCAGGCTTCGCCGACCTGCTGACAGAACTGCCATTCGAGCAGCGCGAGGCGGCAGGCAGCCCGGTGGTGGACTGGTTCAAGCAGAACGGGCCGGTTGCCTTGCTGGTGCCCGGGGCTGGCGGTGGCCTGGGGGCCAGCGCGCGCGAAGCGCTGCATGTGCAGCTTGCCCTCGGCGCCTTGTCGCCCTCGCTGGCCGTGGCCAGCACCATGCATCAGTTTTCCGTGGCCAGCCTGGTCGCGGTTGCCGCCAAGGGCACAGGCGCCGAAGGCCTGCTGTTGTCAGCCATCGCCCGGCAGCGCCTGCTGCTGGCGTCCGGCTTCGCTGAGGGCGTGCCCGGTGGCGGCATCCTCGATGCCGGCATGGAAGCCTTGCAACTGGCCGACGGCGTACGCCTGAGCGGCAGCAAGCAACCGTGCAGCCTGACCCGCTCGATGGACCTGCTGACCGCCAGCTTCAGCCGTGCCAGCGAGCACGGCGAAGAGCTGATGATCGCCCTCATCCCCGCGTCCGCACCGGGCATCAGCCACCACCCGTTCTGGGGCAACAGCGCCTTGGCCGGTGCACAGAGCCTGGAGCTGCGCCTGGAGGATGTGTACGTCAGCGAGAAGATGATCTTCTCCGCCGGGTTGAAGTCGCAGCTGGGCGATGTACAGACCATCGGTTTCATCTGGTTCGAGCTGCTGATCAGCGCCAGTTACCTGGGGGCCTGCATGGGCCTGGTGGAACGGGCAATCGACGAGCGCCGCTGGAGCGACCAGCAGCGGGTGCAACTGGCCTGCCAACTGCAATTGTGCCTGAGCGCCCTGGAGGGCCTGGCGCATGAGGTCGATCAGCTGCAAGGCGACGCCGATGACTTGCTCGCGCGCCTGCTGCTGACCCGCTACGGCATCGAACAGCAACTGGCCAGCGCCTCCGACCTGGCCCACCAGATGCTCGGTGGCCTGGCCTTCATCCGCTCGAACCTGAGTTGCGACTGGCTGGCCAGCACCCGTGGCCTGCAGTTCCACCCTCCCGGGCGTTTCAGCATGACGGCCAACCTCGACCGCTACCTGCATGGCGCTACCTTCAGCATTGCCAATGGAGTCACCCTGTGAAACTGCTCAACAAGATCGTCGTCATCACCGGCGCGGCACGCGGCCTAGGCCTGGAAACCGCACGCAAGCTCAAGCAGCAAGGTGCAACCGTGATCGGCATCGACCGGCTCGAACCGCACACTGCCCTCAACTTCGATGCCTACTACCTGCTCGACCTGTGCGACCGCGAGCGCCTGGACGAAGCCGCCGCCTCGATCCTGGAGCGCTTCGGCGACATCGACATCCTGGTCAACAATGCCGGGGTGCTGACCTTGGAGCGCGGCGAGACGGGGGTTAACGACGACGTGCGCCGCGCCCTGGAAATCAACCTGCTGGCCCCCTGGCAGTTGACCTCGCGGTTCTTGCCGGCGCTGCTGCGCACGCAGGGCAAGGTGGTCAACGTGTCATCGCTGTTTGCCCTGGTGAACGCGCCCTACGTCGCCGCCTATGCCACCAGCAAACGGGCCATGAGTGCCTATTCGGATGTACTGCGTATGCAGTACCCCGGGCAACTGGACGTGGTAACGGTGTTCCCTGGGTTCATCGACACGGCCATTCACGACCCGGCCGAACGGGTCGGCCTGTCGGTCAAGCGCCTGGTCAGCTTCAAGCGCGGCGAGCGCGTGCTGCTGTCGCTGGAAGAAAAACTCGATGACGCCAGCAATGGCCTGGTACGTGCCTGCACCCAGCGTGGCTTGCGCAACCGTGGCCTGACCTTCCTCGGCAGCGTGGCCATGTACACCGCCCGCTGGCTGCCGAGCGTGGTCGACGCGTTCATCAGCCTGCGCCTGCGCCGCCTGAGCAACGCCGGGCAGCTGTCGCTCAAGCCCGAACTGATCGACTGAGGACAGGCCGATGACGCAACTGGCACTGGACAAGCCCACGCTACGCCCGGACCGCAGCCTGCTCAAGCCGTCGGCGCTGGAAACCACCTGGGTGGTCGGCTATGCGTTGCTGCTGTTCGCCGTCCCGTTGGCAGTACTGGTGGAGACCCTCAGCCAGCTGCCGCAGGCATGGCCGCTGGCCCTTCCACTGCTGCTGCCGGCGGGTTACGGCCTGTTTCTGCAGGGCATCCTGGGCCACGAGGGCTTCCACTTCAACCTTAGCGAAAACCGCCTGTACAGCTGCATGCTGGCGGTGTTGCTGAGCTCGATGCTGACCGGCTTCTGCGTCACCGGCTACTTCGTCGACCACTGGCAGCACCATCGCCATAACGGCGGCCCCAAGGACCCGGACTGGCGCCTGTTGCGGCGCTATCGCCTGGCCGTGACCCGGCTGCTGGTGTCACGCCTGCATGCCACCGCCTGGTACCTGCTGCAGACCGTGCGCCTGGCCCTGCCCGGCGCCAAGGTCGAAGGCACGCTGCCGCTTCCGGACAAGCAGATCCGCTTGCTGGCCAGGGTCAATCTGGCCTGCCAACTGCTGTGGCCGGCGCTGTGGCTGGCGCTGGCGACGAAGTGGCCGGTGCTGCTGCCGGCGATGGCTGGGTGCCTGTTGCTGGCCTTGTTGATTTCCGCGCTCAACGCCTATCAGGAGCATGCCTTCGAGGCCTGCGTCGACCGGCCGGTGGCACGCTCGCGCACCGCCTGGCTGAGCACCCTGCTGCACCTGGGTTCGAACTATCACCTGGAGCACCACCTGTACCCACGGGTGCCGTGCTGGCGCCTGCCACGGCTGCACCGCCAACTGCTCGCCAGCGGTTGGTACGAAGGCCGCCAGGCGCTGCTCGAACCGCGTTTCTTCGGCGCCTTGCGCTACTGCAAGGCACGTTTCCCCTATGCCGGCGCCTGGCAAGCAATGCCACCGCCAGGCCGCCCCGGGCAGTAATTAGCGCCCGGTACACCGCCCCCACACTCAAGGAGCCGAGTATGTCTTTTGATGTTGATGCAATGATCGAAAATGAACGCCGCACCCTGCTGGCACACCCCCTGTTCGCCAGGATCAGCTCGCTGGATGACGTGCGCCTGCTGATGGAGAACCACGTGTTCGCCGTGTGGGATTTCATGACCCTGCTCAAGCGTATCCAGCGCGACCTGACCTGCGTCAGCCTGCCCTGGCTGCCGCCGCGGCACATCATTGCCGCGCGGCTGATCAACGAGATCGTCACCGGCGAAGAAACCGACGAGCACCCTGGCGGCGGCTTCATCAGCCACCTGGACCTGTACCTCAGCGCCATGGACGAGATTGGCGCCGACACTGGCCCGTTCCGTCAATTCCAGGCCCTGCTGCAAGCAGGCGTGCCATTGGCCCAGGCGTTGACCAACGTCGACATCCCGCTGCCGGCCAAGGTATTCGTCAGCAAGACCCTCGACGTTGCCCTTCACGGCTCGACCGAGCAGGTACTGGCGTACTTCTTCTTCGGCCGCGAGGACATCATCCCCGACATGTTCGGCGGCCTGCTGCAGCGCTGGGCGATCGAGGAAGCCAGCGTGCCGATGCTGACCTACTACCTCAAGCGCCACATCGAGATGGACGGTGACGATCACGGCCCGGCGGCCAAACGCATCATCGCCGAGATCGTCAGCGAACCCGCGCAGCAACAAGCGCTGGCCAAGAGTGCAGCCGATGCGCTGGTGGCCCGTACCGTGCTGTGGGACGGCGTGTTCGAACTGCTCAACCAGCGCGCCACCGCGACTGCGCAAGCCACTTGCGTGGCGGCAGCCAGCTGAGCATTGCCCCTTGCCTGCGCAGGCCGCAGGCAAGGGGCAATGGCCTTAAACGACAAGGACGAGAGCGTGTGACATGGTGAAAGGCAAGTACACCAAGTTGGCAGTATCGGTGCTGGTCATCGCAGGCCTGGCCGTACTGGGGCTGCAACGCTGGCAATACGCAAAGCAGTACGTCAGCACTGACAACGCCGAAGTGGAAGGCGTGATCATCCCTATTCGGGCCAGGCTGAGCGGCGTGGTGGTACAAGTGCCAGTGCACGAGAACACCCGGGTGAAGCAGGGAGACCTGCTGTTCCAGGTGCGTGAGGACGAATACCAGCAGCGGCTCGAACAGGCCCGAGCCAATTATCTGGGCGCGCTGGTCGCCACAGGCCAGGGCGGCATGCCTGGCCTGATGGACAGCCAGGTGCGCAGTGCCGCCGCACGCAGCCAGGCAGCACAGGCCACCATCGGACAACTGGTGGCCAACGCCGAGCAGGCCCGCAGCGACTATCGGCGTACGCAACGGCTGGCCGAGCAGGGGGTGGTCAGCACCCAGGACCTGGAAGCCGCGCGCGCGCGCTTCGATGCCCTGAACCATCAATTGCAGGCTGCCCGGAACAACTCCACCGCCGCCCGTGAAGGCACCTTGGCCAACCAGGCGGCACTGAAGGTGGAAGAGTACCGGATCAAGGCAGCCGAATCGGCCTTGGCCCTGGCCCGTATCGAGCTGCAGGATACCCGGCAGGCCTCGCCACGGGCCGGGGTCATCGTGCACAAGGATGTGCAGCCTGGGCAATTCGTGGTGGCCGGGCAAAAGCTGCTGAGCCTGGTCAGCACCGAGCGCATGTGGGTGGTGGCCAACTTCAAGGAAACCCAGATCGGCCGAGTACGGGTCGGCCAACCGGCACGCATCAGCGTCGACGCCTTTCCCGGGCAGCAGTTCGAGGGTGTGGTGCACAGCCTGGTACCGGCCACCGGTGCGCGGTTCTCGCTGCTGCCGCAGGAGAACGCCACCGGCAACTTCACCAAGGTGGTGCAGCGCATCCAGGCACGGATCGAGTTCCGGCAACTGCCCACGGCCATGCAACAGGCACTTAGCCAAGGCATGAGCGTGTTCGTCGAGGTCGATACCCGCGACAGCGGGCAGGTACTATGAAGTCGCCCTGGCTGGTGGCCGTGACGGTTACCTTGATCTCGATGATGGAGCTGCTCGACGTGACCATCGTCAACGTCGCCATTCCAAGCCTGATGGGCAGCTTTGGCGCGTCGGTGGACGAAATCTCCTGGATCTCTACCGGTTACATCGTGGCCAATGTGGTGATCCTGCCAGCCAGCGGCTGGCTGTCTGCCTGGTTTGGCCGGCGCCGCTACTACCTGGTGTCGTCGGCGCTGTTCGTGCTGGCGTCGCTCGGTTGTGCCGTGTCCCAGGAGCTCTGGCAGCTGGTGCTGTGGCGCGTGATACAAGGCCTGGCCGGGGGCGGCCTGCTGGGCATCTCGCAGGCGATCATCTATGACGTGTTCCCCAAGGAGAAGGTCAGCTCAGGCATGGCCTTGTATGGCGTCGGGGTGATGATGGGGCCGACCCTCGGCCCGTCGGTGGGGGGCTACCTGATCGATGAGTTCTCCTGGCACTGGATCTTCCTGATCAACCTGCCCATTGGTGCGCTGGCCCTGCTGCTGGCCTGGCTGTGCGTGGGCGACTCGCCCAACGAGCGACGCCCGCAGAGCATCGACTACCTGGGTTTCCTGTTGCTTGCCGTCGGTGTCGGCAGCTTGCAGATCCTGCTGGAGCGCGGCGAGCACTGGGACTGGCTGGAGTCGGACCTGAGCCTGCTGTGCCTGGCCCTGGCGCTGCTTGGGCTGGTGGGCTTCTGCTACTGGGAGCGGCGGGTGAGCAACCCGATCGTCAACCTGGCGCTGTTCAACAACCGCGAGTTCCTGCTGGGTTCGGTGTGCGCCTTCTGCGTCGGTTTCGGCCTGTACAGCACGCTGTTCATGGTGCCCCTGCTGCTGCAGACGCTGCTCGAACAAAGTGCCTACCAGAGCGGCCTGGTGATCTTCCCTGGGGCCCTGGCCAGCGCGGTCAGCACCTTGGTGATCGGCAAGCTGTCGCAGGAAAACCGCATCGATGAGCGCTACTTCATCTGCGTGGGCATCCTGGTCTACGGCTACGCCATGTACCTGCATACCCAGTTCACCCTGCAGAGCAACCCCGACACACTGTACTGGCCGCTGATCATCCGGGGGTTCGGCCTGGGCATGATCTTCGTGCCGCTGACCAACCTGGCCATGCGCCAACTGCCGGTACAGCTGATCTCGGTAGGTTCGGGCGTGCTCAACCTGATGCGCCAGCTCGGTGGCAGCGTCGGTATCGCCATCGCCGCCACCCTGCTCACGCGTTTTTCCTGGGCGCGCTACCGGCAGCTCGCCGAGCATGTCGACGAAAACCGCCTGGTCACCAGCGGCTGGGACCTGGCCAGCCTCGACCCGCGGCGGCTCTCCACCGAGCTGCTCGGCGCTGACCAGGCCAACGCCCTGCTGGCCTTCGTCCAGGCCCGGGAGCAGGCGCAGATGCTCGGTTTCAGCATGCTCTTCGGCCTGCTCGGTGCGGTGATGCTGATCGGCGTCCCGATGGTGCTACTGATGCGCAACCCCCGCCAACACAAGCCCTCACTTGCAAAGGAGTCCGCGACGTGCTCGGACAATGCACACGAATCCGCCTAGCGGTGCTGATACTGGCGCTGGTCTGCGCCAGCCCCGTACAGGCCCGCGACCTGTACCAGACCTACCAGCAGGCCCTGGGGCATGACATGGCCTATGCCGCCGCCCAGCAACGCCAGCTGGCGGCCGCGCAAAAGGCCCCGCAGGGGCTGGCCACGTTGCTGCCGCACCTGTCCCTGGAAAGCGGCGCAGCCTGGGTCGACCGCGAACACAGCGGGGCGGCCAGCCGCAACCGCGACCACTCCAATGCCTACGCGCTGGTATTGATCCAGCCCCTGCTACGCTGGCAGAACGTCATCGGCCATGAACAGGGCAAGGCCCTGGCAACGGCGGGCGAAATCGACCTGCTGGCCGCACGCCAGGACCTGATACTGCGCGTGGCCGACGCCTACTTCGAGCTGTTGCTTGCCGAAGACCAACTGGGCACCAGCCGCCAGCAAATGCAGACCCTTGGCCAGCAGCTGGACAAGGCACAGCGCTTTCGGCGCGAGGGCTCGGGGACCGAAAACGAAGTGCAGCGCATCCAGGCCCGCTACGACCTGGCGCAGGCCGAACAGATTGCCGCCGGCAATGCCTTGCGCCTCAACCAGCAGGCATTGGCGAGGCTGACCGGCAGCACGCCGGGCGAGTTGGCCAGGCTCGACGACGAGGTGGCGTTCAGTGGCCCGCAACCGGCCCGGCTGGATGCCTGGACCGACCAGGCACGCCAGCACAACCTGAAGGTGCAGGCCGCCGAGGTGCGCCAACTGATCGCCGAGCAGGAAGTGGAAAAACAACGAGCCGGCCACCTGCCAACCCTCGACCTGGTGGCCGCGCATGGCCGTTTTGCCTCGGTCGGTGGCAGCCTTTACGACGTCACCGTACCCGAGGAGAAATACACCCAGACGGTGGTTGGCGTGCAACTGAGCGTGCCGCTGTATGCCGGTGGCGGTACTCAGAGCCGTACCCGCGAGGCGCGTGCCCTGCAGGGCGCGGCCGAAGATGAGCTGGAAGATGCACGGCGCGAAGCTGATTTCATGGCGCGCCAGGCCTACCTCAACCTGACGGGCGGCATCAGCCAGTACCAGGCCCTGCAACAGGCCCTGCGCTCCAGCCAGAGTGACCTGCGGATCACCACGCACGCCTTCGAGGCAGGCGCGCGCATCAGCAGCGACGTGCTGGATGCCGAGCAGCAGCTAACCCGCACCCGCCTGCAACTGGCCCGCCAGCGCTATGCCATCTTGCAGGCGCAGCTACGCCTGATGGCGGCCAGCGGCAGCCTGAGCGATGACAACCTCAAGGCGCTCAGTGCCCTGCTGACAGCACGGGTTCAAGGGTAGCTACCCTCGCGGTACTGCCCCGCCACCTCGCGCAGCACCTCGCACACCCACTGCCCCGGCAGGCTCTGCGGCAAGGCGGCATTGCGACAGATGCCGACCGAGCCGCCCGGCTCGCGCACGCCCAGGTCGAGTTCGACCAGTTCGCCACGGCCAAGGTCGATCAGCACGGCGTCGCGCGGTGCCACCCACACGGCATCACTGCCCAGCAGATAGCGGCGGCTCAAGGCCAACGACAAGGTCTCCAAGCGCTGCGCCGGCAGCTGCACACCACATTGAACGAACAGGCTGTCGGCGTGCTGGCGAATGGTGGTGCCGGGGGGTGGCAAGACCAGCGGATAGCGCCCTACCTGCGCCCGCTCCACTGGCGTAGTTGCCAGCAGCGGGTGCCCCGGCCGCACGACCAGGCTCATCGACTCGCTGTACAGGTGCTCGAACGACAGGCCTTGAATCTGCGGGCTGTCGGTCATGCGCCCGACCACCAGCTCCAGCTCACCTAGGCGCAACTGCCCGAGCAACTGCGCACTGGCCCCGGTCACCACGCTGATCAGCAACGCCTCATGACGCTGATGCAGGCGGCACAGCACTTCGGGCATCAACAAGCCCTCGACGGTAGAGAGCACGCCAATGCGCACTTGCGACGGCGCCCGTGCTTCGCCGCGCAGGCTGCTCACGCCATCGCGCAGGGCCTGTACGCTGGGCCCGGCGTAGCGCATGAAGCGAGTGCCGGCCGGGGTCAGTTCGACGCCGTGCCGGCTGCGTTCGAACAGGCGTGCTTCCAGCAGCTCTTCGAGTTCCTTGAGGGTCTTGGAAATCGCTGGCTGGCTGATCGCGAGGCTGTCTGCAGCCCTGGCCAGGCTGCCCTGCCGGGCGATCTCCAGGAAGCACAGCAGGTGGCGGTACTTGATGCGGGTGTCGAGGTTCATGGCCTGAAGCTTACCGCATTGGGGGGAGTGGGCAGCTTTTATAGTGCTCGCCGCAGCGTTTTTGTCGCCAGGGAGATCGAGCGCCGCGCGGGCGGCGCTCGATCTCCCATATGGCGAAAATCCAACGGCGAACAGCGTCCGGGGCTTCAACAATTCATCACGCCACCGCCAGCTCCACCGCTTCACCATTGATCCGCACCGGCCACACCCGCAGCCGCTGCGCGGCATCCTCCAGGCAATGCCCGCTGTGCAGGCTGAAATGCTGCTTGTAGAGCGGCGCCGCCACCACCAGCTGGCCCTGCACACTCCCCACCAGCCCACGGCCGATGATGTTGGCCCCCGAGCGCGGGTCACGGTTGTCCAGCGCATACAACGCCTGCTCCTGCCCTGGCAGATAGAACAGCGCCACCTGGGCACCCTCGTGCCACACCACCACGCCGGAATCGGCAACCAGGTCGCGGGCCTGGCAGACCGTTTGCCAGTTGGGTTGGTGCGCTACAGCAGTATTTGACAGGTTCATCAGACAGCCTCCTCGACAGTGGGGATCAGGTGCAACGCTGCAGCAGGGCGGCGTTGTTCGCGCTCGCGGACGAAGTGCACGTCCGGGTCGGCGCGGTGGTCGTTGACGAAGGTGCGGAAGCGCTTGAGCTTTTCCGGGTCGTTGAGGGCGTTGGCCCATTCGCATTCATAGTGATCGACCACATGCTGCATCTGTGCTTCCAGCTCGGTTGCCAGGCCCAGGCTGTCGTCGAGGATCACCTGCTTGAGGTAGGCCAACCCGCCCTCCAGGTTTTCGCGCCATACCGAGGTGCGTTGCAGCTTGTCGGCGGTGCGGATGTAGAACATCAGCACGCGGTCGATCAGGCGTACCAAGGTGTCGTCGTCCAGGTCGGTGGCGAACAGCTCGGCGTGGCGCGGGCGCATGCCGCCGTTGCCGCAGACGTAGAGATTCCAGCCCTTGTCGGTGGCGATCACGCCGATGTCCTTGCTCTGCGCTTCGGCGCATTCGCGGGTGCAGCCGGATACCGCGAACTTGAGCTTGTGCGGGCTGCGCAGGCCCTTGTAGCGGTCCTCCAGGCGCAGGGCCATGGCCACGCTGTCCTGCACGCCATAACGGCACCAGGTGCTGCCCACGCATGACTTCACCGTGCGGGTCGACTTGCCGTAGGCATGGCCCGTCTCGAAGCCGGCCTCGATCAACTCGCCCCAGATCAGCGGCAGTTCGTGCAACTGGGCCCCAAACAGGTCGATGCGCTGGCCGCCGGTAATCTTGGTGTACAAGTCGTACTTCTTGGCCACCTGGCCAATGACGATGAGCTTGTCGGGGGTGATTTCACCGCCCGGTATGCGCGGCACCACCGAGTAAGTGCCGTTTTTCTGCATGTTGGCCATGAACGTGTCGTTGGTGTCCTGCAGCGGTACCAGCGCCGGGTCCATGATCGGCTGGTTCCAGCACGAAGCAAGGATATTGCCCACCGCCGGCTTGCAGATAGCGCAGCCGACATGGCCTTTGCCATGGCGCACGAGCAGATCATGGAAAGTGCGGATACCGCCAACCCGTACCAGCCCGTAAAGCTCCTGGCGGGTGTAGGCAAAGTGTTCGCAGAGGCTCTTGTCGACCGTCACGCCGCGGGCCGTGAGTTCGTGCTCGAACACCTGCTTGAGCAAGGCCGCGCAGCCGCCGCAACCGCTGGCCGCCTTGGTGCAGCCCTTGACCGAGGCAAGGTCGCTGCAGCCGCTGTCGATGGCGGCGCAGACCGCGCCCTTGCTGACGTTGTGGCACGAGCAGATGGTCGCGCTGTCGGGCAGGGCATCGGCACCCAGGGCCGGCGCGCCGCCCGTTTGTGGCAGGATCAACGCGGCCGGGTCGGCAGGCAGGGCTATACCGTTCTGCGCGTACTGCAACAGGGTGTCGTAGTAGCTGTTGTCACCCACCAGCACCGCGCCCAGCACATGCTTGCCGCTGGCATCCACCACCAGCCGGCGGTAGGCGGCGTTGGCTTCGTCGATGAAGCGGTAGCTGCGCGAGCCCGGCGTGGCGCCATGGGCATCGCCGATCGAGCCGACATCCACGCCCAGCAGCTTGAGCTTGGTCGACATGTCGGCACCGGTGAAGGCGACCGCAGCATCCCCCGCCAGCAGCGCCGCCAGGTTACGGGCCATGCTGTAGCCCGGCGCAACCAGGCCGAACACGCTGCCGTTCCACGAGGCGCACTCGCCGATGGCGAAGATGCGCGCATCGCTGGTGCGACAGTGGTTGTCGACTACCACCCCGCCTCGCGCGGCAATGTCCAACCCGCATGCGCGGGCCAGGGCGTCCTGCGGGCGGATGCCGGCGGAGAACACGATCAGGTCGGTTTCCAGGTGTTCGCCGCCGTCGAAGTTCATGCGGTAGCGATAGCCCTCACCGGCACTGATCGACTGGGTGGCGCGGGACAAGTGCACGCCCACGCCCAGGGCCTCGATCTGTGCCTTGAGCGCCGCACCGCCCTCGCTGTCCAGCTGCACCGGCATCAAGCGTGGGGCAAACTCCACCACATGCGCTTCCAGGCCCAGGGACTTGAGTGCATTGGCCGCCTCCAGGCCCAGCAGGCCGCCACCCACCACCACGCCACGCTGGGCATTGCTGGCGGCGGCGCGGATTGCATCGAGATCGTCGAGGGTGCGGTAGACCAGGCGAGCGTTGCCGCTGGACCCTTCGATCGGCGGGACGAACGGGTAGGAGCCGGTGGCCAGTATCAACTGGTCGTACGCGTAGCGGCCTTGGGGGGTAACCACCTCGCGGCGCGTGCGGTCGATCTCCACCACCGCTTCGCCCAGGTGCAGGTGCACGCCTTGGCTGGGGTAGAAACCCTGCTCGCACATCGCCAGGGTCTCGGCGCAGCTGCCGCCGAAGTATTCGGAGAGGTGCACACGGTCGTAGGCACGCTGGCGTTCTTCACCGAACACTCGCACCTCGAAGTGCTGCAAGGCGCCACGCTCGATCAATTGCTCGACGCAGTGGTGGCCGACCATGCCGTTGCCGACAATCACCAGTTGCTCTCGTTGCCTGCCGTTCGCTGTTGCCGTCATAGCCGATCCTCGATCAAAAAAAAACGCCTGGAGCGGAAGCTCCAGGCGCCTTTGCCTGTACTCATCAGGGTGTGCCCCTGGTTGATCGCCGTTGATCAGTGGGGCGTGTTGTGAACGTGATAAAGCAGGGAATGTGCCAAATGCTGTATCGCCTGTTCAAACGCGACAGGGCCAGAAAAGTCATCGGACATTCCAGAAAAAACCGCACAGCCAAGGTGCACCCATCCCCATCCCGGTGCACTCAATACACATCGCGCCGATAACGCTTGGCCTTGCTCAACCCTTCAACATACGCATCCGCCGCGGCCTCACTCATGCCGCCGTGCTCGGCGACGACCCTGCGCAGCGCGCTGTCCACATCCTTGGCCATGCGCTGGGCATCACCGCACACATAAAAGTACGCACCCGCCTCCAGCCAGCGCCAAAGGTCGGCGCCTTGCTCGTGCAGGCGCTGCTGCACATAGATTTTCTCGGCCTGGTCGCGGGAGAACGCGGTATCCAGACGCAAGTGGCCTGTCGCTTGCCATGCCTGCAACTGTGCCTGGTAATAGAAGTCGCTGGCCGCATACTGCTCGCCGAAAAACAGCCAGTTGCCCCCGCGTGCCCCGCGCGCTTCTCGTTCTTCAAGAAACGCCCGAAACGGCGCGATGCCGGTGCCCGGCCCAACCATGATCACCGGCACGTTATCGTCCTCGGGCAGGCGAAAATGCTTCGAGGCCTGCGGGAAGATCGCCACCTTGATGCCGTGCGCGCGGTCGGCGAGGAAGGTCGAGCAAGCGCCCTTGCGCTGCCCGTAACGCACCGTCGAGACGGTCAGGTGAACTTGGCCAGGGTGCGCCAACGGGCTGGAGCTGATCGAGTACAGGCGCGGCTGCAAGGGTTTTAACAGGTCGAGCCAGGTGGCCAAGGGCAGGTCCTGGGGGAACTCGCGCAGCACATCCGCCAACTGCCGCCCCCACAACCAGTTTTGCAGCTCGGCCTTGTGCTCGGGCTGGAGCAACCGGCGCAGGGCCTCGGCGCTCTGGCTGAACACCTGCAACTGCGCCGGGGTGACCTTGGCGATTTCCAGGTGCGCCTCCATGGCATCGGCCAGCGGCAGTGCGGCCTGGCCTTTGACCTCGACCAGGGCCTGGCCATCGAGCCGCATCAGCGCCAGCAGCTCTTCGACCAGCGCCGGGCAGTTGCGCGGCCATACGCCCAGGGCGTCGCCGGCCTGGTAGCTGAAGGTGCTGCCAGCCAGGTCGAACACCAACTGGCGCGTCTCCTTACGGGCACCCGGGGCATTGAGCACGCGGTTCTCCAGCAAGGTGGCCGACCATGGCTGCTGCTTGCTGCAGGCCTGCGCAGGCGAAGGCGCGCCACTGGCCTGGGGCGCGGCGGCGTCAGCCAACTGCGCCAACAAGGCGTCGAGCCAGGTGGCGAATGCCTCATCGTAATCCGGCTCGCAATCCACCCGTTGCAGCAGGCGCCGCCCACCCAGCTCGGCCAGGCGCTGATCGAGCTTGCGGCCAAACCCGCAGAACTGGTCGTAACTGGAATCGCCCAGGGCCAATACGGCATAGGGCACATCGGCGCAGTGGCCGCCCTCCTCGCCTTGCAGTGCCTGCCAGAACAGCGCCGCACTGTCGGGCGCGTCGCCATCGCCGAAGGTACTGGCGATCAGCACCACACTGGCAGCACCGCGCAACTGCTGCGGGCTGAGTGTATCCATGCAATTCAGGCGCACCGCCAAGCCAGCACCACGCAGGCGCTCGGCACAGCGCTCGGCCAGCGCTTCGCCGTTACCGGTCTGCGAGGCCCACAGCACCTGGTGCTGCGGCGCCTCCAGCGCCCGGCTGGGCAGCGCCGAAGGCTGCGCGAACACGCCCGCCAGCAGGCCGTCAACGAACCACCGTCGGTTAGCGGCCATTGGCGCGCTAGCCGGCAGGCTTGGCACACCCTCGACGCGGGCCTGCTCCAAGCCAAGCAAGAAGCCCTGCAGGTAATGGCGCTCTTGCTCGGCCAGCGCCGGGGCCGGCAGGTTGTCCAGGCCAAGCAGACGAGACAGGGTGGCGGTCGGCATGTGGGCAGACTCCGGGTGGGCAGTGGCGCCGCTCAGGTCGAGGGCGTCGATACGTTCGCCGGCAACCCGCTCAAGGGCCACGGCGCAGTGTTTGAAGGCGGGCTGCAGCGACAGTGGGTCGACCGCATCACAGGTGACGGCATTGATGGCCAACTGCTCGCCGACCAGGTCGTTCCAGTGAAACGGCGCGAAGCAGTTACCTGGAATCACCCGGTCGCTGATGCGCGCCGGCAGCACGGCCTGACCACGGCGCGAGCGAATGGCCACCTGGTCCTTTTCGGCGATGCCAAGCCGTGCGGCGTCCTCGGGATGGATTTCGATGAAAGGGCCAGGCTCCAGCTTGTTCAGCGCCGGCACCTTGCCGGTCTTGGTCAGGGTGTGCCACTGGTGCTGCACGCGGCCTGTGTTGAGCACCAGGGGGTAGGCGTCATCCGGCAACTCCGCTGCCGGCAACCAGGGCCGAGCGAAAAAGCGGGCCTTGCCGCTGGCGGTGGGGAACGCCAGCGCCGGGCGCTGGCCCTGGGCGTCGTGCAGCAGCGTCTGGCTGCTGCCATCGTTCAGGTAGCGCAATGGGCTGCGGTCGCTGTCACGCCCTGGTGCGCATGGCCACTGGCGCGGCTGCGCACGCAGGTCGGTGTAGCCGATGCCACGCAGGTCGTAGCCGGTAGCGGGGTTATGGAAGCGGCGAATCTCGTCGTACACCGCTTCGGCATCAGCGTAATCGAACGCGTCGGCATAGCCCATCGCGCAGGCCACCCGGGCGATGATCTGCCAGTCCGGCAGGCTCTGGCCAGGAGGCGCCACGGCGCGTGGCATCAAGGTGAGGTTGCGCTCGCTGTTGATCATCACGCCCTCACCTTCGGCCCACAGTGCCGCAGGCAGGAGGATATCGGCGTAGCGGTTGGTCTCGGTGTCGAGAAACGCATCCTGGGAGATCACCAGCTCGGCCCGGCGCAGGCCGTCGATCACCTGCTGGCGGTTGGCGACGCTGGCCACCGGGTTGCTGCAGATGATCCAGCAGGCTTTCACGTCCCCTGCTTTCAGCTGTTCGAACAGCGCCACCGTACCCTCGCCGCCTTCGCTGCGCAGGCTGCCTGGTGGCAGTTGCCACTGCTGTTCGACGAACGCGCGGTCGCCTTCCAGCAGCGCCGAGCGCTGGCCTGGCAGGCCGGGCCCCATGTAGCCCATCTCGCGACCGCCCATGGCGTTGGGTTGGCCGGTCAGCGAGAAAGGCCCGCTACCGGGGCGGCAGATAGCGCCGGTGGCCAGGTGCAGGTTGCACAGGGCGTTACTGTGCCAAGTACCGTGGATGCTCTGGTTCAGGCCCATGGTCCAGCAGCTCATCCAGTCGTTGGCACGGCCGATCCATTCGGCGGCCTTGATGATGTCGGCCTCGGCCAGCCCGGTGATGGCGGCCACGCGCTCGGGGCTGTAGTCGTCGAGGAAGGCTGGCAGTTCGTCCCAGCCGTCGGTGTGGCGAGCGATGAAGTCGGGGTGGGTGTGGCCGTTGCGGTGCAGCAGATGCAACAGGCCGTTGAGCAAGGCCATGTCGCTGCCGGGGCGTACCTGCAGGAACAGGTCGGCCTTGTCGGCGGTGGCGCTGCGCCGCGGGTCGACGACGATCAGCTTGGCGCCGGCCTTGACCCGGTCCAGCAGACGCAGGAACAAAATCGGGTGGCAGTCGGCCATGTTGGCGCCGATGACCAGGAATACGTCGGCGTGCTCGAAGTCCTGGTAACTGCCAGGTGGGCCATCGGCACCGAGCGACAGTTTGTAGCCACTGCCGGCGCTGGCCATGCACAGGCGCGAGTTGGACTCGATATGGCGGGTGCGGATAAAGCCCTTGGCCAGTTTGTTGGCCAGGTACTGGGCCTCCAGCGACATCTGCCCGGACACATACAGCGCCACGGCATCCGGGCCGTGCTGGTCAACGATGCCGCGCAGGCGCGCGGCGGTGGCGGCAATGGCCTGGTCCATGCTGGCGCGCACCGGCGGCTGGCTGCGCTGCTGACGCAGGTAGGCATCCTCCATGCGCCCGGCGGCGGTCAGCGGCACGTGCGCGGTCAGGCCCTTGGTGCACAGGCGGCCAAAGTTGCTGGGGTGCTGCTTGTCGCCGCTGATCTTGCTGACCTTGCCATCGGCAACGCGCATGACGATGCCGCAGCCGACGCCGCAATACGGGCAGACACTGCGTACTTCGCTGCTGCTCATGGGCCGGTCTCCTTGGGGAAACGCAAAAGGCGCCGGCTGCCCCGGCTTGCATGGCAAGCGGGGCAACACGGCGCCTTTGTCGTGAAGAGGTGCGGGCAATCGGCATTGATTGCCCTGGGTAGGGGTCAGTCAGCAATTAGCGGGCCAGCTGTGCGGGCCTCTTCGCTGGCAAGGCAGCGCGCCCGTGCGGGGACGGCTTGCCGCACCATGCGGTGGCACCGCGAAGGCCCATGGCGCTATGCTGGGGCACATTTTTGCCAGAGTTACTGCCTTCTCCCCATGTCCCAGGTGATCCTCAAAACCCCCGCCCAACTCGACCTGATGCGCAACGCCGGCCGGTTGCTGGCCCAAGTGTTCGCTGAACTCGATGGCTTCATACGCCCCGGCGTGACCACGATGCAGATCAACGACCACGCCGAACGCTATATCGTCGAAACGCTCAAGGCTCGGCCAGCAAGCAAGGGCCAGTACGGTTTCCCTTACGCCCTGAATACCTCGGTGGACCACGTGGTGTGCCACGGCATGCCGAAGGCGGATGAGGTGCTCAACGAGGGGTCGATCATCAATGTCGACATCACCCTTGAACAAGGCGGCTACATCGCCGATTCGTCGAAGATGTACTGCATTGGCCCGATCAACGACGAGGCACGTCGGCTGGTCGAAACGACCTACGACGCGCTATGGAAAGGCATCGAGCAGGTGCGCCCCGGGGCGACGCTTGGCGACATTGGCCATGCCATCCAGGTACATGCCGAGGCAGCCGGCTATAGCGTGGTGCGCGAGTATTGCGGCCACGGCATTGGCCAGCAGATGCACGAAGGGCCCGAGGTGCTGCATTTTGGCCAGCGCGGCATGGGCATGAAGCTCAAGCCCGGGATGGTGTTTACCATCGAGCCGATGATCAACCAAGGCGGGCGTGGCACTCGGACCTTGAAGGATGGCTGGACGGTGATTACCCGCGACCATGCGCTGTCGGCGCAGTGGGAACATACGGTGGCGGTGACCGAAGCAGGGGTTGAAGTGCTGACGTTGCGCGAGGAAGAACGCATGCGTTGATGCGGCCTTGCACCGCCAACGCCGGCCCGCTACCACAGGGGCCGTGCTGAACCGCAGAACGCCTCAAAAAGCACAAACAAAAAAAGCGACCCTAAGGTCGCTTTTCCTGTAACTTCCGGGTGTTCAGTGGGCCCTGGAAGTTGAATATGGCGCAGCGGACGGGACTCGAACCCGCGACCCCCGGCGTGACAGGCCGGTATTCTAACCGACTGAACTACCGCTGCGCTATACATCGAGTGGTGGGTGATGACGGGATCGAACCGCCGACCCTCTGCTTGTAAGGCAGATGCTCTCCCGGCTGAGCTAATCACCCTTTCGTCTCGGTGTGGCGCGCATTCTACGGATGAGCCCCCACCCTGGCAAGCATTTTTTTCGACTTTTTTAAAAAAATTTTCGAAGCCTTTCAAAGACCTAGCAACGCTGGTCTTTTCTTCTTCTATATATAGGTGCTGGCCCTCTGACAGGGTTGGACGGGAACCACTGCTCGGAGAATAATGCCCGCCTTATGCATTAAGGAGAGATTGCCCCTCATGTGGTTCAAGAACCTGCTGACCTACCGCCTGACCCAGGATGTTCCATTCGACGCCGAAGCGCTGGAAACCGCCCTGGCCAGCAAGCCGGCCCGTCCCTGCGCCAGCCAGGAGCTGAACACCTATGGCTTCGTCGCGCCGTTCGGCAAGGGCGAAGACGCTCCCCTGGTGCACGTCAGCGGCGAGTTCCTGCTGATCGCCGCGCGCAAGGAAGAACGTATCCTTCCAAGCAGCGTGGTCAATGACGCCGTCAAGGAAAAGGTCGAAGAGATCGAGACCGAGCAGATGCGCAAGGTCTACAAGAAGGAACGCGACCAGATCAAGGACGAGATCATCCAGGCCTTCCTGCCGCGCGCCTTCATTCGTCGTTCGATGATCTTCGCCGCCATCGCGCCGCGCCTGGGCATGATCCTGGTCAACTCGGCCAGCGCCAAGCGTGCCGAAGACCTGCTGTCGACCCTGCGTGAAGTGATGGGCTCGCTGCCGGTACGCCCGGCAACCGTGAAGATCGCACCCGTTGCCACCATGACCGACTGGGTCAAGTCGCAGCAAGCCGCCGAAGGCTTCTGTGTACTGGACGAGTGCGAGCTGCGCGACACCGCCGAAGACGGTGGCATCGTGCGCTGCAAGCGCCAGGACCTGACCAGCGAAGAAATCCAGCTGCACCTGAGCACCGGCAAGGTGGTCACCCAGCTGGCCCTGGCCTGGCAGGACAAACTGTCGTTCGTGCTGGACGACAAAATGGTCATCAAGCGCCTGAAGTTCGAGGAGCTGCTGCAAGAGCAGGCAGAACAGGATGGCGGCGATGAAGCCCAGCAGCAGTTCGATGCCAGCTTCCTGCTGATGATGATGACCTTTACCGAATTCCTGCCGGTGCTGTTCGAGGCGTTGGGTGGGGAGGAGATTCCGCAAGGGGTCTGAGTGGCATGAAATGTCGGGGCTGGGCTGGGACGTATTCTCAGCCAGTACCGGCCTCTTCGCGGGGCGAGCCCGCTCCCACAGGTACCCCGCTGAGCTTGAAATCAAGCGGGGTACCTGTGGGAGCGGGCTCGCCCCGCGAAGAGGCTCTCGAAAACTGCATCTCTATAAGTACAAGGACCTGCCCATGCGTGCCCTCGCCGCCCTCAGCCGCTTCGTCGGCAATACCTTTGCCCTCTGGGTGCTGGTGTTCGCCGTGCTGGCCTTCCTGCAACCGCAATGGTTCATCGCCCTGAAAGTGGCCATCGTACCGTTGCTGGGCCTGGTGATGTTCGGCATGGGCCTGACCCTCAAGCTCGATGACTTCGCCGCCCTCGCCCGCCAGCCCTGGCGGGTGATGCTAGGGGTGGTGGCGCACTTCGTGATCATGCCGGGCATGGCCTGGCTGCTGTGCCAGCTGTTCCACCTGCCGCCCGAGATTGCCGTGGGCGTGATCCTGGTCGGCTGCTGCCCTAGCGGCACGGCTTCGAACGTGATGGTCTGGCTGTCCAAGGGCGACCTGGCGCTGGCGGTGGCGATTGCCGCCGTCACCACCCTGCTCGCCCCGCTGCTGACCCCGGCGTTGATCTGGTTCCTGGCCTCGGCCTGGCTGCCGGTCTCGTTCATGGACATGTTCTGGTCGATCCTGCAGCTGGTCATGCTGCCGATCGTGCTCGGCGTGCTGGCCCAGCGCCTGCTGGGCGCGCGGGTACAGGCGGCGGTGCAGGTGTTGCCACTGGTGTCAGTGGTGAGCATCGTCATGATCGTCTGTGCGGTGGTGGCGGCCAGCCAGGCGAAAATCGCCGAGTCGGGCCTGCTGATCATGGCCGTGGTGATGCTGCACAACAGCTTCGGCTACCTGCTGGGTTACCTCACCGGCAAGCTCTGCAAACTGCCACTGGCCCAGCGCAAGTCGCTGGCACTGGAGGTGGGCATGCAGAACTCAGGGTTGGGGGCAGCCTTGGCGGCGGCGCATTTCTCGCCATTGGCGGCGGTGCCGAGCGCGCTGTTCAGCGTTTGGCACAATATTTCGGGGGCGCTGCTGTCGACCTGGTTCCGCCGTATGGAAGCGCCTTTGCCGGTAGATGAACGTGGCGAGCCTGCCAGGCACTGACTTGCCCAGCCATCAGAAAATGTGCACCCTATTGCCCACTGTGGGGACGGCCTCACGACGCACCGCGTGACCATTCCGGGGACGGCCCCATCGTTGGCAACAATGGAGGCACCTATGTCCTGGATCATCCTGTTTTTCGCCGGCCTGTTCGAAGTCGGCTGGGCGGTAGGCCTGAAGTACACCGACGGCTTCAGCCGCCCGCTCCCCACCGTGCTTACCGTCGGCGCCATGGTCATCAGCCTGGGCTTGCTGGGCCTGGCCATGAAAGAACTGCCGCTGGGCACCGCCTACGCCATCTGGACCGGCGTTGGCGCCGTGGGCACGGTGATCGCCGGGATCATCCTGTTCGGTGAGTCCATGGCCCTGGTACGGCTGGTCAGTGTGGCGCTGATCATCTGTGGCCTGATCGGCCTGAAAGTCAGCGCCAGCTGACCATGCCCGCTTAACGCAGGTCGCCGCGCAAGCGGCTGACCTGCTCGCGCAACAACTCAGGCTGCGCAGCCTCCACCGGCACCGCAGCGCCGGCCACGATGGTCACCCGCGACCACAAGCGCTTGAAAAACCCCTTGCCCGGATCACGGCTGAAAAAGCTGCCCCACAGCCCCTGCAACGCCAGGGGAATCACCGGCACCGGGGTTTCACCGAGAATGCGGCTGACCCCACCCTTGAACGCATCGATCTCGCCGTCACCGGTCAACTTGCCCTCCGGGAAGATGCACACCAGCTCACCCGCCGCCAGGTATTCGGCGATGCGCGCAAAGGCGCGCTCGTACGTGGCCTCATCCTCGCTGCGCCCGGCAATCGGGATGGCGCCTGCGGTGCGGAAGACGAAGTTGAGCACCGGCAGGTTGTAGATTTTGTAGTACATGACGAAGCGGATCGGACGGCGGATCGCGCCGCCGAGCAGCAGGGCGTCGACGAACGAGACATGGTTGCACACCAGCAGCGCTGCGCCTTCGTCGGGGATGCGTTCGAGGTCGCGGTGCTCCACGCGGTACATCGAATGGCTGAGCAGCCAGATCAAAAAGCGCATGGTGAACTCGGGCACGATGCTGAAGATGTAGGCGTTGACCGCGATGTTGAGTAACGACACCACCAGGAACAGCTGCGGGATGCTCAACTCGGCCAGCCCCAGCAGCACGATGGTGAGCACCGCCGACACCACCATGAACAAGGCATTGAGGATGTTGTTGGCAGCGATTACCCGAGCCCGCTGGTCCTCGGCCGTGCGCGCCTGGATCAGCGCATACAGCGGCACGATATAGAAGCCGCCGAACACCCCGAGCCCCACGATCGACAACAGAATCCACCAGGCTTGGCTCATGCCCAGTAGCGTCAACCAGTCGTGCGGCACAGGCGCAGCCGGCACATCGCCGGAATGCCACCACCAGAGCAGGCCGAACAGGGTCAGGCCAAACGAGCCGAACGGCACCAGGCCGATCTCCACCTTGCGCCCGCTCAGCCGCTCGCACAGCAGCGAACCGAGGGCGATGCCCACCGAGAACAGGGTCAGCACCAGGGTGACCACCGTGCCGTCGCCGTGCAGCCAGTCCTTGGCATACGCCGGGATCTGGGTCAGGTAGATGGCGCCGACGAACCAGAACCAGGAGTTGCCGACGATCGAGCGCGACACCGCAGGCGTCTGCCCCAGGCCCATGCGCAGGATTACCCAGGACTGCTTGAAGATGTTCCAGTCCAGTTGCATCTGCGGCGACACGGCGGCCGCCCGCGGGATCCAGCGGCTGGCCAGGTAGCCCAGCACGGCCGTGCCGACCACGCCACCCGCCACCACCGTGGCATAGCTGCCCGACGACATCATCACACCCGCGCCGATGGTGCCGGCCAGGATAGCCAGGAAGGTGCCCATCTCCACCAGCCCGTTGCCACCCACCAGCTCTTCTTCACGCAGGGCCTGGGGCAGGATCGAGTACTTCACCGGCCCGAACAGCGCCGAATGGGTGCCCATGCCAAACAGGGCTACCAACATCAGCGCCAGGTGGTTGGTGATAAAGCCCAGTGCGCCAATGGCCATGATGCCGATCTCGGCCAGCTTGATCGCACGGATCAGCGCGTCCTTGGCGAACTTCTCGCCAAACTGCCCACCCAGTGCAGAGAACAGAAAGAACGGCAGGATGAACAGCAAGGCGCACAGGTTGACCCAGATCGAACGGTCACCGTCGCCCAGGCTGAGCTTGAACAGGATCGCCAGGATCAGCGACTGCTTGAACAGGTTGTCGTTGAACGCACCCAGCGACTGGGTGATGAAAAACGGCAGGAAGCGCCGCTTGCCGAGCAAGGTGAATTGCGAGGGATGACTCATCGTCCTTGTTCCTGAGGGGCTTTTAGCGTTGGAGGCGCGCCGGGCGCAGAAAGCCACAAATCTGCAGGGTAAAAGCTGCTGCTGGCAAGCCCTCTGCTGCCTTATGCTGATACCCGGCAGACCCGTACGACAAGGACATGGCAATGCTCGCCGCCGTCAAGCACTACCCAGCGGCCGCACGCCGTGATACTGGCGGCAGTGTTCTACTGGATGGGCACCCGCAGGCATTGATGTTGGCGCTGCCGCTTGAGCAACGCCCTGCGACGACTCGCCACTGCGACCATCGTCTGCGCTGACGAACCGCCGCCTGCGTGCCAGACTGGTTGATCGGGACCGCGTTATTTTTTTTGCTCCGGAGTTTTCATGTCGTTGTCCAGCGGGCTGATCGCCGTGGTCGCCCTGGCCTATATGGCCATCATGTTCGCCATCGCCTTCTATGGCGACCGCCGCAGCACACCGTTGCCGCCGAAGCTGCGTGCCTGGGTGTACAGCCTGTCGCTGGCCGTGTACTGCACCAGCTGGACCTTCTTTGGCGCGGTCGGCCAGGCCGCCGAACAGCTTTGGGCATTTCTGCCGATCTACCTGGGCCCAGTGCTGCTGATGATCTTCGCACCCTGGGTACTGCAGAAGATGGTGCTGATCAGCAAGCAGCAGAACATCACCTCGATCGCCGACTTCATCGCCGCGCGCTACGGCAAATCGCAGACCCTGGCGGTGGTGGTGGCGCTGATCTGCCTGGTCGGCGTGCTGCCCTATATCGCCTTGCAGCTCAAAGGCATCGTGCTGGGCGTCAACCTGCTAATCGGTGCCAATGCCGATGCCACCGGCACCCGGGTGCAAGACACCGCACTGGTGGTGTCGCTGGTGCTGGCGCTGTTCGCCATCGTGTTCGGCACGCGCAGCCTGGATGTGACCGAGCACCACCGCGGCATGGTGCTGGCGATCGCCTTCGAGTCGCTGATCAAGCTGCTGGCCTTTCTCGCCGTGGGCATCTTCGTGGTGTTCAACCTGTACGACGGCTTCGACGACCTGTTCAGCCAGGCACGCCAGTCGATCCAGCTGGAAAGCTATTGGCAGGAGACCATCAACTGGCCCTCGATGGTGGTGCAGACCGCAGTGGCCATGATGGCGATCATCTGCCTGCCGCGGCAGTTCCATGTCACCGTGGTGGAGAACATCGAACCGCAGGACATGCGCCTGGCCCGCTGGGTGTTCCCGATGTACCTGGCCCTGGCCGCGCTGTTCGTGGTGCCGATCGCCCTGGCCGGGCAGATGCTGTTGCCCGGTACGGTGATGTCCGACTCGTTCGTGATCAGCCTGCCCCTGGCCGAAGCCCACCCGAGCCTGGCCCTGCTGGCCTTCATCGGCGGTGCCTCGGCCGCCACCGGCATGGTCATCGTCGAGGCCGTGGCCCTGTCGACCATGGTTTCCAACGACATGCTGCTGCCCTGGCTGCTGCGCCGCAATAATGCCGAGCGGCCATTCGAAGCCTTCCGCCACTGGATGCTCTCGGTACGCCGGGTGACCATCGTGGTCATCCTGCTGCTGGCGTATGTCAGCTACCGCCTGCTGGGCTCCACCGCAAGCCTGGCGACCATCGGCCAGATCGCCTTCGCCGCCGTGACCCAGCTCACCCCGGCCATGCTCGGCGCGCTGTACTGGAAGCAGGCTAACCGGCGCGGCGTGTTCGCAGGCCTGGCCGCCGGCATCTTCCTGTGGTTCTACACCCTGGTGCTGCCCATTGCCGCCCATAGCGTGGGCTGGTCGCTGGCGCTGTTCCCGGGCCTGGCGTGGCTGCATGGCAACCCGCTGAACCTGCCGATCAGCCCGCTGACCCAAGGCGTGGTGCTGTCGCTGGCGGGTAACTTCACGCTGTTCGCCTGGGTTTCGGTGCTGTCGCGCACGCGGGTGTCGGAACACTGGCAGGCCGGGCGCTTCATCGGCCAGCAGACCAGCGCCCGGCCCAGCAGCAAACCGCTGCTGGCCGTGCAGATCGACGACCTGCTGACCCTGGCCTCGCGCTTCGTCGGCGAAGAACGTGCCCGGCAGAGCTTCATCCGCTTCGCCTACCGCCAGGGCAAAGGCTTCAACCCCAACCAGAACGCCGACGGCGACTGGATCGAACACACCGAACGCCTGCTCGCCGGCGTGCTTGGCACCTCGTCGACCCGCGCCGTGGTCAAGGCCGCCATCGAAGGCCGCGACATGCAGCTCGAAGACGTGGTGCGCATCGCCGACGAAGCCAGCGAGGTGCTGCAGTTCAACCGCGCGCTGCTGCAAGGCGCTATCGAAAACATCAACCAGGGCATCAGCGTGGTCGACCAGAACCTGCACCTGGTGGCCTGGAACCGCCGTTACCTGGAACTGTTCAACTACCCTGACGGGCTGATCAGCGTGGGCCGCCCGATTGCCGACATCATCCGCTACAACGCCGAGCGCGGCCTGTGCGGCCCAGGCGAGGCGCAGGTGCACGTGGCCCGGCGCCTGCACTGGATGCGCCAGGGTCGTGCGCATTCTTCCGAGCGGTTGTTCCCCAACGGCCGGGTCATCGAACTGATCGGCAACCCGATGCCCGGCGGCGGCTTTGTCATGAGCTTCACCGACATCACCCCGTTCCGCGAAGCCGAACAGGCGCTGCGCGATGCCAACGAGGGCCTGGAGCAACGGGTGGCGGAACGCACCCATGAGCTGTCGCAGCTCAACCAGGCGTTGTCCGAAGCCAAGAGCCAGGCCGAAGCCGTGAGCAAGTCCAAGACCCGCTTCCTGGCCGCGGTCAGCCACGACCTGATGCAACCGCTGAACGCCGCGCGGCTGTTCTCGGCCGCCCTGTCGCAGCAGGCCGAAGGCATGAATGACGAGGCCCAGCAACTGGTGCAGCACATGGACAGCTCGCTACGCTCGGCCGAAGAACTGATCAGTGACCTGCTGGACATCTCGCGCCTGGAGAACGGCAAGATCACCCCGGACGCCAAGCCGTTCGCCCTCAATGAGCTGTTCGACACCCTGGGTGCCGAGTTCAAGGTACTGGCCGCCGAAAAAGGGTTGGAGTTCCGCCTGCGCGGCAGCCGCCTGCGGGTCGACAGCGACATCAAACTGCTGCGCCGGGTGCTGCAGAACTTCCTGACCAACGCCCTGCGCTATGGCAAAAGCCCGATTCTGCTCGGTGCCCGTCGCCAGGGTGAGCGCCTGTGGCTGGAAGTCTGGGACCGTGGCCCCGGCATCGCCGACAACAAGCTGCAGGAGATTTTCCAGGAATTCAAACGCCTGGACAGCCACCAGACCCGCGCCGAGAAAGGCCTGGGCCTGGGCCTGGCGATCGCCGATGGCCTGTGCCGGGTGCTCGGCCATTCGCTCGAAGTGCGCTCGTGGCCCGGCAAAGGCACGGTGTTCCGCGTCAGCGTGCCGATTGCCCGCCAGGCGGCACCCGCACCGAGTGCGCCGGTGGAACAGTCTGGCCAGCCGCTGGCCGGGCTGAACGTGCTGTGCATCGACAATGAAGACAGCATCCTGATCGGCATGAACAGCCTGCTCAGCCGTTGGGGCTGCCAGGTCTGGACCGCGCGCAACCGCGCCGAATGCGAGGCTTTGCTGACCAAGGGCATGCGCCCGCACCTGGCCCTGGTGGACTACCACCTGGACGACGGCGAAACCGGCACCGAACTGATGGGCTGGCTACGCGCACGGCTGGGCGAGCCGGTGCCTGGGGTGGTGATCAGCGCCGACGGCAGTAAAGAGACCATCGCCCTGGTGCATGCGTCAGGCCTGGATTACCTGGCCAAGCCGGTCAAGCCGGCCGCCTTGCGCGCCCTGCTCAATCGGCATCTGAGCCTGGTTCAGTAAGCGCTTCGCCCGCCGGGGTTTCATCGGACAGCGCCCGTTCCAGCAGGTCTGCCGGCAGGCTCTTGCTGGCACGGGCGCCAAGCAACTTCAGCTGCTCGGAGCGGCTGACCAGGTTGCCACGCCCCTCGCACAGTTTGTTGCGCGCTGCGGCATAGGCCTTGTCTACCTGCTGCAAGCGGCTGCCCAGTTCGTCCAGGTCCTGGATGAACAGCACGAACTTGTCGTACAGCCAACCGGCGCGCTCGGCAATCTCGCGGGCGTTCTGGCCTTGGCGTTCCTGCTTCCACAGGCTGTCGATCACCCGCAGGGTGGCGAGCAGCGTGGTCGGGCTGACAATCACGATGTGCCGGTCGAAGGCTTCCTGGAACAGGTTGGGCTCGGCCTGCAGGGCTGCCGAGAAGGCGGCCTCGATGGGCACGAACAGCAGCACGAAATCCAGGCTGTGCAAGCCTTCGAGGCGGCTATAGTCCTTGCTCGAAAGGCCTTTGACGTGGCTGCGCAACGACTGCACGTGCTGCTTGAGCGCGGCCTCGTCGTTGCTGCCGACGAACTGCTGGTACGCCGTGAGGCTGACCTTGGCGTCCACCACCACCTGCTTGTCGCCGGGCAACATGATCAGCACATCGGGCTGGAAGCGTTCGCCATCGGCGCTCTTGAGGCTGACTTGGGTCTGGTACTCGCGGCCCTTCTCAAGGCCGGCGTGCTCCAGTACCCGCTCAAGGATCATCTCGCCCCAGTTGCCCTGGGTTTTCTGGCCTTTCAGGGCCTGGGTGAGGTTGGTGGCTTCATCGGACAGGCGCTGGTTGAGCTGCTGCAAGCGCTCCAACTCTTTGCCCAGCGAGAAACGCTCGCGTGCTTCCTGCTGGTAGCTTTCCTCGACGCGCTTCTCAAAGGCCTGGATGCGTTCCTTGAGCGGGTCGAGCATTTGCCCCAGGTGCTGCTGGCTGGCCTGGGCAAAGCGTTGCTCGCGCTCGTCGAAGATTTTCGTGGCCAGGTCGGAGAACTGCGCACGCAGGGTATCGCGGGCCTCTTGCAGGTCTTCGAGACGCTGTTGGTGGCTCTCCTGCTGCTCGCGCAGTTCGGCGCCCAGCCGTGCGGCCTGGGCTTCCAGGCGCCGTAGCTCGGCTTCACGGTTGGCGCGTTCAAGGCTCCAGGCGTGGGCGGCATCGCGGGCGTTGTCGCGGTCGATCTGCAACAGCTCCAGTTCACGGCCCTGGGCTGCCAGCTGGGCTTGCTTGACGGTGTTGGCTTCGCTGAGGTCGCTGATCTCGTCGCGACCGGCCTCCAGTTGCGCCTGCAGCCCGGCCAGGGACAGTTGGGCGGCGTTGAGGCGCTCTTCGAGCAGGGCCTGTTCACCCTGCCGGGCCCCATGGCGACGCTGCACCTGCATGAGCCAACCCAGGCAGGGCACTGCACCCACCACCAAGCCCAGCAGAATGCTGGCCAGATCCACTGTCATGGTTACCCCGATCGAACCTTGATGAATGCTGCGCAGCTTATCAGCCTGGGAGGCAGGTTGCCTGCGCCCGCATAAGGGCCGCTAGTAGCCAAGCAGCGCTCAGCCTGAAAACCACTGCCCCAGCAACCGCCGCGCTTCCTGCGAGCCCTGCGCCGCCGCCAGTTCCAGCCAGTAGCGGGCCTGCTCGGGCGCGTTGGTTTGGCATAACCTTGCATACTCCAGCTGTGCGCGCCGATCACCGGCACGGGCGGCTTGACGCAGCAGTTCGTGGCCGATGCGCCGGTCACGGGCGTTGCCGCAATCACGGCACAGCATCTGCCCCAACCGGCTCTGGGCTACCACGACGCCCTGGCGTGCCGGCTGTTTCAGCAGGCGACCAGCCAGATGCTTGACCTGAGGCTTGTCACCCAAGCGCGGGCTGTCGAGCAGCCATAGGGCCACTTTCAGGGAAAAGCGTTTGGGTGGGGGCACTGACGACGTGTCAGCCGGGTTGGCGAGGTGTTTACCGCGAAACTTCATGAGCAACAGGAAAGGTAACTCGAAAGGCGCGCCACTCTACTCCATTTTTCCGGGCATGGCCTGTCGATTTATGGAGGATTGAAGAATAATTTCGATGATCTTTTCTTGACGTTTTCAAGTGGATGACCAACCGGCCTACGGGCGCCCGAAGATTGTCAGACAGTTCCCTGGTTTGCTGGCACGCCCGTCCTAGAGCAAGCGCTCGGGACAATCCACAGTTCCTGTGGATAACTCGGTGGACAACCCCCTTCGGTGCCCCCAAAACCCCCGTAAACTGGGGGCTCCAGTCAAACTGACGATTTTTTCACCAGCAAAAATTAGTGTTTTTTTTCATTGACTTAGCTTCCCAGTCAAGTCATTGGCGAGGCGCTTGGAACCTGTTGCCGCCGTGTTACAGCCTGCGCGCCAAATGTGCACAAGTGCACCACAAGCCTTCGTTTGAATGCACAAAATGAGTACATCCACGCCAATGCCAGCCATTTACCCCTCTTCACAGCCTGCGAAAGAAGCGCCATACTGCTCGGCTAACCTGCACCCTTGCAGAAGCACTTGCCAAACCGTTTTTTTTTCGGTAAGGTGCACCTCGTTAGTACCAAGCTGAAAGTCAATTGGCCTTAAGCGTCCTTGCAGAATCGCTCCCCCAACAGCGAAGCCTGCTGAAACCAGGACCGGCCCACTCGATGATTCCTTCGCCAGCCATACGCTGCCCAAGCTCGAATCACCTAGCAGATTGATCAGGATCCCACCCCGATGGCCTAGAACCTTGGCCCCGGTGTGCTGCCTGCCCTCTGAAGTACCTACCAGTCAGCCCAAGCGCCCACTATTTGATTGCGCTCCCTCTGGCTGCTTTGTTCCAGTCAGGTTCGTTCGTCCCTTAATAAAGGCGTCACTGGAACGTTTCTATCATGCACGGATCATATCCTCCGTGTTTAAAGCAGGAACCTCCAATAATATGCAAACTCATCCGCACATTCAGGCTGCCATTGGCACCCTCTCCCAGGCCTTCTCGCCGTTGAAGTGCCTTATCGTTGCCCCTCGCAAGGGCAGCTTCAGCTTTACCCTGGTGGACGAACACGGCGTCGCCTGCCATACCGAACGCCTGTACGCCGATCAGTACAGCCGCAAGGAACCCCTGCAGGCGGTAATCGCCCGGACGCGTCAGTCGCTCACTGCGTGAGCGGCGAATACCTCGCTATTCAAGCGCTGAATCGCTGTTTCGACACCCTGCCCGATCGTTCTTGGCGTAATTGCCGCACGGCATATAGCCAAGGACGTCAGGCAGCAATCGATTTAAAAACAGCTCTTTACACCACGATTATCACACTACACTTCAACTCGAGCGGTGCTAACCGCTTCCGGCGGGCCTGATCATTCACCAGCTGCCAAGCTCCAGCGCCCGTCCGGCCCTTACTTGCTCGAGGGCATTATGGGTATCGCTGCGAATGAATTGTGTCTGTATGTGATCCGGCCAACCCTGGTCTACCTGAACCGTCACTGCCCTAGCGCCGAAGCGTTGTTACTGGGCATTGCCGCCAGCCAGTCGGCACTCGGCTCAGCCTTGCACGACCGACGTGGCCATGGCCTCTACCGCATCGGCGAAACCCGCCACCAGGCGCTCTGGGACGAGTATCTCGCCCGCGATCCGGACCTCGCCAGCCTGGTCCGTGGCCTGGCCAGCCAACACGCCTTTCTCGGCGGCCCCCACCTTGAACTCACGGTAAACCTGCGCTACTCCACCGCCATTGCCTGGATGCTTGTCGAAGCCCAAGCCACGGCGCTACCGGCGGCTGACGACCTGCTGGGCCTGGCGCGTATCTGGCGGCAGGTTTTCCACCCCCAGGGTCGCCTGCGCGACTTCACTCAAGCCTGGCACACCTGCATAGATCAGAGATTGCCTCAGGCATCTTAGGAAACGCCCTACAGCATTACTGGAAAAAATGGAATTTTGGTCGGATTGTCCTACAAAACCGCTCTATCTCCTGTGATTGAGGCTATAGCGCGGCGCGCGATTTGTTGGTAGCTTTTCGCCCCGGAGATCCCAAGGAGTTTCTAATAATGAAAAAAGTAATGCTCAAAACCTCCCTCGGCGTAGCCGTTGCGCTTGCTTCCAGCCAACTGCTCGCCAGCGGCTTTGCCCTGAACGAACAGAGCATCAGCAGCATGGGGACAGGTTTCGCGGGACGTTCTTCTTCTGCCGATGATGCCAGCACCGTGTTTGGCAACCCGGCCGGCATGTCCCGCCTCAAACGCGAACAGATCACCGTGGGCGGCGCCGCCGTCATCGCCAAGTCCGATATCTCGGGCCGTGGCAGTAACCTCGGGGGGGAAACCGACGGTGACATGGTGCCGCTGGTCGGCGTACCGATGGGGTACTACGTCAAGCCGATCGATGATCACTGGAGCGTCGGTTTCGGCGTGTACGTGCCCTTTGGCCTGGTGACCGACTACGGCAGCGACGATGCCGCCCGTTACTGGGGCAAAAAGAGCCACGTCGAGGTCGTGACCTTCCAGCCAACCATCAGCTACGCCTTCAACGACAAGGTCTCGATCGGTTTCGGCCCAACCATCAACCGCATCAAGGGTGAACTGGGTTCGAGCCTGATCAACCCCTTCACCCCTGGCCGCAACGATGGTGAAGTGAAGATCAAAGGCGACGACACCGCCGTGGGTTACAACATCGGTATCCTGGTCCAGGCCACCGACAGCACCCGCGTCGGCCTGACCTACCACTCGATGGTCGACTACAAGCTCGAAGGCAAGACCCGCGTCAGCACCCCGCTGATCGGGCCGTTCAACGGTAACAAGTTCGACGCCACCCTGAAGATCAAGACGCCAGAGTCCGTCGACCTTTCGGTCACCCACGAACTCGACGACCAGTGGACCCTGTACGCAGGCAGCACCTGGACCCGCTGGAGCCGCCTGAAAGACATCACCGTGCAAAACGATGTGCCAGCGCCGCTGGCCGGTTCCGCGTTCCAGACCATCACCGAAGAGCAGAACTGGCACGACACCTGGGCACACGCCATCGGCGCGTCCTACAAGGTCAACAAGGAGTGGGTGCTGCGTACCGGCTTCACCGTCGACCAGTCGCCAACCAACAACCACGACCGTTCACCGCGCATCCCGACTGGCGATCGCAAGGTGTTCAGCCTGGGTGCGGGTTGGAGCCCGAACGAAGACATGACCATCGACGTGGCCTACTCCTACCTGTGGGAGGAAGACACCAAGGTCAACCAGGTCAGCGCGAGCAAAGGCAGCTACCAGGCCAAGTACGAGAACAGCGCTCATGGCGTCGGTGCCTCCCTTACCTACCGCTTCTGAGTCATCCCGCGCATGGAGAAACCGCCCTTGTGGCGGTTTTTTCATGCCTGGACCTGCCAGCTGTCACCCAGGCATTCGCGCAGGTAGTCCGTGAAGGCACGTACCTTGGCGGTCATGGCGAAACGATCGGCCAGGCACAGGTAGATATCCATCGGCTCGGTCTGGGCATAGGCCTGGCCGCTGTCGCTGTATTCGAACAAAGGCACCAGTTCGCCCGTGGCCAGGTAAGGCTGAACGATGAAGGCTGCCAGCCGGGTGATCCCGCCGTCGTGAAGCGCCATCTGGGTCAGGGCATCGATATCGTCGCTGATCAGCACGGTGCCGAACTCCGCCTCGAAACGCATGCCGTCGCGCATGAAGCCCCACCGCAGGAAGCGGCCATCCACCGGGTAACGGAACACCAGGCAGCGGTGCTCGCGCAGGGCTTCGGGCGCGGCAGGTACACCGGCGCTGGCCAAGTAACCGGGCGAGGCGCAGCAAATGAAGGGGATACGCGCGATGTGCCTGGCCAGCAGTTGGTCTTCCAATTGCGGGGCGATGCGCAGGCTGACATCCACATCTTCGCGCGCATGGTTGACCCGCCGATCAGTCGTTACCAACTCTATCGAAAGCTGCGGATAACGGGCACTGAATGCCGGAATCAACGGCGCCAGCACATGGCGACCGAAGGCCGAGGTCGACGCAATGCACAGGCGGCCCTGGGGCTCACTGTCGGGCGTGGTGACGGCCAGCTCGGCCTGGGCCAGATCACGCTCTACCTGCCTGACCCGCTCGTAATAGAGCGTACCCGCCGGCGTCAGCGCCATGCTGCGCGTGGTACGGCTGAGCAAGCGTACCTGCAGATGCGCTTCAAGCCGCGCCAGGTTCTGGCTCACTGCCGCCGGGCTTAGCCCCAGGTTGCGTGCACCTGCAGCGATGCTACCGGCTTCGACCACCTTGATGAAGCTGCGAATGGCATTGAGCAGGTCCATGTTGCGCCCTTTGGATTCGTAAGAATCTCTTTATAAAGAACTCAACCACGGTGGTCTACAAACCCTGCAGAGGTGATTGCTAACCTGCGCCCTCACTTACTGTTCTGGAGTTCGCATGAACAACCTGTCCCCGACACGCAGCCGGCGCAAACTGCGCCCCAGCGCCACACCCTACGTTTTCGCGTTCTACATGTCATCGATCATGGCGCTGTTGATGTGCTTTGTGATCACGGCCGCCAATGCGGGGGTGAATCCGCAGTACCTGGGCAATGTGCTGAAGGCTTACCAACTGGCCATGCCGGTGGCGTTTGTCTGCGTGTTGATGGTCAGGCCGCTGGTGGTGCGGCTGGTGGCGATCACTGTTCACCCTCATTGAATCGAAGGAATAGCACTACGGCTGCGATGCGATGGCCTTCTCGATCGCAGCCCTGAAGGCAGGGTCATCCGGCTTGGTCAGGCTGGAAAAATTGCCGATCACCTTGCCCTTGCGGTCCACCACATACTTGTAGAAGTTCCACTTCGGCGCACTGCTCTGGTTTGCCAGCTCGCTGAACAGCGGTATCGCATCCTTGCCGCGTACCGCCTGGGCCTTGGTCATGGTGAAGGTCACGCCATAATTGGCGTAGCAGACGTTGGCAATTTTTTCGCTATCGGGGTCTTCCTGCTTGAAGTCATTGGACGGTACACCGAGCATCTCCAGCCCCTGCTCGTGGTACGCCTTGTACGTTGCCTCCAACCCCTCGAACTGCGGCGCGAACCCGCAATAGCTGGCCGTATTGACCACCACCAGCGGCTTGCCGGCAAAGCGCTGGCACAGGTCGACCTGCCCCTTGCCACGCAACTCCGGCAGGCTGCCCTGCAACAAGGCGGGGCAATCCGCAGCCCAGCTCGACGTGGCGGCAAGCAGGCCCAGCACAGGCACCATCAACCAATGTGCACGCATCGTTCGTTTCTCCGGCAAGACAATCCATGAACTTGCAGGGTAGCGCTTAACAAACGCTCATGCCCAGTTGCATCAACGCCAGCCCACCCTTGTGCCAGCCCCACCCTACCAGCGCCAGCAGAGCGACAGCGGCGGCGGCCAGCAGCCCTTGGACCAAGTAGCGGTTCATGCGGCCTGGGCCTGCAGGCGGGCGACCGGGCGCTCACGTACCGGCCAACTGAGCGCCGCAGCCAGCAGGCTGAGCAGTACCGAAATCTGCCAGACCAGGTCGTAGTTGCCCGTGCGGTCATACACCACCCCGCCCAGCCAGCCACCCAGGAAGGCGCCCAACTGGTGGAACAGGAACACGATACCGCCCAGCATCGACAGGTTGCGCACGCCAAACAACGTCGCCACTGTGCCATTGGTCAGCGGTACGGTAGACAACCACAGCAAGCCCATGGCGATGCCGAACAGGTAGGCACTGGCCTGGGTCACAGGCGCCCAGAGGAACAACACGATCACCACCGCGCGCAGTAGATACAACCCAGTGAGCAGGCGCGGCTTGGACATGCGCCCACCCAGCCAGCCGGCGGTGAAGGTGCCGACGATGTTGAACAGGCCAACCAGGGCCAGCACCGTTGTGCCCGTGGTGGCTGCCAGGTGCTGATCGACCAGATAGGCTGGCAGGTGCACCCCGATGAACACCACCTGGAAGCCGCAAACGAAGAAACCCAGCGCCAGCAACCAGAACCCCGAATGCGAGCAGGCCTCACGCAGGGCCTGGCCCAGGGTCTGCTCAGCACCATGGCTAGGCAACGGGCGGTCGCGCAACATGCCGACCAGCGGCACGATCAATGCCACCAGCAGGCCCAACACCAGCAGCGCAGCAGACCAGCCCAACCACTCAATCAGGCCAAGCGTGCCTGGCAACATGGCGAACTGGCCGAATGAACCGGCAGCACTGGCAATCCCCATCGCCATGCTGCGTTTCTCGGCAGGCACGGCGCGCCCGACCACCCCCAGGATGACCGAGAACGAGGTGCCGGAAAGGCCGATGCCGATCAGCAGCCCCGCACTCAACGACAACGACCAGGGCGAATCGGCCATGCCCATCAGGATCAACCCGACGGCGTACAGGATGCCGCCGATGATCACCACCCGCGCCGCTCCCAGGCGGTCGGCCAAGGCACCGGCGAACGGCTGCGCCACCCCCCAAACCAGGTTCTGCAAGGCGATGGCGAAGGCGAACACCCCACGCCCCCAGCCAAAGTCGGCGCTCATCGGCCCCAGAAACAGGCCAAAACCGTGTCGCACACCCAAGGACAGCGCCAGAATCAGCGCTGCCCCCATCAGTACCCACCCGCTGGTTCGCCACACCGAAGTCATTGTCGTTATCTCCAGCACATCGCAAGGTTTACGGGTATATACCCGCTTATAGTCGTATCACTTCAGGCCAACTGTTCCAGCAGACGTACCAACTCATCGCGCTGCCCAACACCGAGGCGCTCGACCAGCAGCTCCTGAGCCTGCTCCCAGGCCGGGTAAGCCGCCTGCAACAGCGCCTTGCCTGGTTCGGTCAGCAGCACCACACGGTTGCGCTGGTCGTCGCCGCCTGCCAAGGCCACCAGGCCATCGGCTTCCAGCACCCGCAGGTTGCGCCCCAAGGTGCTGCGCTCAAGGCCCATGGCCTCGGCCAAGCTGGTAATGCTGGGGCGGTCGAGGCGCTGCAAGTGGCGCAACAGGGAAAACTGGGCGACATTGACGCCGAAGCCGGCAAGGGCCTCGTCATAATGCCGGCTCACCCCACGGGCGGCTCGACGTAAATGGGTGCAGATGCATTCACTGGTCAACATGGATACGTGTATATACCCGCGTCATGAGTGTTGCAAGAAATTTCAACTATCAGCGAAAGGTCATTCAGGCTTCAGGCGTTTGCTGATCGGCTCGAATTCCGCCGTAGCCTTGCGTGCCAGAGGGTCCGGCGCGCCCTGATCAATGGCTTGCCAGTAGCGCCACGGCACCTTGGCACTGCCCAGCTCGTAGTCCATGCCATCCCAACTGTCTTCACGGAAGCTGTAGAACGCCCAGTGCAACTGATTGCTGTCCAGCACTGTAAGAACGTCTTCCAGGTAGCGCTGGCAGCCTGGCAACCGGCGCATGCAACCGAACTCCCCCACCACCAGGCGTGAGCGTGGCACGTGCATCGCTTCGCTCCAGGCCAGCGGTTGTTGCAGGTATTGCTGCACACGCTGGCCATCCCACTGCTGCGTCTGCCCGGCGAACGGTACAGGGCCGGGGTAGGCAAAGGGTTGCTTGCGCGTCATGTTCGGCGCACTGGTGGCGGAATAGGGTTCGTACATGTGTACGCTGTACAGCACCCGGCTGTCTGTCAGCGGCGCGGGCCAGTAACCAAAAGCATCGGCGGCGGCATACCAGCCTGCATCGACCATGATCGGTGTGTCTGGGTCCTGTTCACGGATCGCCGCCACCAACTGCTCATACAGCGCTGGCAAGTCACGGGCGGTACCTTGCGCTTGTGCATACCAGCGCTTCATCTGCTCAGGGGCAGCATGTTCGGCCAGACCGCCCTGTTTTTCAGGCGCAGGTTCATTGATCAGGTTGTAGGCCGCGATGGCGGGATGGTCCTTCAATTCACGCGCCAGGTCCCGCCAGAACGCAGCGGCCTGCGACCAGTAGCGTTTGTCTTGCCAGAGGCGGTCGTCGAACTGGCCCTGGTTGTTCTGCGACCAACGCATGCCAGGCAGGGAAAGGGGGGCAATGACGACCTTGAGCCCGGCCAGATGAGCACGGTCGAGCACAGCCCGCAGCTGCACCAGATCGGTTGCGGCCAGGCCTTGATAGTCATCAGCGCTACCCAGCAGGAAGTCGCGCTGCGCCGGCTGCCACTTGTCATAAGACAGCCGAACCCAGGTAGCGCCATAGGCACGCAAGGCATTGAAGTAGGCTTGGTCGGGGGCCAGCCGATTGAAACTGTTGCCGCCGTGGCGGGGCGTATCCCAGAAGCTGATCAGATCAGCAGCGGTGACGGGCAAGGCGAGAAAAGCAAACAGGCTGGCAAAAATCCAATGGCGCACAAGGGGCCTCCCTGGCCGCGTGAATGGGAGGCCGATGATAAACCCAAGTCCATGATGGGCGTGGCTGCGGTTACGTTGCTGGAAATTTCTTCGCCCTGCTGCAGTCGCTCAGAGAGCGAGTGCCAGCCCCACCACCACGGTCAGCTCCAGCAACTCCAGCATCGCCCCGGCGGTATCGCCGGTCGTGCCACCCAGACGCCGGCACATGACGTGCCGCAGCCAGGCGAACACGCCCAGCACCGCCACCAGCACCCAGATCACGGGCCAACCACCAACGGCAAGGCACAAGACGGCGCTACCCAACAAGACCCACCCGGCAGCAGTACGTGGCAAATGCTCGGCCAGCGCCTGCCCCAACCCCCCGGGCCTTACGTAAGGCGTGCAGAGGAACAAGCCAAGCATCGCCGCCCGGCCAACCACCGGCGCCAGGATCAGTTCCACCCCCACCCCATGCTCGACCAATGCCCACAAGGCGCAGAATTTCAACAGCAGCACCAGCACCAGGGTCACCACGGCTATCGGTCCGCTGCGGGGGTCCTTCATGATCTGCAGCGTGCGTTCACGGTCACCGAAACCACCGAGCCAGGCATCGGCGCTGTCGGCCAAGCCGTCCAGGTGCAGTGCGCCACTGAGCAACACCCAGAGCGTCAGCAGCAGCGCTGCATGCAGGGCCGTGGGCGCGCTGTGCAGAAGATCGCTGGCCAGCCACAGCAGCAGGCCGAACAGCAACCCTACCAGGGGGTAGCACAACAGCGAGCGGCCCACCTGGCGTGGCTCGGGCATACCGGGCAAGCGCACCGGCAGGCTGCTGAGGAACTGCAAGGCAATCCAGAACGCCAGCATGTCAGTGCGCCTCGGCCCATTGGCCGTCGTCACGCAGCACCAGGCGGACCAATGCGCTGTGGGCAACTTCCACCTGCAGCAAGTGTTCCCTGGGCATGCCACGCGCCCGGGCCAGCAACAGGCGCATCACGCCGCCGTGGGTGACCAGCAGCACACGCTTGCCGCCATGCTGCTGGCCCAGCCGCTCGACGCCAGCCAGAACGCGCTCGGCAAACGCCTCGACCGGCTCACCGTTGGGCGGCGTACACGCGTAAGGATCCGCCCAGAAACGCCCCAGGGCGTCGGCCTGGTCTTCCATGATCTGCGCCGCGCTGCGCCCTTCCCAATCACCGAAATGCAGCTCCTGCAGACACGCCTCGCGCTGTACCGGCAGGTGTAGCCGTGCCCCCAACTCGTCGGCAAACCGTGCACAACGCTGCAAGGGCGAGCTGACCAGCACTTGCCATGGGCCAGCCTCGGCGACGGCGTCACGCATCTGCGCCCAGCCCTTTTCGGTCAGGGCATCGTCAAGGCTGCCACGCAGGCCACCTTGCTCCGTTTCGCCGTGGCGCAGCAGGTCGAGGATCATGCCGGGCGGTCCGCCACGGCGGCCTCGGCAAACGTCGCCATCTGCCCGTGCAGTGCGCAGGCCAGGCGCAACAAAGGCACCGCCAGGGCGGCACCGCTGCCCTCACCCAGGCGCAGGCCCAGCGCCAGCAGCGGTTCGGCCTGCAGTGCTTCGAGCAGGGCCTTGTGCCCTGGCTCCGCGCCCTGGTGGGCAAACAGCAGCCATGCCCGGCACTGCGGGTTGAGGCGCACCGCCACCAGTGCGGCGACACTGCAGATGAAGCCGTCCACCAGCACCGCGATACCCTCTTGCGCGCAGGCGATGTAGGCGCCGGCCAAGGCGGCGATCTCGAAACCGCCAACGCATGCCAGCGCCTGCAGCGGGTCGTCCGCGCGCAGACCATGCAGGATCAGCGCACGCTCGATGACTTCGGCCTTGTGCCGCACACCGACGGTGTCCAGGCCAGTGCCCGGGCCGCTCAGCTCACGGGCTGGGCAACCCAGCAGGTTGCTGGCCAGGGCGGCGGCGGCGGTGGTGTTGCCGATGCCCATTTCGCCGCCGATGAACAACTGCGCACCCTGTGCGGCCGCCCGCAGGGCGCTGTCACGGCCCGCCTCAAGCGCGGCCTGCAACTGGCGCTCGGTCATCGCGGGCTGGCGGGCGAAGTTGGCCGTGCCGGCGCCCAGGCGCAAATGCCTCACGCCGGGCAGCTCCAGCGCAGGGTCGATGGTACCGAGGTCGACCACGTCCAGGCTGGCGTGCAGTTGGCGGGCCAGCACGCTGATCGCCGCGCCACCGCCGACGAAGTTGCGCAGCATCTGCCCGGTCACCGCTTGCGGGTAGGCTGAAATGCCTTCCTCGACCACGCCGTGGTCACCGGCGAAAATGGTGATGGCCAGCTGGTCCAGTGTGGGTCGCTCACGGCCTTGCAGGCCCGCCAGGTGCACAGCCAGACCTTCCAGCTGGCCGAGCGAACCGGCAGGTTTGGTCAGCTGTTGCTGACGGGCGCGGGCCTGGTCCATGGCGGCGTTATCGAGGGGTTGGCAGGCGTCACGCCACCAGGCTTGAGTCATAGTGCAGGTCCTTTGAGCATAAGGGGCAGGCCAGCCACGGTCAGTACCACGCGCTGACAGCGCTCGGCAACGGCCTGGTGCAACCAGCCGGCCTGGTCGACATAGCGCCGGGTCAGTTCGCCCATGGGCACCACACCCAGGCCGGTTTCGTTGCTGACCAGAATGAGGGTACCCGGCAACTGCTCAAGGCAGTCGAGCAGCGCATCACGCTCCTCGGCCAGGCGCTGGTCGTCGTCGAGCATCAGCAGGTTGGTCAGCCACAGGGTCAGGCAATCCACCAGCAGGCAACGCCCTGCGGCTGCTTCGCGGCGCAGCACGGCAGCCAGCGCCAGGGGCTCTTCAATCAGCCCCCAGTCGGCAGGCCGGCGCTGGCGGTGCAGGCGCACGCGTTCGTTCATTTCGCCGTCCAGCGGCTCGCTGGTGGCGATGTAGGTCACCGGCAGGCCGCTGTCGCTGGCCAACTGTTCGGCCAGGCGGCTCTTGCCGGAGCGCGCGCCACCAAGGATCAGGTTGCGCATTTCAGGCGACTCCACACAGTGTGCGCAGGTGCGCAGTGTCCAGGTGCTTTTCCACCAGGTCCGCCAGGCGCTCGATGTCACGTTCGCGCAGGGCCTGGTAGTCGATGGTCTGTGCGTCCGCCAGCCCGGCCCAGCGCAACAGCGCGGCGCACGACTCGCTGCCTTCGAACAGGCCATGCAGGTACGTAGCGAGGACCTGCCCGTCGGCGCTGATGGCACCGTCGCAGCGCCCGTCACCAAGCTGCACGGCAGGCTGTTCCAAGGCCGCGCCTTGGGTAACGCCGGCATGGATTTCGTAGCCGGACACCGGCGCCTGTTCCAGGTTCAAGGTACCGGTGACGTTGCGCAGTTGCTTGTCGGCCTCCAGCACCGTGGCGTATTCGAGCAGCCCCAGCCCTGGGCTGGAGCCCGCCGGCCCTTCCAGCCCCAGCGGGTCGTGCACCTGCGTCCCGAGCATCTGCAAACCGCCGCAGATACCAATCAGCTTGCCGCCGTAGCGCAAGTGGCGGGCAATGGCGGTATCCCAGCCGCGCTCGCGCAGCTGCGCCAGGTCGCCACGCACGCTTTTCGAGCCGGGCAGGATGATCAGGTCCGCAGGCGGTATCGGTTGGCCTGGCCCGATGAATTGCAGGTCGACCTGTGGGTGCAGGCGCAGCGGGTCGAAGTCGGTGTGGTTGCTGATGCGCGGCAACACCGGCACGATCACCTTCAATACACGCTCATGCTTGGCTGCCTGGCGTACATCTATGCCGTCCTCGGCCTCCAAGTGCAGGTCGGTGACATACGGCAACACGCCCAGCACCGGCTTGCCGGTGCGCGCTTCCAGCCAGTCCAGGCCCGGCTGAAGCAGGGCGATATCTCCGCGAAAGCGGTTGATGACAAAGCCCTTGACCCGTGCCTGCTCACTCGGCGACAGCAATTCGAGGGTGCCTACAAGGTGCGCGAAGACCCCGCCGCGATTGATGTCGGCCACCAGAATCACTGGGCAGTCCACCGCTTCGGCAAAGCCCATGTTGGCGATGTCGCCGGCACGCAGGTTGATCTCCGCAGGCGAGCCTGCGCCTTCGACCATGACCACCGGGTACGCAGCGCTCAGGCGCTGGTGCGAGGCCAGCACGGCCTGCATGGCGATGGCCTTGTAGTCGTGATAGGCCACTGCATTCATGCTGGTGACCGCGCGCCCGTGGATGATCACCTGGGCGCCGGTGTCGCTGTTGGGCTTGAGCAGCACCGGGTTCATGTCAGTGTGCGGCGCCAGCCGGCAAGCCTGGGCCTGCACGGCCTGGGCCCGGCCAATCTCGCCACCGTCGGCGGTCACCGCGCTGTTGAGCGCCATGTTCTGCGGCTTGAACGGCACCACGCCGACGCCCTGGCGCAGCAGCCAGCGGCACAACGCGGTCACCAGCGTGCTCTTGCCGGCATCGGAGGTGGTGCCTTGCACCATGAGCGTGGTCATGCCGTTTCCTTTTGATAGTCGGCCAGGGCCTGGGCCAGGCGTTGTTCGTCGGCAGCGCAGGCAGGCAAGCCCAGGCGCACGGCGGCTGGCAGCGCGAACAGGCGAACCAGGATGCCGCGCCGGGCGAGAAAGTCATGCAGGTGCGCAGCACGTTCGCTGCGCACGTACTGGAACAGGTCGCAGCCACCGCTCGGGGCCAGGCCGGTGCTGCGCAACAAGGCCGCGAGGCGCTGGCTGCTGGCGGCGCAGCGGTCGATCTGCAACAGGTGGGCCGTGTGGTCGGCAAAACAGGCCTGGGCCAGCACCCGCGTCGGGCCACTGACAGTCCAAGGGCCGAGCAGCTCTGCCAGGCGCTGCAGCAGGCTTGCTTGAGCCGCCACGAAGCCCAGCCGGACACCGGCCAAGCCAAAGAACTTGCCAAACGAACGCAGCACGATCAGGCCTGGCCGCTCGGCGCAGTCGACCACGCTATGAGCGGGGGTGTTGTCCATGAACGCTTCGTCGACCACAAGCCAGCCTCCGCGGGCTGCCAGGCGGCCATGCCAGTCGAGCAGGCGCTCGCGGCTGACCTGGCGGCCGGTCGGGTTGTTGGGGTTGACCAGCACCAGCACATCGAGGCTGTCGAGCGCGCCCTCGACTTCGGCTTCATCCAGCTCCAGCAACTGATGCCCTGCCCGCTGCCAGGCGTGCGGATGCTCGGCGTAGCAAGGGGTCAGCACGCCGACCCGGCCAGCCGGGCGCAACAGCGGCAAGGCCTGGATCGCGGCCTGCGAGCCGGCTACCGGCAGTAGCTGGCGAGTGCCGTAATACTGCCGCGCGGCCTCTTCCAGGCCGTCTTCGGTTTCCGGCAGGCGCGCCCAGGCGTCGAGGGGGATCGGCGGGATCGGGTAAGTCCAAGGGGCGATGCCGCTGGACAGGTCGAGCCAATGTTCACGCGCGATGCCGTATTGATGCACCGCACGCAGCAGACGACCACCGTGTTCAAGCATTCCAGTAAGCCCCCAGGCAAATCACCAGTACCCACAGCCACACACCCCGCTGCACCAGGCTCCAGCCGCGCTCGATGGCGTCGGCATCGGCCATCGGCCCTTCGCCCAGGCGCGGCCGCTCGTGCAGCTCACCGTGGTACACCGCCGGGCCGCCAAGTTCGACCGCCAGCGCGCCGGCACCGGCTGCCATCACCGGGCCTGCGTTGGGGCTGTCCCACAGTGGCCCCTGGTTGCGCCAGCAGGCCAGGGCCAGGCGGGTCTTGCCGAGCAGCGCGTAGGTCAGCGCCACCAGCCTTGCGGGAATATAGTTGAGCACATCGTCGATACGCGCCGCGCACCAGCCAAACCGCTCGAAGCGCTCGTTGCGATAGCCCCACATGGCATCCAGGGTATTGCTCAGCCGGTACAACACCACACCGGGCGCGCCGGCCAGCACAAACCAGAACAGTGCGGCAAAAACGGCATCGCTGCCGTTCTCCAGCACCGACTCGGTGGCTGCCCGGGCCACGGCGGGCTCGTCCAGCTCGCGGGTTTCGCGGCTGACCAGGTAGCCGACCCGCCGCCGTGCCTCTTCCAGGTCGCCCTGGCGCAACGCGTTGGCCACCGGCAACACATGCTCGCCAAGGCTGCGCAGCCCCAGGGCGCAATACAGCGCCAGCACGTCCACCAGCCAGCCGATGTACGGCAACCAGGACAGGATCAGTGCGACCAGGGTCAGCGGCACCACGGCAATGAACCAGGCGCTCACCCCGTGGCTGCGCCAACCGCGCCCGCCAGCGTTCAGGCGGCGCTCCAGGTTGGCGGCCATGTTGCCGAACGCCACCAGTGGGTGACGCCGTTGCGGCTCGCCCAGCAAGGCATCCAGGGCCACCCCGGCCACGGTCAGCAAAGCAACGCTCATGGCCGCTCTCCCCATTGGTTGTGATAAAGCATGTCACTCAAAGGGCGTTGTTCGGCCCAGTTTTCCTGCACCAGCATTGGCGCCGGATAGAATTCGGTCACAGGCCCCAGGCACAGCACGGCCACCGGCTTGGCGCCGGCAGGCATGGCCAGCAGCTCGGCCAGGGCCAGCGGGTCGAACAACGACACCCAGCCCATCCCCAGGCCTTCGGCTCGCGCCGCCAGCCACAGGTTCTGGATGGCGCAGGCCAGCGAGGCGAGGTCCATTTCCGGCAAGGTGCGACGGCCAAAGATGTGCGGCTCGCGCTGGTCCATCAAGGCGGCCACCAGCAGCTCAGCACAATCGTTGATGCCTTCGACCTTGAGGGCCATGAACGCATCGGCCCGTTCACCCAGGGCATCGGCGGTGCGTACCCGCTCCTCCTCGACCAGCGCCTGGATGCGCTCGCGCAGGCCACGCTGGGTGATACGGATGAACCGCCAGGGCTGCATCAGCCCGACGCTGGGGGCCTGATGCGCCGCGGCCAACAGGCGACCAAGCAGCGCCGGGGCCACCTCGCCACCGGCAAAATGACGCATGTCGCGGCGCTCGCCGATGGCCCGGTACACGGCGGCGCGCTCGGCGTCGCTGAAAGCGTGTTGGCTCATGGTCGCAGCAGCGCCGCCGCCGCGTCAGGGTTGGAGGGGAAGTAGAAGTGCACGTAGGATGCCGTCAGGCGTCCCAGGCGATACACCGCCTCGTTGCCACGCCCGCCGTTGGGGCTCAGGCCACGGGCGATCGGTGTCAGCTCGGTGCTGGTCAGGGAATGGTGGTAGGTATGCCCGCGCAGGGTACCTTCCGGCAGCTCCACGGCCTGCAAGGCCAGGGCTGCAAGGCGTTTCTGCATGGTCGCCTCGCCCGCCAGCAAGCCGAGCAGTTCGGCACGCTCCCCCGCCACATCGGTCAGTGCGTCGAGCAGGTAGAGCATGCCGCCGCATTCGGCCAACAGGGGCTTGCCCTGTACATGATGGTCACGGATCGCCGCGCACATGGCGGTGTTGGCCGCCAACGCGTGGTGGTGCAGTTCGGGGTAGCCGCCCGGCAGGTAAAGGCTGTCCACGGTTGGCAGTTCACGGTCATGCAGTGGCGAGAAAAACACCAGTTGCGCGCCCAGGTTGCGCAGCAGGTCGAGGTTGGCACCGTAGGTGAAGGCAAACGCCTCGTCCCGGGCCACGCCAATGCGCACACCGGCCAATGACGCGGCGGCCGGCTGTGGCTCGGGCTCGGCAAACGCCACCGGCGGGGGTAAAGCAGCATCGCAACTGGCACCCAGCGCCTCGGCCGCAGCATCCAGGCGGGCATCCAGGTCGTTCAGTTCGCTGGCCTGGACCAACCCCAGGTGACGGCTGGGCAGTTCGATACCGCGCTCACGCGACAGGCCGCCATACCAGCGCAACCCCTCGGTCAGGCTGCCTTCGAGCAGCTGCGCATGGCGCAGGCTGCCGACCCGGTTGGCCAGCACACCGGCAAACGGCAGGTCGGTCTGGTAACGCGCCAGCCCCAGGGCCAGGGCGCCAAAGGTCTGGGCCATGGCCGTGCCGTCGATTACCGCCAGCACCGGCACGCCGAAGTGGCGCGCCAGGTCCGCGCTCGACGGCGTACCGTCGAACAGCCCCATGACCCCTTCGATCAGGATCAGGTCGGCCTCCCCGGCTGCGTCCCACAGCAGGCGGCGGCTTTCCTGGGCGCCGATCATCCACAGGTCGAGCTGGTAGACCGGCGCGCCGCTGGCGCGTTCGAGGATCATCGGGTCGAGAAAGTCGGGCCCGCATTTGAACACCCGGACCTTGCGCCCAAGGTTACGGTGCAGGCGGGCCAAGGCGGCGGTGACGGTGGTCTTGCCCTGGCCGGAAGCCGGCGCTGCAATCAATACCGCCGGGCAGTGTCGCATCTGAGTCACAGTTCGACGCCTTTCTGCGCACGGATACCCGCCTGGAAGGCGTGCTTGAGCATGCCCATCTCGGTGACGGTGTCGGCCAGCTCGATCATTTCAGGCTTGGCCGCGCGACCGGTGACGATCACGTGCTGCATCGGCGGACGGGCCTGGATGTCGGACAGCACCTGGTCGAGGTCGAGGTAACCATGCTTGAGGGCGATATTGAGTTCATCGAGCACCACGAACTGCACGGTCGGGTCCTGCAGCAGCTGGCGCGACACCGCCCAAGCGGCCTCAGCGGCGGCGATGTCACGCTGGCGGTCCTGGGTCTCCCAGGTAAAGCCTTCGCCCATCACGTGATAACGCACCTGCTCGGGAAAACGCCGGAAGAACAGCTCTTCGCCAGTGCTGTTGCGGCCTTTGATGAACTGCACCACGCCGCACTGCATGCCATGGCCCAGGGCACGGGCGAGCATGCCGAAAGCTGAGCTGCTCTTGCCCTTGCCATTACCCGTCAGCACCAGCAGCAGGCCGCATTCGTTGGGGGAATTGGCGATACGCTCGTCGATGATCGCCTTTTTGCGCTGCATGCGCGCCAAGTGGCGTTCGTCGCGTTCGGTGGGTTCGCTCATCAGGGGTCTCCGCAGGCTGACGCCACGCGAAAGGCGGCGACAGGTCGATAGGCAGGCAGACACAGAGCGCGCAGGAGCAGTGGCCGTAGGCCACGGTGCACCGCGCATCACCCTCCGTGATGCCGTTGGCTGTATCAGGCCGGTCTCCGGGCTTGCGAGCGGGCCTTGGCCCGGGCCTGCGCGCCTTCCCGGATGCTGGCATCCAGTGGCTGTGCGCGACCTTTGACTCACCTACCGTTGCGGGGGCAGCGCCGGAATCGCGCCTTTGCTGGCGCCCACCGGCTTCCCAGTTTCACCCTGCTCAGTCGAGGCTGGCAGGGCACCTGAAACACGCCGCGAAGGTTAGAGGGTTGGGGCGGGAGCGTCAATCGAACGGGGCGCAGGAACGAAGATAACCACTGAGCATGGCCTTGCGCAGCCGGGTGTTGTTCGCCCCGGGGCTGAACCAGTCATGCTGCGCCATGCTCTGAATAATGAAAGATCATCTCCTGAGGGCATTGAACATGCGCCACATCGGCTACGTCTTACCCTGGGCGAGCAGTGCCTGCCTGGTAGGCTGCGGCGACCAGCGCTGTTGAACGTCAGCGAAGGCAGTGGCCCCTCGCCGCAGTTGCCAGAACCCCATGCAACGCTGATTCCGACTATCAACATCGCCCCTGCCATCGGCTGGCCGGACGGCGGCAAGCCCAAGGCTGCAACGGGCACGCAGGTAGCGGCCTTCGCCGACAAACTCGACCACCCACGCTGGCTCTATGTACTGCCCAACGGTGACGTGCTGGTAGCCGAAACCAATGCGCCGCCAAAACCCGAAGACGGCAAAGGCCTGCGTGGCGGGGCCATGGGCAGGCCAGTGGGCGTGATCAACGATCAGCGCGGTGGGGTGCTGGTGGCGGATGACGTGGGCAATATGATCTGGCGGGTGAGCGCTGCGCGGTAACGGTGAGTCAAGGCGGCCTTGCCGGGCCGCCTTCAGGCGATCAGGGGTTCTGCGCCAGATGCCCCTGGGGAATCACCCGCTTGGCCTGCAGGTAAGCCTTGGCCCAGTAACTGTTGGACAGGTAGTCCAGACGCACCGTGCCACCGGTGGACGGTGCGTGCACGAAACGCCCCTCCCCCACGTAGATGCCGGCATGGCTGACCTGCGACCCGCCGCTGGTGGCAAAGAACACCAGGTCACCTGACTGCAGCGCCTTCGCATCCACGGTCGGCGCACGCATGACGATCATCTCCCGCGTCGAGCGCGGCAAGCTGATGCCAGCGGCATCCCGATAGACATACTTGATCAGGCCACTGCAATCGAACCCGGAGTCAGGCGTATTGCCGCCCCATCGGTAAGGCGTGCCCACCAGCCCGATCGCGCGGATCAACACGTCGTCGGCAATCGGCGAAGCATCAGGCAGTTGGCTGTAGGAGACCTGCGGCTTGACCACAGGGGCCGGCGCAGGCGCGCGGCTGGAGCAGGCAGCAAGCAATGCCACCAGGGAGAGGAATGCGAAGCGCGCCATCATTACCATGGCCAGAACATCCTGTCTGAGACCGCTGGACCGCAGCCGAAAAGTGTTGAGAATTTAGATTAGACGCTTTCTGTAAATGCGCACGGCGGCGAGCTTTTTTTAAAGCATCGCCGCCGTGGCACGGTACATCATCGGGGTATCAGTTGCGCGCGATGTTGGTCGGCGCCATCGCCAAGGCTCGCTTGGCTTCGATGAAGGTCTTGCTCCAGTAGCGATCACCGAGGCTGTCGATGCGCACACCACCGCTGCGGCGGCTGCTGGAGTGGATGAACTGGTTGTCACCCAAGTAGATGCCGGCATGGCTGACCCGGCCGCGGCCATTGGTGCTGAAGAACAGCAGGTCGCCTGGCTTGAGCTTGTTACGGGCCACTTTCGGGGCATCGACGTTGATCATTTCACGCGTCGAACGCGGCAAGGTCATGCCGGCTTCTTCGCGGAACAGGTAACCGATGAAGCCGCTGCAATCGAAGCCTGACTTCTCCGAGGTACCACCGAAGCGGTAGCGTGTGCCGATCAACGCCATGCCGCGCTCGAGAATGCTGTCAGCCAGAACCGGCAGCTGATAAGGCTTGCTGTTGCTGGAGAAGGCCGCCAGATCATCTTCGGTGGCCAGCTCTTCCGGTTCGCCGAATACGGACGAAGGCGAGGCTTTGGCCTTGAACGCCGATTGGGCGTCGATCGGGGTGTGATCCTGGGGCTGGGATACCGGGCCTTGGGCCGCGCAGCCGAAAAGCAGGGTCACGAGTGCGAGGGGCACGAGGGGTGCGAAGCGCTTTAGCATGGGCACGACCGTGTCTGTAATCCTTTAGAAGGAGGAAACTATGCCCTCTATCATGGCCATTTGCAAATTTTATCGAAAAAGATGTGACTTTTTCGTTTTGCCGCTCTAGCCCAGGATTTTCAGGGGCTTACCAGCCCAGGGTTTCTTTCAGGAAAGGGATGGTCAGCTTGCGCTGCGCCTGCAGCGATGCCTGGTCGAGGCGTTCGAGCAGATCGAACAGTGCGCTCATGCTGCGGGTACCGCGGGTAAGGATGAAATGCCCGACCTCATCGGTGAGGTGCAGGCCACGGCGCGAGGCACGCAACTGCAAGGCACGCAGCTTGTCTTCATCGGACATGCCACGCATCTGGAAGATCAGTGCCAGGGTCAGCCGCGACTTGAGGTCGGCCAGCTTGATGGGCAGCTCGCGCGGCGAGCTGGAGGCCGCCAGCAGCAAACGACGGCCACTGTCACGCAGGCGATTGAACAGGTGGAACATGGCCTCTTCCCAGTCGGCCTTGCCGGCAATTACATGCAGGTCGTCAATGCACACCAGCTCGTACTGTTCGAGGTGATCGAGCAACTCGACACCGCGCTCGAGCAGTTGCGCCAACGGCAGGTAAACGGCGGGTTCGCCCAACTGCTGGAAGCGGTGGGTGGCGGCCTGCAACAGGTGGGTGCGGCCGACACCCTGCTTGCCCCACAGGTAGATGAGGCTCTCGGTCCAGCCGGCGTCGGCTTCGCATAGGCGCTCGACGTAGCCCAATGCCGCAGCATTGGCGCCCGGATAGTAGTTGATGAAGGTGGCGTCATCGCGCAGGCGCACACCCAGGGGCAACTGGATCGGTGGTTTCATGCTCGCGGGCGGTCGCTGGGACCACAGGGGGCCTTTGGTGGACAGTGTGCAAAGTCTATACCCGCAACGCGGACGGCACAATCAGGGAGCAGAAGAGCACAAGCAAAATCAAAGGCTTGCGACCTGCTCTGCTCGGTCTGACTGGGTAATTTACAACTGCGGATCGACATCGGCGTCATACATGTCCGAATCTTTGTACAGATCATGTACATGACGTAGCAGCACCATGATCACTGCCGCCACCGGCAGCGCCAGCAGCACACCGGTGAAGCCGAACAACTCGCCACCGGCAAGAATGGCGAAGATCACTGCCACCGGGTGCAAGCCGATACGGTCGCCCACCAGCAACGGCGTCAGCACCATGCCTTCCAGCGCCTGGCCGACCATGAACACCGCAACGATGCCCAGCATCGGATACAGGTCGCCACCGAACTGGAACAGGCCGGCGACCAACGCCGCACCAATACCGATGATGAAGCCCATGTACGGCACGATGGCTGCCAACCCCGCCAGCATGCCGATCAACAGGCCGAGTTCGAGCCCCACCAGCATCAGCCCTGCCGAGTAGATGACGCCCAGCGCGAGCATCACCATCAATTGGCCGCGGACGAACGCGCCCAGGACTTCATGGCACTCTTGCGCCAACCCCACTATTTGCGACTCGCGCTGGCGCGGCAGCAGGCTGCGCAACTTGGCCATCATCAGGTCCCAGTCACGCAGCAGGTAGAACCCCACCACCGGGATCAGCACCAGATTGGCCAGCCAGGCCATCAAGGCCAGGCTCGAAGCCGTCGCCTGGGACAACACGATGCCGACGATGTCGGTGGTCTGGCCCATGTGCTCGCCAATGGCTGCCTTGATCTTGTCGAACTTCCAGAAGCCATCGGCCAGGCCAAGGCGGTGTTGCACCCAAGGCAACGCCTGATGCTGCAACCAGTCGAGCATCTGCGGCGCCAGCTCGTACAGGCGCAGCAGCTGCTTGGCCAGCATCGGCACCAGCACCAGCAGCAGGGCCATGAACAGCAGGGTGAAGAGGCTGAACACCACCACCACGCCCCAGGTGCGTGACAGCCCCAGGCGCTCCAGGCGGTCAACCAGAGGGTCTGCCAGATAAGCCAGCAGAATACCGATCAGAAAGGGGGCAAGAATGTTGTGCAAGCTATATAGCAGCACGGCGAACAGCAGTGCCGCACCCAGCCAGATCCAGCGGCGCATATCGGTCACGATCGCTACTCCTTACCAGCGAAAACGCAGGCCGTCGAACGGCTTGGGCACTGCGGGCTGCTCTGCGGCAGCGCCAGGTGCAGGCGCGGGGACCGCGGGTGCAGCGGGGGCCTGCTCGGCCGGCACTTCCTGCAGCTTGGCCAGCCCCAGTTGGGCACGCAATTGTTCGCGGTTGGCGGTGACACCGTAGGTCAGCGTGCTGCCTTCGGCCATCTTCAGTCGCGCGCCATACGGTTCGAGCACCCGGCTCAATTCGGCATAGCGCTGCAGGTTCATCCCCTGCACCTGGAGCTGCAACTGGCTGCTGGCACCAGGGCGGGTCACATAGCGCGGCGCCAGGCGGCTGCTCACCGCCAGCATCACCGCGTCGGCCAAGGCCGCCTGGTCGGCGCCCTCGGCATTACCCTGCTCGCGCTGGTCACCCACCCACAACTGCCATTTGCCTTGCCATTTGCCATCCGCTTCATGGGCGTGGACCGCCAGCAGTGCATCGGCCGCGTAGCGCTCGGACGCTTCGCGCAGCGGCGCTGGGTCACTGGCCTCGATTTGCTTGGCGTTGGCCACCAGTTGCTCCTGCAGGTCGGCCAGCGGCAAGCGCAATGGCAAGCCTCGGTGCTGGGCCGCACGGCGCAGTGGCTGGGCAGTGGCCTGGCCGTCGCCGACCAGGTTGCTACCTTCGACGCTGTCGTTGAGCCACCAGCCGATGATCGATGGCCGGTTGCTGCCCCACAGGGCCAGGCCGGCCTTGCGCAAGGCACGTTCGGTACTGCCGGGGTCGAACTCGACCAGCACCGATTCGGGCGGGCCGGCTTCGGTACCGACCTGGTTGATGATTTGCTGCGGGTCCTTGCGCAACTCCGCCAAAGCCGGGTTTTGCGCCGCTTTCGGGTCGCCGGTCAGGCGCAGAATCAAGGTATCGAGGGCCTTGCCGGTTGCCTGGGTACGGGCTTCGGCGCCCTGCCCTGCAAGCGGCTCACGCACTTGGTAGAGCCCGGAGACGGTTTCGGCCTGGGCGGCGACAGCCACCAGGGCAAGGCATCCCGCTGCCAGATTTTTGAGAAGATGCATGAAGGATTCCTGTCCAGAAACTAGGTGAAACGGGCCGTTAACGTGCAGGTTGTGACCGCGGTGGAACGAAAAATGCTCCTCTATGGCTACACCTTATACAGGGGGGCGCGTGACTGCCAGGCGCAGGCCGTGGGAATTTGTAGAGCACACAAACCTCAAACCCTACCTCTGCTCCCAAAAAAACCAAGCAAGCCCCCTCCCCCCATCACCTTTTTAACGCTTTCGAGCCCTGCCCGTCGGCCTGAGGATGGCCGCTGCACGGCAACCCTGATAAAATCGCGCGCCTTCGCAGACCTCTGACGTTTCAGGCAGCCGCCGCTTACACAGCCGGCCTTGGCCGTCATGGTCGTTTTTAAGAATCCCTCCCTCCTAAAGGCCTGGATCAATGAGCAAGCAACCCTCCCTGAGCTACAAGGACGCCGGTGTAGACATCGACGCCGGCGAAGCACTGGTCGAACGCATCAAGGGCGTGGCAAAACGCACCGCACGCCCTGAAGTCATGGGTGGCCTGGGCGGCTTCGGCGCCCTCTGCGAGATCCCGGCCGGCTACAAGCAGCCGGTTCTGGTCTCCGGCACCGACGGCGTCGGCACCAAGCTGCGCCTTGCCCTGAACCTGAACAAGCACGACAGCATCGGCCAGGACCTGGTCGCCATGTGCGTCAACGACCTGGTGGTATGCGGTGCCGAGCCGCTGTTCTTCCTCGACTACTACGCCACTGGCAAGCTCAACGTCGACGTCGCCGCCACCGTAGTCACCGGCATCGGTGCCGGCTGTGAACTGGCCGGTTGCTCGCTGGTCGGTGGCGAAACCGCCGAGATGCCTGGCATGTACGAAGGCGAAGACTACGACCTGGCCGGCTTCTGCGTCGGCGTCGTGGAAAAGGCCGAGATCATCGACGGCTCCAAGGTTGCCACCGGTGACGCGCTGATCGCCCTGCCGTCTTCCGGTCCGCACTCCAACGGCTACTCGCTGATCCGCAAGATCCTCGAAGTGTCCGGCACCGACATCGAAAACACCCAGCTCGACGGCCAGCCACTGACCGACCTGCTGATGGCGCCGACCCGCATCTACGTCAAACCGCTGCTGCAATTGATCAAGCAGACCGGCGCAGTCAAGGCCATGGCCCACATCACCGGTGGCGGCCTGCTGGACAACATCCCGCGCGTACTGCCAAAGAACGCCCAGGCCGTGGTCGACGTGGCCAGCTGGCAGCGCCCGGCGGTATTCGACTTCCTGCAGGCACAAGGCAACGTTGACGAGCATGAAATGCACCGCGTACTGAACTGCGGCGTCGGCATGGTCATCTGCGTGGCCCAGGACCAGGTCGAAAACGCCCTGAACGTGCTGCGTGCAGAAGGCGAACAGCCTTGGGTCATCGGCCGCATCGAGCAGGCCGCCGAAGGCGCCGCCCAGGTCGAGCTGCAGAACCTCAAGGCACACTGATGCCGAGCAAGACCTGCAATGTAGTGGTACTGCTGTCGGGTTCCGGCAGCAACCTGCAAGCCCTGATCGACAGCTGCCGCAGTGAAGACAGCCCGGTGCGCATCCGTGCGGTGGTTTCCAACCGCGCCGACGCCTACGGCCTGCAGCGCGCTGCAGCCGCTGGCATCGATACCGCCGTAGTGGACCACACCGGCTTCGACGGCCGCGAAGCCTTCGATGCGGCGCTGATGGCACGCATCGACGGCTTTGCGCCCGACCTGGTGGTGCTGGCCGGTTTCATGCGCATCCTCAGTGGCGGTTTCGTGCGCCACTATCAGGGCCGCCTGCTCAATATCCACCCGTCGCTGCTGCCCAAGTACAAGGGCTTGCATACCCATCGCCGGGCCCTGGAGGCAGGCGACGCCGAGCATGGCTGCAGCGTACACTTCGTCACCGAGGAACTCGATGGCGGCCCACTGGTCGTACAGGCTGTGGTACCGGTGACGTCGGACGACACCGCTGAAAGCCTGGCCCAGCGGGTTCACCACCAGGAACACCAGATCTACCCGCTGGCGGTGCACTGGTTCGCCGAAGGACGCTTGCGTCTGGGTGAACACGGTGCGTTACTGGATGGCCAGCCTCTGGCGGCCAGCGGTCACTTGATTCGACCCTAGGAGAATTTATGCGTCGCGCCCTGCTTTTGGCTCTCGCCGTGCTCGCCCTGCCCCTCCAGGCAGCTGATCTGAAGCCTTTCTCGGCCAGTTACACCGCCGACTGGAAGCAGCTGCCCATGAGCGGCACCGCCGAACGCAGCCTGGTCAAGAATGCCAATGGTACCTGGGACCTCAATTTCCGGGCTTCCATGATGATCGCCAGCCTGACCGAGCAAAGCACCCTGCGCCTGGAAAACGACACCCTGCTGCCGCAGAAGTATCACTTCGAACGTGGCGGCCTGGGCAAGGCGAAGAAGGTCGACCTGAACTTCGACTGGAACAGCAAGAAAGTCACCGGTAGCGACCGTGGCGATGCCGTCAGCCTGCCGCTCAACCGCGGCGTGCTGGACAAGTCGTCCTACCAGTTGGCGCTGCAGCATGACGTGGCCGCCGGCAAGAAGAGCATGACCTACCAGGTGGTCGATGGTGACGAGATCGACACCTACGACTTCCGCGTACTGGGCACCGAGAAGGTCACCACCAAGACCGGCCAGGTCGATGCGGTCAAGGTCGAGCGCGTGCGCGACCCGAGCCAAAGCAAGCGCATCACCGAGCTGTGGTTCGCCAAGAACTGGGACTACCTGCTGGTGCAACTGCGCCAGGTCGAAACCGATGGCAAGGAGTATGTGATCGTGCTGCAGGATGGCACGGTCGATGGCAAGCCGGTGAAGGGTAACTGATCAACCGCAGCCTGAAGCACCTGCAGCCCCGCCTTGTGCGGGGCTTCTTTTTGCCTGGCCACCCTTACATGAAACTTGTTTCATGCCCGTTTTATTTACTTAGGCTGCTAACAAACTCTATAAAGAAGACCTGCGACACAGTGCCGCAGCCAACTGAAAAGTGGAGTTTACCGATGACAGTCCAAGTAACCGAACGCGACGAATCGAAAATGTCCCACGAAGGCCTGGCCGCTGGCGTGCGGATCTGGGATGTGCACCAGCAGGGCCAACTGGTCGGAATGTTCCACAACGAACATGAAGCCCACCAGTATCGGGTAGAGCTCGAAGACCTGGAAAACCTGCGCGCCACGCAATGACACCGCCTTCAAAAAAAACCCCGCCTAGGCGGGGTTTGTCATGCTTACCACATCAGGTCGTCAGGGATCTTGTAAGCCGCATAAGGGTCATCCTCGTTGGCCTCTTCGACGTGGGTGTTGAGCAGCAGCACGCGATGCGGGTCGCGCTCCTGGATCTTCACCGCCGCCTCACGCGGAATCACCTCGTAGCCGCCAGCGAAGGAGACCACCGCCAGCGAGCCATTGCTCAGCTTGCTGCGCATCAGGGCATTGACGGCAATGCGCTTGACCTTTTTGTCGTCAACGAAGTTGTAGTAGTCCTCGCTGTTGAGCTTGGGCAGGCGAGTCGCTTCGATCAACTGCTTGACCTGCGCGGCGCGGGCCTTTTGCTCGGCCTTTTCCTGCTGCTGGCGGTTCAGCTCCTGGTCACGCTTGGCCTTGTCAGCCATGGCTTCCTTGGCGAGGCGCTGCTGGGTGTCATCCACCTCGACCTGGCCTTTGTGCTCCAGGCGCTTTTGTTTCTTTTCGGCTTTGTTGGTCTGCGAGACCTGTTTCTGGTTGACCAGACCGGCTTTGAGCAATTGGTCGCGAAGGGAAAGGCTCATGAATTCACTCACTTATGCAACAGCTCAGCCGCAGCTGGGCAGGTTCTTTTCCTGACGTTTGGCTTCACCCCAAAGGGCATCCAGCGCGTCAAGGCTACAATCTTCGATGGGCCGACCGCTGTCGCGCAATGCCTGTTCGATAAAGCGGAAACGTCGCTCGAACTTGCGGTTGGCGCGGCGCAGGGCATGCTCCGGGTCTTGCTTGAGGTGGCGGGCCAGGTTGACGGTGGCGAACAGCAGATCGCCGACCTCGTCTTGTAGCGCATCGGCATCACCGTCGGCCATGGCCTGCAGGACTTCATCCAGCTCCTCGCGGACCTTGTCCAGCACCGGCAATGCGTCAGGCCAGTCGAAACCGACCGTGGCCGCACGCTTCTGCAGTTTGGCTGCCCGCGACAGCGCCGGCAATGCCGCAGGCACATCATCGAGCAGCGACAGCTGTTCAGGCTCGCTCTTTTCGGCGCGCTCTTCGGCCTTGATCTGTTCCCAGCGCAACTTGACCTCGGCCTCGCTCAGGCTGGGCGTGCCCACCGGTGCGTACAGCTCGCCGGTGGGGAATACGTGCGGGTGGCGGCGGATCAGCTTGCGGGTGATGCTGTCGACCACCCCGTCAAAGGCGAAACGCCCCTCTTCCCGGGCCAGTTGGCTGTAGTAGACCACCTGGAACAACAGGTCGCCGAGCTCGCCCTGCAAGTGCTCGAAATCGCCGCGCTCGATGGTGTCGGCGACCTCGTAGGCTTCTTCGAGGGTGTGCGGGACGATGCTGGCGTAGTCCTGCTGCAAATCCCACGGGCAGCCATGTTGCGGGTCACGCAGGCGGGCCATGAGGTGCAGCAGGTCTTCGAGGGTGTAGGTCATTAAGGTCCTCCGGTGGTGGCTGCTCGCGGGTGAACCCGCGAAGCTGCCACCCCAGTCTCAAGGCGTACGATTACGCCGCGTCTCGATGATGTTCGGCAACTGCGAGATCCGCCCCAGCAAGCGCCCAAGCGCATCCAGGCCTGGAATCTCGATGGTCAGCGACATCAACGCCGTGTTGTCTTCCTTGTTCGAGCGGGTGTTGACCGCCAGCACGTTGATCTTCTCGTTGAGCAGTACCTGCGACACGTCACGCAGCAAGCCTGGGCGGTCGTAGGCACGGATGACGATGTCGACCGGGTAGGTCTGCACCGGGATCGGCCCCCAACTGACCTGGATCATCCGCTCTGGCTCCTTGCCTGCCAGTTGCAGCACCGAAGCGCAGTCCTGGCGGTGGATGCTCACACCCCGGCCCTGGGTGATATAGCCGACGATGGCATCGCCTGGCAGCGGCTGGCAGCAGCCGGCCATCTGCGTCAGCAGGTTGCCGACACCCTGGATCTGGATATCGCCGCGCTTGCCGGTACGCGGCCCGGTGGGCTTGCGTTGCACCAGCTCGATCTGCTCGATGCGCTCGGGCTCGAGCAATTGCTGGGCGGCGTTGACCAGGTGCGCCAGGCGCAGATCACCGGCACCCAGCGAGGCGAACATGTCTTCGGCGGTCTTGACATTGGTCTTCTCGGCCAGGCGCTCGAAGTCCACCTGGGGCAGGCCCAGGCGGCTGAGTTCACGTTCGAGCAAGGTCTTGCCGGCCGCCACGTTCTGGTCGCGTGCCTGCAGTTTGAACCAATGGACAATCTTCGCCCGCGCCCGCGAGGTGGTGACGTAACCCAGGTTGGAGTTCAACCAGTCACGGCTGGGGTTGCCGTGTTTGCTGGTGATGATCTCGACCTGCTCGCCCGTCTGCAGGCTGTAGTTGAGCGGCACGATACGCCCGTTGATCTTGGCGCCGCGGCAGTTGTGACCGATTTCGGTGTGCACGCGGTAGGCGAAGTCCAGCGGTGTGGCGCCCTTGGGCAGGTCGATGGCATGGCCGTCGGGGGTGAACACATAGACCCGGTCAGGCTCGATGTCGACCCGCAGCTGTTCGGCCAGGCCGCCGATGTCACCCAGCTCTTCATGCCACTCGAGCACCTGGCGCAGCCAGGAAATCTTCTCTTCGTAGTGATTGGAGCTGGGCTTGACGTCGGTGCCCTTGTAGCGCCAGTGCGCGCACACGCCCAGTTCGGCTTCCTCGTGCATGCCATGGGTACGGATCTGCACCTCCAGCACCTTGCCCTCGGGGCCGATCACCGCCGTGTGCAACGAGCGGTAGCCGTTCTCCTTGGGGTTGGCGATGTAGTCGTCGAACTCCTTGGGGATGTGCCGCCACAGCGTATGAACGATGCCCAATGCGGTGTAGCAGTCGCGGATCTCCGGCACCAGCACGCGCACTGCGCGCACATCGTAGATCTGGCTGAATTCCAGGCCTTTGCGCTGCATCTTGCGCCAGATCGAATAGATGTGTTTTGCCCGGCCACTGATATCGGCATTCACGCCGGTGGCCAGCAGTTCGTTCTGCAACTGGTTCATCACGTCGCTGATGAAGCGCTCGCGGTCCAGCCGGCGCTCGTGCAGGAGCTTGGCGATCTGTTTGTACTGGTCGGGTTCGAGGTAACGGAAAGACAGGTCTTCCAGCTCCCACTTGATGTGACCGATACCCAGGCGGTGAGCCAGTGGTGCATAGATGTCGAACACTTCGCGCGCGACACGCAGGCGTTTATCGTCGTCGGCAGCCTTGACCGCGCGGATTGCACAGGTGCGCTCGGCCAGCTTGATCAGCGCCACGCGCACATCGTCGACCATGGCCACGAGCATCTTGCGCAGGTTCTCGACCTGCGCCTGGGAGCCCAGCACCAACGATTGGCGCGGGCTGAGACTGGCACTGATGGCCGCCATGCGCAGCACGCCGTCGATCAATTTGGACACCACCGGCCCAAAGCGCTGACTGACTTCGGCCAAGGTCACTTTGCCTTCGCGCACCGAGCGATAGATGACGGCCGCTACCAGCGAATCCTGGTCGAGCTTGAGGTCGGCGAGAATTTCGGCGATCTCCAGGCCCGCCTGGAAGCTGGACGTACCGTCGGCCCAGGAATGCTTGGCAGGGTTACCCTTTCTCTCGACTTCGTGAGCGAACTCGCAGGCTTCTTTGAGTTCCGCGCGATTCAGGGCCGAATCGACGCTTACCACATGATCCAGCCATGCTTCGAGATTGATACTGCCGTCGGTGTTGACCGGCTGGTGCACTCTCACCTGTACCATCTTTGTTTTACCTTTCCATACAGCGCACCACGCGGGTACGCAGGCTTCCACTGTGCGGCCGCCATTCCCTGGCAACCCCACCAACGGGCCAGTCTGCTAGCCCGCCTCGAATAACGCCATGGCCTCGACATGCGCCGTCTGAGGAAACATGTCGAGAATCCCGGCCCTTTTTAACCGGTACCCCTGACCGACCAGCACCTGGGCGTCTCGCGCCAGCGTGGCCGGGTTGCACGATACGTAGACCAGCCGCTTGGCCTTGAGGCGGGCGATATCTCGCACCACCTCGAAAGCACCGTCGCGCGGTGGATCCAAGAGTACCGCAGAAAAGCCTTCGGCGGCCCATTCGGCACCTGCCAAAGGCTGCGATAAATCGGCCTGAAAAAACCGTGCGTTATGCACATTGTTGTTTCGGGCATTGGCCGCAGCCCGATCGACCATGGCCTGTACACCTTCCACCGCCACCACTTCACGGGCCTGGCGGGCCAGCGGCAGGGCAAAGTTGCCCAGGCCGCAGAACAGGTCCAGCACACGCTCGTCGGCCGTGGGTGCGAGCCAGGCCAGGGCCTGCTCGATCATCGCCGTGTTGACCTGCGCGTTGACCTGCACGAAGTCGCCGGGGCGCCAGGCCAGTTCCAACTGCCAGGGCTCAAGGGCAAAGCCCAGTTTCGCGGCCGTATCCACGGGCGCCGGCTCACCTTCACCCTGCAGCCAGAGCTGCGCCCCGGCCTCGCTGCAAAATGCCTGCAGGCGTGCCAGGTCATCTTCCGCCAGCGGCGCGACATGGCGTACCAGCACGGCTTCGGCAGTGCCGCTGAACAGCTCGACATGGCCGATTACCTGCGGTTTGCTCAACGCACGCAAGGCGGTCGGCAAGTGACGCAGAATCGACTGCAAGGGCTGTACCAGCACCGCGCATTCGTCGATGGAAATGATCTCCTGACTGGCTTCGGCACGGAAGCCGACTTCCAGCTGACGCGCCTTGATGTCCCAGCGCACGGCTACCCGCGCCCGGCGTCGGTAGCCGAATTCCGGCCCGCTCAGCGGGGCGGCCCATGCTTCGGGTTGTAGGCCGGCAACCCGCTGCAGTTGCTCGGCCAGCGTGCGCTGCTTGAGCGCCAGTTGCCCTTCGTGGGGCAAATGCTGCAGGTTGCAGCCACCACAGCGGGCATAGTGCCGGCACGGCGCCTCGCGCCGTTCGGGGCTGGCCTGCAGCACGCGTTCCAGGCGCGCCTCCACCACCTTGCCGCGGGCATTGAGCACGCGGGCCTCGACGGCCTCACCGGCCAACGCGCCGCTGACGAACCAGGTACGCCCTTCATGGAATGCGATGCCACGGCCGTCACCGGCCAGGCGCTCGATATCCAGGCGCTGTTTCTTGCCCACGGGAACCTGAGGGCTACGGTTGCCACCGGCTGGCTGGAAGCGCAGGCCGCTGTTGCTTTTCTTCTTGGACATTTAGCTCGGGTCAAACAGGCCAGTGGACAGGTATCGGTCACCACGGTCGCAGATGATTGCGACCATTACCGCGTTTTCCACCTCGCGAGACAGGCGCAGCATCGCCGCGACCGCACCGCCGGAAGACACGCCGCAGAAAATGCCCTCTTCACGGGCAAGGCGGCGGGTGATGTCTTCGGCTTCCTGCTGCGACATGTCAACCACGCGGTCCACGCGGCTGGCGTCGAAGATTTTCGGCAGGTATTGCTCCGGCCACCGACGGATGCCCGGGATAGCCGAGCCTTCCATCGGCTGCAGGCCGATGATCTGCACCGCCGGGTTCTGCTCCTTGAGGTACTGCGAGCAGCCCATGATGGTGCCGGTGGTACCCATGGAACTGACGAAATGGGTGATGTTGCCCTGGGTCTGCTGCCAGATCTCCGGGCCGGTGCTGTTGTAGTGGGCGATCGGGTTGTCGCCATTGGCGAACTGGTCGAGCACCAGGCCGCGGCCTTCGGCCTGCAGCTTCTCGGCGAGGTCACGGGCACCTTCCATGCCCTCCTCCTTGGTCACCAGGATCAACTCGGCGCCGTAGGCCGTCATGGCGGCCTTGCGTTCGGCGGTGGAGTTGTCCGGCATGATCAGGATCATCTTGTAACCCTTGATCGCTGCCGCCATCGCCAGGGCGATGCCGGTGTTGCCCGAGGTGGCCTCGATCAGCGTGTCGCCAGGTTTGATCTGGCCGCGCAGTTCGGCGCGGGAGATCATCGACAGCGCCGGGCGGTCCTTGACCGAGCCGGCGGGATTGTTGCCTTCGAGCTTGAGCAGAAGCGTGTTGCTGGTCTCTCCGGCAATGCGCTGCAGGCGAACCAGGGGCGTATTGCCGACGCAATCGGCGATGGTTGGGTACTGCAAGGTCATGGCGTATTTCACAATCCGGACGGCAGGGGCGCCTATCATACCGGCAAACCTTTCCCGGCCATATCACGCAATCTGTGATGCATATAGCTACACGCTATAAGCGGTGCGCTGCGGCCGCTTGTCGTCCTGTTCGCGGCCAACGGGTTCATGCGCGGGCAGGCGCATCCACAAGCGCAGGCCCCGCTTGCCATTCTCCGCCCACAAGGTCCCGCCCTGGCGCTGGATGGCGCTGCGGGCAATGCTCAACCCCAAGCCGAACCCGCCGTCGCCGGGGCGCGAACCATCCAGCCGGGAAAACGGCGCGAAGATCCGTTCCAGGTCCTCCTCGGCCACGCCCCGGCCTTCATCCTCCAGCCACAGCCACCAGTGGTTGCCCTCGCGCTGCCCGCCGAGGCGCACCTGGCCGTCGGCCGGCGAGTGACGGATGGCATTGCGCAGCAGGTTTTCCAGCGCCTGGGCCAGGTAATTGAGGTTGCCTTGCACCCAGCAACTGGCGGGCAGTTCGCAGCGCAGCCGCGCGGGTGACCAGCCGCTTTCGTAACTGGCATCTTCGGCGAGCAGGTCCCACAGCGCCTGGACCTGGATCGGCTCCAGGTTCATCGGCGCGCGCTCGGCGTCTTGCCAGGCCAGCTGCAAGGTGCCCTCGACCAGTTGCTGCATGCAGTCCACCTCACGCGCCAGCCGCTCGCGCAGGCCCTGCAGGTCGGTTTCGCCGTCACAGGCCACACGCAGCCGGCTAAGCGGCGTGCGCATTTCGTGGGACAGGTCGCGCAACATCTGCTGCTGCAGGGCCACGGTGCCCTGTAGCCGGTCGGCCATCTGGTCGAACGCCCGGGCCAGCTCGCCAAGCTCGTCATGCCGGGCGATGGTGCGCGGGTCGAGGCGCGCCGACAGTTGGTCGGCGCGCCAGGCATTGGCCTGCTCACGCAACTGGTTGAGCGGCACGATCAGCATGCGGTACAGGCCCACGCACAGCAGCAGGGTGAACAGGCCAGGGATGATGCCGTTGGTCACCACCCGCCACAGTACGCGGTACTGGCCGGGGTTGAGGCGTTCGGGCAGCTCGATCACCAGCATGCCCTGCTCCGGCGCCCCCGGGAATGGAATGCGCAGCCAAGGTTGGTCGACACTGCGCCGGCTCATGGGCCAGTCGACGCTGCGCAGGCGCGTCAGCCTTTGCATGATATCGGGGCGCAGGGTGGCGCTGTCGAGCGGCCGCAGGTTGCTGTCGAGCACGCCGACCCAGCCGCGCTCGCGCTGGTGCATCTCGCCCACCCACTGGTCCAGCCCTGCTCGCCCGCCGCTGCGCCAGGCCCGTTCGGCCTCGGCCGCGTAGCCGCGCAGCAACTGCCGCGCCGGCTCGGAAAGGAAGGCGTTCTGGGTTTCCATGTGCCGGCCCCAGGTGTAGCTCAGGCCGATCATCAGCAGGCAGAAGCCCACCAACAGAATGGCCAGCTTCCAGAACAGTGAATGGCGGTCGAGCATGGCCTACTCCATTTCGCTGGCGCTGAGCACGTAGCCCTTGCCCCAGACGGTGCGGATCTGCCGCTCCTGGTAGCCGATGCCCTTGAGCTTGCGGCGAATCTGGCTGACGTGCATGTCCAGGCTGCGATCATGCCGCGAGTAACCCCGCTGCAGAACCTGCTGATAAAGGAAGGGTTTGCTCAGCACCTCATCCAGGTTGCGGTTGAGGATCTCGAGCAGCCGGTATTCGCTCGGGGTGAGGCCGGCCAGGCGCCCTTCGAGCCGTACATCGCTGAGCGCTTCGTCAAACTGCAAACCGCCTGAAACGGCTTCCTGCTGCGGCTGATGACGCCGCTCCAGGGCCACACGCCGCAGGATCGCCTCGATGCGCACCTGCAGTTCGGCCATGCTGAAGGGCTTGGGCAGGTAGTCGTCGGCGCCCCGCTGAAAACCGCTGATACGATCGGCCTCGGCGCCCAGCGCCGACATCAGAATTACCGGCGTGGCGCTGCGCAGGCGCAACTGGGCCAGTGCATCCAGGCCGTTGAGCCCAGGCAGCAGGATGTCCATGAGCACCACATCGAAGGCCTGACGGCCTGCCGTTTCAAGGCCTTCGAGGCCATTGCGGCACCAGGTCACCTGGAAACCACCCCGCTGCAGCTCTTCGTGCAGATAGGCGCCCAGCACCGGGTCATCCTCGATCGCGAGGATGTTGGAGGTGTGAATAGCTACGGGATTCATTAGCAACTGCCATGCATTCTCAATTGCGCAATTATTGAGCATCCGCTCGGCTGTAAGCAACCGCCCTGCGACCAATGCCTTGCCAAGGCCACGAAAAGACAGACAAATGAGTGCAATACCGGAACAGGCGGAGTAACTTCCCGGCTTGGTCCGTCACGCGGTTGACGGCGTCCAGGCACATGACAGGAGGCAAGTGTGCTCGATCGTTTGGGAATCAGAAGCCGGGTCCTGTTGTTGGCCCTGCTGCCTGCCGGCCTGATGGCGCTGGTACTGGGCAGTTATTTCACCTGGTTGCAGCAAAGCGATTTGCGCACCCAGCTGCTGCAACGCGGCAAGATGATCGCCGAGCAACTGGCGCCACTGGCTGCGCCCGCCATGGCCCGCCTGGCGCCCGCGCAACTGGAGCGGATTGCCGCACAGACCCTGGAGCAAGCCGATGTGCGCGCCGTTGCCTTCCTTGCCCCGGACCGCACGCGCCTGGCCCATGCCGGCCCGAGCATGCTCAACCAGCCGCCAAGCGGCGGCACCGGCACCCAGTTGCTGCAACGCACCGGCAATGATGCCACCCGCTACCTGATGCCGGTCTTCGGCCACCACCGCGACCTGGCCACCGATGCGGTGCCAGCCGAGGCCGAACGCCTGCTGGGCTGGGTCGAAATCGAACTGTCGCATGACGGCACCCTGCTGCGGGGCTACCGCAACCTGTTCACCAGCCTGTTGCTGATCCTCGCCTGCCTGGCCCTCAGTGGCCTGCTGGCCCTGCGCATGAGCCGCACCATCAACGACCCGATCAAACGCATCAAGCACACGGTCAATCAGCTCAAGGACGGCCACCTCGACGAACGCCTGCCGGCCATGGGCAGCCATGAGCTGGACGAGCTGGCCCGCGGCATCAACCGCATGGCCGAGACCCTGCACAGTGCCCATGAAGAGTTGCAGCACAGCATCGACCAGGCCACCGAGGACGTGCGCCAGAACCTGGAAACCATCGAGATCCAGAACATCGAGCTGGACATGGCCCGCAAGGAAGCCCTGGAGGCCAGCCGGATCAAGTCGGAGTTCCTGGCCAACATGAGCCACGAGATCCGCACCCCGCTCAACGGCATCCTCGGTTTCACCCACCTGCTGCAGAAAAGCGAACTGACGCCGCGCCAGCTGGATTACCTGAGCACCATCGAGAAGTCCGCCGACAACCTGCTGGGGATCATCAACGAGATCCTCAACTTCTCCAAGATCGAGGCCGGCAAGCTGGTGCTCGACAGCATTCCGTTCAACCTGCGCGACCTGGTCCAGGACACCCTCACCATCCTCGCCCCTGCCGCCCACGCCAAGCAGCTCGAACTGCTCAGCCTGATCTACCGTGACACCCCGTCTTCACTGGTCGGCGACCCACTGCGCCTCAAGCAGATCCTCACCAACCTGGTGAGCAACGCCATCAAGTTCACCCGCGAAGGCACGATCGTCGTGCGCGCCATGCTCGAGGACGAACGCGAAGACAGCGCACAGCTTCGCATCAGCGTGCAGGACACCGGTATCGGCTTGTCTCCGCAGGATGTGCGCACCCTGTTCCAGGCCTTCAGCCAGGCCGACAACTCGCTGGCTCGCCAGCCCGGTGGCACCGGCCTGGGCCTGGTGATTTCCAAGCGCCTGATCGAGCAGATGGGCGGCGAGATCGGCGTCGACAGCACGCCGGGTGAAGGCTCGCAGTTCTGGATCAGCCTCAACCTGCCCAAGGCCCACGACGATGCCGAAGACCTGCCGCTGCAACCGCTGCTGGGGCGGCGCGCGGCCATCGTCGACAGCCATGAGCTGGCGCGCCAGGCACTGGAGCACCAGCTTGAGGACTGCGGCCTGAGCGTCAGCCTGTTCGCTTCTTTCGATCAACTGCTGCATGCCGTGCAGGCCGCCCATCAAGCTGGCCACCCGTTCGACTTCGCAGTGCTCGGCGCCAACCTGGGCAACCTCACCCCAGAGCAGCTCGGGGAATATCACCTGCACCTTGAGCGCTACCAATGCCAATGCGTGGTGTTGTGCCCGACCACCGAGCAGGCGCTGTATCACCCCTACCTGCCCAATGGGCATGGCCAGTTGCTGTCCAAACCGACCTGTACGCGCAAGTTGCGCCGGCTGCTGCTGGAGCTGGTGCAGCCACGTCGCCCGCTCGGCGAGCCAAACGTCCACAGCGGCCAGCGCCAGCCGAAGATCCTCTGCGTTGATGACAATGCGGCCAACTTGCTGCTGGTGCAGACCCTGCTCGAAGACCTCGGTGCCGAGGTACTGGCGGTGGACAATGGCTACGCGGCGGTGCAGGCAGTACAGGACGAGCCGTTCGACCTGGTGCTGATGGACGTGCAGATGCCCGGCATGGATGGCCGCGCCTGTACCGAGCAGATCCGCCTGTGGGAAAACGCCCAGAACGGCAGCCCGCTGCCGATCGTCGCCCTCACCGCGCATGCCATGGCCAACGAGAAACGCGCCCTGCTGCATGCTGGCATGGATGACTACCTGACCAAGCCGATCAGCGAGCGGCAGTTGGCCCAGGTGGTGATGAAGTGGACCGGCCTGAGCCTTGGCATGCCACAGCAGGAACGCCTGGCAGAACAACTGGCCAACAGTGACGAACTGAAGGTGCTGGACCCCGAGGAGGGCTTGCGCCTGGCAGCCGGCAAGCCCGACCTGGCGGCCGACATGCTGGCCATGCTGCTGGCGTCGCTGGAATCCGATCGCGAGGCGATACGCGCTGCGCGTGAAGCGCACGATCACACCACGCTGATCGAGCAGGTACACCGCCTCAACGGCGCTTCGCGTTATTGCGGCGTGCCGCAACTACGGGCGGCATGCCAGCGCAGCGAGACCTTGCTCAAACAGGAGCATCCGCTTGCACAGCAGGCACTGGATGAGCTGGACAGCGCGATCAATCGGCTGGCCTGTCAGGCTCACCTGAATGCCTGACAGGCCAGGCGGCTACAATACCCAGCCCCTCGCAAAGGAAGCCCGACCATGCGCGCCCTGTTGTTCAGCAGCCAGCACTACGACCAGGAGAGTTTTACCCAGGCCGCCGCCGGCACTTTACTGGACCTGCACTTCCAGCCTGCCCGCCTGACCCTGGACACCGCGCCCCTCGCCGATGGCTACGAGGTGGTCTGCGCCTTCATCAACGATGAACTCGACGCCCAGGTGCTGGCGCGCCTGGCTGCGGGCGGCACGCGCCTGATCGCCCTGCGCTCGGCGGGCTACAACCATGTCGACCTGAACGCCGCCCAACGCCTGGGTCTGGCCGTGGTACGGGTACCGGCCTACTCGCCACACGCCGTGGCCGAGCACGCCGTGGCCCTGATCCTCGCCCTCAACCGGCGGCTGCACCGGGCCTACAACCGCACCCGCGAAGGCGACTTCACTTTGCACGGCCTGACCGGCTTCGACCTGCACGGCAAGACCGTCGGGGTGGTCGGCACCGGCCAGATCGGCGTTGCCTTCGCCCGCATCATGGCCGGCTTCGGCTGCCAGTTGCTGGCCTACGACCCCTACCCCAACCCGGAGCTGCTGGCCCTCGGCGCCCGCTACCTGGCACTGCCCGAGTTGCTGCGCGAAGCGCGCATCATCAGCCTGCATTGCCCGCTGACCGAGCACACCCGGCACCTGATCAACGCGCAGAGCCTCGCGCAGTTGCAACCCGGGGCGATGCTGATCAACACCGGCCGAGGAGCCCTGGTCGACACCCCGGCCCTGATCGACGCGCTCAAGCGCGGCCAGCTCGGCTACCTTGGCCTGGATGTGTACGAGGAAGAGGCCCAGCTGTTTTTCGAAGACCGCTCCGACCTGCCACTGCAAGACGACGTGCTGGCCCGGCTGCTGACCTTCCCCAACGTGATCGTCACCGCCCACCAGGCCTTCCTGACCCGCGAAGCCCTGGACGCCATCGCCACCACCACGCTGGACAACATCAACTGCTGGATGGCAGGCAATCCACAGAATCTGGTATTGGGTTAATGCTAGGATACGCGGCATTTCTGGAGGACCCATGGTCGAGCACGATTTCCGCTACACCCTATTCAACCCGCAACACACCCTGATCGAGTGCCGCTCCCTGGTACCCGGCCGCTATCAGGTGACCGGCAACGGCGGTTCGATGCACAAGGGCGACACTTTGCTGGTCACCCTCAAGGGCAGCAAGGACTTGTCCATGCGCCTGTCCGTGGAAAGCGTGCGACACCTGATCAACCCGCGCGGCCAGTGGGTCGCCGTGGCCAGCGGCCCGGTGTTCAACGAACTGGAAATCCTCAACTGGCAGGTCGCGTGCGACCAGTGCGACGCACTGCTGGATTTCGAGTTCGCGGTGGACGCCAAGCTGGGCAAGAAAGCCCGCCAACCGGCTGCCAGCACACGTATCGCTGAGCTGGGCTGGGCCAGCCGTGGCGAAAAGCACCTGTGCCCGCGTTGCCAGGAGAGCGCTGCGTGAAAAATCTGCTGACCGGCGTGCTGATTGCCACCAGCCTGCTCGGCTGCGCCGCGCAACCGTCGAAGCTGCAGCAGGAGCGCAGCTATGTGCTGGAGTGGATCGGCGAGCGCCCGCTGATTGACTACAGCCACCTCACCCTGACCCTGGCCAGTGATGGTCGCGCGTATGGCAATGGTGGCTGCAACCACTGGTTTGCACCTTATACGCTGGACGGCGAGCAGCTGAGCTTCGGCAAGGTCGGCAAAACCCGCAAACTGTGCGCACCGGCGCTGATGGAGCAGGAAAAACGCTTCTTGCAGGCGCTGGAGACCGTACAGCGCTGGGATGTGTCGCCGGTGGAGCAGTTGCGCTTCTGGCCGGCCGAGGGCAAGCCATTGCGGTTCTGGCCTGAGGAAGGCTGAAGGTAATGGGGCTGCTGTGCAGCCCCATTTACATCAAGCGCCCTTCAGCGCCTTGATCTTGGCCTGCAGCCCTTCCAGGGTCTGCTCACCCATCAGTTGCTCACGCACCTTGCCCTTGTCATCGATGATGTAGGTCACCGGCAGCGCCTCGCTGCGTGGCAGCTCATAACGCTCGGCCGGGTCCTGCGCCAGCACGGTAAAGCCGATGCCCAAGGTGTCGGCAGCCTGCTTCAGGTCCTGGCCCTGCAAGCCATCGAAGTTCACCCCAACCACCTTGATACCGTCCGCTGCCCATTGCTTGGCCGCCGCGTTCAGTTCAGGGATTTCGGTACGGCACGGGCCGCACCATTCGGCCCAGTAGTTGAGCACCAGCCAGTGCCCCTCGATCTGCTCGGCCTTTACCGTGTTGCCGTGTTGGTCCACGCCGTAGTCGGCACCGCAACCACCGAGCAAAAGGCTCGCGGTGATGGCCAGTACTGCTGCCAAACGCCTTGCCATGGGTCAATCCTTCTCGAAGTTTCAAGCAAATGGTTCAGTCGCTGCGGTTAGAATAGCCGCCACACCCAGCTGGATGCGACCCGACATGACTGACCTGACGCTCTATCATAACCCGCGCTGCTCTAAATCCCGCGGCGCGCTGGAACTGCTCGAAGCCCGTGGCCTGACGCCAACCATCGTGCGCTACCTCGAGACACCGCCGGACACCGCCACCCTGGCAGCCCTGCTCGGCAAGCTGGGGATCGCCCCGCGCCAGCTGCTGCGCACCGGCGAAGACGAATACAAGGACCTGAACCTGGCCAACCCAGCCCTGACCGACGCGCAACTGATCGACGCCATGGCTCAGCACCCTAAGCTGATCGAGCGGCCGATCCTGGTGGCCGGCGACCGTGCCGTGATCGGCCGCCCGCCGGAGAAGGTGCTGGAGATCCTGCCGTGAGCCAGCCCTTCATCCTGGTGTTGTATTACAGCCGCCATGGCTCCACCAGCGAGATGGCCCGGCACATCGCCCGCGGTATCGAAATGGCCGGTATGGAGGCACGCCTGCGCACGGTGCCGGCGATTTCTACCGAATGCGAAGCCGTGGCCCCGGACATCCCGGCCAGCGGCGCGCTGTACGCCACCCTCGACGACCTGCGCCATTGCGCCGGCCTGGTGCTGGGCAGCCCGACCCGCTTCGGCAACATGGCCGCGCCGCTGAAGTACTTCCTCGACGGCACCAGCAGCCTGTGGCTGGGCGGTGAGCTAGTCGGCAAGCCGGCTGGGGTGTTCACCTCCACCGCCAGCCTGCACGGTGGCCAGGAAACCACCCTGCTGTCGATGATGCTGCCGCTGATGCACCACGGCATGCTGGTGATGGGCCTGCCCTACAGCGAGTCGGCATTGCTCGAAACGCGTGGCGGCGGTACACCGTACGGCGCCAGCCACCATGCCGGTGCCGACGGCAAGCGTGAGCTCGATCAGCACGAAATCACCCTGTGCCGCGCCCTCGGCCAACGCCTGGCAACCACGGCCAAGGCCCTGGAGGCCGCGCGTGGCTAGAAAGCCCAAGGTGTTGCCGCCGCTGGACTGGCTGGCACCGCGCCTGCGCCTGACGCGGGCGTTGAGCCTGGCCTGCTTTTTTGGGCTGATCGCGTTGCTGGTGGCGAACAACCTGTGGTTCGCCAACTTGCACGGGGCACGGGTCGAGGTAATTCTGGCGGTCGAGCTGGTGCCGCTGCTGTTGCTGCTGCCGGGTATGCTCACGGGCAGTGCCCGGGCGCATGCCTGGACCTGCTTTGTGGTGAACATCTACTTCATCAAGGGGGTGCTGGCGGCGTTCGACCCGGCGCGGGCGGTGTTTGGCTGGATTGAGGTGATCGTGAGCCTGGGGCTGTTCGTCAGCGCGTTGCTGTTCGTGCGCTGGAAGTTCCAGCATGAGCGGCGCCTGGCGGGCGAAGGGGCTTGAGTTCAGGGCTGCTTTGCAGCCCCCGCAATTTCAGTGGTTGACGGTATGCGCCAGCATCACCGACAACTGGCACAACGGCCGCCCGCTCTCTTCGTGCCACTGGTTGAACGCCTGCTGCACCAAGGCCAGGTCTCGCTGGCTGGTCGGTTGCTTGTCGATCACCTTCTGCGCAATCAGCGCGGCGGCCATGTCGTCGGTAGGGATAAACGTATCCTTGCCGACCATGCGCAAGAAGCGCGGTGCCGACAAGCCGCCCAACTGGTTGCCCTGCTTGGCCAGGTACTTCCACAAGCCGACGATGTCGGTCACCGGCCAGTCGGCGATGAACGCGCCGAAACTGCCCTTCTCCTTTGCCACATCAAGCACCATCTGCGCATTGCGCGGCACGCTCTTGAGCTTGCCCAGGTGGCGGATGATGCGCTCGTCCTGCATCAACCGCTCCAGGTGCTCGGCGCCCATCAGCACCACCTTGTTCGGATCGAAGCCAAAGAACACTTGCTCGAATGCCGGCCACTTGGCATCCACCAGGCTGTGCTTGAGCCCGGCGCGGAACACGCGCAGGGCCAAGGTCGACAGGTAGCGATCGTCACTGATGCCACGCAGTTGCGCAGGCGTGCGTGGCTGCGGCAGAAAGGCCTCAAGGGCCTGGGCCGAGCCGAAGCGGTTCAGGCAGTACTCATGCAGCCACTGGTAATCGCGCATGGGGTCAGATATTCAGCACGTCGAGAAAACGCGGCGTGGCGCTTTCGTCGATCTTCAGGCTGGTGAAGTCGAACAGGTTGCGGTCCGCCAACTGTGACGGCGCGACGTTCTGCATGGCGCGGAAGATGCTCTCGGTACGGCCCGGGTGCTTGCGCTCCCACTCCACCAGCATGTCCTTGACCACTTGGCGTTGCAGGTTTTCCTGCGAGCCGCACAGGTTGCACGGGATGATCGGGAATTCGCGCATGTCCGAGTAGGCCTGGATGTCCTTCTCGCTGCAGTAGGCCAGCGGGCGGATCACCACGTTACGGCCATCGTCGGCACGCAGCTTGGGTGGCATGCCCTTGAGCGAGCCATTGAAGAACATGTTGAGGAAGAACGTCTCGACCATGTCGTCGCGATGGTGCCCCAGCGCCATCTTGGTCGCGCCGATTTCGTCGGCGAAGGTGTACAAGGTGCCACGGCGCAGGCGCGAGCACAGCGAGCAGGTGGTCTTGCCTTCGGGGATCAGTTCCTTGACCACCGAGTAGGTGTCTTTCTCGACGATGTGGTACTCGACGCCCAGGGTCTTGAGGTAGGCCGGCAGCACATGCTCGGGGAAGCCGGGCTGCTTCTGGTCCATGTTCACCGCCACGATCTCGAACGAGATCGGCGCCACCTTTTGCAGGTGCAACAGAACGTCGAGCATGGTGTAGCTGTCCTTGCCGCCGGACAGGCAGACCATGACCTTGTCGCCATCCTCGATCATGTTGTAGTCGGTGATGGCTTCGCCAGCGAGACGACGCAGGCGTTTTTGCAGTTTGTTCTGGTTGACCGAGAGGGTGCCCATAGCGCTTGGATCCGCGAGGTGTGACAAAAGCCGGCTATTTTACGCACAAACCGCGCGGCGCTGTAGGCATTCCGATAAAGACTTCAAGGTAATCAGCAGGCGGTCTTACAGCGCAATTTGCTCTAAAAAGCGCGGTTTGTGCAGGTAACGGCTTCCTATACTGCGACATAAGGCCACATTACCGCTTGCATTGGTGTTCGGGCCTCGGGCCGCTTGCGCTCCATCTGGGGGGCGTTTGGCAACATTGAGAGGAGTGATCGGCATGATTCATCACGTTGTGGGGCTGTTTACCCATCCCGATCAGGAATGGCGGGAAATTCGTGGCGAAGAAGAATCCATCAGCCACATGTACCTGACGCACACCTTGATCCTGGCGGCGATCCCTGCCGTTTCCGCATTCATCGGTACCACCCAGGTCGGCTGGGTGATTGGCGACCGGCCGGCAGTGATGCTGACCATGGAAAGCGCTATCTGGATGAGCATCATGTCCTACCTGGCGATGCTCGCCGGGGTGGCGGTAATGGGCGCGTTCATCCACTGGATGGCGCGCACCTACGATGCCAACCCGTCCATGGCGCAGTGCATTGCCTTCGCCACCTACACCGCCACGCCGTTGTTCCTCGGCGGCCTGGCGGCGCTCTACCCGCACCTGTGGCTGGGCATGCTGCTCGGCACTGCAGCCATCTGCTACACCGTGTACCTGTTGTATGTCGGCTTGCCGACGTTCATGAACATTCCATCCGATGAAGGCTTCCTGTTTTCCAGCTCGGTGCTGGCGGTAGGCCTTGTGGTACTGGTGGCGATCATGGCCGCGACCGTGATCATCTGGGGACTGGGCGTGGGGCCCGTCTACACCAACTAGAGCAACCCAACGAGATCCAACCAACACTGGGGCATCAACCAGAGGCCGCCGCAAGGCGGCCTCTGGCTGTGCGCTGACCGGTGGCTCGGCAAGCCGCCAAGGCTTGCGGCATAATGCCCGGCAAGGAGAATTACCCCGCCATGCCAGAGCTGCTCAGACAACGCGTCGAAACCTGTTACCAGCAAGCCGAAACCTTCTTCAAACGCCCCTTCCCGCGCCCGGAAGTCAGCTTCAAACTGCGCGGCCAGAAGGCCGGCGTTGCCCACCTGCACGAGAACCTGCTGCGCTTCAACCTGCAGCTGTACCGCGAAAACCACGAAGACTTCCTGCGCCAGACCGTCGCCCACGAGGTGGCGCACCTGGTGGCTCACCAGCTGTTTGGCGAGCGCATCCAGGCCCATGGCGAAGAGTGGCAACTGATCATGCGTGGGGTGTATGAGCTGCCACCCAACCGTTGCCACAACTATGAAGTGCAACGGCGCGTGGTAACCCGCTACATCTATCGCTGCCCGTGCCCACAAGGTGATTTCCCGTTTACCGCACAGCGGCACAAGCTGGTGCGCCAGGGGCGACGGTACCTGTGCAAGCGCTGCCGGGAGATTCTGGTGTACAGCGGCGAGACGCGCGTCGAATAGCCCGCACCGACCTCCCCCGCAAACAGCACCTCCCTCAGCAGCAAAAAAAAGGCGACCCGAGGGTCGCCTTTTTCGTACCAGCCTGCGCCTTACTTCTCGACGAAGGCACGCTCGATCAGGTAGTCACCCGGCTCACGCATACGGGCGGAGACTTTCAGGCCGAAGCTGTCCAGCACTTCGCTGGTCTCATCCAGCATGCTTGGGCTGCCGCAGATCATCGCGCGGTCGTCCTGCGGGTTGATCGGCGGCAGGCCGATGTCGCTGAACAGTTTGCCGCTGCGCATCAGGTCGGTCAGTCGGCCCTGGTTCTCGAACGGCTCGCGGGTCACGGTCGGGTAGTAGATCAGCTTGTCGCGTACCGACTCACCGAAGAACTCGTTCTGCGGCAGGTGCTCGGTGATGAACTCGCGGTAGGCCACCTCGTTCACGTAACGCACGCCGTGAACCAGGATCACCTTCTCGAAGCGCTCGTAGGTTTCCGGGTCCTGGATGACGCTCATGAAAGGGGCCAGGCCAGTGCCGGTGCTCAGCAGGTAGAGGTGCTTGCCCGGGTTCAGGTCGTCGAGGACCAAGGTACCGGTAGGCTTCTTGCTGATGATGATCTCGTCGCCTTCCTTCAAGTGCTGCAACTGGGAAGTCAGCGGGCCGTCCGGCACCTTGATGCTGAAGAACTCCAGGTGCTCTTCCCAGTTCGGCGAGGCGATGGAATAGGCGCGCATGAGCGGGCGACCGGTTTCCTGCTGCAGGCCGATCATCACGAACTGACCGTTCTCGAAGCGCAGGCCCGGGTCACGGGTGCACTTGAAGCTGAACAGAGTGTCGTTCCAGTGGTGCACACTGAGGACACGTTCGTGGTTCATGTTGCTCATCGATGGGGCTCCTGAAGAAAGACGCAGCGCGCGCAAAACGCGCAGTTGCGCGATAGTTTAGGGGCAGCGACAATATCTGTTAACTGAATTATCAAGATATGTGTTATCGGTTATATAGATATGCGATTCACACTCCGTCAGCTTCAAGTCTTCGTCGCCGTGGCCCAGCATCAAAGCGTCTCTCGAGCCGCCGGCCTGCTGTCGCTGTCGCAGTCGGCTGCCAGCACCTCCATCACCGAGCTTGAGCGCCAATCCAGCTGTCAGCTGTTCGATCGCGCCGGCAAACGCCTGAGCCTCAACGCCCTGGGCCATCAACTGCTGCCGCAGGCCGTGGCCCTGCTCGACCAGGCCAAGGAAATCGAAGACCTGCTCAATGGCAAGTCCGCCTTCGGTTCGCTGGCGGTCGGCGCCACACTGACCATCGGCAACTACCTGGCGACCCTGCTGATCGGCAGCTTCATGCAGGTGCACCCGGAAAGCCAGGTCAAGCTGCACGTGCAGAACACTGCGCATATCGTGCACCAGGTCGCCCACTACGAAATTGATCTGGGTCTGATCGAAGGCGATTGCAACCACCCTGACCTTGAAGTTCAGCCTTGGGTCGAGGACGAGCTGGTAGTGTTCTGCGCGCCACAACACCCCTTGGCGACGCTAGGCCACGCGGATATCCAGACATTGTCCCAGGAAGCCTGGATTCTTCGCGAGCAGGGCTCCGGTACACGCCTGACCTTTGACCAGGCCATGCGCCATCATCGCGCCAACCTCAACATCCGCCTGGAACTGGAACATACCGAGGCCATCAAGCGCGCGGTGGAATCAGGCCTGGGCATCGGCTGCATCTCGCGCCTGGCCCTGCGCGATGCGTTCCGCCGCGGCAGCCTGGTACCGGTGGAAACGCCGGAGCTGGACTTGATGCGCCAGTTCTACTTCATCTGGCACAAGCAGAAGTACCAGACGTCGGCCATGCGCGAGTTTCTTGAGTTGTGCCGCAACTTCACCGCGGGCTTTACCCGCAGTGACGAGATCGTGCTGCCACCAATCGCCTAGAGCAGAATCACACCCCAGACCAGGGCAACCATGGTCAGCGCCACCAGTTGCGCGGCGCTGCCCATGTCCTTGGCGTTTTTCGACAAGGGGTGGCGCTCAAGCGAAATACGGTCGATGGCGGCTTCCACCGCCGAGTTGAACAGCTCGACGATCAGGCCCAGCAGGCACACCGCGATCATGATCGCCCGCTCTGCGCGGCTGACCGGCAGCCAGAAGGCCGTCGGGATCAGCAGCACGTTGAGCAGGACCAGCTGACGGAACGCGGCCTCGCCCTTGAAGGCAGCGCGCAAGCCGTCCAGCGAATAGCCGGCGGCGTTGAAGATGCGTTTGAGGCCGGTCTGGCCTTTGAATGGCGACATGTGCGTCACTTCACCGATAAAAGGCCGGCAGACTAATCCAGCGTGGGTCAAAAAAGCGTGAAGAGGCAGGCAGTTAGTGGCTGGCAACCGATTCAAGTTGTTGCAGCAACAAGGCCGCCTGGGTGCGAGTACGCACGCCCAGCTTGCGGAAGATCGCCGTCACGTGGGCCTTGATGGTGGCCTCCGAGACGCTGAGCTCGTAGGCGATCTGCTTGTTCAGCAAACCTTCACAAACCATGGTCAGTACGCGGAACTGCTGCGGCGTGAGGCTGGCCAGCCCTTCGCTGGCGGCCTTGGCCTCAGCCGAAACGTCGACTTTCTCGAACGCCTGCGGTGGCCACCAGACCTCGCCGTCCAGCACCTTGCGCACGGCGTCCTGAATCACTTCCAGCGGGCTGGACTTGGGGATGAAGCCACTGGCGCCAAATTCGCGCGACTTGACCACAACCGCTGCTTCTTCCTGCGCCGATACCATCACCACGGGGATCTGCGGGTATTGCCCACGCAACAGGACCAGCCCGGAGAAGCCATAGGCGCCCGGCATGTTGAGGTCCAACAGCACCAAATCCCAGTCGGCTTTCTCGCTCAGGCGGGTTTCCAGTTCGGCAATGCTCGCAACTTCAACCAGGCGTACATCGGCGCCAAGGCCCAGGGTAACAGCCTGGCGCAGGGCGCCACGAAACAGCGGGTGGTCATCGGCAATCAGGATTTCGTAAGTGGCCATCGATCTAAGGATCCTGTTCTGTGCCAGGCGCGTGCGGGGTAGTCAGGGCGCTTGGCGGAAAGGCACGGCAAAGTCCGGGGTAACAGCATTTTCGGCGTGCCCGAATCGGCGCCAAGGATGCCGAGCACGGTCGGGGTGGTCAAGACAATTGCCCTGCCGTCCTCGCCCACCCTGGCTGCCAGCCCCGTCATTATGAACCAATCCGGCATCACTGCCCCTTGGACTATAGGAAGGTATGCAAACGCTGATGCGCGTCGTCCTGCTCGTCCAGCGGCAAATGCCGCTTGGCGCTCAGGTAGTGCAGGCTGAACACGTCCAGGTAGGCGTCCAGGGCCTGCGAGGCACGCTGATCGCCAGCCAGTTCCAGGCACATGGCGGCCACTTCCGCCGTGCAGAAGTGGTCGTCACGCTTGGAACGGCGCAAGCGGTAGCGCGACATCTGTTCGGCTTCAAGGCTCAGCACCGGGAAACGGTCCAGGTAGGGGCTCTTGCGAAACATCTTGCGCGCCTCGGTCCAAGTGGCGTCGAGCAGTATGAACAACGGCCGTTTACCGGGCTCGCGCACCACCTGGTTGACTACCCGCTCTTGGGCAACGAACTCGCCGGGGAAGACGATATAGGGCTGCCATTGAGGCTGTTCGAGCAGCGCCAGCAGGTTGTCATCGACTGCAGTGCGCTGCCAGCCGAAGGCCGAGGTGTCCTCGACCAGGTCGGCAATCAGCCAACCGGTGTTGGTCGGTTTGAGTGGCTCAGTGTCGTGCATCAACAGGCACACACCCGACTCCGCCGGCACCCGGGGCTTCCAGGCACACAGGCAATGGCTGGCAATGACCCGGCATTGCGGGCAACGGACGGCCCGAGAACCCCGGGCAATGAACGGCTTGTTGCTGCGGGCCAGGCGTTCGGCGCGCAGGCGCGCTACCGCGTGGCTCATGCTGGCAGGCCTTTGGAAAGGTTGAAGATGGACACTGCGAGGGCTCGGAAACTCAAAACGCAAGTCTACCAGAGCGGGCGTCATTTGCCGTGCAGCGGGACTGGCCGGCCCCTTATAATCGACACTTTGGCGCACCCGACCAGCCGTCAAGCGACCCTCAGGGAACGCCACCTGCCGGCGCATGTCAAACCGCCAGTCAATGAACCAGGAGAGATACATGCTGCGCCTTATCGTCCCGACCTTGAGCCTTTTGCTCACCCTGCCTCTGGCGGCCCAGGCGGCGTCCAAGCAGGACTACGATCTGAACAAGATGCTGCAAAAGGTCGCCAAAGAGAGCAGCGTCGGCACGCCCCGCGCCGTCAACGAAGACATCCTCGACCAAGGCTACACCGTCGAAGGCAAGGCCCTGGTCAACCACCTGAGCGTGCGCCAAAGCCATGCCGAGCGCATGCAGGGCAACCCGGAACAAGTCCGCAGCCAACTGGGAGACAGCGTTTGCCGTAACAGCGGTTACCGTAACCTGATGTCCAAGGGCGCTGTGATGGTCTATCGCTTCACGGTGTACAAGACCAACCAACCAGTCATGGACCAGGCATTCGATGCCGCCAGCTGCGTTGCGGGCAACAAAAAGAAGTAAACCGATGACCTAGACCACCCGCTGGTCATCAGGCGCGCGCCACTGCTCTTCTTCGGCATCGGCGCGCAATTCTGCCAGAAGCGCCTGTAGATAGCGTGACTGGCACTCCAGCTCCGAAAGCCTGCGACGACACTCTGCCTCAAGGCTCAGGTGGTGCACCTGCGCCGCATTTTCCAGCTGCTGATAGAGCTGCTGGTCCACCTCGATGATCAAGCGATGCATACCGCCACCTCCTGCATCGATACGTTTCGCTTCCCCAGTTAACCAAACCCTCAGCGCCATTGGGTGCGCGCCGACCAGCGGCGGCTGCAATGACTGCGGCACGATCAGGCGCGAGGGTCTAGATTGATATCGAGTACACCCGAATCGACGAGATGGATTGATTGCTACTGCACCCTGGCCGTGAAGGCCTACTGCAACGCTCGAACTGCACACTCGAGCATCAGCAGCCAGCGACGCATGCAGTGTCGCGGCCGGGACACCCCATCGACCCGGTCAGAGGTTTTGCTGCAGAAGGAGACGTTGAATGCCTTACCAACCCAATGAGCTGTTGTTCAATCATTTCAGGGACAACAACATCGACCTGAGCAAGATCGACGAACAACTGCAACTCGTTGCACCGAACAGCCCCAATCTGCCCCTGTACCGCGACATGATGCTGACCATCCTGCGCATGGCCCACGACGACACCGATCGCTGGAGTGCCAAGATCACCCTGCAGGCGTTGCGCGAGCTGGACCACTCGTTCCGCGCCCTGGAACGCTACAAGGGCCGACGCAAGGTGACAGTATTCGGCTCGGCCCGAACGCCACTGGAACACCCGATGTACGCCCTGGCCCGCGAGCTGGGCGCCACCCTGGCCCGCTCCGACCTGATGGTCATTACTGGCGCCGGTGGTGGCATCATGGCTGCAGCCCACGAAGGGGCCGGCAGCGAACACAGCCTGGGCTTCAACATCACCCTGCCCTTCGAGCAACATGCCAACCCCACGGTGGACGGCACCGACAAACTGTTGCCCTTCCACTTCTTCTTCATTCGCAAGCTGTTTTTCGTCAAGGAAGCCGATGGCCTGGTGCTCTGCCCGGGCGGGTTCGGCACGCTGGATGAAGCACTCGAAGTGCTCACCCTGATCCAGACCGGCAAGAGCCCTTTGGTGCCGGTGGTGTTGCTCGACTCACCCGGTGGCAGCTTCTGGCGCGATTGCCTGGCCTTCATCAGCCGCCAGCTCGAAGAGAACCGCTACATCCTGCCCAGCGACCTCAAGTTGGTGCGCCTGGTGCACAGCGCCGATGAGGCGGTGGAGGAAATCAACCAGTTCTACAGCAACTACCACTCCAGCCGCTGGCTGAAGAACCAGTTCGTGATCCGCATGCATCACCCGCTCAGCGAGGCTGCGCTGTATGACATTCAGGAAGGTTTCGCCGATTTGCGCCTGAGTGGCAAGTACCACCAGCACGCCGACAGCGGCGCGGAGCATGAGGTAGGTAACTTCAGCCACCTGACCCGGCTGTCGTTCGCCTTCAACGGCCGCGACCAGGGCCGGCTGCGCGAGCTGGTGGACTTCATCAACCTGCCGGAGAACTGGGCCAAGCCGCAGCCCATGCACACGACCCAGCGGGCCAGGGAGGCGTTGAAGGTCAATTGAACCACCCACCGCCGGGTAGGGGTAAATCGGCCTCTGCGAATATCGCGGCCTCTGTAGGAGCGGCCTTGCGTCGCGAAAGGGCTGCGCAGCGGCCCCTCTGCAACGACACAGAACCTGGGGCCGCTACGCGCCCCTTTCCGACCGGTCCGGCGCCCCGGCAAGGCCGCTCCAGGAAACCGTGAGGTTTCAGTAATCGTCGAGGTCGCGAAAGGGCTGCGTAGCGGCCCCTCTGCAACGACACAGAACCTGGGGCCGCTACGCGCCCCTTTCGCGACGCAAGGCCGCTCCTACAGGGAACCGTGAGGTTTCAGTAATCGTCGAGGTCGCGACCACTAAGCAACCGGCTGATCATCTCCATGGAGAAACCACGGTAGGCCAGAAAGCGGGTCTGCTGACCACGGCTGCGGGGGTCATGGGGGCGCTGGCCGGCAAACTTGCGCTGCCAGACATCCATCAGCCGCTGCGCCCAGTCCACACCGCTTTCACGCAATGCCTGATCGATATCGCCACGCGCCAGGCCGCGCTGGCCAAGCTCTTCGCGTATACGCGCAGGGCCATAGCCGGAATTGGAGCGATACCGGATGAAGCTTTCGAGGTAGCGGGCTTCGCTGAGCAGCCCTTCTTCGGCGAGCCGGTCGAGCTCGGGCTCGATCAACTCATCCGAAGCGCCGCGCTGACGCAACTTGCGCGTCAGCTCGACGCGACCATGCTCACGTCGCGCGAGCAGGTCCATGGCTGTCCGCCGAATGGCGACGGGGGTGTCGAGTACGGCGGACATAATCGGCTAACTACAACCGCTATCAATAACCGGCTTCGGCATCAGCCACGTCGTCGGCCTTGGCCTCGACTGCGGCAGCCTTGCCTGCTTCGGCGGCAGCACCAGCCTTGAGCAGCTTCTCGCGGATCTGCTTCTCGATCTCGGCGCCAATGGCCGGGTTCTCAGCCAGGTACTTGGCGGCGTTGGCTTTACCTTGGCCGATCTTGTTGCCCTGGTAGGCGTACCAGGCACCGGATTTCTCCACCAGCCCCTGAGAAACACCCAGGTCGATGATCTCGCCGTTGCGGTAGATGCCCTTGCCGTAGAGGATCTGGAACTCGGCCTGACGGAACGGCGGCGAGACCTTGTTCTTGACGATCTTGACGCGGGTTTCGCTGCCGACCACTTCGTCGCCTTCCTTGACCGCGCCGGTACGGCGGATGTCCAGGCGCACGGAGGCGTAGAACTTCAGGGCGTTACCACCGGTGGTGGTTTCCGGGCTGCCGAACATCACGCCGATCTTCATACGGATCTGGTTGATGAAGATGACCAGGCAGTTGGCGTTCTTGATGTTACCGGTGATCTTGCGCAGCGCCTGCGACATCAGACGGGCCTGCAGACCCACGTGCATGTCACCCATCTCGCCTTCGATCTCGGCCTTGGGGACCAGAGCAGCCACGGAGTCGACGATGATCACGTCAACCGCGTTGGAACGCACCAGCATGTCGGTGATTTCCAGGGCCTGCTCGCCAGTGTCCGGCTGCGAAACCAGCAGGTCGTCGACGTTGACACCCAGCTTGCCGGCGTATTCCGGGTCGAGGGCGTGCTCGGCGTCGACGAAGGCGCAGGTGGCGCCGTTCTTCTGGGCTTCGGCGATGACCGACAGGGTCAGGGTGGTTTTACCCGAGGACTCCGGGCCGTAGATTTCGACGATACGGCCTTTTGGCAGGCCGCCGATACCGAGGGCAATGTCCAGGCCCAGGGAACCGGTGGAGATGGCCGGGATGCCAGTGCGCTCGTGGTCGCCCATGCGCATGACCGCGCCCTTGCCGAATTGGCGTTCGATCTGACCCAGGGCCGCAGCCAAGGCGCGTTTCTTGTTGTCGTCCATTGAAATCCTCACGTGTTCGACTTGGCCCTGATGGCCGGAATACCTGTATAAGTAGCCAGTATTATTCCACAGCGAAGCGCGCGAGCAAACCCCTGTCGTCGATTTACTCGGCACCAAGCTGTAACAAGCCGTCTAGCGCGGCGATCACCGTTTGTCGGCGCACCGCATCGCGGTCGCCGTCAAACTGGCGGCGTTCGCTGAAGACATGGCTGCCATCGGCCCAGGCCAGCCACACGGTGCCCACCGGTTTGGCCGGCGAGCCACCGTCTGGCCCAGCCACCCCGCTCACCGCCACCGCAAACCGTGCGCCGCTGGCGGCTTGCGCCCCCCGGGCCATGGCTTCGACCACTTCCTGGCTGACCGCACCCACCTGGCCGAACAGCGCCTCGGGCACCCGCAGCTGGCGGGTTTTCTGGGTATTGGAGTAGGTCACGTAGCCGGCTTCGAACCAGGCCGAACTGCCGGGAATGCGGGTGATGGCCTCGGCGATGCCGCCGCCGGTGCAGGATTCGGCAGTGGTCACCTGGGCGTTGAAGCGGCGCAGGTGTTCGCCCAGGCGGGCGGCAAGCGTGGTGATCGGGTCCATGTCAGGCTCCTTGAAGACTGGGCACTACCCTACCACCCCATGACCAGTACAGCCTCAGGAAACCTTCAGGCTGTCCCGGGCAATCGCACTGAACGCAAGCTCGTCGCGCGGCCCAAGGCGAGGCAGCCCGGCTGGCCACTCCTGGGTCCAATCCAGGCCGCCCAGCTTGCGCATGTCCTCGATCGCCGAACGCCACCAGATCACCTTGCAAGCACGCTGGTAATCGTCACGGCCGATGACACTGCCATAAAGAAGCTTGCGGCCGATACCGCGCAGCTCTGGTGGCACGCGCTTGAGGCTCCACTTGACCGATAGCCGGTTGAGCCAGGACGGCACCGGGCGATGCGCCGGCACCTTCAAGGCCAGGCCAGGCATCTTGGCTGCAAAATGTTCACCGTGACGGGCGAAGAAGATCTCGAGGATGGCGTGGATGTATTGCTTCATTGCAAAGTAGTGGCTGATCACGCCACGCGCCTGGTTGATCTGCGCACCGTGCAACTCGAACGAGAAAGCGATCTGCTCGATGGTGTGCAACGCTTGCGCGTAGGGTGTCCATGCATCGATACGCTGGATCGCACGCTCGGCGATACCGGCGTTGTCACGGGTAAAGCCCATGACGCCGCTGTTGCACAGCAGCAGCTCGTCGGCCGGCGCAGCGCCATCACGGGCAAGCCCTGTGGTGAAGCCCCGGTAGTAGTCACTGCGTGACGCCTCGGCCCAGCTCATCTCGATTTCGTCCACCAGGTACTGCCCGACATCTACTTGGCTGAACAGCTTCTGCGGCGTTTGCAGGAAGACCGTGTCGGTATCGATGAACACCGTCTTGTCCGCCCATTGCCCGGCATAGGCAATGGCGCAGGCCTTGCGCCGATGCGTGTAGCCACCGTCCCCGGTCCAGGCGTGCAGCGTCTGCTCATCCAGCGCGATCACCTCGACGGGCCACCCTGCGAAGGCCTGCGGCTGGTCGGTCAGCACACGGATCACCGGCAGCTCGGCCGGCTTGCAGCGAGCCAGGGCTGTGAGGATGCTGAACTTGGCCTCCAGCTGATAAATCCGGCGCTCACCATAAAGGAGGTAGATCAGCTGTTGCTTTACATAAGGGACACTGCTGGACAGGTTCATCTACGTCACGGCTGGGGGCAGGCAAAAAGGCCGAGCATTCTAGTGGAGTAATCGGCGAAGCTCCATCACTGCCCGCCGAACTGCGCGCACATGCCCTACCGCAGCCGCCTGCATCTGGATGAAAAAGCCTGTACCATTGCCGGTTTTACCATCGCCAACCAGATCACCCGCTGTAAGGCCCTGAATGTCTGATCTCTCCGCACACACCCCGATGATGCAGCAGTACTGGAAGCTGAAGCACCAGCACCCGGACCAGCTGATGTTCTACCGCATGGGCGACTTTTACGAGATCTTCTACGAAGATGCGAAGAAAGCCGCGAAACTGCTGGATATCACGCTGACCGCGCGCGGTCAGTCGGCGGGCCAGTCCATCCCCATGTGCGGCATTCCCTTCCATTCGCTCGAAGGTTACCTGGCCAAACTGGTGAAGCTCGGCGAATCGGTGGTGATCTGCGAGCAGATTGGCGACCCAGCCACCAGCAAGGGCCCGGTGGAACGCCAGGTGGTGCGCATCATCACCCCCGGCACGGTCAGCGACGAAGCGCTGCTCGACGAGCGCCGCGACAACCTGATCGCCGCGCTGCTGGGCGATGAGCGCCTGTTTGGCCTGGCGGTGCTGGATATCACCAGTGGCAACTTCAGCGTGCAGGAGATCAAGGGCTGGGAAAACCTGCTGGCCGAGCTCGAACGCATCAACCCGGTCGAGCTGCTGATCCCCGACGACTGGCCGCGCGACCTGCCCGCTGAGAAGCGCCCCGGCGCGCGCCGCCGTGCGCCTTGGGACTTCGACCGCGACTCGGCACGCAAGGCGTTGTGCCAGCAGTTCGCAACCAAAGACCTCAAGGGCTTTGGCTGCGACAAGCTGACCCTGGCCATTGGCGCTGCCGGCTGCCTGCTGACCTACGCCAAGGAAACCCAGCGTACTGCCCTGCCGCACCTGCGCAGCCTGCGCCACGAACGCCTGGACGACACGGTGATCCTCGACGGCGCCAGCCGCCGCAACCTGGAGCTGGACATCAACCTGGCGGGCGGGCGCGACAACACCCTGCAGTCGGTGATCGACCGCTGCCAAACCGCCATGGCCAGCCGCTTGCTGAGCCGCTGGCTGAACCGCCCGCTGCGTGACCTCAAGGTGCTGCAGGCGCGCCAGGACTCTATCCGCTGCCTGCTCGACGGCTACCGCTTCGAAAAGCTGCAGCCGCAGCTCAAGGAAATCGGCGACATCGAGCGGATCCTCGCCCGTATCGGCCTGCGCAATGCCCGCCCACGCGACCTCGCCCGTCTGCGTGATGCCCTCGGCGCCCTGCCCGAGCTGCAGAACGCCATGGCCGAACTGGAAGCGCCGCACCTGGCGCGCCTGGCGGCCATCACCGGCACCTACCCGGAGCTGGCCAGCCTGCTGGAGCGGGCAGTGGTCGACAACCCGCCGGCGGTGATCCGTGACGGCGGCGTGCTCAAGGCCGGCTACGACAATGAGCTGGACGAGCTGCTGGCGATCAGCGAGAACGCTGGCCAGTTCCTGATCGACCTGGAAGCCCGCGAGAAGGCCCGTACCGGCCTTGCCAACCTCAAGGTCGGCTACAACCGCGTGCACGGCTACTTCATCGAACTGCCGACCAAGCAGGCCGAACAGGCTCCGGGCGACTACATTCGCCGCCAGACCCTCAAGGGCGCAGAGCGCTTCATCACGCCGGAGCTCAAGGCGTTCGAGGACAAGGCACTGTCGGCCAAGAGCCGCGCCCTGGCCCGCGAGAAGATGCTCTACGATGCCTTGCTCGAAACCCTGATCAGCCACCTGGCACCGCTGCAGGACAGCGCCGCCGCCCTGGCCGAGCTGGACGTGCTGAGCAACCTCGCCGAGCGCGCACTGAACCTTGACCTGAACTGCCCCCGCTTCGTCGACGAGCCGTGCCTGCGCATCGAACAGGGCCGGCATCCGGTGGTCGAGCAAGTGTTGACCACGCCGTTCGTGGCCAACGACCTGGGCCTGGACAACAGCACCCGCATGCTGATCATCACCGGCCCGAACATGGGCGGTAAGTCCACCTACATGCGCCAGACCGCACTGATCGTGCTGATGGCGCACATCGGCAGCTTCGTACCGGCAGCCCAGTGCGAGCTGTCGCTGGTGGACCGTATCTTCACCCGTATCGGCTCCAGTGATGACCTGGCCGGCGGGCGCTCGACCTTCATGGTCGAGATGAGTGAAACCGCCAATATTCTGCACAACGCCACCGACCGCAGCCTGGTGCTGATGGACGAAGTAGGCCGCGGCACCAGCACCTTCGACGGCCTGTCGCTGGCCTGGGCCGCCGCCGAGCGCCTGGCCCAGCTGCGCGCCTACACGCTGTTCGCCACGCACTACTTCGAACTCACGGTACTACCGGAGAGCGAACCGCTGGTGGCCAACGTGCACTTGAATGCCACCGAGCACAACGAGCGAATCGTCTTCCTGCACCACGTACTGCCAGGCCCTGCCAGCCAAAGCTATGGCCTGGCCGTGGCCCAACTGGCCGGGGTGCCCACTGCCGTGATCCAGCGTGCCCGCGAGCACCTGGGCCGCCTGGAAACGGCGAGCCTGCCGCACGAGCAGCCGCACAGCACAAAGGCCAAGGACGCGCTACACGTCCCGCACCAGAGCGATCTGTTCGCCAGCCTGCCACACCCGGCCATCGAGAAGCTGGGCAAGCTGGACCTGGACGACATGACCCCGCGCCAAGCTATCGAAATGCTATATCAACTAAAGAACCTGTTATAACGGCGCCCACTACAAGCTGGTAGAATCCGCCGCGGTTTGCTGGTGCTGCAGGTTATTAGCCTGGCCTGCAGCCACATACCCGTAAACCGCGCGGCCCTGAGAGGAAGGGCCGCCGCCGTCGCCTGAGGAGAGAACTAGAAATGACCTTCGTCGTCACCGACAACTGCATCAAATGCAAATACACCGACTGCGTGGAAGTCTGTCCGGTGGACTGCTTCTACGAAGGCCCGAACTTCCTGGTCATCCACCCGGACGAGTGCATCGACTGCGCACTGTGCGAGCCGGAATGCCCAGCGCAAGCCATCTTCTCGGAAGACGAAGTGCCATCGGGCATGGAGAACTTCATCGAGCTGAACGCCGAACTGGCGGAAATCTGGCCAAACATCACCGAGCGTAAGGACGCCCTGCCCGACGCTGAAGAATGGGATGGCAAGACTGGCAAGATTGCAGACCTGGAGCGCTGATAGCGCCCGGAAACGAAAAAGGCCCATGCGGGCCTTTTTTCATTTTCAGCAGGCAAAAAAAAGGGGCGGTTTGACCCGCCCACATTTTTTCCGTAGTCCCTGATTGTCCCAAACATCGTCCTGATGAAATCGCTTCTTGCGATGTCCTTGGCCTTCTCCCTGAAAGCCTGTGCATGTCCGTGTGCACAGTTCGAATACTAGCGATTTCAGGGGGGCAGACAACCGCAGAACCTCACAGGATATTGCCGTGGACACATTTCCTCGCATCCAAATAAATCATGTTTTTCAATGAGTTAAGATTAAACCGGATCTGAAAACGACAATGATTTACTGATGGTTGCATAGATTGCTTACACAACAAGTAAGCAATCGCTTACACGCAATGTTACTGGGGTGGCGCATTACACAATGCCGGCTGGCAGATACGGTGCAGCAGTGCTGTTGCGCGCATACAAAAACGCCCCGAACTATCGGGGCGTCTTGTGCTTGCGAACAGCGTGTTACTGGAACAACGACTCGCTGGACAGACCGTTCTTCTCGAGGATCTCGCGCAGACGCTTGAGCCCCTCTACCTGGATCTGCCGTACACGCTCACGGGTCAGGCCGATCTCCAGGCCAACATCCTCCAAGGTGCTACTCTCGTGCCCGCGCAGACCAAAGCGACGCACTACCACCTCGCGCTGCTTGTCGGTCAGCTCTCCCAACCACTGATCGATGCTCTGCGACAGGTCGTCATCCTGCAGCAGCTCACACGGGTCGGTCGGGCGGTCATCGGTGAGGGTATCGAGCAGCGTCTTGTCCGAGTCTGGGCCAAGGGAAACGTCCACCGACGAAACCCGCTCATTGAGCCCCAGCATGCGCTTGACCTCAGCGACAGGCTTCTCCAGCAAGGTGGCGATTTCTTCTGGCGAAGGCTCGTGGTCGAGCTTCTGGGTCAGCTCCCGCGCGGCACGCAGGTAAACGTTGAGTTCCTTGACCACATGGATCGGCAGGCGAATGGTGCGGGTCTGGTTCATGATCGCCCGCTCGATGGTCTGGCGAATCCACCAGGTCGCATAGGTCGAGAAACGGAAACCACGCTCCGGGTCGAACTTCTCGACCGCGCGGATCAGCCCCAGGTTGCCTTCCTCGATCAGGTCGAGCAACGACAGGCCGCGATTCACGTAACGACGGGCAATTTTGACAACCAGGCGCAGGTTGCTTTCGATCATGCGCTTGCGGCCGGCGGGGTCGCCTTTTTGCGACAGGCGCGCAAAATGCACTTCCTCCTCCGGCGACAGCAGAGGCGAGAAGCCGATTTCGTTGAGGTACAACTGGGTAGCATCAAGTGCCCGAGTGTAATCGATGTACTTGTGCTGCTTGAGCGAAGAGCCGGACTTGGCCCTGGTCCGAACCGAAGGTACAGCAGGTTCGTCTGACACCACATCCGTTTCCAAAACGATGCCCGTCTCCATTAGGAGGACGTCATCGTCGATGTCAAACTCCGGCGCTTCTTTATTGAGAGCCATTGTTATAGTCCTTTGCTGAGTTCGAACTCAGACTCGAGCGGCACCTGTATCCCTGGCAGCGCTGGAGCCTGTCCCCTCTACATCACAGGAACAGGCCGGGTACAACAATCAACGGCGTGGCAGGAACTGGAGTGGATCGACGGGTTTGCCCTGGCGGCGAATCTCGAAATGCAGCTTCACCCGATCAGTGCCCGTGGACCCCATTTCAGCAATCGACTGCCCAGCCTTGACCTGCTGCCCCTCCCGAACCAAAAGCCTGCGGTTGTGACCGTAGGCACTGACGTAGGTATCGCTGTGCTTGATGATGATCAGCTCGCCGTAGCCCCGCAAGCCACTCCCGGCGTAGACCACTGCACCACCAGACGCAGCAAAAACAGGCTGTCCCAAATCACCGGCGATATCAATGCCTTTATTCAAACTACCGTTTGAAGCAAATTTTCCAATCAGCACGCCGTTGGCCGGCCAGGTCCAGCCCCCTACCGCACGCTCTGCAGCCGGCACGGTAGCCACCACCGGCGCAGGGGTTGTCGGGGCCGTGGTTGCCGGCTTGGTGGTACTGGCAGGTGCGCTGCCGGCGCTGCCAACAGGCCGACGGATGACCGTGGTCTTGCTCGAGGACGACGGGCTGGACACCACCGTGGTGCTGCCCGTGGAACCACTGCTGAATCGAATCGGCTGGCCGGGGCGAATGGTATACGGCGCCGGGATGCCGTTACGGGCAGCCAGCTCCTTGTAGTCCCAGCCATAACGGAAGGCGATGGAGAACAGCGTATCGCCCGGCTTGACGATGTATTGCCCGGAGGTCACCGTCGGCCGCTTGGGCGCTGCATTGTTACGGTCGACCACCCGCGCACTCGTCGAGCTGGTGCTGGAGCAACCCGCCAGCAAGGTGCCCATGGCCAGTGCAAGCACCAGAAGCTTGAAACCCGCCCAATCCTTGCGCTGCCGAATGCCTGTGTGCCCCACCCGCGCTCCCCTCATGGTGCCGAATACCGAAATAACGATAAGAAATGCAATATTGTTGCAATTATAACCGAGCCCACCTGCATTAGGTGGGCGGCTGCAAAAGCCCGCTACCGGCAGCGCCATAGCGAATCACCCCGCCAGATAGACAGGGCGATAGCGCAAGAATTCGTCGCTGCCGTAAATATTCCGTGGTTCAGGCCAGCGGACCATTGAGCAACGGCACGAAGCGCACGGCCCCGAGGACACGCCGGGAGAACCCGTGTTCCTCGCGCACGATCAGCATCAACTGCTGCGCCTCGCCTGCCGGGCCCACCGGAATCACCATGCGCCCGCCTGGCGCCAACTGGTCGAGCAGTGCTTGTGGCACTTCGGGCGCCACTGCGGTGACGATGATGCCATTGTAGGGTGCCAACGCCTGCCAGCCCTCGCAACCATCCCCCCAGCGGAACACCACGTTACGCAGGTTCAGCTCCACCAGGCGCTCCTTGGCGCGATCCTGCAGCACCTTGATGCGCTCCACCGAGAACACCCGCTCGACCAGTTGGGCAAGTATCGCCGTCTGGTAACCCGAGCCAGTGCCGATCTCCAGCACCTTGTCCAGCGGCCCTGCCTCTAGCAGCAGTTCGCTCATGTGCGCCACCATGAACGGCTGCGAGATGGTCTGGTTGTGGCCGATAGGCAGTGCGGTGTCTTCGTAGGCGCGATGCGCCAAGGCCTCGTCGACGAACAGGTGGCGCGGGGTACGGCGGATCGCGTCGAGCACCTTGGTGTTCGACACGCCCTCTTCGCACAGGCGCTGTATCAGCCGCTCCCGGGTGCGCTGGGAGGTCATGCCGATACCCCGGCGCAGCATATCGTCCTCGCGCATCAGAGCAGGTCCTCCAGCCAACCGTCGAGCTGTTCGAAAGCATCGTTGAAGGTGCGGTCGAGTTGCAGCGGGGTGATCGATACGTAGCCTTGCATCACCGCGTGGAAGTCCGTGCCAGGGCCACCGTCCTCCGCATCACCAGCCACGGCAATCCAGTAACCTTCCTTGCCGCGCGGGTTGACCACCTTGGTCGGTGCCGCCGCCCGCGCCCGGTGACCGAGGCGGGTGAGCTGGATGCCACGGATATGCTCCAGCGGCAGGTTGGGAATGTTGACGTTGAGCACGGTACGCGGCGGCAACTGCAGGCGCGACTGCGCCTCCACCAGGCGCCGGGCGATGTAGGCTGCGGTGGGCAGGTTGTCGGGCTGGCGCGACAGCAACGAAAACGCCAGCGACGTGTTGCCCAGGAAGCGGCCTTCCAGCGCGGCGGCGACCGTGCCCGAATACAGCACGTCGTCGCCCAGGTTGGCCCCCAGGTTGATCCCCGACACCACCATGTCCGGCGTCTGCGCCAACAGCCCGTTGAGCCCCAGGTGCACGCAGTCGGTCGGCGTGCCGTTGAGGCTGATGAAGCCGTTGGCCAGGGTCTGCGGATGCAGCGGCCGGTCCAGCGTCAGCGAACTGCTGGCGCCGCTCTTGTCTTGATCCGGGGCAATTACCACGCACTCGGCGTAATCCACCAGCGCAGCATGCAGCGCGGCGAGGCCTGGTGCGGTAACACCGTCGTCGTTCGAAATCAGAATACGCATGGGCTGTCCGTCTGCCCTGCCGGCACCAGATCCACGACTTCGCGCACTACTACAGTGGCGAAGCATCCGGCCGGAAGGACGAATTCCAGTTGCAGGATATCAGGCTCCGGATAATGCCACGTCAGGCCGCCAATAGGGAGCCGCAGAATGCGCCGTTCGTGATCCATGCCCGCTTGGGCCAGCCAATGGCAAAGTGCCGGCTGCCGTGCCGCAATTGCCGCTTCCAACTCGCCAGTGGCGCCTGCGGCGGGCGTTTCGCCCTCGCCCCACAACGCACCGGTGGGATGCAGATCGAGAATATCCAGCCGCGGATCTGAACATTCCTGCTCTGTAGCAGGAAAGAAACTACGGCTAGTGGTGAATGCCAGGAGGTCACCGACCTGCGCACGTGCCCAGCTACCGTCTGCAACACGGGCCGCGAGGATCTGGTTGAACAGGTAGCTGCGCCCCGCCGAGAGCAGGCGCGAACGCACGTTGCGCTGCTCGGGCAGGGCTTTGCGTGCGGCCCAGTCGAGCGCGTCGTGGACATTGCCACCAGCATGGCCGAAGCGCTGGCTGCCGAAGTAGTTCGGCACACCGTGCTGCTTGAGCGCTTCCAGGCGCGCGTCCAGCGCCTGATGATCGGCGGCAAGGCCGGTCAGGCGCAGGGTGAAGCCGTTGGCCGAATGCGCGCCACGCTGCAGCTTGCGCTGGTGGCGTACCTGTTTGAGCACGCGCAGGCTGGCATCCTCGGCACGCGACAGGTCGGGGTCGGCCTTGCCGGGCAGGTGCAGGCTGAACCACTGGCGGGTCAGGGCCTGGCGGTCCTTGAGCCCGGCATAGCTGATCGAACGGGCCGGTACGCCAGCGGCGCGAGCCAGTCGGCGGGCGGCTTCTTCGGTGTTGAGGTCGCGTTTTTCAACCCACAGCCACAGGTGCTCACCTTGGCCGGACAACGGAATGTCCAGCACCTCGTCGACCTGGAAGTCTTCAGCCACGGCCTTGAGTACCGCAGTCCCCAGGGGTTCGCCCGATGCGCGCGGGCCCAGCAGTTCCAGTTCGGTCATGCTGGCAGCAGCAGGGCCACCGCGTGCACGGCGATACCCTCCTCACGGCCGGTGAAGCCCAGCTTCTCGGTGGTGGTGGCCTTGACGTTGACTTGGTCGAGTTCCACCTGCAGGTCCTCGGCGATCAACTGGCGCATGGTCTCGATGTGCGGCGCCATTTTCGGTGCCTGGGCGACGATGGTGGCGTCGACGTTGCCCACCTTCCAGCCCTTGCCCTGGACGATGCCGACCACATGGCGCAACAAGGCACGGCTGTCGGCGCCCTTGAACTGCGGGTCGGTATCGGGGAAGTGCTTGCCAATGTCACCCAACGCAGCGGCACCGAGCAAGGCATCGCTGAGGGCGTGCAGCAGCACGTCACCGTCGGAGTGGGCCAGAAGGCCATGTTTGTGGGGGATACGGACCCCGCCCAGGGTAATGAAATCACCGTCACAGAAACGGTGCACATCGTAGCCATGGCCAATACGCATAGAAAAACGCCCTGATTGAGTCAGGGCGTGATTCTACCTGCTTTGTGCCGTATTGGGGCTGCGCTTATACCCGCCCCAGTGCCGCCGCGTGATGGCGCAAGTGCGCGTCGATGAAGCTGGCGATGAAGTAGTAGCTGTGGTCATAGCCAGGCTGCAGACGCAGGGTCAGCTCATGCCCACCTTTGCGCGCCGCTTGCTCCAGCGCCTCGGGCTTGAGCTGCTTCTCGAGGAAGTCGTCACGGTCGCCCTGATCCACCAGCAACGGTGGGCAGCTGCCTGCAGGCGTTTCCGCCAGCAGCACACTGGCATCCCACTCGCGCCAGCGTGCACGATCGTCACCCAGGAAGCGGCTGAAGGCCTTTTCGCCCCACGGGCAATCCATCGGGTTGCTGATGGGCGAAAACGCCGATACCGAGCGGTAGCGCCCCGGGTTGCGCAAGGCACACACCAATGCGCCATGCCCCCCCATCGAGTGGCCACTGATGCTGCGCTGGTCGGACGCCGGGAAGTGCGCCTCGATCAGGGCTGGCAGCTCCTCCACCACGTAGTCATGCATGCGGTAATGCTGCGCCCAGGGTTGCTGGGTGGCATTGAGGTAGAAGCCGGCCCCCAGGCCAAAGTCCCACGCGCCGTCGGGGTCGCCGGGCACCTGCTCGCCACGCGGGCTGGTGTCGGGTGCGACGATGATGAGCCCAAGCTCGGCAGCCAGGCGCTGGGCGCCGGCCTTCTGCATGAAGTTCTCGTCGGTGCAGGTCAGGCCGCTGAGCCAGTACAGCACCGGCAGCTTCGCGCCCTGTTCGGCCTGTGGCGGCAGGTACACGGCAAACACCATGTCGCAGCCGAGCACCTTGGAGTGATGACGGTACCGCTTGTGCCAGCCGCCGAAGCTCTTCTGGCAAGAGATGTTGTCCAGGCTCATGGCAGACCTCAGAAGTGGATCACGCTACGGATGCTCTTGCCTTCATGCATCAGGTCGAAGGCCTTGTTGATGTCTTCCAGGCCCATGGTGTGGGTGATGAACGTATCCAGCGGGATCTCGCCCTTCTCGGCCATGTCGACGTAGCTTGGCAGCTCGCTGCGCCCGCGCACGCCACCGAACGCCGAACCGCGCCAGACGCGACCGGTGACCAGCTGGAACGGACGGGTGGCGATTTCCTGGCCGGCACCGGCAACACCGATAATGACCGACTCGCCCCAGCCCTTGTGGCAGCACTCCAGGGCCGCGCGCATCAGTTGCACATTACCGATGCACTCGAAGGAGAAGTCCACGCCGCCGTCGGTGAGGTCGACGATCACTTCCTGGATGGGGCGGTCGTACTCTTTCGGGTTGATGCAGTCGGTGGCACCCAACTGGCGGGCGATTTCGAACTTGGCCGGGTTGATGTCGATGGCGATGATGCGCGAGGCCTTGGCCTTGACTGCGCCAATGATCGCCGACAGGCCGATGCCGCCGAGGCCGAAGATGGCCACGGTATCACCGGGCTTGACCTTGGCGGTATTGAGCACGGCACCGATACCGGTGGTGACGCCGCAACCGAGCAGGCAGACCTTCTCCAGCGGGGCTTCCTTCTGGATCTTGGCCACGGAAATTTCCGGCAGCACGGTGTACTCGGAGAAGGTCGACGTGCCCATGTAGTGGAACAGCTGCTGGCCTTTGTAGGAGAAGCGCGTGGTGCCGTCGGGCATCAGGCCCTTGCCCTGGGTGGCGCGAATGGCTTGGCACAGGTTGGTCTTGCCCGAACGGCAGAATTTGCACTGGCCGCACTCCGGGGTGTAGAGCGGAATGACATGATCGCCCACGGCCACCGAGGTCACGCCCTCGCCCACCGCCTCGACGATCGCGCCACCTTCGTGGCCAAGGATCGAGGGGAAGATCCCTTCCGGGTCAGCACCGGACAGGGTGTAGGCGTCGGTGTGGCAGACACCGCTGGCAACCACGCGCAGCAGCACTTCGCCAGCCTTGGGCATGGCCACGTCCACTTCGACGATTTCCAGGGGTTTCTTGGCTTCGAAGGCTACGGCAGCACGGGACTTGATCATCAAAGGTCTCCAGACAGAAGGTCAGTTCAGTCTCGCAGTGTAATTCATGCTTTTTTGATGAATAATCCAGGCAAAGACAAAACATTATTGCCAAGCAGGGATAATCAATGAGCAGCCGCTGGGAAGGCATCGACGAATTCGTTGCGGTGGCCGAGTCTGGTCAGTTCACCGCCGCAGCTGAGCGCCTGGGTGTGTCGTCCTCGCATATCAGCCGTCAGATCGCGCGGCTGGAGGAGCGCCTGCAGACGCGCCTGCTGTACCGCAGCACCCGGCGCGTCACCTTGAGCGAAGCCGGGCAGACGTTCCTGCAGCACTGCCAACGCCTGCAGGATGGCCGTGAAGAAGCCCTGCGCGCGATGGGCGACCTGGCCAGCGAGCCCAAGGGCTTGCTGCGCATGACCTGTGCAGTGGCCTATGGCGAGCGCTTCATCGTGCCACTGGTGACGCGCTTCATGGCGCAGTACCCGCAACTGCGGGTTGAAGTGGAACTGAGCAACCGCACGCTGGACCTGCTGCATGAAGGCATGGACCTGGCCATTCGCCTTGGCCGGCTGGCCGACTCCAGGCTGGTTGCCGCCCGCCTGGCACCGCGGCGCATGTTCCTGTGCGCCTCGCCGGCTTACCTGGAGCGCTACGGTCGGCCGCACAGCCTGTCGGAACTGGCCCGGCACAACTGCCTGATTGGCAGTTCGGACCTGTGGGCGCTGCTGCAGGACGGCCGCGAGATCAGCCAGCGGGTGCAGGGCAACTGGCGCTGCAACAGCGGGCAAGCCGTGCTGGACGCGGCTTTGCTGGGGATGGGCCTGTGCCAGTTGCCGGACTATTACGTGCTGGAGCACCTCAACAGTGGTGCGCTGGTATCCCTGCTGGAGGCGCATCAGCCACCGAATACGGCAGTGTGGGCGCTGTACCCACAGCAACGGCATCTGTCGCCGAAGGTTCGGCGGTTGGTGGATTACCTGAAAGAAGGGCTGGCGGGGTTGCCGGAGTATCGACTGGGCTGACTTCAGCGCCGCCCAGCCCAGCGCTGGCGTAACCACTCCAAATCTTCCGGCCGGGTCACCTTGATGTTGTCGCTGCGGCCCTCGACCAGCCGCGGCGCCTGGCCGGACCATTCGATGGCTGACGCCTCGTCAGTGACCACCACATCGGAAACCAGGCACTCGGCCAGCGCTCGGTGCAAGGCGCCGAGGCGGAACATCTGCGGTGTATAGGCCTGCCAGATGGTGCTGCGGTCTACGGTGGCCGTGACCCGGCCCGTAGCATCGGCACGCTTCAATGTATCGCGCGCCGGTACTGCCAACAGGCCGCCAACAGGGTCATTGGCCAACGCTGACAACAGTTTGTCCAGGTCGGTACGCGCAAGGTTCGGTCGCGCAGCATCGTGCACCAGTACCCAGTCGTTGTCCGAAGCCCCTTGCGCATGCAGCAGCAGCAAGGCGTTGAGCACCGAGTCGGCGCGCTCGCGGCCACCCGCCGCGCGCTGGATGCGCGGGTCGCTGGCGCAGCGCAGGCCAGGCCAGTACGGGTCATCTTCGGCAATGCTGACCACCATGCCCTTGAGCGTGGGGTGGCCAAGAAAACAGTCGAGGCTGTGCTCGAGAATAGTCTGCCCGGCCAGCTCCAGGTACTGCTTGGGGCGGTCGGCAGCCATGCGGGCACCAACGCCCGCAGCAGGAATCACGGCCCAGAAGGCCGGTAATGTATCAGTCATTTTTGCGGCAACTGGAAGAGGGTTTCGCCCTCTTTGACCATCCCCAATTCATGACGAGCCCGTTCTTCCACGGTCTCCATACCTTTCTTCAACTCCAGGACTTCTGCGTCAAGCACGCGGTTACGTTCAAGCAGACGCTCGTTTTCGGCATGCTGCTCGGCGATCTGCTGCTTGAGCTCGGTCACTTGCGCCAGGCTGCCGTTGCCCACCCAAAGGCGGTACTGCAGGCCACCCAACAGCAGAAGCAGAACGAGGAACAACCAATAGGGACTGCGCATCAAGGTATCCAGGTTAAAAAGACCGCCGCGTACTGTTCACTTCGGGGCCTCGAATAGCACGAAGCCTGGCCGAGGCCAGGCTTCGTCGACAGAAACCCGTTGGAAGTGTAGGAACATTCAGTACGAATGTTCCTACAGCTCCGGCTGCTGTCTTTTTACCATCTCTTGCTTAACCGCGAAACTCGGTACGACCACGGTAAACCGCCTTGGCACCCAGTTGCTCTTCGATGCGCAGCAGTTGGTTGTACTTCGAAACGCGGTCGGAACGGCACAGCGAACCGGTCTTGATCTGGCCAGCAGCAGTACCCACGGCCAGGTCGGCGATGGTCGAGTCTTCGGTTTCACCGGAACGGTGCGAGATCACCGCGGTGTAGCCGGCAGCCTTGGCCATCTGGATGGCTTCCAGGGTTTCGGTCAGCGAACCGATCTGGTTGAACTTGATCAGGATCGAGTTACCGATGCCCTTTTCGATGCCTTCCTTGAGGATCTTGGTGTTGGTCACGAACAGGTCGTCACCGACCAGTTGCACCTTCTCGCCGATCTTGTCGGTGAGGATCTTCCAGCCAGCCCAGTCGGACTCGTCCAGGCCGTCTTCGATCGAGATGATCGGGAAGCGCTCGGTCAGGCCTTTCAGGTAGTCGGCAAAGCCTTCGGCGTCGAACGACTTGCCTTCGCCGGACAGGTTGTACTTGCCGTCTTCGTAGAATTCGGAAGCCGCGCAGTCCAGGGCCAGGGTCACGTCGGTACCCAGCTTGTAGCCTGCTTTTTCCACGGCTTCAGCGATGGCGGCCAGGGCGTCTTCGTTGGAAGCCAGGTTCGGCGCGAAGCCGCCTTCGTCACCAACGGCAGTGTTCAGGCCGCGAGCCTTCAGTACCGCCTTGAGGTGATGGAAGATTTCGGTGCCCATGCGCAGGCCGTCGGAGAAGGTCTTGGCGCCAACCGGCTGCACCATGAACTCCTGGATATCGACGTTGTTGTCGGCGTGCTCGCCGCCGTTGATGATGTTCATCATCGGAACCGGCATCGAGTACTGGCCCGGGGTGCCGTTCAGGTTGGCGATGTGCGCGTACAGCGGCAGGTCCTGGTCCTGGGCAGCGGCCTTGGCGGCAGCCAGGGAAACAGCCAGGATGGCGTTGGCGCCCAGCTTGGCTTTGTTCTCGGTACCGTCCAGGTCGATCATGGCGCGGTCCAGAGCCTTCTGGTCGGAAGGGTCCTTGCCCAGCAGCAGGTCGCGGATCGGGCCGTTGATGTTGGCGACGGCCTTCAGCACGCCCTTGCCCAGGTAACGGCTCTTGTCGCCATCACGCAGCTCCAGCGCTTCGCGCGAGCCGGTGGAAGCACCGGACGGCGCGCAAGCGCTACCGATGATGCCGTTGTCGAGCAGTACATCGGCTTCCACGGTGGGGTTGCCACGCGAATCGAGAACTTCACGACCTTTGATGTCGACGATTTTTGCCATTGTTGTAAGCACTCCAGAATTGACGAAAACAACGCAGCTTAGGAAATCCTTGCACTTCACCAGGCGGGGTATGCAGCAGGCAGGCCTGATAAAAGCACTCCCTGACCAAACGGTCAGGGAGAGAACGGGCGGTACTTTACCCGAGAAATGAGCTTTACGCGGTTTCTACCGTCGGAAAACTTTTCACCAGGTCGTCCAATTGCTTGAGCTGGGCCAGGAACGGCTCCAGCTTGTCCAGGCGCAGGGCGCATGGACCATCGCACTTGGCGTTGTCCGGATCGGGGTGGGCCTCGAGGAACAGACCAGCCAGGCCCTGGCTCATGCCGGCCTTGGCCAGGTCGGTGACCTGCGCGCGGCGGCCACCGGCAGAGTCCGAGCGGCCGCCCGGCATTTGCAGGGCGTGGGTCACATCGAAGAATACCGGGTACTCGAACTGCTTCATGACGCCGAAGCCGAGCATGTCCACTACCAGGTTGTTGTAGCCGAAGCTCGAACCCCGCTCGCAGAGGATCAACTGATCGTTACCGGCCTCTTCGCACTTGGCCAGGATGTGTTTCATCTCCTGGGGTGCGAGGAACTGGGCCTTCTTGATGTTGATCACCGCGCCGGTCTTGGCCATGGCCACCACCAGGTCGGTTTGGCGCGACAGGAAGGCCGGCAACTGGATGATGTCGCAGACCTTGGCCACCGGCTCGGCCTGGTAGGGCTCGTGCACGTCGGTGATTACCGGCACATTGAAGGTGCGTTTGATCTCTTCGAAGATCTTCAGCCCCTCTTCCATGCCCGGGCCACGGTAGGACGCCACAGACGAACGGTTGGCCTTGTCGAAGCTGGCCTTGAACACGTACGGAATACCGAGCTTCTCGGTCACCCGCACGTACTCTTCGCAGACCTTCAGGGCCAGGTCACGGGACTCCAGAACGTTCATGCCGCCGAACAGGACGAACGGCTTGTCGTTGGCGATCTCGATGTTACCGACACGAATGATCTTCTGGGTCATTGATCAGGCCTTGTTCTTCTGAGCCAGGGCTGCCTTGACGAAGCCACTGAACAGCGGGTGGCCGTCACGCGGGGTCGAGGTGAACTCCGGGTGGAACTGGCAGGCGACGAACCATGGGTGGTCCTTGGACTCGACCACTTCCACCAGCGCGCCGTCTTCGGAACGACCGGAGACCACCAGGCCGGCGTCGAGCAGCTGTGGCAGCAGGTTGTTGTTCACTTCGTAGCGGTGACGGTGACGCTCGGTAATCACGTCCTTGCCGTAGCAGTCGTGAACCTTGGAACCCGAGACGATCTGGCAATCCTGTGCGCCCAGGCGCATGGTGCCGCCAAGGTCGGACGCTTCGGTGCGAGTCTCGACGGCACCGGTGGCATCGGCCCACTCGGTGATCAGGCCGACGACCGGGTGGCCGCTGTTGCGGTCGAACTCGGTGGAGTTGGCGTCTTTCCAGCCCATCACGTTACGGGCGAACTCGATCACGGCAACCTGCATGCCCAGGCAGATACCCAGGTACGGCACCTTGTTCTCACGGGCGTATTGCACCGCAGTGATCTTGCCTTCGACACCGCGCAGGCCGAAACCGCCCGGTACCAGGATGGCATCGGCGCCTTCGAGCAGGCTGGTGCCCTGGTTCTCGATGTCTTCGGAGTCGATGTAGCGCAGGTTGACCTTGGTGCGATTGGTGATGCCGGCGTGGCTCATCGCTTCGATCAGCGACTTGTACGCATCCAGCAGCTCCATGTACTTGCCGACCATGGCGATGGTCACTTCGTGCTCTGGGTTGAGCTTGGCGTCGACCACTTTGTCCCACTCGGACAGGTCGGCGCTGTTGCACTGCAGGCCGAAGCGCTCGGTGACGAAATCATCCAGGCCCTGAGCATGCAGGATGCCCGGGATCTTGTAGATGGTATCGGCGTCTTCCAGCGCAATCACCGCACGCTCTTCAACGTTGGTGAACTGGGCGATCTTGCGACGCGACGAGCTGTCGATCGGGTGATCGGAGCGGCATACCAGCACGTCAGGCTGCAGGCCGATGGAGCGCAGCTCCTTGACCGAGTGCTGGGTAGGCTTGGTCTTGGTCTCGCCAGCAGTGGCGATGTACGGAACCAGCGTCAGGTGCATCAGCATCGCGCGCTTGGCGCCGACTTCGAAACGCAACTGGCGGATGGCCTCGAGGAACGGCTGCGACTCGATGTCGCCGACGGTACCGCCGATTTCCACCAGGGCCACGTCGGCATCGCCGGCACCCTTGATGATGCGACGCTTGATCTCGTCGGTGATGTGCGGGATGACCTGGATGGTCGCGCCCAGGTAGTCACCACGACGCTCTTTGCGCAGCACGTGCTCGTAGATGCGGCCAGTGGTGAAGTTGTTGTTCTGGGTCATGGTCGTGCGGATGAACCGCTCGTAGTGGCCCAGGTCAAGGTCAGTCTCGGCGCCATCATGGGTGACGAAGACTTCACCGTGCTGGAACGGACTCATGGTGCCAGGATCGACGTTGATGTACGGATCCAGCTTGAGCATGGTGACCTTGAGCCCCCGCGCTTCCAGGATGGCCGCCAGGGAAGCCGAGGCAATGCCTTTCCCCAATGAAGAAACAACACCGCCCGTGACGAATATGTAGCGCGTCATGAAAAACCCTAGAAGTCTGCGTTAAGGCGGCCAGCGCCGCCGGAGAAAGCGAAGGAAGGCCGAAGCCCCCGATCACCTGCGTCAATCACAGTGCATCTCGAAAAACTGCCGCGTCTGTACAAACCAGGGTATCCCCGGCATGGAGCTCGCTCGTCATTTCCAGAATCAGCCCAGCAAAAAACTGCGTGGTAATCGGCAACTGCTGTGTTTTCGAGGAACGCACAGAAGTTGTATCAAGAAGGGAGGGTAGTCTACCGGAATGTACCCTTCAGCTCAAACCTTGCGCGTTCGTCGGAGACAGCCAATGCAGCTGGCAATCCGCCTGACCGAGTTCGGGCAGATTGGCCACTGCCAGCAAGCGCTCGCCCTGATAGAGCAACGGCAGGCGCGCACGCACGAAATACGGCACCTGCAGCGCGTTGAGCAAACGCTTCAAGTCGCGCCGGCCGCGCCCTGCAAGTTCAAGCACTTCACCGCCCTGGCGATAGCGGATGCACAGCCCGGCCAGGGGCAGGGGCGTGGTCAACCGCACACTGCCGTTGCCTGGCAATGTCAGCACCTCAGAGGGCTCGGGCCAGGCGAACTCGCCTTGCGGTGCCTGCAACCAGTCACCGCTCAACCACCAGATACGGCCGTTGCTGCGCAGCAACCGGCCGTCGGCCAGGCGCCAGACCGGCTGGGCGTCGGCTGCGGCATCACGCAGATCGGCCCAGCCAGCCCAGTGACGCGCGTCGGGCAACCGGGTGCGAACGCTGAGCCAGTATTGCAGGGCATTGCGCTGACGAGCGGGCGTCAGCGCCGTGAGCACTGCAAGGTCGAGGGAATCCAGCCGCGCCCAGGGCGCAGCAGCGCCCTCCCCGGCCTTGGCCAGATCGGCCTGGGCCACTTCATCCAGCAGCCCCAGCGCTTCACCCAGGTGCTCGGCGCAACGGGCCAGGTTCTGGCTGGCCTGCGGCCAACGCTGCTGCAGCACGGGGAACACTTTGCCGCGCAAATAGTTGCGGGCAAAGGCGGTGTCGCTGTTAGAGGGGTCTTCAATCCAGCTTAACCCCTGGATTTGGGCATACGCCTGCAACTGTTGGCGCGCAATCCCGAGCAATGGCCTGGCCAGGGTGCCCTGCCCCAGCGCCCGCTGGGCCGGCATCGCGGCCAAACCGCGCAGGCCGCTGCCGCGCAACAGACGAAAGAGCAAGGTTTCTGCCTGGTCTTCGCGATGTTGCCCGGTGAATAGCACTTCACCGGGGCCGAGCCGTTGCTTGAATGCCGCGTAACGGGCATCGCGGGCAGCCTGCTCGAGGCTGGCACCGGGCGCGACCTGGACGTGTATCACGCTGAGCGGGATGCCTAGCGTGGCGCAGACATGCGTGCAGTGCGCAGGCCAGGCGTCAGCCGCAGGCTGTAGGCCATGATGGATATGGATGGCGTGCAGAGGAGGCGCTGGGTGAGTACGGGCGTAATCGGCCAGCAGGTGCAGGAGGACGGTGGAGTCGAGGCCGCCGGAGAAAGCGATGTGCCAGGCGGGGGCTTGAAGCCAGGGGGTGAGGTTGAGCATGAGGGCCTCACACGGCTTGGAATCGCTGGGGCCGCAAAGCGGCCCCAGTGATGCATCAGAGGCCGTAGCTCATCAGACGCTCGTAGCGACGGGCCAACAGCGCGTCATTATCGAGCTTGCCAAGCATGTCCAACTGCTGCACCAGGTCGGCACGAATGCTTTCCGCCATCTGCGCCGGGTCACGGTGGGCGCCGCCCAGCGGCTCCTGAATCACCTTGTCGACGATGTTCAGGCTCTTCAAGCGCTCGGCCGTGATGCCCATGGCCTCGGCGGCATCGGCAGCCTTGTCGGCGGTCTTCCACAGGATCGAAGCGCAACCTTCTGGCGAGATCACCGAGTAGGTGGAGTACTGCAGCATGTTCAGCTGATCGCACACACCAATGGCCAGCGCACCGCCAGAACCACCCTCACCGATCACGGTGGCGATGATTGGCGTCTTCAGGCGCGCCATGACGCGCAGGTTCCAGGCGATCGCTTCGCTCTGGTTGCGCTCTTCGGCGTCGATGCCCGGGTAGGCGCCCGGTGTGTCGATGAAGGTCAGGATCGGCATCTTGAAGCGCTCGGCCATTTCCATCAGGCGGCACGCCTTGCGGTAGCCCTCTGGGCGTGGCATGCCGAAGTTGCGGCGCACTTTCTCACGCACTTCACGGCCCTTCTGGTGGCCGATGACCATCACCGCCTGGCCATCCAGGCGCGCGGTGCCGCCCACGATCGCGGCGTCGTCGGAGAAGTGGCGGTCACCGTGCAGTTCTTCGAATTCGGTGAAGATGTGCTGCAGGTAGTCCAGGGTGTATGGACGACGCGGGTGACGGGCCAGGCGGGCGATCTGCCAGCTGGTCAGGTTGCCGAAGATGCTTTCGGTCAGGGTATTGCTCTTGTCTTGCAGACGGGCAATTTCATCGCTGATGTTCAGCGAGTTGTCGTTACCCACCAGGCGCAGCCCTTCGATCTTGGCTTGCAGGTCGGCAATCGGCTGTTCGAAATCGAGGAAATTCGGGTTCATAGGCATCCGTCTTGGGTCTACGGCCAGGCGGCCGGCCGGTTGATCCGTTTGGCGCCCTACCTTAAGGGATCGGGCGCATTCAGGTCGAGATTAAAATTCGTCGATTCAACGATATTGCAGGAAGACGTTCTCACGCCCGAACTGGTCACGCAGCGCCTGAATCAGGCCGTCGGCCGGGTCGATCGACCATTCATCGGCGAACTGCAGCATGGCCTTGGCGTCACTGCCGGTGTACTCCAGGGTGATCGGGCAGCCGCCGCGGTGCCGGGTGATCAGCTCACCCAGCCAGTTCAGGCGGTCGCCCTTGAGCGCGTCATGGGCGACTTTCAGGCGCAGGCTTTCGGCCAGACGCGTGCGGGCATCTTCCATGGTCATCACCTGCTTGACCCGCAGGCGCAGGCCACCGGAGAAGTCATCGTTGCTGACCTCGCCTTCGACCACGACCATGGCATCGTTCTGCAACAGTGACTGGGCAGCCATGAAGGAGTCGGCAAACAGCGACGCCTCGATACGCCCAGAGCGGTCATCAAGCGTGACGAAACCCATCTTGTCACCCTTCTTGTTCTTCATTACCCGCAGGGCAATGATCATGCCGGCGATCGTCTGCGACTCACGGGACGGCTTCAGGTCGATGATGCGCTGGCGGGCGAAACGGCGAATCTCGCTTTCGTACTCATCAATCGGGTGGCCGGTGAGGTACAGGCCAAGCGTGTCCTTCTCGCCTTTGAGGCGCTCTTTGAGGGTGAGTTCGCGGACCTTGCGGTGGTTGGCATAGACGTCCGAATCGGCCTCCACGAACAACCCGCCGAACAGGTCGACATGGCCACTGTCGGCGGTACGTGCGGTCTGCTCGGCAGACTTGACCGCCTCTTCCAGCGCCGCCAGCAAGGTTGCGCGGTTGCGGTCGATGTTGGCCTGGTAGGCCTTGATTTCGTCATGGAAATACGGGCCGAGGCGGTCCAGTGCACCACTGCGGATCAGCGCATCGAGGGTGCGCTTGTTGACGCGCTTAAGGTCCACGCGCTCACAGAAATCGAACAGGTCCTTGAACGGCCCGCCCTGCGCACGCACTTCGACGATGGCTTCGACCGGCCCCTCGCCCACACCCTTGATCGCGCCCAGGCCATAGACGATACGGCCATCGTCGTTGACGGTGAACTTGAAGTCGGAGGTGTTCACATCGGGCGCGTCGAGGCGCAGCTTCATGCTGCGCACTTCCTCGATCAGCACCACCACCTTGTCGGTGTTGTGCATATCCGCCGACAACACCGCCGCCATGAACGGCGCCGGGTAGTGGGTCTTGAGCCAGGCGGTCTGGTACGACACCAGGCCATAGGCGGCAGAGTGAGATTTGTTGAAACCGTAACCGGCGAACTTCTCTACCAGGTCGAAGATGTTACCTGCCAGGTCACCATCAATGCCGTTATTGGCGCAACCTTCGATGAAACCGCCGCGCTGCTTGGCCATTTCCTCGGGCTTTTTCTTACCCATGGCACGACGCAGCATGTCGGCACCGCCCAGGGTATAGCCGGCCATGACCTGGGCAATCTGCATCACTTGTTCTTGATACAGGATGATGCCGTAGGTCGGCGCCAGTACCGGCTGCAGGCCGTCATACTGGTAATCCGGGTGCGGGTAGGCCAGCTCGGCGCGGCCGTGCTTGCGGTTGATGAAGTCGTCCACCATGCCCGACTGCAGCGGGCCCGGGCGGAACAGCGCCACCAGTGCGATAAGGTCTTCCAGGCAGTCCGGCTTGAGCTTCTTGATCAGCTCCTTCATGCCGCGCGATTCGAGCTGGAACACCGCCGTGGTCTCGGCTTTTTGCAGCAGCTCGTAGGTCTTGCGGTCATCCAGCGGAATGAAGTCGATGTTCAGGTCCGGCAGGTCCTGCTTGGCCTGCTCACGGTTGATCGTCTCCATCGCCCACTTGATGATGGTCAGTGTGCGCAGGCCGAGGAAGTCGAACTTGACCAGCCCGGCGGCCTCGACATCGTCCTTGTCGAACTGGGTCACCAGGCCGCCGCCTTCTTCGTCACAGGCGATCGGCGAGAAGTCGGTGAGTTTGGTCGGGGCGATTACCACGCCACCGGCGTGTTTGCCGGTACCACGGGTGACGCCCTCGAGCTTGAGGGCCATGTCCCAGATCTCGCGGGCATCTTCGTCGCCCTTGAGGAAGTCACGCAGGATTTCTTCCTGCTCGTAGGCCTTCTCCAGGGTCATGCCGACTTCGAAGGGGATCATCTTCGACAGGCGGTCGGCCAGGCCGTAGGACTTGCCCTGCACCCGCGCCACGTCGCGCACCACCGCCTTGGCGGCCATGGTACCGAAGGTGATGATCTGGCTGACCGCGTTACGCCCGTAGGCATCAGCCACATATTCAATGACCCGGTCGCGGCCATCCATGCAGAAGTCGACGTCGAAGTCGGGCATGGATACACGTTCAGGGTTGAGGAAGCGCTCGAACAGCAGGTCGTAGGCCAGCGGGTCGAGGTCGGTGATCTTCAGCACGTAGGCGACCAGCGAACCGGCACCCGAACCCCGGCCCGGGCCCACCGGCACACCGTTGTTCTTGGCCCACTTGATGAAGTCCATAACGATCAGGAAGTAGCCCGGGAAGCCCATCTGGATGATGATATCCAGCTCGAACTTCAGGCGGTCCAGGTAGACCTGGCGCTTTTCTTCATAGTCTGGCGTGGTCTCCTTGGGCCAGAGCACCGCCAGGCGCTCCTCCAGGCCTTCATGGGAGACATGGCGCAGATAATCGTCGATGCCCATGCCGTTGGGCGTGGGGAAGTCGGGCAGGAAGTGCTTGCCCAACTGCACCTGGATGTTGCAACGCTTGGCGATTTCGACGGTGTTGGCGATGGCGTCGGGCAGGTCGCTGAACAGCTCGGCCATTTCGTCCGAGCTCTTGAGGTACTGCTGGTCGCTGTAGTTACGCGGGCGACGCGGGTCGTCCAGGGTCCAGCCCTCACCGATGCAGACACGGGTTTCGTGGGCATCGTAGTCGGCCTGCTTGATAAAGCGCACATCGTTGGTCGCCACCAGCGGTGCGCCAACCTTGTCGGCCAGAGCCACGGCGGCGTGCACGTATTCTTCGTCGCGCGCGCGGTTGGTGCGCTGCACTTCGACGTAGAAGCGCTCGGGGAACATGCCCAGCCAATCGCGCAGCAGCGCTTCGGCCTCTTCAACCCTGCCACCCAGCAGCGCCGCGCCGATGTCACCTTCCTTGCCGGCGGACAAGGCGATCAGGCCCTCGCTGGCGGGGGCGATCCATTCACGCTGCAGAATCACCAGGCCATTGCGCTGGCCTTCGACCCAGCCCCGCGAAATCAGCTCGGTGAGGTTGCGGTAGCCCGTGGGGTTCATCGCCAGGAAGCAGATGCGCGACAACGGTGCTTCCGGGTCGGCCCCGGCCAGCCACAGGTCGGCACCACAGATCGGCTTGATCCCGGCGCCCATGGCGGTCTTGTAGAACTTCACCAGCGAGCACATGTTGCTCTGGTCGGTGATCGCCACCGCCGGCATGTTCATCCCCGCCAGCGCCTTGGCCAGCGGTTTGATCCGCACCAGACCGTCGACCAGCGAGAATTCGGAGTGCACGCGAAGGTGAACGAAGGGAACCGACATGGATGATCCTGTAGCAGAACGACAAGGGCGGGATTGTAGCGTAAAAGCGAGGGTATTTTGGGGCTACTGTGCAGCCCCGCGAAGGGCCGCGCAGCGGCACTGACAGGCTAAATCAAGGAATCGACAACGCCTTCACGCGCTTCCCAGGCCGCCCGCACAGGCGCGAAGGAACGCCGATGAATGGGCGTCGGCCCAAGCCGCGCCAGGGCCTCAAGGTGCACCGGCGTCGGGTAGCCCTTGTGCCCACCGATGCCATAACCGGGGTAGATCAGCTCGAACGCGCTCATCTCCCGGTCACGTGTCACCTTGGCCAGGATCGACGCCGCCGCGATCGCCGGCACCTGGCTATCGCCCTTGATCACCGGCGCCGCAGGCACTGCGAGTTTCGGGCAACGGTTGCCGTCGATCAGTGCCAGCTTGGGCGTAACGTGCAGGCCCTCGACCGCGCGCTGCATCGCCAGCATGGTGGCCTGAAGGATGTTCAGGCGGTCGATTTCGTCGACCTCGGCGCGGGCAATGCAAAAGCTCAGTGCCTTTTCGCAGATTTCGTCGAACAACGCTTCGCGCTTGGCTTCGGTGAGCTTCTTCGAATCATTCAGGCCCAGAATCGGCCGTGCCGGATCGAGGATCACGGCAGCGGTGACCACCGCCCCGCACAGCGGGCCACGGCCGACTTCATCGACACCGGCGACCAGGTCTTCGACCAGGTTGAAATCCAGTCCTATTTGCATGTCAGCGGTCCTTGAGCAAAGCCAGCACCGCCTCGGCCGCCTGGTTGGAGGCGTCCCGGCGCAGGGTGCGGTGAATCTCGTCGAAACGTTCGGTCTGCTGGCTGCCGTCGGCCACCAAGGGGGCCAAGGTCTGCGCCAGGGCTTCGCTGGTGGCGTCATCCTGCAGCAGCTCAGGCACAAGCGCACGCTGGGCCAGCAGGTTGGGCAACGACACGTAGGGGCTTTTCACCAGGCGCTTGAGAATCCAGTAGGTCAGCGGCGCCAGGCGGTAGGCCACCACCATGGGCCGCTTGTACAGCAGGGCCTCCAGGGTGGCGGTACCTGACGCAATCAGCACCGCATCACAGGCCGCCAAGGCCTGGTGCGACTGGCCGTCGAGCAGGGTCAGCGGCAGCTCGCGCCCTTCGAGCATCTGCTCGACCTGGGCGCGCCGCGCGGCATTGGCACACGGCAGCACGAAGCGCACACCTGGCACCCGCTCGCGCAAGCGCTCGGCCGCTTCGAGGAAAAGCGCCCCCAGGCGCCCGACCTCACCACCACGGCTGCCTGGCATCAATGCAACCACCGGGCCATGGCCCAGGCCAAGCTCACTGCGCGCCGCCTGCCGATCCGCTTCGAGGGGGATGGTGTCGGCCAGCGGGTGGCCGACAAAGCGCACCGGCACACCCTGCTCTTCGTAGAACCGCGCCTCAAACGGCAGCAGTGTCAGCATCAGGTCGCAGCCTTCACGGATCTTCAGTACGCGCTTCTGCCGCCAGGCCCACACGGAAGGGCTGACGTAGTGCACGGTCTTGATGCCGGCCTGACGCAATTTCAATTCGATATTGAGGGTGAAATCCGGGGCGTCGATGCCGATAAACACATCGGGCTTTTCGGCGATCAGCGTCTGGATCAGCAGTTTACGGCGCTTGAGCAGCTCGCGCAGGCGCCCCAGCACTTCGACCAGGCCCATCACGGCCAGGCGTTCCATGGGGAAGTAGGACTGCAGGCCTTCGGCTTCCATCAAGGGGCCGCCAACGCCGATGAACCGTACGTCGGGATGGCGGGCCTTGAGGGCGCGCATCAAGCCGGAACCGAGAATATCGCCGCTGGCCTCACCCGCGACCAGGGCTACGCAAAGCTGGGCCATGTCAGCGCGTGATGCCGCGTGCGGAATTCAGGATCGACTGACGGAACAGCTCGACCTCGGGGTGCTGGGCTGCCGGCTCGTCCAGCGCCTTGATTGCATCTTCGACGGTCAGGCCCTGGCGATAGACGATCTTGTAGCAACGCCGCAGGGTATGAATGACCTCGTCGCTGAAACCCCGGCGGCGCATGCCTTCGAAGTTCATGCTTCGGGCTTCGGCCGGGCTGCCGAACACCGTGACGAAGGCCGGCACGTCCTTGCCGATCGCCGTACCCATGCCAGAAAACGCATGAGCACCGATATGGCAGTACTGGTGCACCAGGGTGTACCCGGACAGAATCGCCCAGTCGCCGACGTGCACATGCCCGGCCAACGCGGTGTTGTTCACCAGAATGCAATGATTGCCGATGACACTGTCGTGACCGATGTGCGCATAGGCCATGATCAGGTTGTGATCGCCCAGGGTGGTTTCGGCACGGTCCTGAACGGTACCGCGGTGAATGGTCACGCCCTCGCGGATCACATTGTGATCGCCAATCACCAGACGGGTCGGCTCACCCTTGTACTTGAGGTCAGGGGTGTCTTCGCCGATCGAGGAAAACTGGTAGATACGGTTGTGCTTGCCGATACGGGTCGGCCCTTTGAGCACCACATGCGGGCCAATGATGGTGCCCTCCCCGATTTCGACATCGGGGCCTACGATCGACCACGGGCCCACCTCGACACCATCGGCCAGCTTGGCCGATGGGTCGATGATGGCCCGTGGATCAATCGAATTCATAGGGAGCGTTCCGCGCAGGTGATCTGTGCCGAGCATACAGGCTTGCCGTCGACCAGGGCGCGGCATTCGAATTTCCAGATCATGCTCTTGCGGCTGAGGAACTTGGCTTCCAGCACAAGCTGGTCACCCGGCAATACCGGCTGACGGAAACGCAGTTTGTCGGAACCGACAAAGTAGTACAGGGTGCCGTCAGCCGGCTTGGCATCAAGCATCTTGAAACCGAGAATACCGGCCGCCTGGGCCATGGCCTCGATGATCAGAACGCCCGGCATGATCGGGTGGGCCGGGAAATGGCCATTGAAGAACGGCTCGTTGATGCTGACATTCTTGTAGGCACGAATGCTCTGGGCCTCGAAGTCCAGATCCGTCACGCGGTCCACCAGCAGGAACGGGTAACGGTGAGGCAGGTATTCGCGAATCTCGTTGATGTCCATCATTTCGGGGGGAAGCCTGTAATAAGAATAGGGAGCGCAGGTGCTGACCACGCGCTCCTTTTGCAGTCCAAAGAGGAGCCAGCTAGCGTCTGTTCACTCTTGCTCAGGGAATGGTATCAGCCTTCTGATGCCGGCTGGCCACCTGAGGTCACGGTATCGATGCGCTTTTCCACCTGCTGGAGACGCTTGGCCATGTCGTCCAGGTGGCGGATACGCGCGGCGCTCTTGCGCCAGTCAGCCAATGGCTGCATGGCTGTGCCGGAAGAATAGGCACCCGGTTCGGTGATCGATCGGGTCACCATGGTCATGCCAGACACGAAAACGTTATCACAGACGTCAATATGGCCCACCATGCCGACACCGCCCGCAATGGTGCAGTGCTTACCGATGCGGGTGCTGCCGGAAATACCAACACAGGCCGCCATGGCCGTGTGCTCGCCGATCTGGACGTTATGGGCGATCTGGATCTGGTTGTCGAGTTTGACCCCGTCGGCAATGCGCGTGTCCGACAGCGCACCACGGTCAATGGCTGTATTGACGCCGATTTCCACATCATCGCCGATGGTCACGCCGCCAATCTGGGCAATCTTGCGCCACACGCCCTTCTCGTTGGCGAAGCCGAAGCCTTCGCCACCGATCACCGCACCCGACTGGATGACGACACGCTTGCCGATGGTCACGTCATGGTACAGGGTGACCCGTGGCGCCAGCCAACCACCCTCGCCGATGACGCAGCGGGCACCGACCACGCAATGAGCACCGATGCTGACATTGGCCGCAATCCGCGCACCGCTCTCGACGACCGCAAAGGGGCCGATGCTGGCACTGGCATCCACCTGCGCATCTTCAGCTACCACGGCGCTGGGATGAACTCCCGCCACAGCCTTGGGCTTGGGATCGAACAGATGGGAAATGCGTGCATAGGCCAGGTACGGATCAGCGACGATCAGTGCGTTGCCGGCAAAGCCTTCAGCATCCGCAGCCTTCAGCAGTACCGCTGCCGCCTGGCTGTTATCCAGGAATTTGCGGTACTGCGGGTTGGCGAGGAAGCTCAATTGACCGGGCCCGGCCTCCTGCAAGGTGGCCAGCCCGGTAATCTGCAGCGCCTCGGGCCCCTTGAGGGTGGCCCCGAGGGCTTCGGCCAGCTGGCCAAGCGTCATGGTCAAGGTCATATCAACGGGCTTGGTTCATGCGCTCGATGACTTGGCGGGTGATGTCGTACTGAGGTTTGACATCGATGACCGCGCCACGCTCGAGGACCAGGTCGAAACCGCCCTTCTTGATCACTTCCTCGACAGCGCCGTCCAGCTTGGGCTTGAGCTGCTTGAGCATGTCGCGATCAGCAACGGCCTTGGCTTCGTTCAGTTCCTTGGACTGGAACTGGAAGTCGCGGGCCTTTTGCTTGAACTCGAGCTCCAGGCGCTCACGCTCCTGCTGCTGCATCTTGTCGCCGCCTTTGATCAGGCGGTCCTGGATGCCCTTGGCGCTGCTTTCCAGGCTCTTGAGCTTGGTCAGTTGCGGGCCGAATTTTTTCTCGGCATCGACCGCGTACTTCTTGGCGGCATCCGATTCAAGCAGGGCCATCTGATAGTTCAGGACGGCAACCTTCATTTCGGCGAAAGCCGGGGTGGCGACCAGCGCCGCGGCCAAGATGGCCAGTTGAGTCAACTTACGCACGATGCACTCCTGGATAAACCGTTGTCGTTATGCAAGGGCCGACCTTAGAAGGTCTGGCCCAGAGAGAATTGGAACACCTGGGTATCGGCGTCGTCCGGTTTCTTGATCGGCATCGCCAGGCTGAAGCTCAACGGGCCCAGCGCAGTAATCCAGGTCACACCCAGGCCCACGGAGCTGGCCATGTCCGAGAAACCGACCTTGGCGCAATCAGGCTTGGAACCGCAATTGGTGTCGAACACGTTACCCACGTCCCAGAACACGGAAGTGCGCAGCGAACGTTGGTCTTTGACGAACGGCAGCGGGAACAGCAGTTCTACACCACCCTGGACCAGCACGTTGCCACCGAACGGCAGCGGGTCCTGATCCGGGTCTTCGATAGTGCCCGGGTTGGTACCTTTACTCGGCGTGCTGCGCGGGCCAAGGCTGCTGTCCTTGAAACCACGGACGGAGTTGAAGCCACCCGCGTAGTAGTTCTCGTAGAACGGCAGGCCGGAAGTGCCACCGAAACCATCACCATAGCCCAGTTCAGTGTGCAGGCGCAGGGTGTAGTCGTTATTGATCGGCTTGAACAGCTGGCCACGGTAGTCGAGCTTGTAGAACGACAGGTCGCTGCCCGGAATGGTGGATTCCAGGGTCAAACTTTGGGAGTGACCACGGGTAGCCAACACGCCTTTGTTCAAGGTCGACTCGGACCAGCCGATCGACGCTTTGAAGTTGAGGAAGCTATCGCCCTCTTCTTCGAGGAAATTGAAGATCTCGTCAACGGTGTATTTGCCGGTCTTGATCTTGTCCTGCTGCACGCTCAGGCCGTAGGTCAGGCGCGAGGTCTCGCTGATCGGGTAACCCAGGCTGACGCCGGCGCCAAGGCTGTCGACCGCATAGCTGGCAACGTCGACATCGAGGTCGTCGTAGTCGGTGCTGCGGTAGAAGGCGTTGTAGCCCAGGCTGACGCCGTCGGCAGTGAAGTAGGGGTCGACGAAGCCGAAGTTGTATCGCGTCTGGTACTCGGAACGGGTCAGGCCGATGGACACCTTGTTACCGGTACCCAGGAAGTTGCTCTGGCTGATCGAGCCGCCGAGGATCAGGCCGGCGCTCTGGGCGAAACCGACGCTGGCGGTGATCGAGCCGGAGGCTTGTTCTTCGACGCTGTAGTTGACGTCGACCTGGTCATCGGTGCCAGGCACCGGTGGCGTTTCGACGTTGACTTCCTTGAAGAAGCCCAGACGCTCAAGACGGGTCTTGGACTGGTCGATCAGGTAGGTCGAAGCCCAGCCGCCTTCCATCTGGCGCATCTCGCGACGCAGCACTTCGTCTTCGGTCTTGGTGTTGCCGCGGTAGTTGATGCGGTTGACGTAGGCACGCTTGCCCGGGTCGACCACGAACATGATATCGACGGTGTGGTCTTCATCGTTGGGCTGCGGCACGCCGTTGACGTTGGCGAAGGTATAGCCTTCGTTACCCAGGCGACGGGTGATCAGCTCGGACGTGGTGGTCATCACCTTGCGCGAGAATACCTGGCCCGGCTGCACCAGCAGCAGCGACTTGACCTGGTCTTCAGGGACCTTGAGGTCACCGGAGAGCTTCACGTCACGGACGGTGTACTTCTCGCCTTCGTTGATGTTGACGGTGATGTAGACGTGCTTCTTGTCTGGCGTGATGGATACCTGGGTAGAGGCGATATCCATGTTGATGTAGCCGCGGTCCAGGTAGTAGGAACGCAGACGCTCCAGGTCACCGGACAGTTTTTCACGGGCGTACTTGTCGTCGTTCTTGAAGAACGACAGCCAGTTGGTAGTTTTCAGCTCGAACAGCTGCGACAGCTCTTCGTCGTCGAAGACGTTGTTGCCCACCACGTTGATGTGCTGGATGGCGGCGACGGTGCCTTCGTTGATCTTGATTTTCAGCGCGACGCGGTTGCGCGGCTGCGGCACGACTTCGGCGTCGACCTCGGCCGAGTAGCGGCCCTGGGCCACGTACTGGCGCTGCAGCTCGTTACGCACACCTTCGAGGGTGGCGCGCTGGAAGATTTCACCTTCGGCCAGGCCCGACTGCTTCAGGCCCTTCATCAGGTCTTCGGTGCTGATCGCCTTGTTGCCTTCGATCTCGATGCTCGACACCGACGGGCGCTCGACCACGTTGATGATCAGGACATTGCCATCGCGGTTCAGCTGGATGTCCTGGAAGAAACCGGTCTTGAACAGGGAACGGGTCGAGTCCACGAGGCGCCGATCGTCGGCCTGGTCGCCCACGTTCAGGGGCAAGGCACCGAAGACGCTGCCGGCGGATACCCGCTGCAGGCCGTTGACACGAATATCGGAGATGGTGAAGGACTCGGCGTGAACTTCAGCGATCATCAGTGCGGAGAGGACCGCAGTTAGCAGCAGACGTTTCATGAAGTCCTTTTATTCCAACTGGCAATAAACAACCCGCCGCGAAAAGACGGCGGGTTCGCAATTGAGCGAAGCTTTTAAAGTCGACCCAGATCGTTGATCAGGGCGAGCAACATCACCCCTATGACCAAACTGATACCGATCTGGACCCCCCAACCTTGTACCCGGTCCGACAGCGGACGACCGCGCGCCCACTCAACCAGGTAAAACAGCAAATGCCCCCCATCCAGTACTGGAATGGGCAGCAGGTTAAGAACCCCCAGGCTTATGCTCAGGTAGGCCAGGAAATTCAGGAAATCCCCCACGCCGGACTGGGCTGAAGCGCCCGCCACTTTAGCAATGGTTATCGGTCCGCTCAAGTTTTTTACCGAGAGCTCTCCGAACAGCATTTTCTTCAGCGACTCGAGGGTCAGGACACTCATGGTCCAGGTGCGCGACAAGCCCTCGCCTACCGCTTCCAGCGGGCCATAGCTGACTTCGCGAAGCATGTTGGCAGGCCATTCGCCACCTTTTACCCCTGCCCCCAGGTAGCCGCCCGAGGCCTTGCCCTCACCCCGCTGCGCCAGGGTTACCGGCACATCCAGGGCAGCGCCGTCGCGCTCGACACGTACCACCACCTTGGCATGCGGGCGGGCGCGTACGGCATCGACCACCTGCTGCCATTCGGTGACGACCACACCGTCGATGGCCAGCAACTTGTCACCCGTCTTCAGGCCCGCCGCTGCGGCCGGCCCTTTCGATTCGATTTCGGCCAACACCGGCACGATCACCGGGCGCCAGGGGCGCAAGCCCAGGGACTGGATAGGGTCCGGTTCGTCAGCGCCTTTCAGCCAGTGGTCCAGCTTGATCTGCAGTTGACGCTCGGCGCTGGCGCCTTCATCGCGCACGCCCACCTGCAGGGTGCCGCTCTCGCCCAGGCGGCGCACCAGTTGCAGGTTGACCGCTGACCAACCGCTGGTCGGTTTGCCATCGATGGATACGATTTCCTGACCGGCGGCCAGGCCTGCCGAGGCTGCCAGGCTGTCTACCTCGACCCCACCGATGACCGGGCGGATCTGCTGGGTGCCGAGCATGGCCAGCAGCCAGAAGAACACGATGGCCAAGAGGAAATTGGCAATCGGCCCTGCTGCGACGATGGCAATGCGCTGACGCACGGTTTTGCGGTTGAACGACTGGTCGGCCAGCGCAGGCGGTACATCGCCTTCGCGCTCATCGAGCATCTTGACGTAGCCACCCAGCGGGATCGCTGCCACCACGAACTCGGTACCCTGCCGATCATGCCAGCGCAGCAGCGGCGTGCCGAAGCCTACCGAAAAACGCAGCACCTTGACGCCGCAGCGTCGGGCCACCCAGAAGTGGCCGAATTCGTGAAACGTGACCAGAACACCCAACGCCACCAGGGTGCCGACAATCATGTAGAGCGCAGTCATATCTTTCTCCAGATGACGTTCAGCAGAACGACGTTTCGCACAAGCCCTGGCAGGCCTGCATCAGTGACCGTGACGCCTCAACCACTCGCGGGACAACTCCCGGGCACGCTGGTCGGCGGCAAATACCGCGTCCAACGATGCCAGTGGCACTACGGGCTCCTGATCGAGCACCTGTTCGATCATACCCGCGATCTCCGGGAAGCGGATACGCCGCTGCAGAAATGCCTCGACCGCCACTTCATTGGCCGCGTTGAGCACTGCGGGCGCGCTGTTGCCGGCCTCGGCAGCCTGCCGCGCCAGGCGCAGGCAAGGGAAGCGCTGTTCGTCAGGGGCCTGGAAATCCAGACGCGCGATGGCGAACAAGTCCAGCGGGGCAACCCCGGAATCAATACGCTCTGGCCAGGCCAGCGCGTTGGCGATAGGCGTGCGCATGTCGGGGTTACCCAACTGGGCGAGGACCGAACCGTCCACGTAATCCACCAGCGAGTGGATCACGCTCTGCGGGTGCACCACCACCTCGACCTTGGCGGGCGAGGCATCGAACAACCAGCACGCCTCGATCAACTCCAGGCCCTTGTTCATCATACTGGCCGAATCCACGGAAATCTTGCGCCCCATGGACCAGTTGGGATGGGCGCAGGCCTGTTCCGGAGTGACATCGGCAAGCGCCGCATGCGGTGTTTCGCGGAACGGGCCGCCCGACGCGGTGAGCAGGATGCGGCGCACACCCACCTGGCTCAGGCCACGGGCATAGTCACCCGGCAGGCACTGGAAGATCGCATTGTGCTCGCTGTCGATCGGCAACAGCACGGCACCACTGCGCCGCACCGCCTCCATGAACAGCGCGCCAGACATCACCAGCGCCTCCTTGTTGGCCAGCAGCACCTTCTTGCCCGCCTCGACGGCCGCCAAGGTCGGTCGCAGCCCGGCCGCGCCCACGATGGCCGCCATGACCGCATCCACTTCCGCCGCCGCAGCCACCTGGCACAGCCCCGCCTCGCCTTCCAGCACCTGCGTGGCACAACCCGCTGCCGCCAGGCCGTCACGTAAACGTGCAGCCCCCTCGGCACTTGGCACCACCGCAAACTCGGGACGATGGCGCACGCACAACGCCAGCAGCTCATCGATGCGCGAGTAACCGCTCAATGCGAAAACCGAGTAACGCTCGGGGTGACGCGCGATCACATCCAGCGTGCTCAGGCCAATGGAGCCTGTGGCGCCAAGCACGGTGATGCGTTGCACCGCACTCACATCACACCCCATTCGGCAGCCCACAGCAGCACCGCAAACAGCGGGATGGCTGCGGTCAGGCTGTCGATGCGGTCAAGTACGCCACCATGGCCGGGCAGCAGGTTACTGCTGTCCTTGATGCCGGAACGGCGCTTGAACATACTTTCGGTCAGGTCACCGATCACCGAGGCCATGACCACCAGCGCGGCGCCCAGCAGACCCAGCAAAATCTGGCCGATGCCCCAGTCGCGGCTGATACCGACTGCCAGGGTGATGACCAGGCTGACGGCCAGGCCACCATAGACGCCTTCCCAGCTCTTGCCCGGGCTGACCTGCGGCGCCAGCTTGCGCTTGCCGAAGGCCCGACCGGAGAAATACGCACCGATGTCGGCGGCCCATACCAGCACCATCACCGACAGGATCAGCCAGTTGCCCAGCGGCCAGTGCTTGAGCAGCACCAGGCCCTGCCACGCCGGTAGCAATACCAGCAGGCCGATCAGCAGGCGACAGGCCGCACTGGCCCACAGTTCGCTGCTGCGCGGGTAGGTCAGCACCAGCCAGGTAGCCAGTGCCCACCAGATCACCGACGCACCGAGCACCCAGGGCGCCAGGTCAGGCATCAGGTGCAGCAGCATCAGCGCACCGCCGACGACGGCGGCATAGGCAATGCGCAGCGGCTGGGCCATCAAACCGGCCAGGCGCGCCCACTCCCAGGCCCCGAGGGTGACCACGAAGCCGATGAACAGGGCGAAATCCCCACCATTGAGCAGGAAGAAGCCACCCAGCGCGACCGGCAACAGGATCAGCGCGGTAATGATGCGTTGTTTAAGCATTAAGCACGAGCTCCAGCCTCGACCTGCTCGCTGGTCTTACCGAAGCGGCGCTGGCGCGAAGCGAAATCGGCCAGGGCATTGCGCATGGCCTCGTGTTTGAAGTCCGGCCAGTACAGGTCGGAGAAATACAGCTCGGCATAGGCCAGCTGCCACAGCAGGAAATTGCTGATGCGCCGCTCGCCACCGGTACGGATACACAAGTCGGGCAGCGGCAACTCGCCCGTGGACAGGCAGGTTTGCAGCAGACCCGGCGTAATGTCGTCCGGGCGCAGATGGCCGGCCTGTACTTCCCGCGCCAGGCGCTGGGCAGCCTGGGCAATGTCCCACTGGCCGCCGTAGTTGGCCGCGATCTGCAGGATGAAGCGCTTGTTGCCGGCGGTCAGCGCTTCCGCCTCACGCATGGCAGCCTGCAGCTCGGGATGGAAGCGTGAGCGATCGCCGATGATGCGCAAGCAGATGTTGTTCTCGTTGAGGCGGCGAGCCTCACGGCGCAGGGCCGAGAAGAACAACTCCATCAGCGCACCGACCTCTTCGGCGGGGCGTTGCCAGTTCTCGCTGGAGAAGGCGAACAGGGTCAGGACCTCGACCCCCGATTCGGCACAGACTTCGATGACCGCGCGAACGGCATCGACGCCAGCCTTGTGCCCGGCAACACCGGGCAACAGGCGCTTCTTCGCCCAACGGTTGTTGCCATCCATGATGATCGCGACGTGTCGCGGCACCGAGGACGGCGCCGCTGGCTTGGTCTTTTCCATTAAAAAACCTCGGCCTTAAACGGCCAACAGGTCCTTTTCCTTGGCTTTGAACGCCGCGTCGATGTCAGCGACGAACTTGTCGGTGAGCTTCTGGATCTCGTCAGCAGCGCGACGTTCTTCGTCTTCGCTGATTTCCTTGTCCTTGGTCAGCTTCTTCAGGTCGGCGAGGGCATCGCGGCGCACGTTACGCACGGCAACCTTGGCATCTTCGGCAACGCCGCTGGCCTGCTTGGTGTAACCCTTGCGGGTTTCCTCGGTCAGGGCCGGCATCGGTACGCGGATGGTGGTACCGGCGCTGGACGGGTTCAGGCCCAGGTCGGAAGTCAGGATGGCTTTTTCAATGGCTGCGCTGAGGTTCTTGTCGTGGGCGACAATTTTCAGGGTGCGGGCGTCTTCGACGGAAATCGCAGCCACCTGGTTCAGCGGCATCTCGCTACCCCAGGCAGTCACCTTGACGCTGTCCAGGATGCTTGGGTGGGCGCGACCGGTGCGGATAGCTGCCAGGTGGCGACCCAGCGCCTCGATGGACTTGCCCATGCGGTCCTGGGCGTCTTTCTTGATAGCGTTGATCATTTTTGAACTTCCTCGATCAGAGTTCCTTCCGCGCCGCCATGCACGATGTTCAGCAAGGCGCCGGGTTTGTTCATGTTGAAGACGCGCAACGGCATCTTGTGGTCGCGGCACAGACAGATTGCCGTCAGATCCATCACACCCAGCTTGCGATCCAGCACTTCATCGTAGGTCAGATGATCGAACTTCTCGGCATGCGGGTCCTTGAATGGATCTGCAGTGTATACACCATCGACCTTGGTTGCCTTCAATACCACGTCGGCATCGATTTCGATGGCGCGCAGGCAAGCGGCGGAGTCGGTGGTAAAGAACGGGTTGCCGGTACCGGCAGCGAAGATCACGACCTCTTTGGCATTGAGGTGGCGCATGGCTTTGCGGCGATCATAGTGATCGGTTACGCCAACCATGGAAATGGCCGACATGACGATGGCGGTAATGTTTGCCCGCTCCAGCGCGTCGCGCATGGCCAGGGCGTTCATCACGGTCGCCAGCATGCCCATGTGGTCACCGGTGACGCGGTCCATGCCGGCTGCACTGAGCGCCGCACCACGGAACAGGTTGCCACCGCCGATTACCAGACCTACCTGAACACCGATGCCGACCAGCTGGCCGACCTCCAGCGCCATGCGATCCAGGACCTTGGGGTCGATCCCGAACTCTTCCGAGCCCATCAGGGCCTCGCCGCTAAGTTTGAGTAGAATGCGTTTATAGCGAGCCTGATAACCACTGCCCTGCTGAGCCATTGCGAATCTCTCCTGCGGCGTTTGTAAAATTCTGCGGGCTGTTTGAGCCTGCGTGTAACTCTAACGTGACGCAGCGACTGCGTCAGCGAGGAACGGTTCTGAAAACCACTCCCGCTTTGACAAAGAGGCTGCGCGCGTGAGCGGGCAGCCTCTTTGGGGCGACAGACGGGTCTGTCTTACTGCTTGGCAGCAGCCAGCTGAGCAGCAACTTCTTCAGCGAAGTTGTCGACCGGCTTCTCGATGCCTTCGCCTACTTTGAAGTAGGTGAAGGAAACGATTTCAGCGCCGGCTTTCTTGGCCAGTTCGCCGACTTTGATTTCCGGGTTCATGACGAAGGCCTGTTCAACCAGGCTGGCTTCGGCCAGGAACTTGGAAATACGGCCTTTGATCATGTTCTCGACGATGTTCTCAGGCTTGCCTTTGATCTTGTCTTCGTTCAGTTGCAGGAAGACCGCCTTCTCACGCTCGATAGCCTCAGCCGAGACTTCCGATGGCAGCAGGAACTCTGGGTTGCTGGCAGCCACGTGCATGGCGATTTCTTTGGCCAGTTGAACGTCGCCGCCCTTCAGCACAACAGCAACACCGATCTTGTTGCCGTGCAGGTAGGTACCGACAACGTCACCTTCAACGCGCACCAGGCGACGGATGTTGACGTTCTCGCCAACCTTGGCAACCAGGGCTTCGCGAGCCGCTTCACGGGAAGCGATCAGCGGAGCGGCATCGGTCAGCTTCTCGGCGAAGGCTTGCTCGACGCTTTCAGCAACGAAGTTCTTGAAGTCGTCTTGCAGGGCCAGGAAGTCGGTCTGCGAGTTCACTTCCAGCAGAACGGCGGACTTTTCGTCGGCCTTGATGGCGATAGCGCCTTCAGCAGCAACGTTGCCAGCCTTTTTGGCAGCCTTGATGGCGCCGGAGGCACGCATGTCGTCAATGGCTTTTTCGATGTCGCCGCCGGCCTTGGTCAGCGCCTTCTTGCAATCCATCATGCCTTCGCCGGTACGCTCGCGCAGTTCTTTGACCAGCGCCGCAGTAATCTCTGCCATTTCAAAATCCTCTTGGAAAGTTTTTCAACCATTCCACCCGCTCGTCACGGGCGTTCAATTCTGCAAATCCGCTGTTTTCGTCTCAGCAGGCCCATAGTGCGGGGCCGTTGCTGACAGCAGGATTTCAAGGTGGCAAAAAGGGGGCAGAGCCCCCTTTTTGCGTGCCAAGTAGACGCCAGGCGTCAATTACTCAGCAGCAGGTGCAGCCGCTTCTTCAGCGTAGACTTCGGTGCCGCCAGCAACGTTGTTGCGGCCGCGGATGATGGCGTCAGCCATCGAAGTCATGTACAGCTCGATAGCGCGAATGGCGTCATCGTTACCTGGGATGATGTAGTCAACACCTTCCGGGCTGCTGTTGGTATCGACAACGCCGATAACCGGGATGCCCAGCTTGTTGGCTTCGGTGATAGCAATGCGCTCGTGGTCAACGTCGATCACGAACAGGGCATCAGGCAGGCCGCCCATGTCCTTGATACCACCCAGGCTGCGGTCCAGCTTTTCCAGATCGCGCGAACGCATCAGGGCTTCTTTCTTGGTCAGCTTGGCAAAGGTGCCATCTTCGGCCTGAGTTTCCAGGTCGCGCAGACGCTTGATCGAAGCACGGATGGTTTTGTAGTTGGTCAGCATGCCGCCCAACCAGCGGTGGTCAACGTATGGCGAACCGGCACGAGCAGCTTGCTCGGCGACGATCTTGCCGGCGGAACGCTTGGTGCCGACGAACATGATCTTGTTCTTGCCCTGGGCCAGGCGCTCTACGAAGGCCAGAGCCTCGTTGAACATCGGCAGGGTTTTTTCCAGGTTGATGATGTGGATCTTGTTACGCGCGCCGAAAATGTACTTGCCCATTTTCGGGTTCCAGTAACGGGTCTGGTGACCGAAGTGCACACCGGCCTTCAGCATATCGCGCATGTTGACTTGGGACATGATAGTTCCTTGGTAAGTCGGGTTGGGCCTCCACGCATCCCAATGACCAACCCGCAAATTCTGCAATTCGGGGCACCCAGGTCATCGTGTCGACACGTGTGTGGGTTTAAGGCTAACGGGGTCTACCCCGAAAGCGGCGCATTTTATACCACAGACCGCGAGCGAACGGAACCCGAATACTGTTGCGTCCGTCAGCGGCTTTTGCAGCACCCAGGCTTTCAGGCCAGAATGCCCTCTATAGACAGCAGCTTGGCCGCCTTTATCCCGACCGATTGCCGCCCTGCTCTGCTAGAATCCGGCCTTTCCCGTTTGTTCGCGCCGTGCACGGCGCCGTAGAGAGCCTGTAATGACCGTCACCATCAAGACCGCAGAAGACATCGAGAAGATGCGCATCGCCGGCCGCCTGGCCGCCGACGTGCTGGAAATGATCGAAGCGCACGTCAAGCCCGGTGTCACCACCGAAGAACTGGACCGCCTGTGCCACGACTACATCGTCAACGTCCAGCAGGCCATCCCGGCGCCGCTCAACTACAAGGGCTACCCCAAGTCGATCTGCACCTCGATCAACCATGTGGTCTGCCACGGCATCCCCAACGACAAGCCACTAAAGGACGGTGACACGCTGAACATCGACGTCACCGTGATCAAGGACGGCTATCACGGCGACACCAGCCGCATGTTCCACGTCGGCAAGGTACCCGTGTGGGCCGAGCGCCTGTCCCAGGTCACCCAGGAATGCATGTACAAGGCCATCGAACTGGTCAAGCCTGGCTGCCGCCTGGGCGACATCGGCGAAGTGATCCAGAAGCACGCTGAAAAGAACGGCTTCTCGGTGGTGCGCGAATTCTGTGGCCATGGCATCGGCAAGGTGTTCCACGAAGAACCGCAAATTCTTCACTACGGCCGCGCCGGCACCGGCATGGAACTCAAAGAAGGCATGACCTTCACCATCGAGCCGATGATCAACCAGGGCAAGGCCGACACCAAGGTGCTGGGCGACGGCTGGACCGCCATCACCAAGGACCGCAAGCTCTCGGCCCAGTGGGAGCACACCCTGGTGGTGACCGCTACCGGCTACGAGATCTTTACCCTGCGCAAGGACGACACCATCGCGCGCACCTCGGCCTGAGTCCGCGCCAGGCACCCCACGACAGGAACGCGACGCAATGCCCCAGGTGGATCCCGAGCTGTTCGACCGCGGCCAGTTCCAGGCGGAACTGGCCCTCAAGGCGAGCCCTATCACCGCCTTCAAGAAAGCCATCCGCCAGGCTGGCGAGGTGCTCGACAAGCGTTTTCGCGATGGCCGCGAGATCCGCCGGCTGATCGAGGACCGCGCCTGGCTCGTCGACAACATCCTGCAGCAGGCCTGGAACCAGTTCGACTGGGGCGACCAGCACGGTATCGCCCTGGTCGCAGTGGGCGGCTACGGGCGCGGTGAACTGCACCCGCACTCGGACATCGACCTGCTGATCCTGCTGGGCGCCGCCGAGCACGAGCAGTACCGCGAGGCCATCGAGCGCTTCCTTACCCTGCTGTGGGACATCGGCCTGGAAGTGGGCCAGAGCGTGCGCACCGTCGACGAATGTGCCGAACAGGCGCGTGCGGACCTCACGGTCATCACCAACATGATGGAAAGCCGCACGATTGCCGGCCCCGAAGCCTTGCGCCAGCGCATGCTCGAAGTTACCAGCACCGAGCACATGTGGCCGAGCAAGGAGTTCTTCCTGGCCAAGCGTGCCGAGCTCAAGGCCCGCCACCACAAGTACAACGACACCGAGTACAACCTTGAGCCCAACGTCAAGGGTTCACCCGGTGGCCTGCGCGACATCCAGACCGTGCTGTGGGTGGCCCGCCGCCAATACGGCACCCTGAACCTGCACGCACTGGCAGGCGAAGGCTTCTTGCTGGAAAGCGAGAACGAACTGCTGGCCTCGTCCCAGGACTTCCTGTGGAAAGTGCGCTATGCCCTGCACATGCTGGCCGGGCGCGCCGAAGACCGCTTGCTGTTCGATCACCAGCGCAGCATCGCCGCGCTGCTGGGCTACAGCGACGAAAACCCCAAGCGCGCGATTGAACAGTTCATGCAGCAGTACTACCGGGTGGTGATGAGCATCAGCCAGTTGTGCGACCTGATCATCCAGCACTTCGAGGAAGTCATCCTCGCCGACGAGGACAGTGGCACTACTCAGCCGCTGAATGCGCGCTTCCGCCTGCACGACGGCTATATAGAAGCGACCAAGCCGAACGTGTTCAAGCGCACACCATTCGCCATGCTGGAAATTTTCGTGCTGATGGCCCAGCACCCGGAGATCAAAGGGGTACGTGCCGACACCGTGCGCCTGCTGCGCGAACACCGCCACCTGATCGACGAAACGTTCCGCCACGATATCCGCAACACCAGCCTGTTCATCGAGCTGTTCAAGTGCGAGATCGGCATCCACCGCAACCTGCGGCGGATGAACCGCTACGGCATTCTTGGCCGCTACCTGCCGGAGTTCGGCCTGATCGTCGGGCAAATGCAGCATGACCTGTTCCACATTTATACGGTCGATGCGCACACGCTCAACCTGATCAAGCACCTGCGCAAACTGCAGTACACGCCGGTTTCCGAAAAATTCCCGCTGGCCAGCAAGCTCATGGGCCGCCTGCCCAAACCCGAGCTTATCTACCTGGCCGGGCTTTACCACGACATCGGCAAGGGCCGCCAGGGTGACCATTCGGAGCTGGGCGCGGTGGACGCGCAAGCGTTCTGCGAGCGCCACCAGTTGCCCGCCTGGGACAGCCGCCTGATCGTCTGGCTGGTGCTGAACCACCTGGTGATGTCCACCACCGCCCAGCGCAAGGACCTGTCCGACCCGCAGGTGATCAACGATTTCGCCTTGCACGTGGGTGACGAAACCCGCCTGGACTACCTCTACGTGCTGACCGTGGCCGACATCAACGCCACCAACCCGAGCCTGTGGAACTCCTGGCGTGCCAGCCTGCTGCGCCAGCTCTACACCGAAACCAAGCGCGCGCTGCGCCGTGGGTTGGAAAACCCGCTGGACCGTGAAGAGCAGATTCGCCAGACCCAGAGCGCGGCACTGGACATCCTGATCCGCGAGGGCACCGACCCGGACGACGTGGAGCAGCTCTGGTCGCAACTGGGTGACGACTACTTCCTCAAGCACACCGCTGCCGACGTGGCCTGGCACAGTGACGCCATCCTCCAGCAGCCCGCTGACGGTGGGCCACTGGTGCTGATCAAGGAAACCACCTCGCGCGAGTTCGAGGGCGGCACGCAGATCTTCATCTATGCCCCCGACCAACACGACTTCTTCGCCGTGACCGTGGCGGCCATGTCGCAGCTCAACCTGAACATCCATGACGCGCGGATCATCACCTCGAGCAGCCAGTTCACCCTCGACACCTATATCGTGCTCGACAACGACGGTGGCTCGATCGGCGACAACCCGCAGCGGGTCAAACAGATTCGCGACGGCCTGACCGAAGCGCTGCGCAACCCCGAGGACTATCCGACGATCATTCAGCGCCGGGTGCCGCGCCAGCTCAAGCACTTCAACTTCCCGCCGCAGGTCACTATCCTCAACGATGCCCAGCGGCCGGTGACCATCCTCGAGATCACCGCCCCCGACCGCCCGGGCCTGCTGGCCAGGATCGGGCGCATCTTCCTGGAGTTTGATCTGTCGCTGCAGAACGCCAAGATCGCCACCCTTGGCGAGCGCGTGGAAGACGTGTTCTTCATCACCGACGCCGACAACCAGCCGCTGTCCGACCCGCAGCTGTGCAGCCGCCTGCAGGAGGCTATCGTGCAGCAGCTGCAGGCCGGCCAGGCGAGCGATGCCAGCCCTACCCGCGTGACCTTTTAACGATTGACGAGACCTTGCGCCGATGAACCATGCCCTGACCCAGCTTCAGCCCTACCCGTTCGAGAAACTCCGTGCCCTGCTGGGCAGCGTAAAGCCTGCGGCGGACAAACGCGCCATCGCCCTGTCGATCGGCGAGCCCAAGCACGCCTCGCCAGCGTTCGTCGCCCAGGCCATGACCGACAACCTCGACAAGCTGGCGGTGTACCCCAGCACCCTCGGCCTGCCAGCCTTGCGCCAGGCCATCGGCCAGTGGTGCGAACGTCGTTTCGGCGTGCCGGCCGGCTGGCTGGATGCCGACCGCCACATCCTGCCGGTCAACGGCACCCGTGAAGCGCTGTTCGCCTTCACCCAGGCCGTGGTCAACCGCGCCGATGATGGCCTGGTGGTCAGCCCGAACCCGTTCTACCAGATCTACGAAGGCGCGGCCCTGCTGGCAGGTGCCACCCCGCATTACCTGCCGTGCCTTGAAAACAACGGTTTCAACCCGGACTTCGATGCCGTGCCAGCGGATGTCTGGCAGCGTTGCCAGATCCTGTTCCTGTGCTCGCCGGGCAACCCCACTGGCGCGCTGGTGCCGATGGACACCCTGAAGAAACTGATCGCTTTGGCCGACGAGCACGATTTCGTGATTGCCGCCGACGAGTGCTACAGCGAGCTGTACTTCGACGAAGACGCGCCACCCCCGGGCCTGCTCAGCGCCTGCGCCGAGCTTGGCCGCAGCGACTTCAAGCGTTGCGTGGTGTTCCACAGCCTGTCCAAGCGCTCCAACCTGCCTGGCCTGCGCTCGGGCTTCGTGGCAGGTGATGCCGAAATCATCAAACCCTTCCTGCTGTACCGCACCTACCACGGCTGCGCCATGCCCGTGCAAACCCAGCTGGCCAGCATCGCGGCCTGGCAGGATGAGGCGCATGTGCGCGACAACCGTGACCAGTACCGGGCCAAGTACGCTGCCGTGCTGGATATCCTGCAGCCGGTGATGGATGTGCAGCGGCCCGATGGCAGCTTCTACCTGTGGGCCAAGGTACCGGGCTGCGATGCTGCGTTCACCCGCGACCTGTTCGAAGCCGAGCATGTGACCGTGGTACCCGGGTCGTACCTGTCGCGTGAAGTGGATGGCGTCAACCCAGGCGCTGGCCGGGTGCGCATGGCGCTGGTTGCGCCGTTGGCCGAATGCATCGAGGCGGCTGAGCGAATTCGCGCGTTCCTGCAGAATCGCTGATTGAGCTGAAGGGGGCGCTTGGCGCCCCTTTCGCTACCTACCTGATGGCCCCCAGGTTCGCCTCGCTCATATCCAACTCCCCCAGCACCTGCCGCACCACCTCATCGCCCACCAGGTGCTGGCGATGCAGGTTGTACAACTCCAGACGCTGCGCCCGCAGCGCACGCAAGCGCAAACGCCGCTCAAGCAAGTCCATCTGCTCAGCCAGGGCCCGCGCCTCGGCCGTGTCGTTGTAACTGTTCAGCTCGTCGCGGTACTCCGCCATCAGCCGCGCCTTGAGCTCGGTTGCCAAGGTCGCCTGGGCCGCATCCTGCGGTGCATTGGCGTCGATTACCTCCTCCGCCTCCAGCGCATGAATCGCAGCCTCTGCGGTACGTCGCCAGGCTTCCAGTACTTCCTGATGCAGGCGCTCGTCGGGGCTTTTGGTCACACCGCGCAGCAAGATCGGCAAGGCGATACAGGCACTGATCAGCGACAACAGGATCACCCCGGCCGCAATGAAAATCAGCAGGTCACGCTCGGGGAAGGCCTTGCCCGCCCCCATCAGCAGCGGCACCGACATCACACCGGCCAAGGTGACCGCACCGCGTACGCCACCAAGGGTCAGCAACCAGCAGGAACGCGCCGTTGGCATCAGCACCAACGCCGGCTTGCCGCGCCAACGGCGCACCACCCCGATGGCCCGCCAGATGCTCTGCACCCAGATGAACCGCAGCAGGATCAACGCGGCAAAGATCGCCAGCACATCCAGGCAGCGCCAGGCCAGGGTCGGCCACACGGTGGGCTCGTGGCTCACCACGGCCTTGATGATGTCCGGCAACTGCAAGCCGAGCAGCAGGAAGATCAAGCCATTAAAGGCAAACTCCAGCAACGACCACACGCTGCGGTTGAGCAGGCGGGTGCTGGTCTGGCGTGGCAGCAGGTCGAGCCAGCTCTGCATCATGCCGGCAGCTACCGCCGAGAGGATGCCGGACACACCCAGGCGCTCGGCCAGTACGTAAGCGGCAAAGGGCAGCAGCAGCATGAACACCACGTGCGTAGCCGGGTCGTCCCAGCCCCGCGCGATCATCCAGGTGCGCAGCCGGCCGATCAGCCAGCTCAGCGCAACGCCGACCGCCAGGCCGCCGAGGGCAACCAGGACGAAACTGAAGCTGGCATCGGCCAACGAGAACACCCCGGTAATCGCTGCGGCCAGGGCAAACTTGAACGTCACCAGGCCCGAGGCATCGTTCATCAACGCTTCGCCCTGCAGCATGTGCATCAGCGGTGTCGGCAAGCGGTCCTGGGCGATGGCCGAGACCGCCACGGCATCGGTCGGCGACAGCACGGCCGCCAGGGCGAAGGCGACTGCCAGCGGGATGCTGGGCAGCAGCCAGTGAATGAAGTAACCAGCGCCCACCACGGTGAACAGCACCAGGCCCACGGCCAGCGCCACCACTGGGCCACGAATGCGCCACAGCTCGCGCTTGGGAATGCGCCAGCCGTCGGCAAACAGCAGCGGTGGCAGGAACAGGAAAAGGAACAGTTCAGGGTCAAGGGCCACGTGCAGGCCCAGGGTCGGCCAGGCTAACAAGGCACCGGCGGCGATCTGCACCAAGGGCAGCGGCAGCGGAATGATTCGGCCGACCAGTTTTGACACGCTTACCAGCGTCAGCAGGATGAGGACGGTATAGGCTGACTGCATCCGTTAAAGCTTCCTTTGTGAACCAGAACTCAAACAAGGCGAAACATCGCCACGAAACACTATGTTAGCGGGGACTGCTGAAACGAGGCCGCTGCACGATAGTCGCAGGTAGCGGCTGAATATGTAACATGATGATACTTGGCTATCGTATCGATGCCGATGCGCGCCCGCAGACTTGAAATGATGCCGTATAAACGTATACTCATGCATAACGAATAACGTTAAGCATTAAGCCCGATGATTCGAAGCTTCAGTTGTGCTGACACGGAAGCACTCTTTACCACTGGAAAGACGCAGCGATGGTCGGATATCAAGTCTGTTGTGGAGCGCAAACTCGCCATGCTCGATGCCGCAGCAGCGCTGCGGGACCTTCGCTCGCCACCTGGCAACCGTCTCGATCCGTTGAGCGGCAATCGGGACGGCCAGCACAGTATTCGCGTCAATGACCAGTGGCGCTTGTGCTTTATCTGGACCGAAAACGGTCCGGTTAACGTTGAAATAGTCGATTACCATTGAGGTGCATCATGCTCAAGAACGGTATGCGTCCAATACATCCCGGTGAAGTCCTGCGTGAGGACTTTCAGAAAGAAATGGGCTTCAGTGCTGCCGCGTTGGCAAGGGCGCTGGGCGTCGCCACGCCAACTGTCAACAATATCCTGCGCGAACGGGGCGGCGTGTCTGCCGACATGGCGCTGCGTCTTTCCATCTGCCTGGATACCACCCCTGAATTCTGGCTCAACCTGCAGAGTACTTTTGATCTGCGAACTGCCGAACAGCGACATGGCGACGAGATCATCGGGTCGGTACAGCGCCTGGTCGCTTGAGACACACCCTGATCAGGGGCGCCACGGGCGTGGCGCCGCGAGGATCGTTCACGCATAATCCCGCGACTGACATTCGAAAATGGAGAGATTGGGGCAGCCTGTGGCCTCAATGTACACAATGACCTACACGCTCTACGGCATCAAAGCCTGCGACACCATGAAAAAGGCGCGCACCTGGCTCGAAGACAAAGCCATCGGCTACGAATTCCACGACTACAAGACCCAAGGCATCGACCGTGACAGCCTGAACCGCTGGTGCGACGAACACGGCTGGGAAGTCATCCTCAACCGTGCCGGCACCACCTTCCGCAAGCTCGACGACGCCAGCAAGGCCGACATTGACCAAGCCAAGGCCGTCGAACTGATGCTGGCCCAGCCGTCGATGATCAAGCGTCCGGTACTCGACCTTGGCACGCGCACATTGGTCGGCTTCAAGCCGGACCTGTACGCCGCCGCACTGGCCTGAGCCCGTCACCGCTCAATACCCTATTTCGCACGAGGTAATCACATGTCCAATACTCTGTTCAGCCTGGCCTTCGGTGTCGGCTCCCAGAACCGCCAGGGTACCTGGCTGGAAGTCTTCTACGCCCAACCTCTGGTCAACCCAAGCGCCGACCTGATCGCCGCCGTTGCCCCGATCCTGGGCTACGAAGGCGGTAACCAGGCCATTGCGTTCAGCAACGGGCAAGCGGCGCAACTGGCCGAAGCCGTGAAAGGTGTCGATGCCGCCCAGGCCGCCCTGCTGACCCGCCTGGCCGAAAGCCACAAGCCGCTGGTCGCCACCTTGCTGGCCGAAGACACAGCGCTGACCTCGACCCCAGAGGCCTACCTCAAGCTGCACCTGCTGTCGCACCGCCTGGTCAAGCCGCACGGCGTGAGCCTGGCCGGCATCTTCCCGCTGCTGCCGAACGTTGCCTGGACCAACCTGGGCGCCGTCGACCTGGCCGAGCTGGCCCAACTGCAACTGGAAGCGCGCCTGAAGGGCGAGCTGCTGGAAGTGTTCTCGGTAGACAAGTTCCCGAAAATGACCGACTACGTGGTCCCGGCCGGCGTGCGCATCGCCGACACCGCCCGTGTGCGCCTGGGCGCCTACATCGGCGAAGGCACCACCATCATGCACGAAGGCTTCGTCAACTTTAACGCCGGCACCGAAGGCCCGGGCATGATCGAAGGCCGCGTGTCGGCAGGCGTGTTCGTCGGCAAGGGTTCGGACCTGGGCGGCGGCTGCTCGACCATGGGCACCCTGTCCGGCGGCGGCAACATCGTCATCAAGGTTGGCGAAGGCTGCCTGATCGGCGCCAACGCCGGTATCGGCATCCCGCTGGGCGACCGCAACACCGTCGAAGCCGGCCTGTACATCACTGCCGGCACCAAGGTGAACCTGCTGGACGAGCACAACGAGCTGGTCAAAGTGGTCAAGGCCCGCGACCTGGCCGGCCAGACCGACCTGCTGTTCCGCCGCAACTCGCTGAACGGCGCTGTGGAGTGCAAGACCCACAAGTCGGCCATCGAGCTGAACGAGGCGCTGCACGCCCATAACTGAGAACCTTCCACGGTTTGAAGTGATAAGATCGGGTCTGGCGTAATGCCAGACCCGTTTTTCATTCCAGGCCCCGCGAACATGTTCCAGCCCTCCCCCTGGCGTGCCGATTTCCCCGCCATCGACGCCCTGCAACGGCAGCACCAGACCTACCTGGACAGCGCCGCCACCAGCCAGAAACCGCAAGCCCTGCTCGATGCCCTGAGCCATTACTACGGCCATGGCGCGGCGAACGTGCACCGTGCCCAGCACTTGCCCGGCGCACTGGCGACCCAAGCGTTCGAAACCAGCCGCGACAAGGTTGCCGCCTGGCTCAATGCCGCCGACTCGCAGCAGATCATCTTCACCCACGGCGCCACCTCGGCCTTGAACCTGCTGGCCTACGGCCTGGAACACCGCTTCGAAGCCGGCGACGAAATCGCCGTCAGCGCCCTGGAGCACCATGCCAACCTGCTGCCCTGGCAACAGCTGGCCCGGCGACGCAACCTGCGCCTGGTGATTCTGCCGCTGGACGTGCAGGGCCGTATCGACCTCGACCAGGCACTGCAACTGATCGGGCCACGCACGCGGGTACTGGCGGTCAGCCAGCTGTCCAACGTGCTCGGCACCTGGCAACCGCTGCCAGCCTTGCTGGCCCACGCCCGGGCCCAAGGCACGCTGACCGTGGTCGATGGCGCCCAAGGCGTGGTGCACGGCCGTCATGATGTGCAGCAGTTGGCCTGCGATTACTACGTGTTTTCCAGCCACAAGCTGTACGGCCCGGAAGGTGTCGGCGTGCTCTACGGCCGCAGCCAGGCGCTGGCGTTGCTGCGTCACTGGCAATTTGGCGGTGAAATGGTGCAACTGGCCGAGTACCAGAGTGCCAGCTTCCGCCCCGCGCCACTGGGGTTTGAAGCCGGAACCCCGCCCATCGCAGGTGTTATCGGCCTGGGCGCGACACTCGATTACCTGGCCAGCCTCGATGCCCATGCGGTCGAACGGCATGAGTCCAGCTTGCACCAGCACTTGCTGCGTGGCCTGGCCGACCGCGATGGCATCCGGGTGCTCGGTGCACCGCAGACGGCGTTGGCCAGCTTCGTCATCGAGGGGGTGCATAACGCAGACATCGCCCACCTGCTGACCGAACAAGGCATCGCCGTACGTGCCGGCCATCATTGCGCTATGCCGCTGCTCAAGGGGCTGGGGCTGGAGGGGGCGATTCGAGTGTCGCTGGGGCTGTATAACGACAGCGATGACCTGCAGCGCTTCTTCGAGGCGCTGGATCAAGGGCTGGAGTTGTTGCGATGAATGTGCCGACACCTGCCCGCGAAGCACTGGAACAGTTCGAACAGGCCCGTGGCTGGGAACAACGTGCACGGCTGCTGATGCAGTGGGGTGATCGGCTTGAGCCGCTGAGCGATGCGGACAAATGCGAGCGCAACCGCGTGCATGGCTGTGAAAGCCTGGTGTGGCTGGTGGCTGAGCAGCATGACGGCCAGTGGCAGTTCAAGGCCAGCAGCGATGCACGGTTGTTGCGCGGGCTGCTGGCGTTGCTGCTGGTGCGGGTGCAGGGCTTGGCCAGCAGCGAGCTGGCTGACCTGGATCTGCGGGCCTGGTTCAACCAGCTAGGGCTAGAACGGCAGCTGTCACCCTCGCGCAGCAATGGGCTACATGCGGTGTTGCAGCGCATGGCCGAGCTGGTTTCTGTCAGTTGAATCGGCGTCGGATGCTTCGCGGGGCAAGCCCGCTCCCACAAGAACCCGCTCGTCAATGAGTTAACGGGCGAAAAATGCTGCACAGATCGTGCGCCTTACTCGGGCTTGACCCGCTCCGAAGGCCGCCGGGCACCTGCCACCAGCTTTTCCACGGCCTTGCTCGCCGCCACCATGGCAAAGGTCGCAGTCACCATCATCACCGCGCCAAACCCGCCCGAGCAGTCCAGGCGCACGCCTTCACCGACGAAGCTCTTCTGCAGGCAAACGCTGCCATCCCCCTTGGGGTAGCGCAGCTGCTCGCTGGAAAACACACAGGGCACACCGTAGTTGCGGCTGACATTGCGCGAGAAGTTGTAGTCGCGGCGCAAGGTCGAGCGTACCCGCGAGGCCAGCGGGTCGTTGAAGGTCTTGTTGAGGTCTCCGACCTGGATCTGCGTCGGGTCGATCTGCCCACCTGCGCCACCGGTGGTGACAATGGCGATCTTGCGGCGCTTGCACCAGGCGATCAGTGCGGCCTTGGCCATGACACTGTCGATACAGTCGATGACACAGTCGAGCCCTTCGGTGATGTACTCGGCCATGGTTTCGCGGGTCACGAAGTCAGCTACCGCATGCACCGTACACGCCGGGTTGATCGCCCGCAGGCGCTCGGCCATGACTTCGACCTTGGGCCGGCCCACCTGCCCTTCCAGGGCATGGGCCTGGCGGTTGGTATTGCTGACGCAGACATCGTCGAGGTCGAACAGGGTGATTTCGCCCACGCCACTGCGGGCCAATGCTTCGGCCGCCCAAGAGCCGACCCCGCCGATACCGACGACAGCTACATGGGCCAACTTCAGCCGTTGCAGGCCATCGTCGCCGTACAACCGGGCAACGCCGGCGAAGCGTGGATCTTCTGTGCTCATCTTGCTACCCCGAAGCTCATACCCCAAAAAACGGCGCGCATTATATGCCAATGGCGCCCGTAGCCTCCATCGTTAGGAAAGTGCCTACCAATCCTGCTTTAATATTCACTCAATTCGACAGACTTGGACGACAATGTCATCACGCAAATTCGGCCTCAACCTGGTCGTGGTCCTGGCCATCGCTGCGCTATTTACCGGGTTCTGGGCGCTGATCAACCGCCCGGTGTCCGCGCCTGCCTGGCCGGAACAGATCTCCGGCTTCTCGTATTCGCCGTTCCGTCTGGGCGAAAGCCCGCAAAAGGGCCAATACCCCAACGACGACGAGATGCGCCAGGACCTGGAGCAGATGAGCAAGCTGACCGACAGCATCCGCATCTATACCGTAGAGGGCACCCAGGCCGATATCCCGCGCCTGGCCGAAGAATTCGGCCTGCGGGTGACCTTGGGTATCTGGATCAGCCCGGACCTTGAGCGCAACGAGCGCGAAATCGCCAGCGCCATTGAACTGGCCAACACCTCGCGCAGTGTGGTGCGGGTAGTGGTGGGCAACGAGGCGCTGTTCCGCGAAGAAGTCACCCCACAAGCCTTGATCCAGTACCTGGACCGGGTACGCGCGGCGGTCAAGGTGCCGGTCACCACCAGTGAGCAATGGCATATCTGGAAGGAAAACCCGGAGCTGGCCAAGCACGTCGACCTGATCGCCGCGCACATCCTGCCTTACTGGGAATTCGTGCCGATGAAGGACTCGGTGGAATTCGTGCTCGACCGCGCCCGCGAGCTCAAGCAGCAGTTCCCACGCAAGCCACTGCTGCTGTCGGAAGTCGGCTGGCCAAGCAACGGCCGTATGCGCGGCGGCGCCGATGCCACCCAGGCCGACCAGGCCATCTACCTGCGCACCTTGGTCAACACCCTCAACCGCCGTGGCTACAACTACTTTGTCATCGAGGCCTACGACCAGCCCTGGAAAGCCAGTGACGAAGGCTCGGTAGGCGCCTACTGGGGCGTGTTCAACGCCGAACGCCAGCAGAAGTTCAACTTCGATGGCCCCGTGGTCGCCATCCCGCAGTGGCGGGCCCTGGCCGTGGCGTCGGTGGTACTGGCGATGATTGCCCTGGCCGTGCTGCTGATCGACGGTTCGGCCTTGCGCCAGCGTGGCCGCACCTTCCTGACCTTCATCACCTTCCTGTGTGGGTCGGTGCTGGTGTGGATCGCCTACGACTACAGCCAGCAATACAGCACCTGGTTCAGCCTGACCGTCGGCGTGCTGCTGGCGCTGGGGGCCTTGGGCGTGTTCATCGTGCTGATGACCGAGGCCCACGAACTGGCGGAGGCGGTATGGATTCACAAGCGACGGCGCGAGTTCCTGCCGGTGCAGGCCGACAGCGCCTACCGGCCCAAGGTGTCGGTGCATGTACCGTGCTACAACGAGCCGCCCGAGATGGTCAAGCAGACCCTCGATGCCCTGGCCGCGCTGGATTACCCCGACTACGAAGTGCTGGTGATCGACAACAACACCAAGGACCCGGCCGTGTGGGAGCCGCTCAAGGCGCACTGCGAGAAGCTTGGCGAGCGCTTCAAGTTCTTCCACGTCGCGCCGTTGGCCGGTTTCAAGGGCGGCGCACTCAACTACCTGCTCCCGCACACCGCCAAGGACGCCGAAGTGATCGCGGTGATCGACTCGGACTACTGCGTCGACCGCAACTGGCTCAAGCACATGGTGCCGCATTTCGCCGACCCGAAGATCGCCGTGGTGCAGTCGCCGCAGGACTATCGCGACCAGCACGAAAGCGCCTTCAAGAAGCTGTGCTACAGCGAATACAAGGGCTTTTTCCACATCGGCATGGTGACCCGCAACGACCGTGACGCGATCATCCAGCACGGCACCATGACCATGACCCGCCGCACAGTCCTGGAAGAACTCGGCTGGGCCGAATGGTGCATCTGCGAGGATGCCGAACTGGGCCTGCGGGTATTCGAGAAAGGCCTGTCGGCCGCCTACGCCCACAACAGCTACGGCAAGGGCCTGATGCCCGACACCTTCATCGACTTCAAGAAGCAGCGCTTCCGCTGGGCCTATGGCGCCATCCAGATCATCAAGCACCATGCCGGCGCCCTGCTGCGCGGCAAGGGCAGCGAGCTGACCCGTGGCCAGCGCTACCACTTCCTGGCCGGCTGGCTGCCGTGGGTGGCCGACGGCATGAACATCTTCTTCACCGTCGGCGCATTGCTGTGGTCGGCGGCGATGATCATCGTCCCGCACCGGGTCGACCCGCCGCTGATGATTTTCGCCATCCCGCCCCTGGCGCTGTTCTTCTTCAAGGTCGGCAAGATCATCTTCCTGTACCGCCGGGCGGTCGGGGTCAACCTCAAGGATGCCTTCGCCGCGGCGCTGGCGGGGCTGGCGTTGTCGCACACCATCGCCAAGGCGGTGTTGTACGGGTTCTTCACCAGCAGCATGCCGTTCTTCCGCACGCCGAAGAACGCCGACAGCCACGGGGTGTTGGTGGCCCTCTCCGAAGCGCGTGAAGAGCTGTTCATCATGTTGCTGCTTTGGGGCGCGGCACTGGGCATCTTCCTGGTGCAAGGGCTGCCAAGCTCGGACATGCGCTTCTGGGTGGCGATGTTGCTGGTGCAATCGTTGCCGTATCTGGCGGCGTTGGTGATGGCGTTGCTGTCTTCGCTGCCAAAGCCTGCGGACAAGGTTGCGCAGCCACAGCAGGCCTGAAAATCCGGGGGCGCTTTGCGCCCCATCGGCCTGCTTGTTTGATATAAGATAACGCCCCTCGTTTTTCCGCCTTGCCTTGCCCCGGAGTTCCCCATGACGGCCCCTGCCGAGCTCTCGCCTACCCTTCAACTGGCCTGCGACCTGATCCGTCGCCCCTCGGTCACCCCCGTCGATGCCGACTGCCAGGCACAAATGATGAGTCGCCTGGGCGCCGTGGGCTTCACCCTCGAACCCATGCGCATCGAGGACGTCGACAACTTCTGGGCCACCCATGGCAACCAGGAAGGCCCGGTGCTGTGCTTCGCCGGCCACACCGACGTGGTGCCGACCGGCCCGGTGCAGCAGTGGCAGCATGAGCCGTTCGAAGCGCTGATCGACGCCGACGGCATGCTCTGCGGCCGTGGCGCCGCCGACATGAAAGGCAGCCTGGCCTCGATGGTGGTGGCCAGCGAGCGTTTCGTGCGTGACTACCCGGGCCACCGCGGCAAGGTCGCCTTCCTGATCACCAGCGACGAAGAAGGCCCGGCCCACCACGGCACCAAGGCCGTGGTCGAGCGCCTGAAAGCGCGCAACGAGCGCCTGGACTGGTGCATCGTCGGCGAGCCTTCGAGCACCAACCTGCTCGGCGACGTGGTCAAGAACGGCCGCCGCGGCTCGCTGGGCGCGAAGCTGACCGTACGTGGCAAGCAAGGCCATGTGGCCTACCCGCACCTGGCGCGCAACCCGATTCACCTCGCCGCCCCCGCCTTGGCAGAACTGGCGGCCGAACACTGGGACGAAGGCAACGCCTTCTTCCCGCCGACCAGCTTCCAGATCTCCAACCTCAACTCCGGCACTGGCGCCACCAATGTGGTACCCGGCGAACTGACCGCGCTGTTCAACTTCCGCTTCTCCACCGAGTCGACCGTCGAAGGCCTGCAACAGCGGGTAGCGGCGATCCTCGACAAGCATCAGCTTGAGTGGAGCGTCGAGTGGGCGCTGTCTGGCCTGCCGTTCCTCACCGAACCGGGCGAGTTGCTCGATGCCGTGTCGGCCAGCATCAAGGCCGTCACCGACCGTGATACCCACCCCTCCACCAGTGGCGGCACCTCGGACGGCCGCTTCATCGCCACCATGGGCACCCAGGTGGTCGAACTCGGCCCGGTCAACGCCACCATTCACCAGGTCGATGAGCGGATCCTGGCCAGCGACCTCGACTTGCTGACCGAGATCTACTACCAGACCCTGGTCCGGTTGCTCGCCTGATGCTCGCCTGCCCCCTCTGCCAGGCAGCCCTGACACCGCTCGACAACGGCGTGGTGTGCCCTGCGGGCCACCGCTTCGACCGTGCGCGCCAGGGTTACCTGAACCTGCTGCCGGTGCAGCACAAGAACAGCCGTGACCCCGGTGACAACCAGGCCATGGTCGAAGCCCGTCGCGACTTCCTCGACGCCGGCCACTATGCCCCGGTGGCCCGCCGCCTGGCCGAGCTGGCCGCCGAGCGCCAGCCCGGTGCCTGGCTGGACATCGGTTGCGGTGAAGGCTATTACACCGCGCAGCTCGCCAACGCCCTGCCCGATGCCGACGGCTATGCCCTGGACATCTCGCGCGAGGCGGTCAAGCGCGCCTGCCGGCGTGATCCAGCGGTTACCTGGATGGTCGCCAGCATGGCCCGCGTGCCCCTGGCAGATGCCAGCTGCCAGTTCATCGCCAGCGTGTTCAGCCCGCTGGACTGGGCCGAAGCCAAACGCCTGCTCAGCCCCGGTGGCGGCTTGATGCGGGTCGGCCCGACCAGCGGCCACCTGATGGAGCTGCGCGAAGTGCTCTACGATGAAGTGCGTCCGTATGCCGATGACAAGCACCTGGCCCTGGTGCCGGAGGGCATGGCTCACGCGCACAGCGAAACCCTCGAGTTCCGCCTGAGCCTCGCGGCGCCCAAGGCACGCGCCGACCTGCTGGCCATGACCCCGCACGGCTGGCGCGCCAGCGCCGAAAAACGGGCACAGGTGATCGACCAGCCCGAGCCGTTCGAGGTCACGGTTTCCATGCGTTATGACTATTTCGTGCGCCAAGACTGAGCACACCCGGAGCCCTTATGCGCCAACCTGATATCGAGATTTACCTGAAGGACGCCGACGTCGACCACAAGCAGATTGCCGACTGGCTGGCCCAGGCCGTGGGCCCGTGCAGCGAGTGGCAGCAGAAAGGCCAGACCTTCAAGTGCAAGGCCGGTAACATTCCAGTCACCTGGTTACCCAAGGCTGTGGGGAAATGGAACAGCCTCTACCTGGAAAGCGACCAGACCCCGTGGGCTGATGACATCGCCTGCGCCCGCGCGGCGCACGCCGCACTCGGCGTCGAAGTCCGCTGCGCACCGGGTGGCTGGGTCGAGGAAGACGGTGAAGAAGATGCCGATCGCTGGGTCCGCATCAGCGCCGACGGTGAAGAGGAAATCACCTGGCGCACTTCTTGAACTGCAAGCTTTAAGCTGCAAGCGCCAAGCCGGATCGCATCAGGCTGCAAGTACACGGTCACTTGCAGCTTGAGGCTTACAGCTTGAGGCTCAGAGCCCTACTACGTCCTCGGCTTGCAGGCCTTTCTGGCCCTGCACGCAGGCGTACTCGACCTGCTGCCCTTCGACCAGGGTACGATGCCCCTCACCGCGGATCGCGCGATAGTGGACGAACACATCCGCACCACCTTCGCGTTGAATGAAGCCATAGCCCTTGGCATCGTTGAACCACTTTACATTCCCAGTCTCACGAGACGACATCTGAACTACTCCGGATTTTTATTGTGAAGATCGCCTTGTAGGCACGCAGTCATCACCACGTGCCGACGCCGCTTGCCGAAATATCCTGCAAGTGGCAGGCCGAGTATATGACACAGATTAAAAAAAATTGATGACGCCTCCACTTTTTGCCGATTTTTGCTGAACTTACGCACATACGGCAGACTAAATGGCTGGATACTCACCTGAAAATCATTCCCAGGGCACACACCCCATGACCCGTTCCCCCCTGCGCCGCCTGATCTTCGGCGCCCTGCGTCGCCTGTTGTACCTGTGGGTGCGCTCCGAGACCATCAACCAGTCGTCGCTGACGCTCAAGCTCGACCGCAGCCGCCCGGTGTTCTATGCCCTGCCTTCGCCCTCACTGACTGACCTGGCAGTCCTCGACCGCGAATGCATCAAAGCGGGGCTGCCACGCCCGGTGCTACCGGTGGCCGTCGGCACATTGCAGGAACCGGCGGCGTTCTTCTACCTGACACCCGACCCCGACTGGCTGGGCCGCCAGGACAAGAGCGGCGCCCCGCCCACCCTCGAACGCCTGGTCGCAGCGGTAAGCCAGCATGCCGAGGAAGATGCGCAGATCATCCCGGTGAGCGTGTTCTGGGGCCAAACCCCCGCCAGTGAGTCCAGCCCATGGAAGCTGCTGTTCGCCGACAGCTGGGCGGTCACCGGGCGCCTGCGCCGGCTGCTGACCGTGCTGATACTGGGGCGCAAGACCCGCGTGCAGTTCTCTGCCCCGATCCACCTGCGCGAACTGGTGCAGCACAACAAAGGCCATGAACGCACCGTGCGCATGGCCCAGCGCCTGATGCGCGTGCACTTTCGCAACCTCAAGACGGCAGTCATCGGCCCGGACATCTCGCACCGACGCAACCTGGTCAAAGGCCTGGTCCATGCCCCGCAGGTGCGCCAGGCCATCAGCGATGAGGCCGAGCGTGAGGGCATCCCGCTGGCCAAGGCCGAAGCCCAGGCACTGCGCTATGGCAACGAGATCGCCTCGGACTACACCTACACCGCGATCCGCTTCCTTGAAGTGGTACTGAGCTGGTTCTGGAACAAGATCTACGACGGCATCAAGGTCAACCACATCGAGCAGGTGCAGGGCATCGCCCCTGGCCACGAAGTCGTCTACGTGCCCTGCCACCGCAGCCACATCGACTACCTGCTGCTGTCCTACCTGCTGTTCAAAAACGGCCTCACCCCACCGCACGTGGCGGCCGGCATCAACCTCAACATGCCGGTGGTCGGTAGCCTGCTGCGCCGTGGCGGGGCCTTTTTCATGCGCCGTACCTTCAAGGGCAACCCGCTTTATACCGCTGTGTTCAACGAGTACCTGCACACGCTGTTCAGCAAGGGCTTCCCGGTGGAGTACTTCGTCGAAGGCGGCCGTTCGCGCACCGGGCGCATGCTGCAGCCGCGCACCGGCATGCTGGCGATCACCCTGCGCAGCTTCCTGCGCTCTTCGCGCACGCCGATCGTCTTCGTGCCGGTGTACATCGGCTACGAGCGCGTGCTCGAAGGCCGCACCTACCTGGGCGAGTTGCGCGGCGCCAGCAAGAAGAAGGAATCGATCTTCGACATCTTCAAGGTGTTCAGCGCGCTCAAGCAGCGTTTTGGCCAGGTCTATGTCAACTTTGGCGAGCCGATCCGTTTGGCCGGCTTTCTCGATGCACAGCAACCCGGCTGGCGCGAGCAGGAGCATGGCCCGCAGTTCCGCCCAGCCTGGTTGAATGAAACCACCACACGCCTGGGTGAAACCGTAGCCCGCCACCTCAATGGGGCTGCGGCGATCAACCCGGTCAACCTGGTGGCCCTGGCGCTTCTGTCCACCAGCCGTCACGCCCTCGACGAACGCGCCCTGTGCCGCGTGCTCGACCTGTACCTGGCGCTGTTGCGCCAAGTACCGTATTCGCCCCACACCACCTTGCCCGAAGGCGACGGCATGGCGCTGATCGAGCACGTGAAGGGCATGAAGCTGCTGGCTGAGCAGAAGGACGCCTTGGGCCGCATCCTGTACCTGGATGAAGCCGATGCGGTGCTGATGACCTATTACCGCAACAACGTCCTGCATATCTTCGCCCTGCCGGCGCTGCTGGCGAGCTTCTTCCTCAGCAGCTCGCGGATGAGCCGTGAACTGCTTGGCCAGTATGTCAAAGCGCTGTACCCATACCTGCAGGCCGAGCTGTTCCTGCGCTGGGCACCCGAGCAACTGGACGAGGTGATCGACCAATGGCTAGCGGCGCTGGTCGCGCAAGGGCTGCTGCGCCAGGAAAACGATGTATACCTGCGCCCGGCCCCCAGCTCGCGCCCGTTCGTGTTGCTGACCTTGCTGGCCCGCAACATCACCCAGACCCTGCAGCGCTTCTACATGGCCACCTCGCTGCTGCTCAACAGCGGCCAACATAGCCTGAGCGCCGAAGCACTGGAAGACCTCTGCGTGATGATGGCCCAGCGCCTGTCGATCCTGCATGGCCTGAATGCCCCGGAGTTCTTCGACAAGAGCCTGTTCCGCCACTTCATCCAGACGTTGATCGAGCAAGGGGTGCTGCAAGCGGACGCGCAAGGCAAGCTGGGCTATCACGACAAGCTCGCCGAGCTGGCCGAAGGGGTCGCCAAGCGTGTGCTGTCGGCAGAGCTGCGGCTGTCGATCCGCCAGGTAGCCTTGCATCGCGACGATGCCCTGGAAACTTCGGCCCTCTAAGGCTTCATCTACCGCGCAAATCCGTTAAAGTCCTTGGCGTTGGCCACAAGCCAACGCCACGGACAACGGAGATTCCATGAAAAAGCTCGTAATGCTGTGTTGTGCATCCCTGCTCGCAGCCTGCTCCAGCCACACCCCGTCGCCCCAGGCGAGCCTTGAGGGTGAAGTCTTCTACCTGCAGCGCATCGCCCTGCCGCCCACCGCCACCCTCAGCGTGGAGCTGCAGGATGTGTCGCTGATGGACGCCCCTGCCGTCACCCTGGCGCGCCAGGCCGGCCCGGTCAAAGGCAACGTGCCACTGCCGTTCCACCTCACCTACGACCCGGCCCAGGTCAAGCCTGGCCACCGCTATGCGGTGAGTGCCCGTATCGAACTGGACGGCAAGCTGCTGTTCATCAACACCGAGCATCACGGCGTCACGCTGGATGGCAGCGACGTGCAGCCAGTACGGGTCAAAGTCGACCCCGTGCGCTGATACCCGCCTATTTCTGTTCAAAAGGAAAGCTTCATGATTCGCTCATCCCTGCGTTTCACCGCCCTGTGCGCCGGCCTGTTGCTGTCGGCCAGCGCGCTGGCCCTGTCGCTTGGCGACCTGACCCAGAAGGACGCCAGCGGTGGCCTGAAAGACGCCCTGACCCAGGGCGCGCAGATTGCCGTCAAGCAGCTGAGTGCCCCCGGTGGCTTCAGCAACAACCCGGACGTGCGCATCGAGTTGCCGGGCAACCTCGGCAAGGCCGCCAAGGCCATGAAGATGTTCGGCAAGGGTGACCAGGTTACAGCCCTGGAAGACAGCATGAACAAGGCCGCAGAGGCGGCGGTACCGCAAGCCCAGGCAATCCTGGTGGATGCGGTGAAGAACATGAGCGTGACCGATGCCAAGGGCATCCTCAGCGGTGGCGACGACTCTGCCACCCAGTACCTGAACAAGAGCAGCCGCGAGCAGATCCGCGCCAAGTTCCTGCCGATCGTCAAGGCAGCGACCGACAAGGTTGGCGTGGTTCAGCAATACAACAACTTTGCCGGTCAAGCTTCAGCCCTGGGGCTGGGCAGTGCCAAGAGCGCCAATGTCGAGAGCTACGTGACCGAAAAGGCCCTGGATGGCCTGTTTGAAATGATCGCCAAGCAGGAGCAGAGCATTCGCCAGAACCCGGCCGAGGCCGCTACCAGCCTGGCCAAAAAGGTATTTGGCGCACTGTGATGCCAAGACGACAAGGCCGCTCCTGCGCAGGAGCGGCCTTGTGTCGCGAAAGGAGGGCAAAGCCCTCCCAGCGGCCTCAGCCCTTCCGGACCCTGAACCACGCCGCATACAACGCCGGCAAGAACAGCAACGTCAACGCCGTCGCAACGATCAACCCGCCCATGATCGCCACCGCCATCGGCCCATAGAACACGCTACGCGACAACGGGATCATCGCCAGCACCGCCGCCAGTGCCGTCAGCACGATCGGCCGGAAGCGCCGTACCGTAGCCTCGATGATCGCCTGCCAACGCTCCATCCCCGAGGCGATGTCCTGTTCGATCTGATCCACCAGGATCACCGAGTTGCGCATGATCATCCCGGCCAGGGCAATGGTGCCGAGCATGGCCACGAAGCCGAACGGCTGGCGGAACACCAGCAGGAACAAGGTCACGCCAATCAGCCCCAGGGGCGCGGTAAGGAACACCATCACCGTGCGCGAGAAACTGCGCAACTGGATCATCAACAGGCTCAACACCACCACGATGAACAGCGGCATACCGGCATTCACCGATTTCTGCCCGCGCTCGGAATCTTCCACGGTACCGCCCACCTCGAGCAGGTAGCCATCCGGCAGTTTGGCCTTGACGTCGCTTAACGTCGGCTCGATCTGTCGCACCAGGGTCGCCGGCTGCTCCTTATCGTAGATATCGGCACGCACGGTCACCGTTGGCAGGCGGTTGCGGTGCCAGATGATGCCTTCTTCGAAGCCGTACTCCAGGGTCGCTACCTGCGACAGCGCCACGCTCTGGCCGTTGTCGGTGGGCAGCGCCAGGCTGCCCAGGTTAGCCAGGTCGCCACGCTCTTTCTGCGTGCCGCGCAGCAGGATCTCGATCAGTTCGTTGTCCTCGCGGTACTGGCTGACCGTGGTGCCGGTCAGCGAGCTGCGCAAGAAGCTCGACAGGTGCGCGGTGCTCACGCCAAGGGCGCGGGCGCGGTCCTGATCGATGGCCAGGAACACCGCCTTGCTTGGCTCCTCCCAGTCCAGGTGCACGTTTACCACGTGCGGGTTCTCGCGCACCTTGTCGGCCACTTCGCGGGCCAGGGCGCGCACCTTCTCGATATGCTCGCCGGTCACCCGGAACTGCACCGGGTAACCCACGGGTGGGCCGTTTTCCAGGCGCGTGACGCGGGCGCGCAAGTCGGGGAACTGCTGGTCGACGGTATCGATCAGCCAACTGCGCAGCCGTTCGCGCTCTTCCATCGATTTGGCCAGCACGACGAACTGGGCAAAGCTGGCAGCCGGCAGCTGCTGGTCCAGCGGCAGGTAAAAGCGCGGCGACCCGGTGCCCACATAGGCCACATAGTTGTCGATGCCGTCCTGCTGCTTGAGCAGCACCTCCAGTTGTTTGACCCGCTCGGCGGTATTGGCCAGCGACGCGCCCTCGGCCAGCTTCAGGTCGACCATCAGCTCTGGGCGCCCGGACGCCGGAAAGAACTGCTGCGGCACGAAGCGGAACAGCAGGATGCTGCCGACGAACGCTGCGAGGGTCAGCAGAATGACGGTCTTGCGACGCCGCACGCACCACTCGACCACACGCCGTACGCGCTGATAGAACGGCGTGGCGTAAGGGTCCGGCGCATGCCCATCGCTGCCATGACGGGCAGCATGCAGCTTGGCCAGGTCCGGCAGCAGGCGTTCGCCCAGATAAGGGACAAACACCACCGCCGCAACCCAGGAGGTCAGCAGCGCGATGGTCACGACCTGGAAGATCGAACGGGTGTACTCGCCCGTGCTCGACGCCGCCGTGGCAATCGGCAAGAAGCCGGCAGCGGTAATCAAGGTACCGGTCAGCATGGGGAAGGCCGTGCTCGTCCAGGCATAGCTGGCCGCCTTGAACCGGTCGTAGCCCTGCTCCATCTTGATCGCCATCATCTCCACGGCAATGATCGCGTCGTCCACCAGCAAGCCCAGCGCCAACACCAGCGCACCGAGCGAAATCTTGTGCAAGCCGATGCCGAAGTAGTGCATGGCGGCAAAGGTCATGGCCAGTACCAACGGAATGGCCAATGCCACCACCAGCCCGGTGCGCAAGCCCAAAGAGAAGAAGCTCACCAGCAGGACGATGACCAGCGCCTCGACCAGTACCTGGACGAACTCACCGACGCCGGCCTTGACTGCAGCCGGCTGGTCAGAGACCTTGCGCAGCTCCATACCGGCCGGCAGGTTGCGCGCCAGGCGCTCGAACTCACCCTCCAGGGCTTTGCCCAGCACCAGGATGTCGCCGCCGTCCTTCATCGACACGGCCAGGCCGATGGCGTCTTCACCCATGAAGCGCATGCGCGGCGCGGGTGGGTCGTTGAAGCCGCGGTGCACCTCGGCTACGTCACCAATGCGGAAGGTGCGATCGCCCACCCGAATCGGGAACTGACGAATCTGCTCGACACTGTCGAAGCGGCCGCTGACCCGCAGTTGCAGGCGCTCGCTGGGCGTCTCGAAGAAGCCCGCCGTGCTGACCGCGTTCTGCTCCTGGAGGGCCTGCTGGACGGCTTCCAGTGGCACGCCGAGGGTCGCCAGCTTGAGGTTGGACAGCTCGATCCAGACCTTCTCGTCCTGCAGCCCGACCAACTCGACCTTGCCCACATCCTTGACCCGCTGCAGCTGGATCTGGATGCGGTCGGCGTAGTCCTTGAGCACCGCATAGTCGAAGCCCGTGCCGGTCAGCGCGTAGATATTGCCGAACGTGGTGCCGAATTCGTCATTGAAGAACGGGCCCTGGATTTCCGGCGGCAAGGTGTGGCGGATGTCCGCGACTTTCTTGCGGATCTGGTACCACAGCTCCGGGATATCCTTGGAATGCAGCGAGTCGCGGGCCATGAAGGTCACCTGCGACTCGCCCGGGCGGGAGAACGAGACGATCTTCTCGTACTCGCCGGTCTCCATCAGCTTCTTCTCGATGCGCTCGGTGACCTGGCGCGACACTTCCTCGGCGGTGGCGCCGGGCCACACGGTGCGCACGACCATGGCCTTGAAGGTGAACGGCGGGTCCTCGCTCTGGCCCAGCTTGGTGTAGGACATGGCGCCAATGGCAGCCAGCAGGATCATCAGGAACAGTACGATCTGGCGATTGCGCAGCGCCCAGGCGGAAAGGTTGAAACCCATCGGGACTTACTCCTTGGCCGTCAGGTTCACTACACGGTTGGTGCGATCCACGGGGCGCACCTCCTGCCCCTCGCGCAACACATGGCCCCCGGCGGCGACCACCCAGTCGCCCGGTTTCAAGCCTTCGAGCACCGGTACACTGTCAGAGCCATACGGCCCCAGGCGCACCACCGTGCGCTCCAGGCGGCGGTCCTGGCCGACCCGCCAGACATAGGCCTGGCCGTTTTCTGCAGTGACCGCCGACAACGGCACTGCCAGTGGGATCAGCCCTTCATGGGCGATGAAAACACGTGCGCTCTGGCCCAGCTCGGCGGGCGCCTTGGCCGAGGTGAAGGCGATGCGTGCGGCGAAGGTTCGCGAACGTGGGTCGGCTGCCGGCGAGAGTTCACGGATACGCCCGTCGAAGCGCTCGCCTGGGTGCGACCACAGCTCCACGCTGACGCCTTGGCCCACGGCAAAACGGGAAAATTGCTGCTCCGGCAGGCCGATGACCACCTCACGCTCGCCGTCTGCGGCCAAGGTGAACACGGTCTGCCCGGCCGCGACCACCTGGCCGACTTCGACCTGGCGCTTGGCGATGACACCGGCCTGCGGCGCACGCAGCACTGCGTACTCGGCCTGGTTGCCGGCCACATCGAACTCGGCCTTGGCTTGTTTCAGGCGGGCCATGCCAGCGCGGTACAGGTTTTCGGCATTGTCGTACTGGGAGTGGCTGACCATCTGCCGATCCAGCAGCTTCTGGTAGCGATCACGCTCGGCGCGCACCAGCGACAGGTTGGCCTCGGCGGCGGCCAGCTGGGCACGATTGGCTTCCAGTTGCAGGCGCACATCCTGTGGGTCCAGCTCGGCCAGCGGCTGCTCGGCCTTGACCCGCTGGCCCTCTTCGACCAGGCGTTTGCTGACTTTGCCGGTAATGCGGAAGGCCAGCTCCGGTTCGAAGCGCGCGCGCACTTCGCCGGGGTAGCTGTCGGCAGCTGCTTCGGCCGGCTGTGGTTGAATCACCAGTGCCGGGCGCGGCGCGGCAGGTGGCGCGGCTTCCTGGCCGCACGCCGCAAGGAGCAGCGCGACGGCAGTGGGCAGAGCGATGGACAAGGCATGGCGCAACATGATGAATCCTTTCGCGAAGAGCACATCGAATATTTATACTGACGGGTATATTAAATCAGGGAATCGGCGCCGGGAAGGGTGTCTGTGGTGGTTTTTGCAAGGTGGGGCTTGAGGCCTCTGGCGCCTGTGAGATCGAGCGCCGCGCGGGCGGCGCTCGATCTCAAAAGCGCTATAAATCCCCCGCCAAACACCTCCCGCCCCAACACAACTGTCCAGTGACAGACAGCACGTATTGCATGGACACTTTCACCGAAAGGCGTCCGACCCGCTAAGATGGGCGACTCTTCAACAAGATGCAGACTCCAATGCCCAACGACGCACCCATCGGACCAGGCCGGCCCAAGGACCTGGCCAAACGCGAGGCGATCCTCGAAGCGGCCAAGACACTGTTCCTCAGCCTTGGCTATGCCAACACCAGCATGGATGCGGTCGCTGCGGCGGCAGGTGTTTCAAAACTCACGGTGTACAGCCACTTCACCGACAAGCAGACGCTGTTCTGCTCGGCGGTCATGGCAACCTGCCAGATCCAGCTACCGGACCTGCTGTTCGAGTACCCCGAGGGGGCACCGGTGGACGAGGTGCTGCTGACCATTGCCCGTAACTTCCAGGCGCTGATCAGCAGTGACGAAGCCGTTAAGCTCAGCCGCCTGATCATGGCCCAAGGCAGCCTGGACCCAAGCTTTGGCGAGTACTTCTACGAAGCTGGGCCCAAGCGCGTGCTGGCGGGAATGGAAGCGCTGCTGCGCGGGGCGGATGAGCGCGGGTTACTGCGCATCGACAACCCGTTGCGCGCGGCGGAGCACTTCTTCTGCCTGGTCAAGGGCGCACCGGATTATCGGTTGCTGCTCGGCTGCGCCGGGCCGCTGGAAGGGGATGAAGCCGAGGCGCATGTGCGGGAGGTGGTGGGGGTGTTCATACGCGCCTTCCACCCCTGATTGGCCGACAACACACGAATCGGCATGCATTCCGGTCAGGCCTTCAGGGCCTTCTTCGGGTAAATGTCATACCGGCTCGACTTGCCCTCCAGGCTGTGGCTTGGCTTCGGCCCGTCGATGATCGGCGCCTTGCGTGGCCGTTTCACCACCACCCGGTGGCTGGCAAGCGCCAAAGCGGCTTCTAGCAAGGCCGGGGCATCCAGGTCATCACCGACCAGTGGCCGGAATACGCGCATCTCCTTCTTCACCAGCGCGCTTTTGTCCCGGTGCGGGAACATCGGGTCGAGGTAGATCACCTGCGGCGGCTCCCCTTCCCAGGCACGCATGCGCTCGATGGCGTTGCCGGTCAGCAGGCACATGCGCCCAACGATCGGGCCCACCTCGTCATCCGCCCGCGCCCGCGCCAGGCCGTCTTCCAATAATGCGGCAATCAGCGGCTGGCGTTCGATCAGGGTCATCTGGCACCCCAGGCTGGCCAGCACAAATGCATCCTTGCCCAGCCCTGCCGTGGCATCGAGCACCTGCGGTCGTACACCCTGGGCGATGCCCACTGCCTTGGCGATCATCTGGCCGTTGCCACCGCCAAACTGGCGCCGATGCGCGGCCTGGCCTTCGACGAAGTCCACCCGCACCGGCCCAGGCGCCTGCGGGCCCAGTTGCTGGATCTGCAAGCCTTCAGCGCCCACCTGCACGGCGAAACCCGCGGCATCGTCCTGCAGCGGCAGGCCCAGGCGCTCGGCCCACGCCGTAGCCTGTTGCGCATACTCTGCCGACATCGCTTCGACCCTGATACCCGTGCCTTGCTCTTCCATCGTCCACACCTAAAAAATCAAACCACGCCCTTATGAATCGGCAACCACGGCCGATACAGGCAATATCCCGCTATTCTGCCAGAGCACAACGCGCGCGACTGCCATGACAGATACTCTTCCCATCGGTTTGACCTACCTGTCGCCTGTCGGCCACTACGGTCAACAGAATACCCAGACACTCGGGGGCGTCAGCCACCTGTGGCAGGATTTCTTTGCCCGCGCCATGGCCGAGCAACAGGCAGAGGAAGCGGACAGCGTCAGCCAGTCGTTCGTCCAGTACGATCAGCACAGCGGCGAGCCGGTCGGCGGTGCCAGGGCGCTGGCGCTGATCGATGCCCAGCGTGCGCTGCCGGTGCACGACACCGAAATCGCACCGCCCGAGCCACTGTTCCTGCCCAAGGCCGAACTGGAAGCCAACCTGCTGGAGCCCGCCGCCGAGCCGTTCAGCGCCATCGAGCTGATAGAGCAGCAGCGTGAACTCGACCTGAGCAACAGCTGGTTGCGCCCGGTGGTCATGAGCCAGGGTCACCCGCTTGCCGAGCCCGGCCCAGGCCCCTCCCCGCGCCCGCTGTTCCTGCCTATCGCCGAGTTCGAGACGAACCTGCTGGACCCGGCCCCCGAGCCTTTCGACGAAACCACGCTGGCCAAGCAGCAGAATGACCTGGCGTTCGACATCCACTGGGCGCGCCCGGTGGTGCTGAACAACGTTCGCGTTCACGCCTGAGGTTGCGCAAGCTCAGCGGCAGATCTGCCAGCGGCCCATATCGAGGTGGAAGTGATTGTGGTGCGCGGCGTTGTAGTCTGGCCCCAGCACGGTACTGAAGCGTTCACAGGCCACCTGCTGCACCTGACGTAGGAAATCAGCTTTCTGCCCCCCCGCTTGCCAGTCCCGAGCCAGTACGATGCGCTGCCCGTCCTGCAAGCGAAAACCACTGATGTCCAGGGCATTGGCGGTGGCGTGCTGACTGAGCCGGCCTTGTTTGCGGTGATAGACATTGCGGCAGGCAAAACTGCCCAGGTGGTCGACCTGCGTCACCCGCTGCCCCAATACCCGCTGCGCCACCGGTTGCAGCCCATGCTGCTCGAACAGCGCGTAAGCCACCGCCAACGGGCAACTGGCCAGGAAGCTGCTGCTGAGCCGCGCCTGACCGCCCTCGATGCGCCATACGTTGCGCAGCGGGCAATTGGCCGAGGCCGGGCTGTCGGCTTGCGCCCGGTACCGCAGATCGCTGGTTTCCAGTGCCTGACGGCATAGCGCGGGGTCATCGCGCAGGCGCGACAGCTTGAAGGTGGTGAGCAGGTTCGGCGGCTGGCGCACGTCCAGCGGCGCCCAGGGGTTCCAGGCAGCCGGCAGGCGCCAGCCAAAATGCCAGGCCAGGCCTGCCAGCAGTGACAGGCCCAGCAACAGTACCAGCAAGGCACGCATGGCGATTCAGCGGCGGAACAGGTCGTTGAGCTGGGCAAAGGGCAGCGCCTGTTCACCGTAGCCGAACGTACCCTCGTCACGAATCTCCAACGCGGCCCGGTGGAAAGCCCCCAGCGCCGCACGGGCCAGCGACGAGCCGACACTGATGCGGCGCACCCCAAGGTCTTGCAACTGGTTGACGCTCAGGGTCACGCCCGCCAGCCCCATCAGCACATTGACCGGCTTGGGCGCCACCGCCTGCACCACCGCGCGAATTTCTTCGACGGTGCGCAGCCCTGGCGCGTAGAGCACATCGGCCCCGGCCTCGGCATAAGCTTGCAGGCGCAGGATGGTGTCATCCAGGTCCAGGCGCCCGTGCAGCAGGTTTTCTGCACGGGCGCACAGGGTGAACGGAAACGGCAGGCTACGCGCTGCCTGAACCGCCGCGCGGACGCGTTCTACAGCCAGGCCATGGTCATAGATAGGGGCTTCACTGCGCCCGCTGGCGTCTTCGATGGAACCCCCTACAAGACCCGCCTCGGCGGCCCGCAGGATGCTCTGTGCGCAGTCTTCGGGCAGGTCGCCGAAGCCGTTCTCCAGGTCGGCGGCTACCGGCAAGGCCGTGGCATCGACAATAGCCCCGGCGTTATCCAGGGTTTCGTCCAGGCTCAAGGCACCTTCGGCATCCGGTCGGCCCAGGCTGAACGCCAGGCCCGCGCTGGTCGTGGCAAGCGCCTCGAAGCCCAGGCTGGCGAGCAGCTTGGCGGAGCCGGCATCCCACGGGTTGGGGATGACGAAGGCCCTGTCGCGTTCGTGCAGTGCCTTGAAGGCTTCGGCTCGCAGGGTTTGCACATCCATGGTCTCAACCTCAGGCAGTCAGGAGTGGTCAGAGTAGTCCCAGTTGTTCGACCTCAGGGGCGCGTGGCAATTCCGGCAAAGGTGCAAGGCCAGGCAGGCGCTGCATCAGACGTTGATGAAAACGCTGGGCCAACGCCGCGGCCAGGCGGTTATCCGAGGTGTGCAGGAAGATGTAGGGGCTACGACCTTCCTCGACCCAACTGGCCACCTTGGCCACCCAGGGCGTCAGGAAGGCTTCGTTGGCTTCAAGCTGCGGATGGCCAATAAAACGTACCTGCGGATGCTGGCTGAAGGCGGCCGGGCGTGGCGGCACCTTGGGTTTCTTGGCCTGGGCATGCAGCACGGCGGGCTCGCGCGAGGTGCAACTGAACAACGCCCGCGGGTCGAGGCAGATGCGCTCGACACCACGCTCGAGCAACAGCCGGTTGAGCTGCCGCTCCTCTTCACCGCGCGCAAAAAAAGCCTCGTTGCGCACTTCGACGGCCAACGGCACACCCACTTGATCCAGAAAATGGCTCAACTCTGCCAGGCGCGAAGGCCCGAATAACGCAGGCAACTGCAGCCAGTAAGGCGATACCCGTTCACCCAGCGGTGCCATCAAACGGGTGAAGGCAGCGGCCGCGTCCAGCTGATCGCGCAGGTCTCCCCCATGGCTGACCTCGCGGGGGAATTTGGCGGTGAAACGAAAGTGCGCCGGCATCGTCTGCGCCCAGCGTGCCACGGTGGCGGGTGCGGGGCTGGCGTAGAAGGTGGTATTGCCTTCGACCGCGTTGAACACCTGGCTGTACAGGCCAAGGTACTCAGCGGCTCGGGCATCGGCGGGGTACAGGTAGTCGCGCCAGGCGTTTTCGCTCCATGACGGACAACCCAGAAAATAAGGCAGAAGAGAAGGAATCATCCCTCAAATGTACAGGTCGAGCCCCAGTACTTCCATGTCCCAATCGGTAAAACCGGCCGTGCTCAGGTAGCTCGCCAACGCAGTGGCGGTACGCCGGTCACGGGCGCGAGGGAAGATCATGTCTTGCTGACGGGCTGGCAGGCCACCGCTGCGACGGCGAACGGCCGCCTCTTGGGCCAGCTCACCCTGCTCGCTGCTGTCGATGATGTCGGCATCTTCGATGGCCTCATCGCGCACCGACGCTTTGCGCGGTGTGCGCTTGATCGGGTAGGACTGCGATGAGAAACCGTCGATACGCATGGCGTGAACACTCAGAACCGATGATGGCAATTTAGCAGCATCAGAGTTACGTCGCTAATGCTTGAGTGATAACTGGACCACAGTTCGCGAGAAAGGTTTTAGCGTCATCGGCGATAACCGACGAACAACACTCAGCGCTTCTTGGGTGTCGCTACATTATCGCGCAAGTACACAGGTTGCGCCTGCTCGGCGCCGATCGCTTCGCCGCGCGCCCAGGCAAAGCTGGCCAGGCTGAGGATATCCAGGGCATTGGGCAACGCCGCCGCATTGCTGGCGGCGACGTGCACAGCCAGGCGCTCGGCATAGCCCCAACCGGTACCGGCACCGAACCACTCGGCGGTGCTGGCGTCGGGCAGCGCCACGCGCTCGGGCGGCAGTACCGCTTCCTGGCCGACCAGGCGCATTTCGCCAGCGCTGGCCTGGTAGCAGCCCCAGTACACCTCGTCCATGCGCGCATCGATGGCGGCCGCCACGTGCTGCGCACCCTGCTCGCGCAACGCACCTTGCGCCAGCGCGGCCAGGTTGGACACCGGCAGCACCGGGCGCTCGAGGGCGAACGCCAGGCCCTGGACCACACCGATGGCGATCCGCACGCCGGTGAAGGCCCCCGGGCCACGGCCGAACGCGATGGCGTCCAGCGCATTCAAGGCCACACCCGAGTCAGCCAGCAGCTGTTTGATCATCGGCAGCAACTTCTGCGCGTGCTGACGTGGGATCACCTCGTAATGGCTGGTTACCTTGCCGTCATGCAACAAGGCGACGGAACAGGCTTCGGTGGCGGTATCCAGGGCCAGCAGGGTGGTCATCGAACGGGTTTCCAGGTGCAGGGAAAAGAGCGCCAGTATAAACGACAACGGCCCGCAAGCGGGCCGTTGTGATGCAAGGCGATGGATCAGCTCAGGGCTGCCAGTACCTTGGCGGTGATGGCGTCGACCGAACCGACACCTTCAATGTGGCTGTACTTCGGCTTGCCAGCATTTGCAGCCGACAGCTTCTGGTAGAACTCGACCAGCGGCTTGGTCTGGGTGTGGTAGACCGACAGGCGATGACGCACGGTTTCTTCCTTGTCGTCGTCGCGCTGGATCAGGTCTTCGCCGGTCTCGTCGTCCTTGCCTGCCACTTTCGGCGGGTTGTACTGAATGTGGTAGGTGCGGCCCGAGGCCAGGTGCACACGGCGACCGGCCATACGGCCAACGATTTCTTCATCGTCAACGGCGATTTCGACCACGGCGTCGATGTCGACACCGGCGGCGACCATGGCTTCGGCTTGCGGAATGGTCCGTGGGAAGCCGTCGAACAGGCAGCCGTTGGCGCAATCCGGCTGGGCGATGCGCTCCTTTACCAGGCTGATGATCAGATCGTCGGAGACCAGCTGGCCGGCATCCATGACTTTCTTCAGTTCCAGGCCCAGCGGGGTACCGGCCTTGACGGCGGCACGCAGCATGTCACCGGTGGAGATCTGTGGAATACCGAACTTCTCGGTGATGAACTTTGCCTGAGTACCTTTACCGGCCCCGGGAGCTCCCAGCAGAATTACGCGCATCTCGTGCTCCTCAAATTTTTTTATGAAATTCAATGGATTCGGCAACCAGGGCCAAGTCCGGAAAATCGGGTATGACCATAAATCGGTCAGAAGGCTGCTCAAGATACACAGCGCCCGGCAGCCAGACAAGCGTCCCAAAGTTGCAGGAATGCGCCACTTGCGACCTGCCCGGCAAGCGGTTGCGCTCGGCGCAACCGCCCTCCCCATTCCTGATGGCCTCCCTCCTCACACCTGCGCCTGGCAAACCAGACGCGGCCTCAGCCGGTGTTGCGCAGGCCCGCGGCGATGCCCGCCACGGTGACCAGCAAGGCCTGCTCCAGCGGGCTGTCCAGAGCGGCTTCGCGCCTGCGCGAACGCGCCAGCAGCTCGGCCTGAAGGCGGTGCAGCGGGTCCAGGTAAGTGTTGCGCAGGCTGATGAATTCCAGGGTTTCGGGGCTGTGCGCCAGTAGCACCGGCTGCCCGGTCAAGCCCAGTACCACCTGGCAGGACTGCGACAATAGGTCGCGCAGGTGCACACCTAAAGGAAGCAGGTCCGGTTGCACCAGACGTTCGTCGTAGGCCTCGGCGATTTGAGCATCGGCCTTGGCCAGCACCATCTCCAGCATGTCGATACGGGTGCGGAAAAACGGCCATTGCTCGCGCATCTGCGCCAACAGTTCGCCCTGGCCGCGTTGCAAGGCATTGTTCAAGGCGGTTTCCCAGCCCAGCCAGGCTGGCAGCATCAGGCGCGTCTGGGTCCAGCCGAAGATCCACGGGATGGCCCGCAGGCTCTCGATGCCGCCGGCGCGGCGCTTGGCCGGGCGGCTGCCCAAAGGCAGGCGCCCCAACTCCTGCTCCGGCGTCGACTGGCGGAAATACTCGACAAAATCGGGGTTGTCGCGCACCACGCTGCGATACGCCTGCACCCCATCAGCAGCCAGTTGGTCCATCACCTCACGCCAGGCAGGCTGCGGCGGGGGTGGCGGTAACAAGGTGGCCTCCAGCACGGCCGCCAGGTACAGGTTGAGGTTTTGTTCGGCAATGCCAGGCAAACCGAACTTGAAGCGGATCATCTCGCCTTGCTCGGTGGTGCGGAACCGCCCAGCCACCGAGCCCGGTGGCTGCGACAGGATCGCCGCGTGCGCCGGGCCGCCGCCACGGCCAACGGTGCCGCCACGGCCGTGGAACAACAGCAACTCGACTTGATGCTCGCGGCAGATGCGCACCAGGTTTTCCTGGGCCCGGTACTGTGCCCAGGCGGCTGCCGTGGTGCCGGCGTCCTTGGCGGAGTCGGAATAGCCGATCATCACTTCCTGCGGGCCGCGCAGGCCGGCGCGATAGCCCGGCAGGCCAAGCAGGCGCTGCATCACCGGGCCGGCGTTGTCCAGGTCGGCCAAGGTCTCGAACAGCGGTACCACACGCATCGGGCGGGTCAGCCCGGCTTCCTTGAGCAGCAGTTGCACCGCCAGCACATCCGACGCGGCACCGGCCATGGAGATGACATAGGAGCCCAACGAAGCGGCCGGCGCCGCCGCAATTTCCCGGCAGGTGGCCAGCACCTCGGCGGTTTCCGCCTGGGGCTGGAAGTGCGCCGGCAGCAGCGGCCGGCGGTTTTTCAGTTCGGCCAGGAGGAACGCGATACGTTGCTCTTCATCCCAGTCGGCGTAGCGCCCCAAGCCCAGGTAATCGGTGATCTCGGTCAGGGCATCGCGGTGCCGGGCAGCGTCCTGGCGCACGTCCAGGCGCCCCAGGTACAGGCCAAAGGTCACGGCACGGCGCAGGCAGTCGAGCAGCGGCCCTTCGGCGATCACGCCCATGCCGCATTCATGCAGCGATTGATAGCACAGCTCCAGCGGCGCGATCAGGTCGCGGTTGTCCACCAGCACTCCGGCACTGGCGGGCTGGCTGCTGGTCAAGGCGGCATGCGCCCAGGCGCGGGTCGCCCGCAGGCGCTCACGCAATTGCTTGAGCACGGCGCGGTAAGGTTCGGCGCTGTCGCCGACCCGCTCACGCAGCGCGCTGCTGGCGTGTTGCATGGACAATTCTGCAGCCAAGGCGTCGATATCGCGCAGGAACAGGTCGGCCGCCATCCAGCGCGCCAGCAACAGCACTTCGCGGGTGACTGCGGCCGTGACATTGGGGTTGCCGTCGCGGTCGCCGCCCATCCAGGAGGCGAAGCGGATCGGTGCGGCCTCCAGCGGCAGGCGCAGCCCGGTGGCATCGTGCAGCGCCTTGTCGACCTTGCGCAGGTGGTTGGGGATGGCCTGCCACAAGGAATGTTCGATCACCGCAAAGCCCCACTTGGCCTCGTCCACCGGGGTGGGCCGGGTACGGCGGATCTCTTCGGTGTGCCAGGCTTCGGCGATCAGCCGGCGCAGGCGCTCGCGCACCTGCTGGCGCTCGCCAGGGGTCAGGTCGCGATGGTCCTGGGCTGCCAACTGAGCGGCGATGGCATCGTACTTCTGGATCAAGGTGCGGCGCGCGACCTCGGTGGGGTGGGCCGTCAGCACCAGCTGGATATCGAGCTTGGCCAACTGCCGGGCCAAGGCGTCGTTGCCATGCCCGGCCTGCTTCAGGCGTGCCAGCAGCTCGGGCAGCACCCGCGCTTCGAATGGCTCTGGCTGGTCGGCATCGCGACGGCGGATCAACTGGTACTGCTCGGCCATGTTGGCCAGGTTGAGAAACTGGTTGAACGCCCGGGCCACTGGCAGCAAGTCTTCATCGGCCAGGTCCGCCAGGGTCGAGCTCAATTGCTCGCCAGCCACCCGGCGGTCGGCCTTGGCGCTGTGACGAATGGCTTCGATCTTCTGCAAAAACGCATCCCCGTGCTGCTGACGAATGGTTTCGCCGAGCAACTCCCCCAACACATGGACATCTTCACGCAAACGCACATCGATATCGGTCATTGGCCCTCTCTGTGGCGCAGCCTTGGCGCACTCGTTCAGGAAACAGCACTGGGCCAAGAGTGCCCACAGCCAAGCGTCGATGGCAAGCGCCCCAGCCAAGCCGCGATCGGCAAAGCAAACTAAAGTGCAAGCAGAGCACTCCGATGCAATGCAGCCTTTCGAGGCGTTGACAGAGGTCATCATGAAAATCCGTGAACTCGCCCAGCACTGGGAACAGAATGCCGCAGGTACCCTGAGCCGTACCGGCCATGTACTGCATCTGGACCTGGAGTCGGAGGCGCGCCTGGCCGCGCTGATCGACATGTACCCCAAACGTACCGCCGAAGAACTGCTCGGCGAATTGGTGGCGGCAGCCCTTGAGGAACTGGAAGCCAGCTTCCCTTATGTACAGGGGCGCCAGGTTATCGCCACCGATGAAGAAGGTGACCCACTGTTCGAAGACATCGGCCCTACCCCGCGTTTTCTGTCGTTGTCTCGCCGTCACCTGCAGGAACTCAGCAGCACTGCTGATGACAGCGAAACATAACCACCCCCCCTGTTTCCGGGCCTGCAAGGCCCGGAATACCGCCCATGGCGCTGAAAGTTCCAGGTAAACCTCACTGACCAATCAGTCAGAAAAAGTTATCCGTGAACGGCACTTTTTTCTGAACTATTCGAAAAACGCCCGAGTCCGAGCAAATAGCCATCACGCTAAAACCCTGCACACTGCCCTCGTGCACCGTTCAGCTGAAGTACACGGCAACTGTCAGGGAATAAGCGATGGACTGCTACGGACATCGTCGTTATCAGGAGTGATCCAATGGAGCTGACCACCATGAAGACCCGCACTTTCAAACCCTCATCCACTCATGTGCGCGGGTTCAAGCTGGCCGCGCTGGCCCTGGGCAGTAGCCTGGTCCTGGCCGGCTGTGCGGGCAACCCGCCCACCGAGCAGTATGCCGTTACCCAGTCCGCCGTGAACTCTGCCGTCAGTGCCGGCGGTACCGAGTTCGCCGCCGTTGAAATGAAAGCGGCCCAGGACAAGTTCAAGCAGGCTGAAATCGCCATGCATGACAAGAACTACGACGACGCCAAGCGTCTGGCCGAACAAGCCGAATGGGACGCCCGCCTCGCCGAACGCAAGGCTCAGGCGGCCAAGGCCCAGAAGGCCGTGCAGGATGCCCGCCAGGGCGTTCAGGACGTACGTGAGGAAGGCCTGCGCAGCGCTCAGTGAGCCCTGCCCGACTTCCCTTAGCCTTCGCACTCGATCAAAGGATGAACACTATGCGCAAACACGTCATGATTCCCGCCCTGCTGGCCCTGAGCGTCGGTCTTGCTGCCTGCTCGCACGACCCGAACGCCAACCTTGAGTCGGCCCGCACCAACTTCTCCGCGCTGCAGAGCGACCCGCAGTCGAGCAAGGTCGCGGCGCTGGAAACCAAGGATGCCCAGGACTGGCTGAACAAAGCCGACAAGGCCTACATGGATCGCGAGGACCAGAAAAAGGTCGACCAACTCGCCTATCTGACCAACCAGCGGGTCGAGGTCGCCAAGCAGACCATCGCCCTGCGCACCGCCGAAGGCGAACTGAAAAACGCCTCCGCCCAACGCGCCCAGGCCAAACTGGATGCCCGCGATGCGCAGATCGCCAAGCTGCAGGACAGCCTCAATGCCAAGCAGACCGACCGCGGTACGCTGGTCACCTTCGGCGACGTGCTGTTCGACTTCAACAAGGCCGTGCTCAAGAGCAACGCCTACCCCAACGTGACCAAACTGGCCCAGTTCCTTCAGGAAAACCCGGAGCGCAAGGTGATCGTAGAGGGCTACACCGACAGCGTCGGTTCGGCCAACTACAACCAGACCCTCTCCGAGCGCCGCGCCGCTGCCGTGCGCATGGCGCTGGTACGTGCAGGCGTAGACCCGGCACGCATCGTCGCTCAGGGCTACGGCAAGGAGTACCCGGTGGCTGACAACGGCAGCAACTCGGGCCGTGCACAGAACCGTCGGGTAGAGGTGACCATCTCCAACGACAACCAGCCGGTGGCACCGCGCTCCGTGAGCCAGGCGCAGTAAGGCTGGCTAGTTGAAAGAAAAAACCCCGCCTTGATGGCGGGGTTTTTCGTTTTTCATTGGTCTGCCCGCGAAAGGTCAGGTGCAGCAACGCAGATTGCAGCTCACTGCACCTGCTGCGGTGTGTCCTCACCCATGCAGCGCACCGCACGCTTGCGGTCGTCGACCAGCACGCCGGTCAGGCCTTTCTGTTGGGTATCGAACAGCACCAGCACACCGTCCACGCACTGGGCCACCTGTGGGGCCGGGTCGAGCGAGACTTTGTAATCCTCGCCTGGCAGGGTCTTGAGCATGGTGAAATCCTGCAGCAACAGGGCGTCTTCAGGCTTGGCGAAATGCAGGTAACCGTAGTACCAGAGGGCCCCCACCGTCACGATGATGCTGCCGACGCCGGTCAGGATCAGCGGGATGGCGTTGCGTTCTTCACTCATTGCTTGTTCTTCTCGTCAGGGTAATTGGGCACTTCGGCAAGCCGCCGTAGGCCGTTGAAATGACTCGGGTCGTCCAGAAAGCGCAGCATTACCTGGCGCCACACCGGGTCAGCGAAGGTCTGCACATGGCCGCCACGGGTCAGTTGCAGTACCCGCGGCGGTGGCGCGTGCTGGTACAGGCGGATGCCGTTGTCCATCGGCACCAGGTGGTCGTCGATACTGTGGAAGAACAGCTTCGGCGGGCCGTCCAGGCGCTCGACCGAACGGATCGCACTGTCACTGTCGGGCACCAGCCACGACAGCGGCACCTGCAACGGCCAGGTCATCCACGACGTACTCAGGGCAAACCGCCCGACCGCACGGTAGCTGGCCGGCACGCCATCGAACACCAGCGCGCTGAAGCGCTGGCGCTGTTCGGGGTGGGCCGCTAGGTAGTGGATGGCCATGGCGCCGCCCAGGCTCTGCCCCAGCAGCACCAGTGGCTTGCCCTTGACCTCGGGCGCCTGGTCCAGCCAGCCCATGGCCGCCGCAATGTCCTGGTAGACCTCCGGCAAACCCGGTTTGCCCTGAGACAGCCCATAACCCCGGTAGTCGACCATCAGTACCTGGTAGCCCTGCTCCGGCAGCCAGTAGCTGCCCCCCAGATGGCCGGCCAGGTTGCCGCCGTTGCCATGCAGGTGCAACACCGTGCCCTTGACCTCGACACCGGCCTTGGCCGGCAGCCACCAGCCATGCAGGCGCAAACCGTCGGCGGTGGTCAGAGTAACGTCACGGTATTCCAGCTTGGCCCGTTCCGGCGTGAACGGTTGGCCCGGCTCGGGGTAGAACAGCAGGCTGCTGCACCCGCTCAGGCCCAGCAGGAGCACACCGAGTACCAGCAGGCGGCAGCGCTCAGAGAATGTTCGCGTAGTCGGCTTCAATGCGATCCAGGCTCAGGTGGTTGAGGAAGTTGGAGAAGCACATCCAGGCCGACAGCGCGTTGAGGTCACGGAACTGTTCGGGCAAGTACTTGGGCGGTTCCACCAGCCCTTCCTCGACCAGTTGGCGCAGGGTGCGCATGTCTTCCAGGGTGGTCTTGCCACAGAACAGCAGCGGGATCTGCTCGAGCTTGCCCTTCTTCACGGCCAACTGAATGTAGTTGTAAACCATGATGAAGCCCTTTAGGTAGGACAAGTCCTTGGTGAATGGCAGCCCATTGGGCACCGAGCCGCGGAACACCCGGCTGGCGTTGCTGTAGCTCTGCGCCATTTCAAAGCCCTGGGCGCGGAAAAACTCGAATACCTGGAGGAAATCGGCGCCTTCCTCGACCATGTGGATGGCGCGCGTGCGGTTGGTGAGCTTGCGCAGGCGGCTGGGGTAAGAGGCGAAGGCAATCACCTCCATGAGAATCGCCAGCCCTTCCTGGGTCACCGTCGACGAGGGTGGCCCTTTGGCCAGGAAGGTGCAGATCGGCTGGTTGAGGCCGTTGAGCGTGGTGCCGACATGCACCAGCCCCTCGTGCACCTCCAGCGCACGCACGTCGCGGCTGTTGAACATGGCGTCGGCGCGCACCTTGATGTAGTCGGCCCCCGCCGCTGCGTCGGCGACGATGCCGTCGGACTCGAACACACGGATAGTTTCTTCGGCCTCGCCGAACACCTTGTTCAGGCGGCGCTGGAGGATGTCCACGGCCTCCTTGGCGGTCAGGTTCTTCGGCTCGTCCTTGAGGTCGCCACGGCCATCGATGTTGTTCAGGTAGTCCGAAAGCATCAGGCCCAGGTCGGCCAGGGTCGGGTCACCGGCATGGAAGGCGTCGGAGGCGGCGCCGTAGAGCTCCTGCGAGATCAGCCCGAAGTCTTCGGTGCCACGCGCCTCGAGCATGCGCACCACCATGCGGTACTCCTTGCACATGCGCCGCATGATCTGCCCGACCGGGTTGAACTGGCCCAGCCGGCGGGTGATGTCGCGCTCGATGCTCTGGAACTCGGCCTTGACCGCACTGGAGTCGAACGACAACGGGCGCGACTGGTAATAGGCGCGGTCTACGGCAGGTGGCTCTTTGCCCTTGGCCTTGAGGAAGCCGTGGCGGATGTTGTCGTCCCACTTCACCGCGTCGAGCACACGAATGGGGGTCTGCGCCGCGACGATGCGGTCGGACAGTGCACGGATGGTCTGTTGGTACTCGTCCACTGAGGACTCCTTGCTAGAGGGCAGTACAGGCAACTACTTGCCGCTGCGCTGGAAGCGCGCCACCTCGACGAACAGGTCGGAGTTGGCCGGGTCGTCCAGATAGGCCAGCACCCGCGCCGATGGGCTGTCGATCAGCACGCCCTCACCATTGTCTTCCGGCACCTCGGTGCTGCGCCCAGTCAGTTCTTTCTTCTCGACAGCCTGCTGCACCTGCTCGACATCGAGGTTGTACACCACCAGTTCCTTGCCATCGATGACTTCGAAACCGCCAATCAGGAAATTACCGCCCAGGCGCTTGGGCACGCCGGCCGAGAGGTACCAGCGATTGCCGTGGCGCGACACGGTGAACACATACGCTTCGGGGGCCTTGCCCTTGGCCGTGGCCACGGCCTTGTAGGCATCGCCGCCACTGCGGCTGATCGCAAGTTTCAGCGGCTCGCCCCAGGCGTCCTTGCTGCTCCATTTGCCGAGCAGAGCCTTGGGCGCGGCCTGGTTGCTCGGCAACGGCTCGTCAAAGGTCACCAGACAACCGCCTAGCAGCAGGAATGACAGAGTCAACAACACCACACGCCAGGCTTTCATCAGGTTCTCCTTGAAAATTCAGGTCTGTGCTCAGGCCAATGCCAACACCAGGTGCAGGTAACGGGTAAGCATAGCGAGCATCTGCCCATCGGCTTGCGCGTTCGCATCCTTGAGCAGGCCCTGATATTCCATCTGCTCGATAATCGCCGTCAACATCTGGGCGTCCTGTTCCGGTTGCCGCGACCCGACCACCTGCAGCAACTGTCGGGTACCGTGCAGAAGGATCTGCTCGTGGGCGCACACCAGTTCGGCCAGACGTGGGCACAGCAGCGCCTCCTGGCGGAACGCCTGCTCGGCCATGAGGAAGTCGCGGCGATTGAGCAACTGGCGGGACACATAGTCAGCGGTCATGCGCGCCACTTCGTCGGCCAGCCGCGCCCTCGCCTGCGGGCTGCCATCACCCTGGGCCAGCATCTGGCGCAGCACTACCTCAGTGTTGGCCCAGAGCTTGGCCATGTAGGCGGCGCTGCGCTCGACGTACTGGGCGAAGGTATCGGTGAGCAGGTCCTCGATGTCCTTGAAGTAATAGGTGGTGGCCGACAATGGCACACCTGCCTCGGCGGCCACCGCGCGGTGGCGCACACCACGTACACCATCGCGCACGACGATGCGCATGGCGGCGTCGAGGATCAGTTGGCGGCGCTGCTCGCTGCCTTGGCGGGCAGTCTTGCGGCCTTGGTATTGCACGCTTTCGGCGACGGCGGTGGCGATGCCGGCGGCGCCTTGCGGGGCGATTACGGGGGACACGGGGTTACCTCACGGACGGTGTGCTGGCTGCGACGGCCCTTGCGCAGGTTTACCCGCGAAAAAGCGCGCACTGACAACATAAAGCTTCAGGCACGAAAAAGCCGCCCCTAGAGGCGGCTTTCTCAGATCACTCAGGCCTGCGGACGCATATGTGGGAACAGGATCACATCGCGAATCGACGGCGAGTTGGTCAGCAGCATCACCAGGCGGTCGATGCCGATGCCTTCACCGGCGGTCGGCGGCATGCCGTACTCCAGGGCACGGACGAAGTCGGCATCGTAGTGCATGGCTTCGTCGTCACCGGCATCTTTCTCGGCCACCTGGGCCAGGAAGCGCTCGGCCTGGTCTTCGGCATCGTTGAGCTCGGAGTAGGCGTTGGCGATCTCGCGGCCACCGATGAACAGCTCGAAGCGGTCGGTCACGGCCGGGTTGTCGTCGTTGCGACGGGCCAGCGGCGAGACTTCGAACGGGTATTCGGTAATGAAGTGCGGCTGCTCCAGTTTGTGCTCGACCAGCTCTTCGAAAATCATCACCTGCAACTTGCCCAGGCCTTCATGGCCGAGCACCTTGGCACCGGCTTTCTTGGCGATGTCACGGGCCTTGTCGACGTCCTGCAGGTCGGCGGCGGTCAGCTCGGGGTTGTACTTGAGGATCGAGTCGAACACCGACAGGCGCACGAACGGCTCGCCAAAGTGGAACACCTTGTCGCCGTACGGTACGTCGGTGCTGCCCAGCACCAGCTGCGCCAGCTCGCGGAACAGTTCCTCGGTGAGGTCCATGTTGTCGTTGTAGTCGGCGTAGGCCTGGTAGAACTCGAGCATGGTGAACTCGGGGTTATGCCGGGTTGAAACGCCTTCGTTACGGAAGTTGCGATTGATCTCGAAGACTTTCTCGAAGCCACCGACCACCAGGCGCTTGAGGTACAGCTCCGGCGCGATGCGCAGGAACATGGCCATGTCCAGGGCGTTGTGGTGGGTTTCGAACGGCTTGGCCGCGGCGCCGCCGGGGATGGTCTGCAACATCGGCGTTTCGACTTCGAGGAAGTCGCGCTCGATCAGGAACTTGCGGATGTGCGAGATCACCTGCGAGCGAACGCGGAAGGTGTGGCGGGTTTCTTCGTTGACCATCAGGTCGACGTAACGCTGACGGTAGCGCTGTTCGGTGTCGGTCAGGCCGTGGTGCTTGTCGGGCAGCGGACGCAGCGACTTGGTCAGCAGGCGCACGTTGGTCATCTCGACGTACAGGTCGCCCTTGCCGGAACGGGCCAGGGTGCCTTCGGCGCTGATGATGTCGCCCAGGTCCCAGGTCTTGACGGCGGCCAGGGTTTCTTCTGGCAGGGTCTTGCGGTTGACGTAGACCTGGATACGGCCGGTCATGTCCTGGATGACCATGAACGAGCCACGGTTGAGCATGATGCGCCCGGCAACCTTGACCGGAATCGCTGCAGCTTCCAGTTCTTCCTTGGTCTTGTCGGCGTACTGCTTCTGCAGGTCGTTGCAGTAGCTGTCGCGACGGAAGTCATTGGGGAAGGCATTGCCCTTGGCGCGCTCTGCGGCAAGTTTTTCCTTGCGCAGGGCGATCAGGGCGTTTTCTTCCTGTTGCAGGTCTTGCGGTGCGCTATTGAGGTCGCTCATGTGGTCACATCTTCCATCAGGGAATTCATTGCCCTCGCCCGCAGGCGAGGGTCTTCTCAGCAGGAGTGAAGCTTACAGGCCCTGTTTCAGGCTGGCTTCGAGGTATTCGTCGATGTCGCCGTCGAGCACCTTGTTGCAGTCGCTGCGCTCAACGTTGGTGCGCAGGTCCTTGATCCGCGACGCGTCGAGCACGTACGAGCGGATCTGGTGGCCCCAACCGATGTCCGACTTGCTGTCTTCCAGGGCTTGGGAAGCGGCGCTGCGCTTCTGCATTTCCAGCTCGTACAACTTGGCCCGCAGCATTTTCATGGCGGTGTCTTTGTTGGCGTGCTGGGAGCGTTCGTTCTGGCAGCTGACCACGGTGTTGGTCGGCACGTGGGTGATACGCACCGCCGAGTCGGTGGTGTTGACGTGCTGGCCACCGGCACCGGAGGAGCGGTAGGTGTCGATGCGCAGGTCGGACGGGTTGATCTCGATCTCGACCTTGTCGTCGATTTCAGGCGATACGAACACGGCCGAAAACGAGGTGTGGCGACGAGCGCCGGAGTCGAACGGGCTCTTGCGCACCAGGCGGTGCACGCCGATTTCGGTACGCAGCCAGCCGAAGGCGTATTCGCCCTTGATGTGCACGGTAGCGCCCTTGATGCCGGCGACTTCACCTTCGGACAGTTCCATGATGGTGGCATCGAAGCCGCGCTTGTCCGCCCAGCGCAGGTACATGCGCAGCAGGATGTTGGCCCAGTCCTGGGCTTCGGTACCGCCGGAACCGGCCTGGATGTCCAGGTAGGCGTTGTTCATGTCCATCTCGCCGCTGAACATGCGGCGGAATTCCAGCTGGGCGAGGGATTCTTCCAGGCGCTGCAGCTCGGCGACCACGTCGTCGACGGCGCCTTCGTCGTTCTCTTCGACGGCCATGTCCAGCAGGTCGCGGCAATCGCTCAGGCCACCGGCGAGTTCATCCAGTGTGCCGACGATGGTTTTCAGCGACGCAAGCTCACGGCCCAGTTCCTGGGCGTACTCAGGCTTGTTCCAGACGCTGGGGTCTTCCAGCTCGCGGTTGACTTCGATCAGGCGGTCATGCTTGTGATCGTAGTCAAAGATACCCCCGAATGGACTGGGAACGCTCGGTGAGGTCCTTGATGGTGTTCAGGATCGGTTGGATTTCCATGGGGGGAGGCTCTCGTGCGAATTCGGTGAAAAGCCTGCGAGTATAACTGACTCAGACGCGGGGCGGCAGACCCGCCGGGCGGTAGGTTTGGGGGATTTACGATGTGTTGGGCTATAGGCTTTCGGCGCCTGGGAGATCGAGCGCCGCGCGGGCGGCGCTCGATCTCGCCCTCAGGCAACCCCCACCTGATTACGCCCGCTGTTCTTGGCCTGGTACAAGCCCTTGTCCGCCGCCGAAATCAGCTGCCGGCAATGCCCGCCAACCGCCGGCGTCTGCGTCGCCAGGCCAATGCTCACGGTCAACCGCGCATCAGCCGCTGGCGCCGTATGGGCAATACCCAACCCCACCACGGTCTGGCGCAATTTCTCGGCAATCAGCCGCGCGCCCCCCGGGGATGTATTGGGCAGCACCAGGGCAAACTCCTCGCCCCCATAGCGCGCCGGCAGATCGGTCGGCCGCGAACACGAGCCGCGAATCGCTTCGGCCACCTGGCGCAACGCCTCGTCACCGGCCAGGTGACCGAAGTTATCGTTGTAGGCCTTGAAGTAGTCGACGTCGATCATCAGCAACGACAACTGCTGCTGCTCGCGCATGGCCCGGCGCCATTCCAGCTCCAGGTACTCGTCGAAATGGCGCCGGTTGGAAAGCCCGGTCAGGCCATCGGAATTCATCAGCCGCTGCAGCATCAGGTTGGAATCGAGCAACTGTTGCTGGCTCACACGCAGGGCGCGGTAGGCTTCGTCACGCTGGAGCAAGGTCAGGTAGGAGCGTGAGTGGTAGCGAATACGCGCCACCAGCTCGATGTTGTCTGGCAACTTGACCAGGTAGTCGTTGGCCCCCGCAGCAAACGCCGCGCTCTTGACCAGCGGGTCTTCCTTGGTCGACAGCACGATGATCGGGATATCCTGGGTAACCGGGTTGTTGCGGTACTCGCGCACCAGGGTCAGCCCATCCAGGCCCGGCATGATCAGGTCCTGCAGGATGACCGTCGGCTTGATGCGCATGGCCTGTGCCACGGCCTGGTGCGGGTCGGCGCAGAAGTGGAAGTCGATGTTGTCTTCGTGGGCCAGGCCACGACGCACCGCTTCGCCGATCATCGCCTGATCGTCGACCAACAGGACCATCGCCGAATTTTCGTTGGCGGTCGCGAAACCTTCGATCGGTAGATCATTCATCCCTATTCACCTGATCACTGCCGGCCAGGCGGCGTGATTCAATACATATCGTCATTTTGCAAAGAATTCCATCAAGCGCCCGGCTATTCGCTCCAGCGGGCGGATTTCCACCGCCGCGTCGATCGCTGCGGCGGCCTTGGGCATGCCGTACACGGCACTGCTGGCCTGGTCCTGGGCGATGGTCAGGAAACCTTGCTGGCGCATCAGTTTCAGGCCCTGGGCACCATCGCGGCCCATGCCCGTGAGTAGCACACCTACGGCATCGCCGCTCCAGTAGCGCGCCACACTCTCGAAGAACACATCGATCGAGGGCCGGTAGATTTCGTTGACCGGTTCGGCAGTGTAGGCCAGCTGGCCGTTTTTCAGCAGGCGGATATGGTGGTTGGTGCCCGCCAGCAACACCTGCCCCGGTTGCGGCGGCTCGCCCTCGCAGGCCAGGCGCACCGGCAGGCCTGCTGCGCTGCTGAGCCATTCGGCCATGCCGGCGGCAAACACCTGGTCGACATGCTGGACCAGCACGATGGCCGCCGGAAATGCAGGGGGCAAGCCCTTGAGCAGCACCTCCAGGGCAGCCGGGCCGCCCGCCGACGAGCCAATGGCTACCAGCCCCCGGCGCTGTGATGCTTCGCGCAAGGGCGTGGCAACCGGGCGCGCGGCCGGGCTGCGCTGCTGGCCGATCAGCCAACTGATGTTGAGGATCTTGCGCAGCAACGGCGCCGCCGCCTCTCGGGCATCGCCCGCCCCCAGGGCCGGGGTATCGACCACATCCAGGGCGCCATGGCCCATGGCCTCGAATACCCGGTGCACGTTCTGTTTGCGGTCGACCGTGACGATCACGATGGCACAGGGGGTTTCGCCCATGATCCGCCGCGTCGCCTCCACCCCATCCATCACCGGCATGATCAGGTCCATGAGGATCAGGTCAGGCAACTGCTCGGCGCAGCGCTGCACCGCCTCGGCGCCGTTGCCCGCCACCCAGATCACCTGGTGCGCAGGCTCGAAGGCCAGCGCCCGGCGTAACGCCTCGACCGCCATGGGCATGTCATTGACGATGGCGATCTTCACCCCTGGGCACCTCCGATCAACTCCACCACAGCATCCAGCAACGCATCGTCGTGGAAACTGGCCTTTGCCAAATAGTAGTCGGCGCCAGCATCCAGGCCTCGCCGTCGGTCTTCCTCACGGTCCTTGTACGACACCACCATCACCGGCAGCGATTGCAAGCGCTGGTCCCGGCGCACCAGGGTGACCAGCTCGATGCCATCCATGCGCGGCATGTCGATATCGGTGATCAACAAGTCGAAGTCGTCGCCGCGCAACGCGTTCCAGCCGTCCATGCCATCTACCGCCACCGCCACGTCGTAACCGCGGTTGCCCAGCAGCTTGCGCTGCAGCTCGCGCACGGTGAGCGAGTCGTCGACCACCAGAATGCGCTTGCGCGCTGCGCCACGGGCGCCACTGCTGCCCCGCTCGATGCGCTCCAGGCTGCCGGTACTGAGCAGTTTTTCCACCGAGCGCAGCAAGTCTTCGACGTCGATGATCAACACCACCGAGCCGTCGTCGAGCAAGGCACCGGAGGAGATGTCCTGGACCTTGCCCAGGCGCGGGTCGAGGGGCATCACCACCAGCACCCGCTCGCCGATCAAGCGTTCTACGGCAACCCCGTAGAGTTGCTCGCGCTCGCGGATCACCACCACCCGCAGGCTGCGCTCATCGTCCTGCCCTGCCGGGCGGTTGAGCAACTGGCTTGCCGCCACCAGGCCGATGTGTCGCCCTTCGTGCCAGAAGTGCTGGCGCCCTTCGATCTGCACGATCTGTTCGGCGGTCACCTCCAAGGTGCGTTCGATATGCGCAAGCGGGAAGGCATACGCTTCGCCGCCCACCTCCACCACCAGGCTGCGCACCACCGACAGGGTCAGCGGCACCTGCAGGTGGAAGCGGCAGCCCTGCCCCGCCAATTGCGTCAACTCGATCGAGCCGCGCAGCTCGCGGATCATGTGCTGCACGGCATCCAGGCCAACCCCGCGCCCCGACACCTCGGTCACGGTGTCGCGCAGGCTGAAACCGGGCAGGAACAGGAACGTCATCAGCTCCGCCTCGCTCATCCGGGCCACCGTGTCGGCCGGCGACATGGCACGCTCGACGATAGCGCTGCGCAGGCGCTCAAGGTCGATACCGGCGCCATCGTCGATCAGCTCTAGGCTGAGCATGCCGGCCTGGTGCGAGGCGCGCAGGCGAATCACGCCCTCCTGCGCCTTGCCTGCCAGCAGGCGCCGCTCGGGCAGTTCGATGCCGTGGTCGACCGCATTGCGCAGCAGGTGGGTCAGCGGTGCTTCGAGTTTTTCCAGCACATCGCGGTCGACCTGGGTCTTTTCGCCTTCGATGACCAGGCGCACCGGCTTGCCCAGGGAGCGCCCAAGGTCACGGACCATGCGGCTCTGCCCGGCCAGTACGTCAGCGAAAGGCCGCATCCGGCAGGCCAGGGCGGTGTCATAGAGCAATTGTGCGCGCTGGCTGGCCTGCCAGCCGAATTCGTCAAGGTCGGCGGCCTGCTGCTGCAAAATCTGCTGGGTTTCGGCCAACAGGCGCTGGGTCTGGGCCAGGGCTTCGAGCACTTCGCTGCTCTGGCCACTGTCTTCCAGTTGCATGCGCAAGCCATCGAGGGCCTGCATGCCTTGGCCATGCATGCGCTTGAGGCGCTGCAAGGTGGCCAGGTAAGGCTTGAGCCGCTGGGTTTCCACCAGCGACTTGCTGGACAGGTCGAGCAGGCTGTTGAGGCGGTCGGCGGTGACCCGCAGCACCCGCTCTGCGCCTTCGCCAGCGCGTTTGCCAGCCTTGCGCCGGGGCACGGGTTCAAGCTCGAACTCCGCCTCTATGGGCTCCGCCAAGGGCTCGATGGGCGTTGCTCGTACAGACACTGTCGGCAGGGCCGCTGGCCTATGCGCTGGCGCGGCGCCTGGGTCCAGCAAGCTGGCCATCTGTGCGAGAAACACCGGCAGCGTCGCTTGCGCGGCGGTGTCGCCTGGCGTGGCGATGCGCATCAACAGGTCGGTACCCTGCAGCAGCGCATCGATATGCTCGGCACCCAGCCGCAAGCGGCCTTCCTGGGCAGCCACCAGGCAATCTTCCATTACATGGGCAACGCTGACGCCAGCGTCTACCCCGACAATGCGCGCGGCCCCCTTCAGGGAGTGGGCCGCGCGCATGCAGGCTTCCAACTGGTCGGCCTGGGTGGGGTTGCGCTCCAGGGCCATCAGGCCGGCGCTGAGTACCTGGGTCTGCGCCTCGGCCTCCAGGCTGAACAGCTCGAGCAACGATGCATCGCGCATTTGCTCTGGGGTCATGACAGGCTCCGCTGCACGGCAGACAGTAATTGTTGATCGTCCAGCACGCGCACGCTGCGGCCACGCCACTGCAGCACCGCTGCGGTGAAGCGCGTGGTGTCCTGGCCGCTGTCCAGCAACGCCGGGTCAAGCCGATGAATGCCGTCGATCTCTTCGACTGCCATCACCACCGGCCCACCTTCGGCGGCCAGGATCAGCATGCGCGGCATCTCGCGGCCGCTGCGCTGTTGCCCGGCAGTCGGTTGCACCCCCAGCAGGTCAGCCAACGAAAGGCACGGCACCAACGCGCCCCGCACGTTGGCGACGCCTTGCAATACCCGCGAACGCTGGTGCGGTAGCGAGTGCACCGCCTGCAAGGGCGCGATCTCTGCCAGGCAGGCGGTCGCCAGGGCCAGCCATTCTTCGCCGAGCCTGAACAACAGCAGGGAGTGGCCGACAGATTGCTCGGCGGCTTGCGCCGCAACGGCCTGGTCATCCTGCAGCAGGGCGTAACGGTCGAGCAGGCGCGTGGCGGCAGCGGCATAGACGTCGCAGTTGCGGCAATGGATGTGCTGCTCCAGCAGCGGGCACTGTTTGTCACCGTGCACGCCGATGCGGTTCCAGCAGTCGTCGATGCGCTCGTCGGCCTGGGCAAGCAGTTGCATCGCGGATTCCCCCCTCATCGTTCAGACTCCCGACCGACCCGTGCGGCACGCGCCTGCAAACGCTGCGCGCCGGCCAGGTCGCCTTGGGCCGCGAGCAACGCCGCCAGGTGTACCAGGGCTTCGGGGTGCTGCGGTTCGAGGTACAGGGCCTTGCGATAATGGGTAAGCGCCTGGCCGGCATCGCCTTCGGTATCGCTGAGCAACCCCAGCCAGTAGTAAACCTGCGCGGTCGGCGCGAACTGGCTCAAGTAACGCTGGCAAGCGGCGCGCGCCTGCGCGCTGGCACCGGCGTTGGCATGCCGGGCAATGCTGGCCAGCAGTTCGGCCTCGCTCTCGCCCATGCTGTCGTGCGGCAGCGGCGCCTTGGCAGCGGCCACAAGGGGCCGCAACGGCCGCGTCAGTGACGGGGTGGGCGGCGGGTACACGGGCATGGCCAAAGGCGGCAGCGTGCGCCTGGCGGGTGGCGCGCTCGGCGTGGCGACCGGCGCGCTGTCGCCCTCCTGGCGCACGTAGGCGAACGACTGCGCAATGCCCAACGGGCGCATCCCCAGCCGCGCCAGCAAGCTGCCTTCGGCAGGCCCGATGAACAGCACGCCCTGCGCGTGAGTCAGGCGCTTGAGCACCTCGAACACCCGCTGCTGCGTGGGCACGTCGAAATAGATCAACAGGTTGCGGCAGAACACGAAATCGTACAGGCCATCGCGGCTGGCCAGTGCCGGATCCAGCACATTGCCTACCTGCAGGCTGACCTGCTGGCGCACCCGGCCTTGCAAGCGGTGGCCGTCATCGAGCGCATCGAAAAAGCGCTCGCGAAAACCCAGGTCGCTGCCGCGAAAGGCATTGCGCCCATAAACCGCCTGTTCGCCCTTGGCCACCGAAATGGGGCTGATATCGATGCCGTCGATCATGAACGAGCCAGGGCTCATGCCGCCATCCAGCAGCGCCATGGCCAGTGAATAGGGTTCTTCGCCGGTCGAGCACGGCAGACTGAGCAGCCGCACCGGGCGTGCGCCGGCCAGCTGGGCCAGGCGTTTATGGGCAAGCCCGACCAGGGCCGTGAACGATTCGGGGTATCGGAAGAACCAGGTCTCGGGGACGATGACCGCCTCGATCAATGCCTGTTGCTCGTCCGCCGATTGCTGCAGGCGCAGCCAGTAATCGTCCAGGTCTGCCGCGTTCACGGCAACGCAGCGCTGGCGCAAGGCGCGCTCGACCATGGACGCCCCCACCGACTCCACATCCAGGCCGATGCGCTCGCGCAGGTAGCGGAAGAAACGCTGTTCAGTCATGTCGGCACTCCTTGCCCTGGTGCACCGCTGTGATCGGCAAACACCAGCTCGCGCACGGCGTCCGTCAGCAGGTCATCGACTTCGATGAGTTGCAACAGGCCCAGGTGGTCCTGGCGCACCGGGCCCAGGTAGGGAGCGTCGGCATTGTCCAGGCCATACGGCTGGAATTCTTCGCGGCGGCAGCGCAAGGTTTCGGTCGCCTGCTCAAGGATCAGCCCGAGTTGCAGGTTGCCCCGGTAACGCACCAGCACCAGACGCGTGCTGGTACGTTGCGCTGCTGCCTGGCCAAAGCTCAGCGCCGACAGGTCGACCACCGGCACCAGCGCGCCGCGGTGCGCGAGAATACCTGCGACCCACGCCGGCGCCTGGGCGATCGGCTTCAGCGGCCGACGCGGCAGCACCTCGACCACCTCGTGCACGTCCAGGGCAAAGCGCTGATCAGCGATACGAAACAGCAGGTACAACGTGCCCTTGGCGTCGCTCGCCCGAGCAGCGTGGGGTTGCAAGTCGTTCATCGCCGTCAGACTTTGAAGCGCGACACGCCGCCGCGCAGGCCTGCGGCCACCTGGCTGAGCTCGTCAATGGCAAAACTGGCCTGGCGCAGCGACTCGACCGTCTGGGTACTGGCATCGCTGAGCTGGGCCAGTGCCTGGTTGATCTGCTCGGCGCCGGTGGCCTGGGCCTGCATGCCTTCGTTGACCATCAACACACGCGGCGCCAGGGCCTGCACCTGATGGATGATCTGGCTGAGCTGCTCGCCCACCTGCTGGACCTCGAACATGCCGCGGCGCACTTCTTCGGAAAACTTGTCCATGCCCATTACCCCGGCCGAGACAGCCGACTGGATCTCGCGCACCATCTGCTCGATGTCGTAGGTGGCCACGGCAGTCTGGTCGGCCAGGCGGCGCACTTCAGTGGCCACCACGGCGAAGCCACGACCGTACTCGCCGGCTTTTTCAGCCTCGATGGCGGCATTGAGCGACAACAGGTTGGTCTGGTCGGCCACCTTGACGATGGTCACTACCATCTGGGTGATATTGCTGGCCTTCTCATTGAGGATGCCGAGCTTGGCATTGACCAGGTCGGCGGCGCCCATCACCTGGTGCATGGTCTCTTCCATGCGGGCCAAGCCTTGCTGGCCGGAGCCGGCCAGGCTCGAAGCCTGATCGGCGGCAGAGGTGACCTCGGTCATGGTGCGTACCAGGTCACGCGAGGTGGCGGCGATTTCCCGCGAGGTGGCGCCGATTTCAGTAGTGGTCGCGGCGGTCTCGGTCGCGGTGGCCTGCTGCTGCTTGGAGGTGGCGGCGATCTCGGTCACCGAGGTGGTCACCTGCACCGATGAACGCTGGGCCTGGGACACCAGGTTGGCCAGCGCCTCGGCCATCTCGTTGAAACCGCTTTCGATGGCGCCGAACTCGTCCTTGCGGTCCAGGCTCAAGCGCATGCTCAGGTCACCCGAGCGCAGCCGGTCGAGGGCGTGGACGATGCGCTGCATGGGCGCACTGATGGCGCGCATCAGCAGCAGCCCACAGATGCCGGCGGCAACGATTGCCAGCAGCAGCGAAATCATCATGCTGCCCTTGGCCGTGCTCACGGCGCTGACGATGTCGTGGGTGGCGGCTTCGGCCGAGGCCCGGTTGTTCTCGATCACATCGTTCAGGTGCTGGCGGCCATCGACCCAGGCCGGGGTGAGCACCTCGTTGATCAGCCGTTCGGCTTCGACATAATTGCGCTGGCGGTAGGTGTCCAGCACCTGGCCGACGATCTTGATGTAGTTTTCTTCCAGCTGCACGAAGCTATCGAAACGCGTCTGGTCATCGCGGTCCTGAATGGTCTCCTGGTAGCTGGCCATATGTTGCTTGAGGCGATCCTCGAAGCTCTTGAACAGCTCCAAGTCCGCCGACGTGATTTCGCGATGGTTGGACAAACCCACCAGCTGCTGGCTGGTGACGTAGCTGTCGACCCAGGCACTGCGAATCATCGAGCTGTAGTAGACCCCGGGGATGCTGTCGGTGCCCACTGCCTGCTCGGCACTTTCGATCGCCACCAACCGCGAGTAGGCGGCGACGATCATCAGCAGCATGATGGCGATGATCACGGCGAAACTTGCCAGGATCCGTTGGCGCAACGTCCAGTTCTTCACATTCAGCCCTCAGGAATTCACAACGAGCGGGGAAAATCGCCGAAGTATAGCCCAGGCATCCTACGCTTTTGCGGCTGAAATGCGGGGTATTCAGGCATCCTTGCCTGATGGACAAGCCAAGCCGTGTGCTATTGGCCTGCGCCAAGCCGTACCTGGTTCTCCAGTTCCTGGCGCAAGGCTGGGTCCAGGCGCAACTGGCGGGCCAGTTCGTCCAGGTAGGCACGTTCCATGAAATGCTCCTGGTCGACCATCATCACGCTGGCCAGGTACATCTCGGCGGCCATTTCCGGCGTTTGCGCGGCACGCGCCACCTCGGCCGGGTCCAGCGGTTTGTTCAGCTCGGCGTGCAGCCATTGCTGCAGTTCGCCGTCCGTGTCCAGGCGGGTGAATTCGCCTTCGATCAAGGCCCGCTCGCGCTCGTCGATATGGCCATCGGACTTGGCCGCTGCCACCAGCGCCCGCAGCACCGCCTGGCTGTGCTGCTCGGCTTGGGCCGGCGGCAGGCGGTCGAGGGTCTGCGGCTCGGGCGCTTGACCTGCCCCCTGCTGGCGCGCCTGCCAGTTGCCATAGGCCTTGTAGGCCAACACCCCGAGTGCAGCGAGGCCACCGTACGTCAGGGCCTTGCCGCCGTATTTGCGGGCCTTCTTGTTACCCAGCAACAGGCCCAGCGCCCCTGCCCCCAAAGCGCCGCCGCCGACACCGGACAACAGGCTGCCGAGGCCGCCGGCGCCCGCGCCTGGCTTGCCTGAGCCCGCTTTGCCGGCCTGGCTGTCGAGCAGTTGCTGGCCAGACTTGAGCAGTTGATCGAGCAGTCCGCGGGTGTTCATTGAAGTGCCTCCAGACGTTGCAAAAGGACAGCCAGATTAAGCCCTGCCCGAGCGATCGCCACGGGGGGATTTGCTTCCGGATGTTGCATTGGCCAGCAAAAAGCCAACTAGACTCGATATCGCCAATACCTCGCACAATCGCACTACGCTTATAACAAGCGTTTCACGGCTTGCTTGATGACTGCCCCGACCAAGATCTCCAATAAGAGGGAACACCATGTCAGCGCACAACACCGCATTGCTCGGCGCCCTGACCGGCGCGTTGCTGGCCAGCGCCAGCCTGCAGGCCGCCGAACCGCTCAAGGCCCTGGGGGCCGGCGAGGGGCGCCTGGATATCGTCGCCTGGCCCGGTTACATCGAGCGCGGTGAAAGCGACAAAGCCTACGATTGGGTCACCGGCTTTGAAAAGGAAACCGGCTGCAAGGTCAGCGTCAAGACGGCCGCCACCTCTGATGAAATGGTCAGCCTGATGACCAAGGGCGGCTACGACCTGGTCACGGCCTCGGGCGATGCGTCGCTGCGGCTGATCGCCGGCAAGCGGGTGCAACCGATCAACACTGCGCTGATCCCCAACTGGAAGAACATCGACCCGCGCCTGCAAAACGGTGGCTGGTACGTGGTCGACAAGCAAGCCTACGGCACCCCATACCAGTGGGGGCCGAATGTGCTGCTGTACAGCACGCAGGTGTTCAAGCAGGCGCCAACCAGCTGGGGGGTGGTCTTCGAGCCGCAGGACCTGCCCGATGGCAAGCCGAACAAAGGCCGCGTGCAAGCCTACGACGGGCCGATCTACATCGCCGATGCGGCGCTGTACCTGAAGTCGGCCAAGCCGGAACTGGGTATCCAGGACCCCTACGAACTGAACGAAACCCAGTACAAGGCCGTGCTCGAACTGTTGCGCCAGCAACAGCCGCTGATCCACCGCTACTGGCATGACGCCACGGTGCAGATGAGCGATGTGAAGAACGAAGGCGTGGCCGCCTCCAGCTCCTGGGGCTACATGGTCAACGGCCTGAAAGCAGAGAACCAGCCGGTGGCCTCTACCATACCCAAGGAGGGCGCCACGGGCTGGGCCGACACCACCATGTTGCACAGCGAGGCCAAACACCCCAACTGCGCCTACAAGTGGATGGACTGGTCATTGCAACCGAAGGTGCAGGGTGATGTGGCCGCCTGGTTCGGCTCATTGCCAGCGGTGCCAGCGGCCTGCACCGGCAGCGAACTGCTGGGCGCCGAAGGCTGCAAGACCAATGGTTTCGACAACTTCGACAAGATCGCCTTCTGGAAGACGCCGCAGGCGCAGGGCGGCAAGTTCGTGCCTTATAGCCGCTGGACGCAGGACTACATCGCGATCATGGGCGGGCGCTGAGGTCGATTGAGCCTGTACCGGCCTATTCGCGCTGCAGCCCCGCGAAAGATCCGGTACAGGCAACACAGCAACAACTGAGTACCGGCCATGCCCCTAGCAGTCCAGTTCACCCAGGTTTCCCGCACCTTCGGCGAGGTCAAGGCCGTCGACCAGGTCAGCATCGACATCATGGATGGCGAGTTCTTCTCCATGCTCGGCCCCTCCGGGTCGGGCAAGACCACCTGCCTGCGCCTGATCGCAGGCTTCGAGCACCCCGACAACGGTTCGATTCGCATCCATGGCGTGGAAGCCGCCGGGGTGCCGCCCTACCAACGCGACGTCAATACCGTGTTCCAGGACTATGCGCTGTTCCCGCACATGAACGTGCGCGACAACATCGCCTATGGCCTCAAGGTCAAAGGCGTGGCCAAGGCCGAACGGCATGCCCGCGCCGACGAGGCCCTGGCCATGGTGGCGCTGACCGGTTACGGTGCGCGCAAACCGGCGCAGCTGTCCGGCGGCCAGCGCCAGCGCGTCGCCCTCGCCCGCGCCTTGGTCAACCGCCCACGGGTGCTGCTGCTCGACGAACCGCTGGGGGCGCTGGACTTGAAGCTGCGCGAACAGATGCAGGGCGAACTGAAAAAGCTGCAGCGCCAGCTGGGCATCACCTTCATCTTCGTCACCCACGACCAGACCGAAGCCCTGTCGATGTCCGACCGCGTGGCGGTGTTCAACCGCGGCCGCATCGAACAGGTCGACACCCCGCGCAACCTGTACATGCAGCCGGCTACTACCTTCGTCGCCGAATTCGTCGGCACCTCGAATGTGGTGCGTGGCGAGCTGGCCGAGCAGCTCAACGGCAGCCCTGCGCCGTTTTCCATCCGCCCCGAGCATATCCGCCTGGGTGAACAAGCCGCCGACAGCCATGAGGTGCAGGTCAGCGGCCTGCTGCACGATGTGCAGTACCAGGGCAGCGCCACCCGCTTCGAACTGCAGTTGGACAGCGGCCAGCTGTTGACGGTGAGCCAGGCCAACGACCGCTGGCAGGCCCACGCGCAAACCTGGCAGGCCGGCCAGCGGGTGCAGGCGCGCTGGCCCCGTGAAGCGATGACGGCACTGCTGGAAACCGTGCTCGACGAGGGCCGCTGAGATGAACGCGCGTCTTGCCAACCCAGGCCCGTTGCGCCGCTTTGCCAACCTGCTGTACCGGCGGCCCAACCTCTACCTGACGCTGCTGCTGATCCCGCCGTTGACCTGGTTCGGGGCGATCTACCTGGGCTCGTTGCTGAACCTGCTGTGGCAAGGCTTCTATACCTTCGACGACTTCACCATGGCGGTGACCCCGGACCTGACCCTGGGCAACTTCGCTGCGCTGTTCAACCCGTCGAACTTCGACATCATCCTGCGCACCCTGGGCATGGCCGTGGCGGTGTCGCTGGCCAGCGCGGTACTGGCCTTCCCCATTGCCTATTACATGGCGCGCTACACCAGCGGCAAAACCAAGGCATTTTTCTACATCGCTGTGATGATGCCGATGTGGGCCAGCTACATCGTCAAGACCTATGCCTGGACCCTGCTGCTGGCCAAGGGCGGCGTGGCCCAGTGGTTCGTCCAGTTGCTGCACCTGGATGGCCTGCTACAGGCGCTGTTGACGGTGCCAGGCATTGGCGGCAGCACCCTGTCGACATCACACCTGGGGCGTTTCATGGTGTTCGTGTACATCTGGCTGCCGTTCATGATCCTGCCGATCCAGGCCTCGCTGGAGCGTCTGCCGCCATCGTTGCTACAGGCCTCGGCAGACCTGGGGGCAAGGCCCGGGCAAACCTTCTGGCAGGTGACCCTGCCGCTGTCGATCCCCGGTATTGCCGCAGGCTCGATCTTCACCTTCTCGCTGACCCTGGGCGACTTCATCGTGCCGCAGCTGGTCGGCCCGCCCGGCTACTTCATCGGCAGCATGGTCTACGCCCAGCAAGGGGCGATCGGCAACATGCCGATGGCCGCCGCGTTCACCCTGGTGCCCATCGTGCTGATTGCGCTGTACCTCTCCATCGTCAAGCGCCTGGGGGCATTCGATGCACTCTGAACATGCATCAATGGGTTTGCGCCTGGCGGCCTGGGGCGGGTTGCTGTTCCTGCACTTCCCGATCCTGATCATCGTCCTCTACGCCTTCAACACCGAAGACGCAGCGTTCAGCTTCCCACCCAAGGGGTTCACCCTGAAGTGGTTCACCGTGGCCTTCGCCCGCCCCGACGTGCTCGAAGCCATCAAGCTGTCGCTGCAGGTCGCCTGCCTGGCCACGTTGATCGCTCTGGTGCTCGGCACCCTGGCCTCGGCAGCGCTGTACCGGCGCAGTTTTTTTGGCAAGGAAGGTATTTCGCTGATGCTGATCCTGCCGATTGCCCTGCCTGGCATCATCACCGGTATCGCCCTGCTCTCGGCGTTCAAGCGCCTGGGCATCGAGCCTGGCCTGTTCACCATCGTGGTCGGCCACGCCACCTTCTGTGTGGTGATCGTCTACAACAACGTCATCGCCCGCCTGCGGCGGACCTCGCAAAGCTTGATCGAGGCCTCGATGGACCTTGGCGCAGACGGCTGGCAAACCTTCCGCTACATCATCCTGCCCAACCTCGGCTCGGCGCTGCTGGCAGGCGGCATGCTGGCCTTCGCGTTGTCGTTCGACGAAATCATCGTTACCACCTTCACCGCCGGCCACGAACGCACCCTGCCGATCTGGTTGCTCAACCAGCTCAGCCGCCCACGCGACGTGCCGGTGACCAACGTGGTCGCCATGCTGGTGATGCTGGTGACCATGCTGCCGATCCTTGGCGCCTATTACCTGACCCGCGGCGGCGAAAGCGTGGCGGGCAGCGGCAAATGACCCTGGAGGAGTCCCTCATGCAAACGCACATGCTGATCAACGGTCGCCTGGTAGCTGGCGACGGGCCGGCCTGGACCGTGCTCAACCCCGCCCTGGGCAGCGCCCTGGCGCAGATCAACGAGGCCACCGAGGCCCAGGTCGACAGCGCCGTGCGTGCCGCCGACCTGGCCTTCGACAGCTGGTCGCAGGCCAGCCCCAAAGACCGTTCCCTGGCGCTGCTGGCGCTGGCTGACACCATCGAGCAGCATGGCGAAGAACTGGCCCGGCTCGAATCGCAGAATTGCGGCAAGCCTTTCAGCGCGGCACTGAATGACGAAATACCGGCGATCGCCGATGTCTTCCGTTTTTTTGCCGGCGCAGCGCGCTGCCTGGGCGGCTCGGCGGCCGGTGAGTACCTGCCGGGGCACACATCGATGATCCGCCGCGACCCGCTGGGCGTGGTCGCCTCGATCGCGCCGTGGAACTACCCGCTGATGATGCTGGCCTGGAAGGTCGCACCGGCACTGGCCGCCGGTAACACGGTGGTAATCAAACCGTCCGAACTGACGCCGCTGACCGCGCTGCGCCTGGGCGAACTGGCCCAGGGCCTGCTGCCGCCCGGCGTGCTCAACATTCTCTTCGGCCGCGGCCAGACAGTCGGCACGCCACTGGTTACCCATCCGAAAGTGCGCATGGTGTCACTGACCGGCTCGATCCCTACCGGCGCGCACATCATCAGCGCCACGGCCGACAGCGTGAAACGCATGCACATGGAGCTGGGCGGCAAAGCGCCGGTGCTGGTGTTCGACGATGCCGACATTGACGCCGCCATCGACGGTATCCGCACGTTCGGCTTCTACAACGCCGGCCAGGACTGCACTGCAGCCTGCCGCCTGTATGTGCAGGAGGGTATTTACGAGCAGTTCGTGCAGCGCCTGGGCGACGCCGTCGCCAGCCTCAAGCACGGTTTGCAGGATGCCGAGGACACCGAGCTGGGGCCACTGATCAGCGCCCAACACCGCGACAAGGTTGCCGGGCTGGTGCAGCGTGCCATTGCCCAGCCACATATCCGCCTGGTGACCGGCGGCAAGGCGATTGACGGCGACGGCTTCTTTTTCGAGCCGACCGTACTGGCCGATGCCCTGCAGGATGACGAGATCGTGCGCAACGAAGTGTTCGGCCCAGTGGTGTCGGTGACCCGTTTTACTGACGAGGCCCAAGCGCTGGAATGGGCCAATGACTCCAATTATGGCCTGGCATCATCGGTGTGGACCAGCGACACCGGCCGCGCTCATCGCCTGGCGGCGCGGCTGCAGTATGGCTGCACGTGGGTGAATACCCATTTCATGCTGGTCAGCGAAATGCCCCATGGCGGGCAGAAGCATTCGGGTTATGGGAAGGATATGTCGGTGTATGGGCTGGAGGACTACACCTGCGTGCGGCATGTGATGATCAAGCATTGAGACCACCGCGGCGTTAGCAGGAGCCTGTGGGAGAGGGCTTGCTCCGCGAAGCAAGCACCGCGAAGGATGGCACGGGCTTCGCCCGTGTTCGCGGGGCAAGCCCGCTGCCACGGGGGTCATTATCAGTCCCGTAAATCCGACTCATGGATCGGGTTGGCCCGGCTGGTAGCCCGTTGATACTGCGCCGGCCAGGTGGCCTTGTTGCCCCCCAGGTCATCATCGGCATGCAGCGGCCAATAGGGGTCACGCAACAATTCGCGCGCCAGGAAGATGACATCGGCCTGCCCGGTGCGCAGGATATGCTCGGCCTGCGCCGGTTCGGTGATCATGCCCACCGTGCCAGTGGCAATCTCCGATTCCTTGCGCACACGCTCGGCAAAGCGGGTCTGGTAGCCAGGCCCCGTAGGGATCTCGGCGTTGACCGACGTGCCGCCGGAGGAAACATCGATCAGGTCCACCCCCAGCGCCCGCAGACGACGGGCCAGCTCTACGGTTTCGTCCGGGTTCCAGCCGTCTTCGACCCAGTCGGTCGCTGATACCCGCACGAACACGGGCAGCTCGGCAGGCCAGACGTCCCTCACCGCCTGGGTGACTTCGAGGGTCAGGCGGATACGGTTTTCAAAGCAACTGCCATAGTCGTCACGCCGCTGGTTGCTCAGCGGAGAGAGAAACTGATGCAGCAGGTAGCCGTGCGCCGCATGCACCTCGACCACCTTGAACCCCGCTGTCAGGGCGCGCCGGGCGGCGTCGGCGAACGCCTGCACGATGCCGGCGATCTCCCCTGGCGACAGCTCGTGAGGCACCGCATGTTCAGGGTCGAAGGCGATCTTCGACGGCCCGACCGGCTGCCAGCCGCCCTCTTCGACTTTTACGCTGCCATGCTTGCCCAACCAGGGCCGATGGGTGCTGGCCTTGCGCCCGGCGTGGGCCAGTTGCAGGCCTGGCACGGCGCCCTGGGCGGTGATGAAACGGGTGATGCGCTGCAGTGGGGCTATCTGCTCGTCATTCCACAGGCCGAGGTCTTCGGCGGTGATACGCCCGTCAGGGGTTACCGCTGTGGCTTCGGCAATGATCAGGCCGGCGCCACCGACGGCGCGGCTGCCCAGGTGGACAAGATGCCAGTCGTTTGCCAGGCCATCGACGGCGGAATACTGGCACATCGGCGAGACCGCGATGCGGTTGGGCAGCGTCAGCTGACGCAGGGTGTAAGGCTCGAGCAGCAAGCTCATGAGGGCACCTCCCAAGGACTCCAATGGTGATCCGGCCCGGGCACTCAATTACACGTCCGTGGCCCGGGTCCGGTCTATGTTCAGACTAGACCAGATTGGGTGGGGGGGAGGTTCCGTGGGATTTGCTGTGAGGTGACTGAGGCATGGCTTTGGAGGGCAAGCACCTTGCCGTCAACGCGGCTCCATGTGGGCAATCATCAGTTGCACACTTTCATTGCCACGAAACTCGTTCACATCCAGCTTGTACGCCAGCTCCACCCAGCGCACCGTCGGGTTCGGCCACACCTCGCGGTCGACGCCGAAGGCAATGCCATCGAGCCGCACCGAACCGCACTCGCTCTTGAGCACCACCTTCAGGTGCCGCTCACCCACTACGCGCTGCTCGACCAACTGGAACACACCATGGAACAGCGGCTCCGGGAAGTGCTGGCCCCAAGGCCCGGCATGGCGCAGGGCCTTGGCCAGGTCGAGGTGGAATTCCTCCACCGCCAGGCTGCCATCGGACAGCAATCGGCCAGTGAGGTCGTCTTCGCACAGCTGGCGCCGTACTTCTTCGTCGAATGCCTCGGCAAAGGCCGGGAAGTTGCCCTCAGGCAGCGACAACCCCGCTGCCATGGCATGGCCGCCGAACTTGCTGATAAGCTGCGGATGACGCGCCGCCACCGCATCCAGCGCATCGCGGATATGAAAGCCGGGCACCGAGCGCGCCGAACCCTTGAGCATGCCGTCGCCAGCATCGGCAAAGGCGATGGTCGGCCGGTGATAGCGCTCCTTCAGGCGCGAGGCGAGAATCCCGATCACGCCCTGGTGCCAGTCGGCGTCGAACAGGCACAGGCCATACGGCATGGACTCGACCGGCAAATCCTTCAGCTGGGCCAGCGCCTCACGCTGCATGCCTTGCTCGATGAACTTGCGGTCCTGGTTGAGATCGTCCAGCTGCTGGGCCATGTCCTGGGCCAAGGCCGCGTCTTCGCACAGCAGGCACTCGATGCCTAGGCTCATGTCGTCCAGGCGCCCGGCCGCGTTCAAACGCGGGCCAAGGATGAACCCCAGGTCAGTCGAAGTGATGCGCCGGTGGTCACGGCGGGCCACTTCCAGAATCGCCTTGAGCCCCGGCCGTGCGCGGCCGGCACGAATGCGCTCGAGGCCCTGGTGCACCAGAATGCGGTTGTTGGCGTCCAGCGGCACCACGTCGGCGACACTGCCCAGCGCCACCAGGTCGAGCAGCTCGCCGATGTTCGGCTGTGCTTGGTTCTGGTAGCGCCCCAGGCTGCGCAAGCGTGCGCGCAAGGCCATGAGCACATAGAAGATTACCCCGACCCCGGCCAACGACTTGCTCGGGAAGTCGCAGCCCGGCTGGTTCGGGTTGATGATCGCATCGGCGTCGGGCAACTGCTCGCCCGGCAAGTGGTGATCGGTGACCAGCACCTTGAGCCCCGCTGCCTTGGCTGCCGCCACGCCGTCGACACTGGAGATACCGTTGTCGACAGTGATCAGCAATTGCGGTTGGCGTTGCAGCGCGACCTCAACGATCTCCGGGGTCAGGCCATAGCCGAATTCGAAGCGGTTGGGCACCAGGTAGTCGACGTGGGCCGCGCCCAGCAAGCGCAGGCCCAGCACACCCACGGTACTGGCGGTGGCGCCGTCGGCATCGAAGTCGCCAACGATGAGGATGCGCTGGCGCTGGTCGAGCGCTTCGACCAGCAGGTCTACCCCCGCCTCGATGCCTTTGAGCTGCTGGTACGGCAGCAGCCGCGCCAGGCTCTTGTCCAGCTCGGCCTCGCTCTGCACGCCGCGGGCGGCATACAGGCGGGTCAGCAAGGGTGGCAGGTTACCCAGAAATGGCAGGGTCGACGGCAGGGGGCGAGGTTCGATACGCATAAGGGCTTCGGCTCAGCCGCGCTCGCCAAGCAGCCACTGCAGCTGCACTTCGTGCTGGCCACGGTCATCGGTGACGAACACTGTGCCTTCGCTGATCATTACGTCCCACTTGATGCTGCGCGGCATGTCGGTGGCCAGGGTCTCCAGCACCTCTTGCGGCACAGCGGCAATGTTCAGGTTCTTCAGGTTCTTGACCGCAGGTACCACTTTGCTCTCCCACACTCGCAGGCTACCGTAGGCCAGCAGGCTGGTGCGCTCGGTGCGGCGGGAACACCAGGTCAGGCGGTCCGCGTCCGGCTGGCCGACTTCGATCCAGTGCAAAACGCGATCGTCCAGGCTCTTTTCCCACAATGCCGGCTCATCGACATCCGACAGGCCGCGACCAAACGACAGCTGCTCGTTGTACCAGAGCGCATAAGCCAGCAGACGCACCGCCATACGCTCTTCGGTTTCCGACGGGTGACGAGCAATGGTCTGCTTGACGCTTTCGTACACGCTGCGATCGAGGTCGGTCAGATTCAGTTCGAATTTGTAGGTGGTGGACGGCTGGGCCATGGTCGACGGGCTTCTTGCGCAAAGAAAAGTGACACAGTCTAACCGATCCTGCCCTTCGTTGCGCCGCGGCAGTATCTGCGGCTTCGGAGCTATGATAAAACCACGGCTCTGCCCAGTTGCCACGGATGCCCCATGCCTACGCCCAGCAAACCCCTCGCCGGCCTTAAAGTCATCGAACTCGGGACCCTTATCGCTGGCCCGTTCGCCTCGCGTATCTGTGCCGAGTTCGGCGCCGAGGTGATCAAGGTCGAGTCCCCCGATGGCGGCGATCCGCTGCGCAAATGGCGCAAGATGTACGAAGGCACGTCGCTGTGGTGGTTCGTGCAGGCGCGCAACAAACAGTCGCTGACCCTCAACCTCAAGCACCCGGAAGGCCTCGATATCCTCAAACGCCTGTTGGCCGACGCCGACATCCTGATCGAAAACTTCCGCCCCGGCGTGCTGGAAAAACTCGGCCTGGGCTGGGACGTGCTGCACACGCTCAACCCGCGCCTGGTCATGGTGCGCCTGTCCGGTTTCGGCCAGACCGGGCCGATGAAAGACCAGCCGGGCTTTGGCGCCGTGGGCGAGTCCATGGGCGGCCTGCGCTACATCACCGGCTTCGATGACCGCCCGCCGGTGCGCACAGGTATTTCCATCGGTGACTCGATTGCCGCCTTGTGGGGAGTGATCGGCGCGTTGATGGCCTTGCGTCACCAGGAAGTCAACGGCGGCCAGGGCCAGGTAGTGGACGTGGCGCTGTACGAGGCGATCTTCGCCATGATGGAAAGCATGGTCCCGGAATTCGACGTCTTTGGTTTCATCCGTGAGCGCACCGGCAATATCATGCCGGGCATCACCCCCTCCTCCATCCATACCAGTGCCGATGGCAAGCATGTGCAGATCGGCGCCAACGGCGATGCGATCTTCAAGCGCTTCATGCAGGCCATCGGCCGCGCCGACCTGGCCGATGACCCCACGCTGGCCACCAACGATGGCCGCGACCTGCGCCGGGACGAGCTGTACGGGGTAATCGACCGCTGGGCCAACAGCCAGCCGCTGGACCAGCTCATGCAGGTGCTCACCACCGCCGAAGTGCCAGCCAGCCGCATCTATTCCGCCGAAGACATGTTCAATGACCCGCAATACCTGGCACGGGAGATGTTTCTGCAGGCACGCCTGCCAGACGGCAAACCCTTCAAGATGCCAGGCATCGTGCCCAAGCTTTCGGAAACGCCCGGCTCCACCGAATGGGTCGGGCCGGCGCTGGGTGAACACACCGAACTACTGCTCGCTGCCCTGGGCTACGACGCAGCCGCCATCGCCGGCCTGCGCGCAGCAGGCGCGGTCTGACCTCTGCTGCCGCCGATGCGAGTTGCCCGCTGGTTGCGCCCCCTGCTCCTGCTGTGCGGGCTACTGCCCGCACTGGCCATACTGCCCGCCGCGGCCAAGGAGCGTATCTGGTGGCTGGTTCGAGACCTGCCGCCGTTCACCATTTTCGAAGGCCCGGAGAAAGGCCAGGGGGTGGTTGATCGCCTGCTGCCGCAGTTGATCGCGCAGATGCCCGAATACGATCACAGCATCGTCCGGGTCAACCGCGCGCGGGGTATCCAGATGCTTCAGGACGCCAGCAGCTTCACCTGCGACCCGACCCTGCTGTGGACGCAGGAACGTGCCGGATACGTGCATTTTTCCATGCCGTTACTGGGTGTAATGAGCGGCGGGCTGGTGGTCCGCAAGGAAGACGAGGCACTGCTTGCGCCGTTTCTCACAGGCCACGAAGTCGATTTGCAAGGGCTGTTGAACCAGACCTCGTTGAAGCTCGGTATCGTCGCCGAGCGCAGCTATGGCACGCAGATCGATGAGGTTTTGCGTCAGCTGCCAGACGCGTCGCTCAGCCGCCACTATGGCAACGATGCCACTGCCAACCAACTGCAGATGCAGCGACTGGGCCGTCTGCACATGGTGATGGGGTACTGGCCAGAGGTGCGTTACCTGATCCAGCAGCAAGGCGGGTTACTGGCGGATTACCACTTCCACCCTGTGCAAGGCGTGAACCCTTACCAGTTTCTGCATGTGGGTTGCTCGAACTCGCCACTGGGGCGCGAGGCCATTGCGCACATCGACCAGCTGCTGCCCACGCTGCGTCGGGACACGTTGCCGGGGCTGTATGCACGGTGGCTGGACCCGCAGTTGCAGAAGGACTACCTGGAGCAGAGCAAGCAGTTTTTCAAAGGCGAATAGGCCTTTGCCCATGCCGGCGTGAATCACGCAAAAAAAAGAAACCCCGGACGCTGGGGAGGACGCCCGGGGCCAATCGAAAGTCCTTGGAGACTTCCCGGAACAGCCTGCCAACACCGGAGCAAAGCGCTGGCTGGCTGCCCTTACTGTGTCTGAAAGCCGGGTCAGGCAAAGGTTCCCTGAGGTTGCTGACGCTGTTGCAACGCAGCAATGACACAAGGCTGCAATCGCCCTTCGGCAATCTGCAGATCACGGTGCAGACCATCCACCACGTCAATCAGCAGGCGCTGCTCCTGCAACTGGCGCAGGCTTACCGTGCGCTGCAGGGTGATGCCTGCAAGGCTGTCAAACACGGTCAATTGACGATTGCCATTGGCATCGGCGATGCCCAGGTGGGTTTGATAAGGGGTCAGGGCTTCGTTGAGCAGTCTGCAGATTCTTTCCATCCGGATCACTCGCTGCGTGGTGGGCTATAGAGAAACTGACCAACAAGCGCAGCCTAAAGTTCGAGACGCCGGCGCTGTTTCAGTGAGCATGCGGTGCAGACGTGACAGTTTGAGTACGCCTGCCCAGACACTGAAGCGCACGCTGCAGGTGCGTCATGGACAGCGGCCAGGGCAGCTCGGCAACCACCCAAAGCCCCCGTCGCTTGGCCTCCAGGGCAAGATTGTGCTGGTCGGGTGCTGCCTGCCCCACGAACATCAAGGCGCGCAACGCAGGCATGCCGGCGAGGCGTTTCAATACGGCATGCACTGCCTTTGTGGGCATCGCGTGGTCAAGTATCAGCAAGTCAGGGCAGCGGCCAGCGGACAGGCAGGCGCGCAGGTCGCCCGCGTCCTCGATGATGCGCACGTCGAATATGCCTTGGGCGTTGAAGGCCTGATGCAGAAGAATCTGGTGGGAAGGGCGTGCCTGGTGAATCAGCACGTAAGGCCTGGACATGAGCCGCTCCTGAAGGAAGGACCCACAAATCTAGGCAAGACGTCGAGCGGTTTAAATAGGAAAAGTCTGAAACAGCGCAAGGAGACAGCCGCAGAACGATGCTGCTGCGCGACCTATCGCCGGCTTGCCGGCGATAGGTTATGTGGCGGCCCTGGCGTTAAAGCGGCTTGCCGCGGTTACCGTGCTGGCTGACAAAGCCCTGAACGGCCTTCAGGTCATTGGCCAGCACCGTGCAGCGCTCTTCGCGGCTGAACAGGTCGACCAGGTGCGCAGGCAACTCCAGCGCCTTGCCCACACCGGCCTTCTCTACCGCTTCCGGGAACTTGACCGGGTGCGCAGTACCCAGCACCACCATTGGCGTGTCCAGGCTGCGGCGGCACTCACGGGCGGCCTTGACGCCGATCGCGGTATGCGGGTCGAGCACTTCACCGGTGCTGGCGAACACCTCGGCGATGGTCTCGCAGGTTTGCTCGTCACTGACGGCCAGCGAGTCGAACAGCTTGCGCGCCTCGGTCCAGCGGTCTTCGTCGACGCTGAAGCCGCCACCCTGCTTGAAGTTTGCCATCAGCTCGGCAATGGCAGCGCCATTGCGGCCATGCAGGTCGAACAGCAGGCGCTCGAAGTTGGACGACACCATGATGTCCATCGACGGCGACAAGGTCGCGTGCAGGGTTTCCTTGACGTACTGATTGCCGCTCATGAAGCGGTGCAGGATGTCGTTACGGTTGGTGGCCACCACCAGCTGGCTGATCGGCAGGCCCATGTTGCGCGCCAGGTAACCGGCGAAGATGTCGCCGAAGTTACCGGTAGGCACCGAGAACGCCACCGAGCGGGCTGGCCCGCCCAACTGCAGGGCTGCGTGGAAGTAGTAGACGATCTGGGCCATGATCCGCGCCCAGTTGATCGAGTTGACTGCCACCAGGCGGGTGCCCTTGAGGAACGACTGGTCGGCGAAGCTGGCCTTGACCATCTCCTGGCAGTCGTCGAAGTTGCCTTCGATGGCGATGTTGTGGATGTTGTCGCCGAAGATCGTGGTCATCTGCCGACGCTGTACTTCCGACACACGCTGGTGCGGGTGCAGGATGAAGATGTCGACGTTGTCGCAACGGCGGCAACCTTCGATGGCGGCAGAACCGGTATCACCGCTGGTGGCGCCAACGATCACCACACGCTCGCCGCGCTTGACCAGCACGTGGTCGAGCAGGCGGCCGAGCAACTGCAGGGCAAAGTCCTTGAAGGCCAGGGTCGGGCCGTGGAACAGCTCCATGACCCACTCGTTCGAATTCAACTGGCGCAGCGGCGCCACGGCGGCGTGAGCGAACGCGCCGTAGGTTTCTTCGAGGATCTTCTTGAAGTCGGCATCGGCGATGCTGCCGGCAACGAACGGGCGCATCACACGGAAGGCCAGTTCGTGGTAAGGCAGGCCAGCCCAGGAGGCGATCTCTTCCTGGGTGAAGCGTGGCAGGTTTTCAGGGACGTACAGGCCGCCGTCGCTGGCAAGGCCAGCCAGCAGCACATCTTCAAAATTCAGGGCCGGTGCCTGGCCGCGGGTGCTGATATAGCGCATGGTGCAAACCTTCGAGACTGGGGCCGGGGCCGCTGGCGCGGCCCGTCGGCACTCTTCGTTAATTAAGCTGTTCGACGCGGATGCGCACGACCTTGCCAACCACATCCTGCAGGGCTTCCAGAGCGACGATGGCGTCGTTGATGCCTTGCTCGACCACGCGGTGGGTCAGCAGGATCATCGGCACCAGGCCATCCTGTTCTTCGGCTTCCTTCTGCATGATCGATTCGATGTTGATGCCACGCTCCGACAGGATGCTGGCCACCTGGGCCAAAACACCGGGGTGATCCTTGGCCTGGATGCGCAGGTAGTAGGCACTTTCGCAGGCCTCGATCGGCAGGATCGGGTGCGACGACAACGAATCGGGCTGGAAGGCCAGGTGCGGCACGCGGTTTTCCGGGTCGGAGGTCATGGCGCGGACCACGTCGACCAGGTCGGCCACCACCGACGAAGCGGTCGGCTCCATACCGGCACCGGCGCCGTAGTACAGGGTCGAGCCAGCGGCGTCGCCGTTGACCATGACTGCGTTCATGACGCCATTGACGTTGGCGATAAGGCGGTCGCTCGGGATCAGCGTCGGGTGCACGCGCAGCTCGATACCTTCGGCCGTGCGGCGTGCCACACCCAGGTGCTTGATGCGATAGCCCAGGGCCTCGGCGTAGTTCACGTCAGCGGTGGTTAGCTGGGTGATGCCCTCGGTGTAGGCCTTGTCGAACTGCAGCGGGATACCAAAGGCAATGGAGGCCAGGATGGTCAGCTTGTGCGCAGCATCGATGCCTTCGACGTCGAAGGTCGGGTCGGCTTCGGCATAGCCCAGGGCCTGGGCTTCAGCCAGTACGTCCGGGAAGGCACGGCCCTTCTCGCGCATTTCGGTGAGGATGAAGTTGCCAGTGCCGTTGATGATGCCGGCCAGCCAGTTGATATGGTTGGCCGACAAGCCTTCACGGATGGCCTTGATCACCGGGATGCCGCCGGCAACCGCCGCTTCGAAGGCGACGATCACGCCCTTCTCGCGGGCCTTGGCGAAGATTTCGTTGCCGTGCACGGCGATCAGCGCCTTGTTGGCGGTGACCACGTGCTTGCCGTTTTCGATGGCCTTGAGTACCAGGTCACGGGCGATGGTATAGCCACCGATCAGCTCGATGACAATGTCGATCTCCGGGTTGCTCGCAACGTCGAACACATCAGCGGTAATGGGGGTACCGGTAATCTGGCAGTTCGGGTTCGGCGAGCGCATGGCGATCTGGGCCACTTCAATACCGCGCCCGGCACGGCGGGCAATCTCCTCGGCGTTGCGCTGAAGTACATTGAAGGTTCCGCCACCGACGGTCCCCAACCCACAGATGCCTACTTTGACCGGTTTCACTGTGAACTCCCCATTGAACGGCCGGCACCTGCGCCGACCGTGAAACATGCCGTCACCCCATGACGACGGCGTACTGAACTGATTACTTGGCTGCTTGCTGCTGGCCGGCCAGGGCCAACTTGGCCACTTGCGGCGCCGGCTGGTAGCCCGGGATCACCTGGCCGCTTTCAAGGACGATCGCCGGCGTGCCGTTGACGCCGATCGACTGGCCCAGCTGGAACTGTTTGCTGACCGGGTTGGCGCACTTGGCCGCCTTGATTTCCTTGCCATCGACCATCTTGTCCAGCGCCGCGCGGCGGTCGCTGGAACACCAGACTGCCTGCAACTGCTCGTCACCCGGCGAACCGAGGCCCTGACGCGGGAAGGCGACATAGCGCACTTCGATACCGCGACGGTTCAGCTCCGGCACTTCGGCGTGCAGCTTGTGGCAATACGGGCAGGTGGTATCGGTGAACACGGTGATGTGCGACTTGGTCTCGCCTTTGGCAGGATAAACCACCATCTCGGCGGCTGGAATGCCATTGATGAGCTTGGCGACACCTTGACGCTCGGTCTTCTCGGTCAGGTTGACCGGCTTGCCGTCCTGGATCTGGTACAGGTAGCCCTGCATGACGAACTGGCCGTCAGCGCTGGCGTACAGCACACGGCCGCCCTGCAGCTTGACTTCATACAGGCCGTTGAGCGGGCTGCTGGCAACGCTTTCTACGGGCACTTCCAGTTCGAGGTTCTGCAACGACTTGCGGATGGCCTGCTCGGCACCGGCATTGCTGTCGGTTGCCGCGGCAACGGCAAAGGTACTGGCCAGCGCCAACGCGGCGGCGGCGAAAATCTGGGTCAAACGCATGGGAACTCCTGAAGGCGGACAGGGGCCGGAGGGCGTCACCTGCAAAAAAACACGGTGACCGTGCGGCCCTTGGTGCAAACCGCTCAAGCCTACCACATCACACCACCGTTGAAGGGGTCTGCGGATACCGGCCGGCGGAACATGAAAATCATTCATCCACGCGGGTGATGCTGGGCGTGCAGCTGCTGCAAACGGGCCTTGGCCACGTGGGTGTAGATCTGCGTGGTCGACAGGTCGCTGTGGCCCAGCAGCATCTGCACCACGCGCAGGTCGGCACCGTGGTTGAGCAGATGGGTCGCGAAGGCATGGCGCAAGGTGTGGGGTGACAACGCCTTGTCGATACCGGCAACCCGTGCGTGGTGCTTGATTCGGTGCCAGAAGGTCTGGCGGGTCATCTGCTCGCCGCGCAGGCTGGGGAACAGCACATCACTGGGGCGGCCGTTCAACAGCTCGCTGCGGCCATCGCGCAGGTAGCGCTCCAGCCACACCACTGCCTCTTCACCCATCGGTACCAGCCGCTCCTTGCTGCCCTTGCCCATGACCCGCAATACGCCTTGGCGCAGGTTGACCTGGTCGAGGGTCAGGCTGACCAGTTCGGTAACCCGCAGGCCGCAGGCATACAGAACTTCGAGCATGGCGCGGTCGCGCTGGCCGATGGCTTCGCCGAGGTCCGGCGCTTGCAGCAGTGCTTCGACGTCGGCTTCGGACAAGGATTTCGGCAAAGGCCGGCCCAACTGCGGCATCTCCACCTGCAAGGTGGGGTCAATCGCCACCAGCTTTTCGCGCAGCAGGTAGCGAAAGAAGCCACGCAGGCCAGAGAGAAAGCGTGCGGTGGAGCGCGGTTTGTAGCCTTGGTCGAGGCGCCAGGCCAGGTGATCGAGGATCAGCTCGCGACCGGCGTCGGGCAAGGCCACGGTGTGTTCCTGGAGCCAGCCGTTGAACAGCGCCAGGTCGCTGCGATAGGAGACCCGGGTGTTGTCCGACAGGCCTTTTTCCAGCCACAGGGCATCAAGAAACTGGTCAATAAGGGGGTGGTCTAGGGCGGGCATGAAAACTCGGTGGCAAACGACGAAATGACGCTTAGTCTTTCATAACAGCGCCAGCATAGGGAGCCCGCATGAACGAACAGCAGATCCTTCTCAGCATCGGTGGCATCGGCGCCGCCGCCCTGGCCAGCCAGTGGCTCGCCTGGCGCCTGAAACTGCCGGCCATCCTCTTTCTGCTGCTGACCGGCATCACTGTCGGCCCGCTGCTCGGCTGGCTCGACCCGCAGGCGTTGTTCGGCCCGTTGCTGATGCCGCTGGTGTCCCTGGCCGTGGCGCTGATCCTGTTCGAGGGCAGCCTCACCCTGCACGTGTCGCAGTGGCGCGATATCGGCAGCGTGGTGCACCGCCTGGTCACCGTTGGCGCGCTGTCGACCTGGCTGGTGATCGCGCTGGCGACCCACTGGCTGCTGGGGTTCGACTGGCCGCTGGCGATCCTGTTCGGCACCTTGACCCTGGTCACCGGGCCGACAGTGATCGTGCCCATGCTGCGGGTAGTGCGGCCAAAGGCGACAATCGCCAATATCCTGCGCTGGGAAGGCATCGTCATCGACCCGATTGGCGCGCTGCTGGCCGTGGTGGTGTACAGCTTCATCATTGCCAGTGCCGATGGCAATGGCCTGATCCAGAGCCTGGGTACCTTTGCCGGGGTGATCTTCTGCGGCACTGCACTGGGCGCTGCCGGCGGCTGGTTGCTGGGCCGGGTCATGCGCGAACAGTGGCTGCCGGAGTACCTGCACAACCTGGCGTCGCTGGCAGCGGTGCTGGGCATCTTCATCGCCGCCAACCAGATCGTGCACGAATCAGGGCTGCTGGCGGTGACGCTGATGGGCATGTGGCTGGCCAACATGCGCGGGGTGGATGTGCGGCAGATCCTGCACTTCAAGGAGAACCTCAGCGTGCTGCTGATCTCCGGCCTGTTCATCTTGCTGGCCGCGCGCCTCGACCTGCACGCCTTGCTCGGGCTGGGCCCGGCGGTGCTGGCGCTGCTGCTGGTGATCCAGTTGCTGGCACGGCCGCTGAACGTCTTCGTGTCGACGCTGGGCTCCTCGCTGAACTGGCGCGAGCGGGCCTTGCTGGCCTGGATCGCCCCGCGCGGCATCGTCGCCGCCGCGGTATCGGCGATCTTCGCGATCCGCCTGCACGAGGCCGGCCATCAGGATGCGCTGTTGCTGGTGCCCCTGACCTTCGCCGTGATCATCGGCACCGTGGTGCTGCAGAGCGCCACGGCAAGGCCGCTGGCGCGCCTGCTCAAGGTCGCCGAGCCCGCCCCCAGCGGCTTTCTCATCGTCGGCGCCAACGGGCCTGCGCGCACCCTTGGCAAAGCCCTGCAGCAATTGGGTTGCCGTGTACTGCTGACCGATTCGAGCTGGGAAAACATCCGCGCCGCGCGCATGGACGGCTTGCCGACCTACTTTGGCAACCCCGCCTCGCAGCATGCCGATGCACACCTGGACCTGGTCGGCCTCGGCCACCTGTTGGGGCTGTCGCCGGCCGGCGAGATCAACGCCTTGGCCTGCGCCCGCTTTCGCCATGATTTCGGCCACAGCCGCCTGTTCGTACTCGCCAGCGGCCTGGAGAAACAGCGCAGTGACAAGCACCGGGCCAGCGAGGAGCACCGCGGCCACCTGCTCGGTTCAAGCGCGATGACCTACCAGCAACTGGCGAATCACTTGCACCGCGGCGCCGAGCTGTATAGCACCCACCTGACCGAGGGCTTCGACTGGGAAAATTATCAGGCACTGCATGGCGACCGCGCGCACCTGCTGTTCGCCCGTGACACCAATGGTTGGGTGCATGTAGCGAGCCCGGACAACCCACTCACGCCGCAGTCGGGCTGGACCTTGGTCGCCCTGGTCGAGCCGCTGCCGGTCGCCGACGCTGCAACCACGCCAGGTTGAGCGTCAGGCCTGGGGCAGCACCGGCACCGGCCGCTTGTCTTCGTCGATGGCGACAAAGCTGAACACACCATGGATCGCCCGTTCGCGGCCATCCAGGTACATGTTCTCGACGAACACATCCACTTGCACCTGCAAGCTGGTGTTGCCCACCTTGATCACCGTGCCCACCAGCTCGACGATCGAACCCGCCGGGATCGGGTGCTTGAAGTCGATGCGGTCGGTCGAAACCGTCACCAATGGCAAGCGGCAGAAGCGTGTGGCGGCGATGAACGACACTTCGTCCATCCAGGCCAGCGCGGTGCCGCCAAACAGGGTGTTGTGATGGTTGGTAGTGTTGGGGAATACCGCCTTGGTCACGCGGGTTACCGAAAGCTCGGTGCGGCGCTGGATTTCCTGGTCTCGGGTAGTCATGTCTGGTCACATCGCTTTCTTAAGTTTCAAAACGCAAAAAAGCAGCCCGAAGGCTGCTTTTTTTCTCGCTAGGCGGCCATGGCCACCGGGCAAACTGTACTCAGGACAGTTTTTCCTTGATGCGAGCGGCTTTGCCGGACAGGTCGCGCAGGTAGTACAGCTTGGCTTTACGCACGTCACCACGACGTTTCACGGCCAGGCTGTCGATTTGCGGGCTGTAGGTCTGGAAGGTACGCTCAACACCAACGCCGCTCGAGATCTTGCGCACGGTGAAGGCGCTGTTCAGACCACGGTTACGCTTGGCGATAACAACGCCTTCGAACGCCTGCAGACGGGAACGCTCACCTTCCTTCACTTTAACCTGGACGACAATGGTGTCGCCTGGTGCGAAGGTCGGGATTTCCTTGCTCATCTGCTCTGCTTCGAGCTGCTGGATGATTTTGTTAGTCATGCTGTGCTCCTAAGGTGGACAAACGTGATCCACCATCGATACGTTAACTATCGTTCCGCTCGCGGAGGTATTCCTCGAGCAGCTTTTTCTCTTCTCCAGAAAGTGAGCGACTTTCCAGAAGATCGGCGCGTCGTTCGAAGGTCCTACCAAGGGACTGCTTCATCCGCCATCGCCGGATATGTGCATGGTTGCCACTTAGCAACACGTCGGGTACACGCTGATCCGCATACACCTCAGGTCGGGTGTAGTGCGGGCAATCCAGCAAGCCATCGGTGAAGGAATCTTCCTCCGCCGAGCCTACATGCCCTAAAGCTCCGGGCAGCAGCCGCGTAACCGCATCGATCAGTACCATGGCCGGTAGCTCACCACCGGAAAGCACATAGTCACCAATCGACCACTCTTCATCGACATGAGCATCAATAAAACGCTCGTCAATGCCTTCATAACGGCCGGCGATCAGGATCAGAGATTCCTGTTCGGCCAAGCCTTTGACCGCTTGCTGATCCAGCTTGCGGCCTTGTGGCGAAAGGTAGATCACCTTTGCCGCTGCTCCGGTCGCTTGCCTGGCACTGGCCAGTGCATCTTCCAGAGGCTTGATCTTCATCACCATCCCCGGACCACCGCCAAAAGGCCGATCATCCACCGTGTGGTGGCGATCACTGGTGTAGTCCCGCGGATTCCAGCAAGTGACTTGCAACAAGCCCTGCTTCACCGCGCGGCTGGTAATGCCGTACTCCGTAATGGCCGAGAACATCTCGGGGAACAACGTGATGACTTCTACGCGAAGGTTACCCATCAGTTAGAAATCCGCGTCCCATTCGACCCGCATCACACCGGCTTCAAGGTCGACTGCCAGCACACATTGCGCCGTATAGGGCAACAAGCGCTCACGGTCATCCAGGCTGCCTGCGCAAGGCTTGACCACCACTACATCGTTCGCGCCGGTCTCCAACAGGTGATCAACCGTGCCGAACAGCTGTTCGTCCTGGTTGATGACTTTCAGACCGACCAACTGGTACCAGTAGTACTCGTCGTCCGTCAGGTTGGGCAAAAGGCTGCGCGAGATGCAAATCTCGTAACCGCTCAGAAGACGCGCTTCGTCACGATCGTCGAGCCCTTTGAGCTTGGCGACCAGCTCCTTTTTATTGGAACGGCCACTGACCAGCTCTACCTGCTTGACCGACCCTTCGCGCCGAAGCGTCCAGTTACGGTAATCCAACAGGTTTTCAATCGGATCGGTAAAGGAATACACCTTCACCTCGCCGCGAACGCCGTGAACCGAAAAAATCTTGCCAACGACGATGAGGTCGTCAGCCTTTTCTGGCGTCGCGTTCATACAGTTCAGGCAGCAGCCTTGGCAGCTTCCTTCAGCAGCTGAGCAACACGCTCAGACGGCTGTGCGCCGATGCTCAGCCAGTGAGCAACGCGGTCTTGTTTAACGGACAGACGAACTTCCTGACCACGAGCGATCGGGTTGAAGAAGCCAACCTGTTCGATGTGGGAGCCGTCACGCGGGTTACGCGAGTCGGTTACGGTCAGTTGGTAAAACGGGCGCTTTTTGGAGCCGCCACGGGCAAGACGAATGGTAAGCATTGAACATCGTTCCTGTAGTCGGTGCTGCAAATCATGATGCACAGCGGGCACACGGGTGCCCGAAAGGCCGCACATTCTCAAGGAATATCCGGACATTTGCAAATGCCTTTTTACTTCAAACAAAAAGGCCAGCCTGCTGATCTGCTATTTAGCCGCCTGCTCATGAGGCGACAGTGTTCCCGCCGAAGCGGGTTCCGGCCAGCGGCGGGCTTGCCGCCACTGGCCTGAATCGGTTTTACAGCTTGGGCATGCCGCCGCCAGGCATCATGCCGCCCAAGCCGCGCATCATCTTGGCCATGCCGCCCTTGGCAGAGAATTTCTTCATCATCTTCTGCATCTGCTTGTGCTGCTTGATCAGCCGGCCGACGTCCTGCACCTGGGTGCCGGAGCCGATGGCGATGCGGCGCTTGCGCGAACCGCTGAGCAGTTCAGGGTCACGGCGCTCGGCCGGGGTCATGGAGTTGATGATCGCTTCCATCTGCTTGAACTGCTTCTCGGCCGCGCCCTGGGCGTTGCCCATCTGCGACAGGTTGACCCCGCCAATGCTCGGCAGCTTGTCCATCAGGCCGCCCAGGCCGCCCATGTTCTTCATCTGCTGCAGCTGGTCGCGGAAGTCTTCGAGGTCGAAGCCCTTGCCCTTCTTCAGCTTCTTGGCGAGTTTGTCAGCCTTGGCCTTGTCGATGGTCTGCTCGGCCTGCTCGATCAGGCTGAGCACATCGCCCATGCCGAGGATGCGCGACGCGACGCGGTCGGGGTGGAACGGCTCGAGGGCCTCGGTCTTCTCACCCATACCGATGAACTTGATCGGCTTGCCGGTAATGGCCCGCACCGACAGTGCGGCACCGCCACGGGCATCACCGTCGACCTTGGTCAGCACCACGCCGGTCAGCGGCAGGGCTTCACCAAAGGCCTTGGCGGTATTGGCGGCGTCCTGGCCGGTCATGGCGTCGACCACGAACAAGGTCTCGACCGGCTTGACCGCGGCATGCAGCGCCTTGATCTCGTCCATCATGTCGGCGTCGATGTGCAGACGGCCGGCGGTGTCGACGATGACCACGTCGATGAACTTGAGCTTGGCTTCGCGAATCGCCGCTTCAGCGATGGCGACAGGCTTCTGGCTGATGTCGGACGGGAAGAAGGTCACGCCGATGTCGTTGGCCAGGGTTTCCAGCTGCTTGATCGCCGCCGGGCGATAGACGTCGGCCGACACCACCATCACGCTCTTCTTCTTGCGCTCCTTGAGGAAGCGCGCGAGCTTGCCGGCGGTGGTGGTCTTACCCGCACCCTGCAAGCCAGCCATCAGCACTACGGCCGGTGGTGCGGCGTTCAGCGCGAGGTCTTCGTTGGCCGCGCCCATCAGGCTTTCCAGCTCGGCCTGGACAATCTTCACGAAGGCCTGGCCCGGGGTCAGGCTGCGCGACACTTCGGTACCGACCGCACGCTCCTTGACGCTGTTGACGAAATCCTTGACCACCGGCAAGGCAACGTCGGCCTCGAGCAACGCCATGCGTACTTCGCGCAGCGTGTCCTTGATGTTGTCTTCAGTCAGCTTGGCCTTGCCGGTGACATGGCGCAGCGTCTGTGACAGGCGGTCGGTCAGGTTTTCGAACATGGTGATCCTTTCTGGCCCAGTAAAAGCCGAGGTTTGTCAGGCGCCGAGGGGGAAATGCACACCCCCAGGGCACAGCAAGGCGGCGATTATAGCGAAGTGTAACGGCGACGCACACCTTGGCTTCCGAGCGGCAAGCTCAAAGCTGCAAGCCACAAGGAAAAGCGCCCAGCCTGCACATCAGCCCTTGCTTGTAGCTTACGGCTTCCAGCTTGCAGCTCACTATGCCAAACTCCGTCTCTTTAAGGCTCGCCAACCAGGACTTATGTTCTCCTCACCCAGCCTCATCCCCAACCTGATCGCCGCCGGCCTTTATATAGCTGCGACCCTCTACCAGGGTTCGCACCTGGCCCAGGGCCGCAAGTCCGACAAACGGCTGCTGGGCTTGCTCGGTGCCCTTGCTGTGATCGCCCAGAGCGGCGCCCTGTTCTTCCAGCTGATCACCCCGCTGGGCCTGAGCCTCGACTTCTTCAGCGCCGCCAGCCTGATCGCCGTGGCGGTCATCACCCTGACCCTGCTGGCGTGCCTGCGCATCCCGGTGGAAAACCTGCTGGTGCTGCTGTTCCCGCTGGGTGCGGTCACGGCGCTATTGGCCCAGTTCGCGCCACCGGGCACCGTGCCGCTGATCAACGAAGAGCCCGGCATCCTCGCGCATATCCTGCTGTCGATCCTGGCCTACGGCCTGTTCACCATTGCCGTATTCCAGTCGCTGCTGCTGTTGCTGCAGGACCGCCAGTTGAAAAACAAACACCCGTCCGGGCTGATCCGCAACTTCCCGCCGCTGCAAACCATGGAAAGCCTGCTGTTCGGCTTCCTCTGGGCCGGCTGGTGTCTGCTCTCGCTGTCGCTGATTTCCGGCTGGCTGTTCCTCGACAACCTGTTCGCCCAGCACCTGGTGCACAAGACCTTGCTGGCCTGCGTCGCCTGGGTGGTGTTCAGTGTTCTGCTGTGGGGCCGCACCCGCCTGGGTTGGCGTGGCCACAAAGCGATCCGCTGGACGCTGGCCGGTTTCTGCCTGCTGATGCTGGCCTATTTCGGCAGCAAGCTGGTCCGCGAATTCATCTTGCATATCTGACGGCCGCCCATGGACACCCTGCCGTACGCCCCGCTATTCGGCACCCTGGCACTGTCGCTGCTGTGGTCGGCGCTGTTCAGCGCCGTGGATGCCGCACGCCTGCAACTCAATGGTTCGCTGCGCAATGGCGACGACGGGCAAGCCCCCCTGCCCGCCCAGGCACTAGTGCTGTGCGCCAGCCTGGGCAAGCTGCTGGTACTGGGCCTGGCCTGCCTGATCGGCCAGCGCTACAGCGGCGAACACGGTTTCTGGCTGGCCGGCCTGGGCGCCACCCTGGCTTTGCTGGTGTTTGCCGAGTTCCTGCCGCGGCGCCTGGCGCGGCGTAACCCACAGGCGTTCGTCAGCCTGGGTGCCAACCTGCTGAAGGTGCCGTTGGCTATCCTCCAGCCACTGGCCTGCCTGCTCGATGGTTGCGCCAAGCTGATCCTGCGCCCGTTCCGTGCGCAGCCTACGGCGGTGGCCCTGCACCCACAGCAAGATGACGACTTCGACGAAGACGAAGCGCACGAGCCAGTGCGCCACGGGCTGCTCGATGGTTTGCAGTCGCTGGACAAAGTCACCGTCAACGACATCCTGGTGCCGCGCAACGAAGTCGATGGTATCAATCTGGACGAGCCGATCGAACGCATCATCGAGCAGTTGATCGTCAGCCGGCACACCCGGCTGCCGGTCTATCACAACGATATCAACCAGGTTGAAGCGATCCTCAATACCAAGCTGATCAGCCACCTGCTGCCCAGGGCAGAGCTGACCCTGGAGAAGCTGCACGGCGCCTGCTACGAACCCTACTTCGTTCCGGAAAGCACACCCCTGCAGATGCAGTTGCTGAACTTCCACAAGCAGCAACGCCGCCTGGGCGTCGTGGTGGACGAATACGGCGAGGTGCTGGGCATCGTCACCCTGGAAGACATCCTCGAAGAAATCGTTGGCGAATTCGAAGACGAACAGGGGCTGGACAACCCGCACGTACACCCCCAGGCCGACGGCACCTTCGTCATCGAAGGCACCGCCTCGCTGCGCGAGATCAACCGCACCCTGGGCTGGCACCTGCCTTGCGATGGCGGGCCGAAAACCCTCAACGGGTTGGTCACCGAAGCGCTTGAAAGCATCCCGGAAAGTGCGGTTTGCCTGAAGATCGGCCGATATCGCCTGGAAATCCTCGAAACAGAGGACAATTGCGCCAGCAAGGTACTGGTGTGGACCGTGACCCGCTAGCTATACTCGGGTCACGCTTACCCAGCCCCGCCGTCCCGCCTGCTACCCGCACCCGGCGGCCCACGGCCAGTCCGCACCACTGACACGCCCTGCGGCCCTGCTTCAATACCCCGAACAGTACCCGCGCCCGCCCCTACCCCCCCTGGGCTATCGTCAGTCGAGCGAGCAAAAGAACAATACGCTTCGGCGTCCGTGCAACGGTGCCTGCCCATTGAGGCAGCACGCACCCTCGCGGATCAAGCCCGTGGCGCACGACCAGACTGTTAGGGACCTACTTAATGACCACCAGCAGCACCTATGCCCAAGCGCCTGCCGCGCCGGTCAACTCGCCCACGCGGGTGGCCACCGCCAGCTTCATTGGCACTGCCATCGAGTTCTACGACTTCTACGTTTACGCCACTGCCGCCGCGCTGGTGATCGGCCCGGTGTTCTTCCCCTCCGGGTCGGGCACCGCGCAGATGCTCGCGGCCTTTCTTACCTTCGGCATCGCCTTCCTCGCACGCCCGCTGGGTTCGGCATTGTTCGGCCACTTTGGCGACCGTATCGGCCGCAAATCGACCCTGGTGGCGTCGCTGCTGTTGATGGGCGTCTCCACCACCGCCATCGGCGTGCTGCCCGGCTATGACAGCATTGGCGTGTGGGCGCCGATCCTGCTTTGCCTGCTGCGCTTCGGCCAAGGCCTGGGCCTGGGTGGCGAATGGGGCGGCGCGGCGCTGCTGGCGACCGAAAACGCACCACCGGGCAAGCGCGCCTGGTTCGGCATGTTCCCGCAGCTGGGCCCTTCAATCGGCTTTTTGGCTGCCAACGGCTTGTTCCTGACTCTGGCCCTGGTGCTCAGTGACGAGCAATTCCGTGAATGGGGCTGGCGCATTCCGTTCCTGCTCAGCGCCGCCTTGGTACTGGTGGGCCTGTATGTGCGCCTCAAGCTCGAAGAGAGCCCGGTGTTCGCCAAAGCCATTGCCCAGCATGAGCGCGTGAAGATGCCGGTGGTCGACTTGTTCGCCAAGCACTGGGTGCCAACCCTGCTGGGTGCTGCGGCGATGGTGGTGTGCTACGCGCTGTTCTACATCTCGACGGTGTTCTCGCTCAGCTACGGCGTGTCCACGCTGGGTTACAGCCGTGAGACGTTCCTTGGCCTGCTGTGCTTTGCGGTGGTCTTCATGGCCCTGGCCACGCCACTGTCGGCCTGGCTCAGCGACCGCTACGGGCGCAAACCGGTACTGATCGTCGGCGGCCTGCTGGCGGTGGCTTCGGGCTTTACCATGGAACCGCTGCTGACCTCGGGCTCGACCACAGGTGTGGCGCTGTTCCTGGCCATCGAGCTGTTCCTGATGGGGGTGACCTTCGCGCCAATGGGGGCGTTGCTGCCCGAGCTGTTCCCGACCCACGTACGTTATACCGGCGCGTCGGCGGCGTATAACCTGGGTGGCATCGTGGGGGCTTCGGCGGCGCCGTTCTTTGCCCAGAAGCTGGTGAGCATGGGCGGCTTGAGCTGGGTGGGCGGGTATGTTTCGGTGGCGGCGGTGATCAGTCTGATTGCTGTGCTGTGCCTTAAAGAGACCCGGCATACCGAACTGTGAAGACGCTGGGGGCGCTTTGCGCCCCCAGCCATTTCAGATCAGAACTCGACCTTGACCGCCTGCGAAGCACGGGTCGCCTTGGCCCGCGCCGCTTCGATCGATTCGTCACGCGCCAGGCACACGCCCATACGGCGCTGGCCGTTGATTTCCGGCTTGCCGAACAGGCGAATGGCCGTATCCGGCTCGCTCAGCGCAGCACCAAGGTTGGCGAAGCTGGTCTGCTGCGATTGCCCCTGCGGCAGAATCACCGCCGACGCCGACGGCCCGAACTGGCGCACCACCGGGATCGGCAGGCCGAGAATGGCGCGGGCGTGCAAGGCGAACTGCGACAGGTCCTGGGAGATCAAGGTCACCAGGCCAGTGTCGTGCGGGCGCGGCGACACTTCGCTGAACCACACCTGGTCGCCTTTGACGAACAGCTCCACGCCGAACAGGCCACGCCCGCCCAGTGCATCGGTGACCGCCTTGGCCACTCGCTGCGACTCGGCAAGGGCCTTCGGGCTCATGGCTTGGGGCTGCCACGATTCCTGATAGTCACCTTTCTCCTGACGATGGCCGACAGGCTCGAGGAAGGTGGTGCCGCCGACATGACGCACGGTCAGCAGGGTAATTTCGTAATCGAAGTCGATGAAGCCCTCGATGATCACCCGGCCCTTGCCGGCACGCCCGCCTTCCTGGGCGTAGTCCCAGGACTGCTGCAGGTCGGCATCGCTGCGCAGCAGGCTCTGGCCCTTGCCCGATGAGCTCATCACCGGTTTGACCACGCACGGGTAGCCGACATCGGCCACGGCCTTGGCGTAGTCTTCGTAGGTATCGGCAAAGTGGTACGGCGAGGTCGGCAGGTCCAGCTCTTCGGCAGCCAGGCGCCGGATGCCTTCACGGTTCATGGTCAGCTGGGTGGCACGGGCGGTGGGCACCACGGTGAAGCCTTCGCTCTCCAGTTCGACCAGGGTCGCGGTGGCGATGGCTTCGATCTCGGGGACGATGTAGTGCGGTTTCTCGGCCTCGATCACCGCGCGCAGGGCGACGCCATCGAGCATGTTGACCACATGGCTGCGGTGCGCCACCTGCATGGCCGGCGCGTTGGCGTAGCGGTCCACGGCGATCACTTCGACGCCCAGGCGCTGCAGCTCGATCACCACTTCCTTGCCCAGCTCACCGCAGCCGCAGAGCAGTACACGGGTCGCGGTGGGCGACAATGGGGTTCCGATACGGGTCATTTCAGGTCCTCGAAGGCGTCCGGGGCTGCGCCAGGCTAAGCGCCGCCCGCTGAAAAAGGACCCGTATTCTACACCATCAACCGACCGCGGCAGCCCGCCGGGCGCGAAATGCCATGGCCAGCCACACGGCGGTGACACCGGCGAACTTCGAGGCCATGGCCGTGCCGATCACGGCAGGGGTCAGCGCGCCGATCATGCCGAAGAAAATGAAGGTATCGACCGGAATGCTCAACGCCGAGCTCAGCCACAGGCGGTCACGCAGGGGCCGACGGGTGATGCTGAACACCAGCCAGTCGATCAGCTCGGAAACGAAAAACGCCGTGGCGCTGGCCAGGGCGATGGCAGGCTCCGAGGTGATGTAGGACAACACCAGGGCCACCAGCATGGCGACCAGGGCGCCATGCCCGAAGCGGGTCTGCACCATGTCGCGCAGGATGAACACCAGGCCACCCCAGGCGGACCAGATGATGTCCAGGTGCGGGGCGCTGGAGAAGGCGTAGTTGATCAGCACTACGCTGCTGATATAGGCGATGAGATAGAACATGGCGGGTAATCTGTGGGCAAGCCGTACAGATTACCGCTGGCTGCTTCGCGGGTAAACCTGCGAGGCAGCCAGCGCCGAATCATTGCCCCATGATCAACCCAGCGGCCACCGCCCGCTCATGGCACAGTTTCAGTACGGCGCGACGCTCGGTGTTATCCATCCGCCCCCAGCGACCGATTTCGGCCACGGTACGCTGGCAGCCGGTGCAGATATCCTGCTCGTCCAGCGCGCAGATGCTGACGCAAGGCGAAGCGACCGGGCGCTCGACGGCAATGACCTCACTCATCGTCAGCTACCAGCTCGCGCGCATAGCGCTGGGCATTGTGCACATAGTGCGCGGCACCGGCCTCGATCATGCGCATCTGCTGCTCGCTCAGTTCACGCACCACCTTGCCCGGCGAGCCCATCACCAGCGAACCGTCAGGGATCTCCTTGCCCTCGGGGATGAGCGCATTGGCGCCGATGATGCAGTGCTTGCCGATGCGGGCTCCGTTGAGGATCACCGCATTGATGCCGACCAGGCTGTAATCGCCGACCGTGCAGCCATGCAGCATGGCGTTATGGCCAACCGTCACGCCCTTGCCCAGGGTCAGCGGCGAACCCATGTCGGTATGCATCACGGTGCCGTCCTGGACATTGCTGTCCTCGCCGATGTCGATCAGTTCGTTGTCACCGCGCAATACAGCGCCAAACCACACGCTGGCACGGGCCTGCAGGCGCACATTGCCGATCACGGTGGCGTTGGGCGCGATCCAGCTGGTGGGGTGGCTGTCGACCCGCAGGTCGCCCAGGCGATATTTCATGCTCGCTCCTCAGGATAAACGGCGGCGGTTTGTAGCAGACGGCGGGGTGGGCCCCGCTCAGATCTCGATGTAACGCTCCGGGGGTTGATGCAGGCTGATGCCGGCGTCATACAGCAGGTTGACCAGCTCGACGATCATGATCGCCGACAACCCCCAGATCTTGTATTCGCCGTAGCGGTAACTGGGCACATACCAACTGCGGCCCTGGTAATCGATACGGTGAGTATGGTCACGCGGGTCCTGGCGGAAGAATTCCAGCGGCACGGTGAATACTGCCGCGATCTCGGCATCGTTGGCGCGATACTCGACGAAATCGGGAATAAGCCCGACGAATGGCGTCACTTTCAGGCCGTGCAGCGAGATCAGCGGGCTGAGCGGGCCAATCACTTCCACCAGCCCAGGGGGCAGGCCGATTTCTTCTTCGGCTTCGCGCAGGGCGGTAAACACCAGGTCCGGGTCTTCAGGGTCGCGCCGGCCACCCGGGAAGGCGACTTCGCCACCGTGGGTCGACAAGCCCTTGGCGCGCAGGGTCAAGACCAGTTCGGGCGCTTCGCTGCGGGTAATGGGCAAGAGTACCGCCGCTTCGGGAAACCGTCGGTCGGTTTCCAGTGATGCGGGTTCATGGTTGCTCATTCGGCGAAGTAGCTCGTCCAGCATTGCGCACTCTCGTATCCAAGGCCTGTCTTGCATGATGCACCAAAGCCGAGAAGCACCCAAGCCCTGTGCGCTTGCGGCCGCCCGGCTGCCACGCCAAGATAGCCCTGTCATAAGGGAAGATAAGCATGAAATTCTGCAGCGCGTGCGGCCAGCCGGTCATTCAGCGGATACCCGAGGGCGATAGCCGCCTGCGGTATGTCTGCGAGTATTGCCAGACCATTCACTACCAGAACCCCAACATCGTGGCGGGGGTCCTGCCCACTTGGGGTAGCCAGGTGCTGCTGTGCCGGCGCGCCATCGAGCCACGCCGTGGCTACTGGACCTTACCGGCCGGGTTCATGGAGAACGGCGAGACCCTCGACCAGGCCGCCCGTCGTGAAACCGTCGAGGAAGCCTGCGCCCAGGTCGGGCCCATGAACCTGTACCAGCTGTTCGACCTGCCGCACATCAACCAGGTGCATGTATTCTTCCGCGCCGAACTGGCCGACCTGCGCTTCGATGTGGGTATCGAGAGCCTGGAAGTGCGGCTGTTCGAGGAGCATGAGATACCGTGGGACGCGCTGGCTTTCCGCACCGTCACACGCACACTAGAATGCTACTATCGCGACCGCATCGGGCAGCACTACCCCATAGGCCATGAGTACCTGCCACCGATGAATGTCACGTCCACCACCTAACGTCATCAGGGATACCGTTTCATGCGCTGGTTGCTCGCCCTTTTCTGCCTTTGCGTTACCTCGGTGTCCCAGGCGGCCTTCACCGAGACCATCGTGCGCAAGCCCCTGCCGGCAGCGCAAACATCGTCGCCCTCGCAGCAGGCCATGCAACCGCTGATCGACAAGGTGCTGGTGATCAAGTCCGAGCGCCGCCTGCAACTGATCAGCCGCGGCGAACCGCTCAAGACCTACCGCATTTCCCTGGGCAAGCAGCCCAAGGGCGCGAAGGAACGCGAAGGTGACCGCAAGACCCCCGAGGGCCTCTATTGGCTGGACTGGCGCAAGCAGAGCGACCGCTTCAACCTGGCCATGCACATCTCCTACCCCAACATCAAAGATGCCGCACGCGCCACCCGCGAAGGCGTGAGTGCCGGCAGCATGATCATGATCCACGGCACACCGGTCAATGATGACTACCCCGAGTGGTACTTCCACACACTGGACTGGACAGAAGGTTGCATCGCCATGCGCAACCACGACATGCAGGAAGTCTGGGAGCTGGTCAAGGACGGTACATTGATCGAGATTCGTCCCTGACACGTCCTGCATGCCGACTCATCCTGTAGGAGCTTTCGCACCCTAAACGAGAACCCGCCTGACAGCCGCTTAGGCAGGGTACTGCATCCAAGCCAATCACTTAATTCTTAGCATCCACGCAGACGAATACGAGATCCGTACGTCCTCTGCGGGGTGCTTGAATGCCGTACCGAATTCTCATCATTGCCTGCAGGCTGCTGGTCTGCTGCCTGACCGGGGTGATGACCAGCGCCCAGGCATTGGCCGACGACCTGGCCAGCCAACAGTTGCGCGATCAGCAGCAAACGCTGCGGCAACTGGAACAGCAACAACGCCTTGAGCGCTGGCAACGGGTGCCTGCTGCGCAAGGTAATCAGCACAGTCAGAGTGCACAGACTGGCGACAGCCACTGCTGGGCGGTGAGCGGCGTGCGCCTGGCCGGCCATCGACACGTGTCGGGGACAGCACTGGAGGCGACCGTGGTGCCGCTGATGCAACCTTGCATGGGCATCGCCGATATCAACCGCCTGCTCAAGGCGATTACCCAGCGCTATGTCCAGGCCGGCTACCCGACCAGCCGCCCCTACTTGCGCCAGCCCCCCGAAGATGACGCCCCGCTGGATATCGTCATCAGCGAAGGTTTTGTCGAGTCGATCGAGCTCGGCGCCGACCTGCCCCTTTCCTTGCGCGGTGCTTTTCCTGGCGTACTGGGGCAGCCGCTGTACCTCCCGGACCTGGAGCAAGGTCTCGACCAGCTTAACCGCCTGCGTGCCTACGACTTGAGTGCCGACTTGCTCCCCGGCGAACTGCAAGGCGGCACCCGCGTGCGCGTTCAGCCCCACAAAGTCGCCTCGCGCTGGCATCTGGACGGCCGCCTGGACAACCGCGGCAGTGAACTGACCGGCCGCCATCGCCTGAACCTCGGGGTCGGCCTGGACAGCCCGCTGGGCCTAAACGACGACCTGCGCCTGTGGCTGGCCAGCACCGTCTTCGATGCGCCGGGCACCAGCACGGGCATCACGGTGTACTACAGCATCCCCTACGGTCCGTGGACATTCGCCTTTAACGCCAGCCAACTGCGTTACAACGCCCCCATCCCGCACGGGCAACAGACCAGCAGTGGCCGCAGCCGCTTCCAGGGCGTGAGCGCCGAGCGCGTGCTGTGGCGCAATCAGCAGGGCATGCTCAGCGCCAGTACTCGGGTGGACCGCAAGCAGATGGTCAACCGCACCGGCGGCGTTGTCGTCGACTTGCAGAGCCCTACCCTCACCAGCGTCGAGGCCGGCCTGCAGTGGCTCTGGCTCGAGAATGGGCTGTGGAACGGGTATGTGGGGGTCGCCCACGGCCTCAAGGGGTTGTCCAAGGACAACCCGGCCATGCGCAGCAACGGGCTGCGCAGCGATTTCGTCAAATACCGCGCCACCTTTCTGCACCTTCGCCAAGGCGCAGCGCCTCAGCCCTGGCGCTGGCAAAGCGAACTCGGCCTGCAGTACAGCCCCGACCCACTGCCCGCCGTCGAACAACTGCTGGCCAGCGACGACTCGGCGGTACGCGGCTTCCGCCTGCACACCTACGCCGGCGCCACTGGCGCGGCCTGGCGCAACACCTTGAGCCGCCCGCTGAGCCCCGCCTGGGCGGCACCGTTGCAAGTGCGCCCCTACGTCGGCCTCGACCTTGGCTGGACCCAGCTCGCCAGCGACAGCCCCGTCCTGCGCCTGGCCGGTGCTGCGGCCGGCATCGAAGTGAGCCTGCCCGACAGTCGCCTGCGCCTCGATTATCAACGCGCCCTGTACACCAGCGACCGGCCCCGCACGCTTCTGGAGCCGGGCTTCTGGGTACTGGAGTGGCACCTGAACATCTGATTCACCCACAACAAAGAGAACGAGAACATGCAAACACTCTCGCAACTGACGTCTACCCACCCCAATACCTTGCGTTGGGCCATCTTCCTCGCCCTGCTCGGCTCCAGCACCGCGCAAGCCTCGGGCGGCCTGGAAGCTGCCAGCGGCCCTGCAGGCACCCCGCTCATCAACAACGGCCATGGCGTCCCGGTCATCGACATCGTTGCACCCAACGCTGGCGGCCTGTCGCACAACCAGTTCCTCGATTACAACGTCGGCAACCCCGGCGTAGTGCTGAACAACGCCACGCAGGCGGGCCAGTCGCAACTGGCCGGCGCCCTTGCAGCCAACCCGCAGTTCCAGGGCCAGGCCGCCTCGACCATCCTCAATGAGGTGATCAGCCGCAACGCTTCGCTGATCGAGGGGCCGCAGGAAATCTTCGGCCGCCCGGCCGACTACATCCTGGCCAACCCCAATGGCATCACCCTCAACGGCGGCAGCTTCATCAACACCACCCGCGCAGGCTTCGTGGTCGGCACCCCGGAATTCGAGGACCAGCAACTCAAATACCTCGACACCCTCAACGCCAGTGGCTCCCTGCAGGTACTCGACGACGGCCAGAGCAACAGCACCGGTGCCCTTGATCTGATCGCGCCGCGAATAGACAGCAAAGGCTTGCTCATGGCTGCCAATGAATTGAACGTCACGGTTGGCCGCAACCGCATCGATCACGCCAGCGGGCAGGTGGTCGAACACCTGCCCGGCGAACAGGGCAGTGTCGATGCCACCCTGTTCGGTGCCATGCGTGCCGGGCGTATCCGTGTGCTGAGCACCGCTGACGGCGCGGGGGTGCGCATGGGGCCGGCAAAGGTGCATGCCGGCGACGGTATCGACATCCATTCGGCCGGCGCCCTGCACATCAGCGGCAAGGCGGACAACCCCAGCGAACTGCACAGCGAACGGGGCGCACTGAACCTCAGCGCCGCGCATGACCTGACCCTGCGGGCCGTCGATGGGAAGGCGCAACAGGTGGTGGTCAAGGCCGGCCAGTCACTCACCCTGGATGCCGACAGCCTGGCAAACACCGAACACGACCGCGAAAACTGGAAGAAGAAGTTTCTCTTCGTCACCCGCGAAACCTACAACCGCGAGCGCACCACCACCCAAAACCAGCAGCACGGCACGCAGTTGCACGGCCAAGACAGCGTAATGCTGCAATCGGGCGCTGACATGCGCCTGGTAGCCGCCGACGTGAAGGCGGGCGGCGAATTGAACGTCGACAGTGGCGGCAAACTGGACATCGTGGCAGGCATCGACAGCCAGCACATCAAACAACAGGTACGTCACCGCAAGGACTTGTGGCGCGGTGACCGCGACACCGAGCAAACCCGGGAAACAGCCCGGGGCAGCACGTTGAATGCCGAGCGCATGGCCCTCACTGCGGCCGATACCCTCACGGTTCAAGGCAGCACGCTGCACAGCAACAGCGACATGCAGATCAAGGCGCGGCAAGTCGAGATCGGCACCACTGCATTGCAGGACAGCGGCACACAGCGCAACTACCGCGGCGACCTGGTCTCCGGGACTTTCTTCCGTGATCGCAAGGGTAATGACACGCAAGGGCAGACGGTGGTTGGCAGCAGTGTGACGGCAGACGGCAAGCTGAACATGACGGCTGACCAGGTCACCATCAAAGGTAGCAAGGTGCACGGCAAGGAAGATTCGGTGCTGTACAGCGAAAAGGGCCTGCTGGCGATCGAGGCCGACCACGGCAGCAGCACGTCGACTGACCATCAGGGCAACAGCAAACTGTTCGGCCTGATCGGCAGCGATCGCAAGGACACCACACGCAAGGACCAGGTACTGCTCAGCGACGTTTCGTCCAGCAGCAACCTGCGCCTGGCCAGCGCCGAGGAGCTACGCATCCACGGGGCAAGAATCGAAGCCGGCAAGCACCTGCAGGTGCAGGCCAAGGGCGACCTGACGATCGACAGCGCGCAGTCGCGCAGCGAAACACAAACCGATCAACAGCAACGCGGCTTCAGTGCCGGCGCCCGGCAGACCCAGGAGGCACAGGACGGCAAACCGCAATCACGCCAGTACGAAGCCAGCGTGGGCTACCAGGTCGCCAACACGACGGGCAAGGTGCAGGAAACAACGCAGGTCGCCAGCGAACTGAAAGGCGCTTCGGTCGATCTGCAAAGCGATGCCGACCTGCAGGTCAATGGCTCCAAGGTCGTGGCAAGCACTGGCGACCTCACTGTGGCCGCCAAACAGGTCAGCCTTGGCGCAACCCGCAATGAACGCGAGTCCGTCAGCAACGACAGCCAGAGTGGAGGCAGCTTGAAAGTGACAGGGGGTATCGATCGACTGGGCAGCGCTTTCGCAGGCCATCACAACACCCAAAGCCAGCTCGAACGCGACAGCACCGTCCAACGCAGCGAGTTGCAGGCCAGTGGGGACGTGAAGCTGGACGCCGAGCGTTTGCTTACCGAAGCCGCGCGCGTCGAAGCTGGCCAGCAACTGAACGTAACCGCCAAGCACATCGAGAACCGTGCCGTGCACAATACCCAAGAGCGTGAAAGCGTCACCAACAACGGGGCAGGCAGCCTGGGCGCCAGCGTCGAATACCGTGACCTCACCCGCCCCATCGAACGGCTGGTGCTGGGCGAAGAGGCGGCGCGCTTCCAGCAGGGCGCGCCTGAAGACGCGATGGTGGCGCCAAGCGCCGGTGCCGACATGACCATAGACCACCTCAAGCGCCTGGAAAACCAACGCCGCGGCTTTGCCCAGGTGAGTGAGCTGTCGGGGGCTGCAGTCGAGGTCAAGGCCGATGTCATCGATGACCAGGGTACCGCGTGGAAGGCCAACACCGGCAAGCTCTTGATCGATGCCACGCAGCACCACCTGAGCGCCGCCGAAAACACCCAGGCCGATACCGTGCAGCGCCTGGCCTATGGCGGCGATGCCCGCGTAGACACCAGCACCGGTAACGATCTCAATGTACGCATTGCCGGTAAAGGCGGCTCGCTGGATAAACACGACCTGGCCAGTACCGCCGTGCCCGGCAGCCTCTATGGCCAACAGGGTATCCAGGTGCAGTTGGGCAGCGATGGCAAGTACGAGGGCACGCGCATCGACGGTGGCGACGGCGCTGTGGTGATGCGTAGCGGCGGCACGCTGTCGTTACCGCAGGCCACTGACCGTAACAGCCAGGCCTCAAAGCAGCTTGACGGTAATGCCTGGGCCAAGGTCGGCAACCGCCCCGGCAGCACCGGCGTCGACACCCGTGGCTACCTGGATCACAACCAGCAGAACAGCGCGCAGACCAAGGCGCAGGTGGCGCAGATCGATGCCAAGGGCGCTGTGCATCTGAGCAGTGAGGCAGACCTTGTATTGGAAGGCACGCGTATCGGCAGCCGTGAAGCCAAGGTCGGCGATACCTTGCTGGAGAGTGGTGGCCGTTTGCAGGTCACTGCGGCCAGCAATACTCAGCAGGCCAAGGGCGGCAGCCTGGGTGGCGGCCTGGAGCTGGCAGCCAAGACTGGCGCGACCAAGGGTGGCGCTGTCGGCGGCCACTTCAACCATGGCAAGCAGAACGAAGACGCCAGCCAGGCCGTCAATGCCAGCTTCGAAAGCGCGGGCAAGCTCACCCTCAGCAGCCGTGCCCGGGAGGACATTGCCTTGCACCTTGAGGGCCTGCAAGCCTCGGCCGAACAAATCGAGCTCAACGCCGCAGGCGGCGGCATGCTGATCGAAGCTTCAAGCGACCGCGAGCAACGCGACAACCTCGACATCACGGCCGGGGCCGGCTTCAACATGGCCAAGGGCGCTACCGATACCCTCGGCCTGCATGGCCGCGCCCAGGTAGCGCTGGACAAGCGTGACAACCACACGTGGAATGCCAGCCAACTGCGCGCCGAAAAAATCCAGTGGCAAAGCCGTGGCGACACGCGCATCGAAGGTGCCAGCCTGGAAGCCGGGCGCATAAACGGTGATGTTGGCGGCGACCTGCGTGTTGCCAGCCGCAAGGACCGCGTCGACAGCTTGAGCGTGAAAGGCGACCTGCGCCTGAGCCAGGAGAAGAACCCGCAGGGCTACACCAACGCCGCCAACGCGCTGGCTGGGCCGCTGAGTGACAAAATCGGCAAAAAAGCCGGCGCTGCCTTGAGCAAAGCCGATCCTGGTTTTTCCCCGACCTTGCGCCTGGAGGTCTCACACCAACAGCGCGACACCGTGACCAGGCAGGCCACGCTCAAGGGCAGTGAAGGGCTTGACCTCAAGGTCGGTGGCGATGCCCACCTGGTGGGCGCCCGGCTGCAATCGGGCAAAGGCGCTGTCGAGTTGAACGCCAATGCCGTTACCCGTGAAACCCTGAATGGCAGCGACTACCGCCGCGATGTGTCGATCGATGCGTCCAACTCGCCGGTGGACCTGGGCACTGCCGTGGCCGAGTTCACCAAAGGCAAGGGCGCTGCAGACGGTGAGAATGCGCTTGACCTGGGGCTATTGCGCACCAGCGGGCACAACCGCAGCGAGCAGTGGGTATCGAGCGTGCAAGGCAAGGCGCAGTAACCGTTGCCCGTCGACGCTTTCATGAACCCACCCATGATGTGGTGACTTGGCCGACCCCACAGATAAACCTTACAAATCAGTAAGATAGCGATCTATCAATGGCCGCGACCTCACTCAAGTGATTACCACCTGATCAGCCGCTGCCCCGCTGTCGCCTCTGGCCCCAGCCATTGCGCACCGCGCAGCAGCGGCGTCAGGGCGGCATCGGGCTGCAACGCGAGGGTGACCTGGGCCTGTCGCCCCAGCAGGTGCGCATCCACCTGCAACTGATGCTGCCCCTGCTGCGCCAACTGCCCCAGCACATGCCAACCACCTCGGCACTGCACCTCGAGCCATCCCTGCCCTAACCCCAACGACCAGGGCTCACTCAGCGCCAGGTCCGTGACACTGATACGCCCCTCGGCAGCCTGGCATCGCCGCCCCGCACCGTGCACCCGCAGCGTACCCTGCCATTGCCCAACCAGGCGATAGGCCGCAGGCACAGTCACCTGCGCCGCTGTGGGCTGAACGTCAAGGCGCCAACGCCAAGGCCAGCCTTCAACCCGCACCTGCCAGGCCTGCCCCTGAAAGCCCAATGCCCCTTGGCCCTGCAAACGCCAGGGCTGCACGGCCCACTGCAATGGCCCGAACGGCCCAAGCTGTGTCGCCTGCCCCTGCCACAAGCTGCCGCTCACTCCCGTTGCCGGCAGGCCGAACCCACGCACCAGCCAACTGGCCGGCAGCTCCACCAGCAAGGTCAGGACAAACACCCACAGCAGCCACGCCACGCTGCCCCGGCTCATGGCCGCAGCACCAGGTCAAAACGCAGGCCGTTGGGGGCTTGCTCCAACCCCCACTGCAACGGTTGCGCGCCCTCGCTCTGCAGCGAAACGACCCAGCCCAGCAGGGCCTGCTCATCGGCCACCTGCCCCTGCATGTGCCAGGTCTCACCCTGTGCGACCACCTCCTGCAACTCGATGCGCCGCGCTTGCGCCGACTGGTGCAGACGCTCCAAGCTCAGCGGCGCGCCCCCCTGCAAACCTGCCGCCGCCTGCGCCAACCCCCGCCATTGGCCAAGCGCGTGCCATTGCGCCAGTCCTTCGCGTACAACCAGCACGCTCGACAGCAGCGCAATCAGCCCCCCGGCCAGTGCCAGGCGATGGCGCTGAACCCAGTCCCGGTTCATGTCGCCACCTCCAGGTCGAAAACCACACGGGTCGACGATGCATCCCCGTTCACTTGCACCTGTGCCCCAACAGCACTGGCCATCTCGCCCCAGGGCGGTGCGGCCCCCTCCCCCTCCACGCGCACATGCCAGCGCTGGCCGTCGAAGCGCACGGCTTGCAGGCGCCAGCCGGGATGCGCTTGCAACCAGGCCTGCAAGCGCCCCTGCAAGTCTGCCAACTGACGCACACGCAATTGCTGTTGCAGTTCGGCTTCGCGCAGGCGCTTGAGCACCTGCGCCGCCTGCCGCGGCCCTGCCTGCTCGCCGGTCACGGCAAGCACCTGGGCTTGCCAGAGCTGCACCTGGCGCCATTGCTGGGCCAACCACAGGCCGCCCCAGGTGCAGGCCAGCAGCAGGCAGGCGGCAAGCAGCTGACGCTGTGCTCGCGAGGGGCCAACAAAGGTGCGAGTTCGCCGCTGCTCGAACAGGCCAGGCAGGCTGTCGAGCGGCGCCAACTCGTCGGGCCAGCGCCCCTCGAGCGGCACCCTGCGCAGTTGCGGCCAGGGTTCGACCCGCACATCGCCCAGCGCATCAGGCCAGGCCAGCCAGCGTTCGCCCGCGCCTTCGCTCAGCCCCTTCATCAAGCTGAACCCGCCCGGCTTCTGCCAACACCAGGCCACACCCGCCTCAGGAACAGGCAGCAACTGAAATTCGGCCCAGCAACACTCGACCGACACCCCCCATTCCACACACTGCCCGCGCCAGCCCTCCAGATGCTGACGTGCCACGGTCAGTAGCCGCACCTGCCCGGCTTCACGGCCCAAACATCCACACACCACCTCATCCGCGCTCTGCAGCAAGCGGTCTTCAAGCAACAATGGCCATTCTTCACGCCTGAGCCCCGGCGGTGCGGGCAACTGGAAGTGGCTGCAGTGCTCGGCAGGCACGATCAACGCCACCCGCGCCTGCAGGTTCTCCGGGGGCTCGCCCTGCCCCTGGCGCTGCGCGATACCGCCCTCGACCAGCAGCCAGTCCCAAGGGCTGCCTGGGCGCAACAACAGCCAAGGCCGGGCCGGCGAACGTCGACGCCAATCAACCTTCATGAACGCCCCCAGGGAATAACGAAAGTGCAGACATACGGTGCTCCATCACGCTGCAGCTCCAGGCGCACACCACGGCCGGGGTGCGCCGGTTGATCGGAAGGCCAGGGTTGCCAGCGGCCGCCCTGGTGATACAAAACGTTCACCTTGCTCACCCCTTCAAGTTGCTCGCGCAACACCCAGCGCGCAGCAGTCGCGGCATACAGGTCGGCCGAACTCTCCAGCAACACACGCTGCTCGCGCGCCTCGAAGCGCAAGCGCTGGCGCTGTAGGCGCGACCCGCCTTCAGCTTCAGGCAGGCCGGTGGCAGCCACCCACAGCAGTTGGCCGTTCGCGGGTTGCCAATCGAACCAGCGGCTGGCCAAGGGCAGACGCTGTTCGTACACCCGGCGCAGCACCGGGCTGTCGAGGCGCCGCTCCAGCGCCAGGCAAAAATCCAGCACCGAGGTTTGCTGGCTGCTCACCTGCAACCGCTCACGCACCTTCAGCCAGCCGTTGACCAATGCCGCCAGCATGATGCCGAGCAGCGCGGTCAGGGCCAGCGCGACCATCAGTTCGATCAGGGTAAGGCCTGCCTGATGCCGCTTCATGGGCGCTCCAGAAAAACACTGTATTGGCCAAGCGGCAGCCGCTGGTCGCGGTCGCCGAACACCTGCAGTTCGCCCCGGCGCAGGTCACGCACGCCGGTGCGGCGCAATCGCATCTGCCAATGGCACAGCTGGCCGCCCTGGCTCAGTTGGCCGCCCACCTGGTTGCTGGTCGGCCAGTACTGTTCGACGACGAAACGGGCTTGCAGCTCGCGCGCGCACAGCAGGCCAAGGCGGTGCTGCTGCAGGTTGTCCTGCACCGCCAGGCGCTGGCGCAGGACCTGGCTGGTGATCACCGCCAGCACGGCGGCAATCGCCAGGGCCACGGTCACTTCCAGCAGAGTGAAACCGCGCTGCTGGCGCTTCATGGCAGTGGCGCCAGCTGTAGCTTGCCATCGCTGCGCCAGGCCCATTGCTGGCTGCCTTTGGCCCAGTGCCAGCGCACCGAGCCCGGCTGAGCCCAGCCTTGCGGCGTGAACAGAAGATGCGGCTGCGCGCTGGCGGGCCAGTCCGGGCGCAGGCCCTTGGGCCAGTCGCCGAGCGCGACGGTCTCGACCACCCAGGCGTCGTCCTCGCGGCGGACAAACTCCGGCCGCTGGCCAGTCCAGCGCAACCCGCGCAACTGCCCGGCATGGCGGGCCAGGGCCGCCTGGGTCCGGGTTTCGGCCGCCAGGCGTTGCAGGGCTTGGTCGACATTCGTCTTGCCGCTGTCGAGCCAGGCCACGGCCAGGCTGGACATCAACCCGGCGATGGCCAGCACCACCAGCAATTCGATCAGGCTGAAGCCTTGTTCACGGCGCACCCTTACAGCGCCCAGTTACCCAGGTCGGCATCCTGCCCTTCGCCGCCAGGCACACCATCGGCACCCAGCGAATAGACATCAACGCGCCCATGCTCGCCAGGCATGCGGTACTGGTACGGCGTCCCCCATGGGTCTTGCGGCAGGCGGCGCACATAGCCATCGCTGCGCCAGGCACGCGGCAGCGGCGCCTGCTCGGGCTTTTTCACCAGCGCAGCCAAGCCTTGCTCGTTACTGGGAAAACGCAGGTTATCCAGCCGGTACATGTCCAGCGCCTGTTCGAGTGTGGCCAGGTCTGCCATGACCTTCTGCCGCATGGCCTTGTCCTGGTTGCCCAGCACACTGGGTGCGACCACGGCGATCAACAGGCCGATGATGAAGATCACCACCATGATCTCCATGAGGGTGAAGCCACGCTGACGGTTACGACGATGCTGCATGGAAGTACTCCTTGTGTTCACAATTGCAGGCCCTGGTTGAGTTGCATGATCGGCAGCAGCACCGCCAGCACGATGAACAGCACCACGGCGCCCATCACCAGGATCATCAGCGGTTCGAAAAGCGCCATGGCGGTGTCCACCTGGCGGGCGAAACCGCGCTCCTGGTCGTCCGCCACCCGTTCCAGCATGTCGGCCAGGGTGCCGCTGGCCTCGCCGCTGCCGACCATGTTCACCAGCAACGGCGGAAACTGTTGGCAGGCATCCAGCGCGCGGTGCAGGCTGGTGCCGCCCTGCACCTGCTGGCGCACCTGCTCCATGGCCAGGCGGATGCGCCGGTTGGAAACTGTCTCGGTGGCCACCTGCAGGGCTTCGAGCAGGGCCACGCCGCTGCTGCTGAGAATCGCCAGGCTACGTGCCAGCCGCGCGCTTTCCAGCACCTGCAACAGGCCGCCCACACGCGGCAGGCGCAACAGCAACTCATCACGGCGCAGGCACCAGTGCGGCTTGCGCAGCAGCCAGCCACCGAGCAGCGTCAGCAGCATCGCCAGGCCCAGCAACCAGGGCCCGGCGTGCACCAGCCCCTGGCTCAGGCCGATCAGCAAGGCGGTTATCAACGGCAGGCTCTGCCCGGCGTGGGCAAACTGCTCGGTGAGCTTGGGCACCACGAAGGTCATCAGGCCGATCACCACGGCAAGCGACACCCCCATCAGCACACAGGGGTAGATCAATGCAGTACGCGCCTTGTGCTGCTGGCGTTGCACCTGCTCCAGGTGATCGGCCAGGCGCGTGAGCACCTGGGCCAGGCGCCCGGAGCGCTCACCGGCCTCGACCAGCGCACAGTACAGGCCGCTGAACGGCGCCCCCTGGCGGGCCAGGCTGCGCGCCAGCCCCAGGCCTTCGGCGAGCGAACCGCGCAAGGCCACCAGCACGCTGTGCAAGGCAGGCTGGCGCAATTGCCGTTCGAGGGTGGCCAGGGCGTCGACCAAGGGGATCCCCGCGCCGGTCAAGGTCGCCAACTGGCGGGTCAGTTCGCACAGTTGCGCACGGCTCAGGCGCTGGCGGCGGGGTTGCCGCACGCCTGCCTCGTGGCGCTGCAACTGGCGGGCGAACAGGCCCTGGTCACGCAACAGCTGGCGCGCATGGCGCTCGCTGTCGGCCTGCAGGCAGGCCTTGTGGGTCTTGCCGGCCAGGTCGACGGCTTGATAACGATAGGTCGGCATGGCTCAGCCCTGCACCACGCGCAACACTTCGGCCAGGCTGGTCTCGCCACGCGCCAGGCAATCGCTGGCCATGGCTACCAGGCTGCGCCGACGGTCGGCCAGGTAATCCTGCATGGCTTGCTCACTGGCGCCGTCGTACAGCAGCGCGATCAGGCCGGCGTCCAGCTCGATGAACTCGTACAGGCCCAGGCGCCCGACATAGCCACTGCCCTGGCAGTGCTCGCAACCGACGGCGTGGTAACTGCTGCCCAGCGCACACAGCTCGGGCCACAAGTCACGTTCGGCGGTTTGCAGCGGCTGCGCCACCGCACACTGGCACAGCCGCCGCACCAGGCGCTGCGCCAGCACACCGCGCAGGCACGACGCGATCAGAAAGGGTTCGATGCCCATGTCACGCAGGCGGGTCACTGCCCCCACTGCGCTGTTGGTGTGCAGGGTCGAGAGCACCAGGTGGCCGGTGAGGCTGGCTTGCACAGCTATCTGTGCGGTTTCCTGGTCACGGATTTCGCCGAGCATGATCACATCCGGGTCCTGGCGCAGGATTGCGCGCAGGCCACTGGCAAAGGTCAGCCCGGCGCGTGGGTTGATGGCCGTCTGGCCGATGCCGGCGATGGCGTACTCCACCGGGTCTTCGACGGTGAGGATGTTGCGGCTGCCATCGTTGAGGCTGTTGAGGCTGGCGTACAGCGTGGTGGTCTTGCCCGAGCCGGTGGGGCCGGTGGACAGCACGATGCCATTGGGCCGCGCCAGGCAACTGCGCAGACCTTGCAGCACGGCGGCCGGCATGCCCAGGTTGTCCAGCGCCAGCAGGCTGGCCTGCTTGTCGAGCACGCGCATCACCACCCGTTCACCGTGAATGCCCGGCAGCGTCGAGACCCGCACATCGACCTCGCGCCCTGCCGCCCGCAAGGTGATGCGGCCATCCTGGGGTTGGCGTTTCTCGGCGATGTCCAGCCGCGCCATGACCTTGATGCGTGACACCAGCATCGCCGACAGCGCCCGCGGCGGGCGCAGCACCTCGCGCAGGTGGCCGTCGACCCGCAGGCGCACCACCAGGCTCTGTTCGAAGGTCTCGATATGGATATCCGAGGCACGCAGGCGCAAGGCCTGGCCGAACAGCCCGTTTATCAGGCGGATCACCGGCGCCTCGTCATCGCTTTCGAGCAAGTCCTCGATGCGCGGCATCTCGCTCATCAGGCTGTCCAGGTCGACCTGGTCGCCGATACCTTCGATCAGCGCTGCGGTGGCCGCATCGCCGCCCTGATACAGCTGTGCCAGTTGTTCGTCGAATGCTGCGGGCTCCAGGTAGGCCAGCGCACCGGGCTGGCCATGCACCCGCAGCAGCTCCTGCAACACCTCGCTGTCAGCGTCGCGGCGCAGCCACAATTGCCAGCCGTCTTGCGCGGGGGTCATGGCCAGGCCTGCCTGGCGTGCCAGCCGATAGGGCAGCATCACCAGTTACCGCCGTCCAGGCGCGCCCGGCTGGCGGGGAACACCTGCAGCAGCGGCGTGGCGCCTTCAGCACCGGCAAGGTCCGGCAACTGCAGCGGGGTGGTCTGCTGCAGGGTGCGGTACTTGCCTTCGCTGAGCCCGGCCAGGCTCGGCCCATCGCGCAGGATGCGCGGGCGAATGAAGACCATCAGGTTCTGTTTGGTGTTCTTGCTGGCGTCGGAACGGAACAGGCGGCCCAGGTAGGGGATGTCACCCAGCAGCGGTACGCGCTGGTTGCTGGTACTCAGCTCGTCGCTGATCAGGCCGCCCAGAATCACCAGGCCGTTGTCTTCGACCATGACCTTGGTCTTGATCTCACGCTTGTTGGTGATCACATCGCTGGCAGCGCTGGAGTCGGCAATCGACGAGACCTCCTGGACGATGTCCAGGCGCACGCTGTTGTCGATGTTGATCTGCGGTTTGATCCGCAGCTTGACCCCGACCTCCTTGCGCTCGATGGTCTGGTAGGGGTTGGCGTTGTTCTGCGTCACCGAGCCAGTGACGAAGGGCACTTCCTGGCCAACCAGGATCGACGCCTCGGCGTTGTCCAGGGTCAGCAAGGTTGGCGTGGACAGCAAGTTGAAGCCGCTCTTGCCCTTGAGCGCATTGACCAGCATGGCGAAGTTGAAACCGCCGCCGAAGTGGCCGATGCCGGCAGTGGCCCCGGCGGTGGCAGACAACAGCTTGCCCAGTGCCTCGGTGTCTTCGCTGGCGGCAGCACCGGCGATGTTGGCGATGTTCACCCCGTTGCTGCCGAAGTTGACGATACCGGCACCGAACTTCTCGTCGGCGAACAGCCACTGCACACCCAGCTCCTGGGCACTGCTGTCGGACACCTCGGCGATGATCGCCTCGACCACCACCTGGGCACGGCGGATATCCAGCTGCTCGACGATGGCACGGTAGGCGGCCAGCTCGCTGTCGGGGCCGACCATGACTACAGCGTTGGTGCCCTCTTCGTATTCCAGGCGAATGCCCGAGCCACCGGGGGCGGCCATCACCGGCCGGTCCTTGGCTTCGCCCTCGGCCACGCCTTCTGCCGGCGCCATGCCTTCCTGGCTGAGCCCGCGCAGCACCTTGACCACTTCACTGGCCGTGGCGTGCCGCAGGTAGATGACTTGGGTACTGCTGCTGCCCGCCGTCTCGCTGGGGCGGTCGAGCTGATGCAGCAGGCTGGCGATGCGTTCGAGGTTGCTGCGCCAGTCGGTGACGACCAACTGGTGCGCCGCCGGGTACGGGGTGATCACCCCAACCCGTGGGTCGATCAATGGCTTGAGTATGCCAAGCACCTGCTCGGTGGCGGCGTTGCGCACATTGAATACGCGGGTCGCCACGCTGTCGCTGCCTTCGCCCTGCTGCCCGGCAGGCTCCACCGGCACCGGCTCCAGGCGCGCCGCCTGGTCGGGGACGATCTTCACGCTGCCATTGGGCAGGTCGACGGTGGCGTAGCCCTGGGCGCGCAGTTGGGCGAGGAAGATGTCATAGATGGCATCGGCGTCGTGCAGGTCGACGGTGCGCACGGTGACCTTGCCCTTGACCCGCGGGTCGACGATGAACGTGGTACCGGTGATGCGCGACACGCTGTCGATGAATTCACCCAGCTCGGTGTCGACGAAGTTCACCTCGTACATCGGCGTGCCGTCGTCATCGAACACCGGCTCCTCGGCGCTCGCAACCGGCAGGCCCACGGCCAAGGCCAGGCTCAGTGCAGCCGCCATGCAGTATTTAACAGGCATCGTTCATCCTTGCCGCTTGAGGCCGGTCACGGCGGGGCGTGGCGGCCAGGGCAGGCGTTCACGCCGCCCTTGGTTATTGAAAATCAGGCCATCGCTGTCGATGTCCTGCAGCACGATCCCCGGTGCCAGGCGCTGGCCGCGGGCCAGGGTGCGCACCTGTTGTTCGTAGCGCAGCACCACCACGCTGGCCGACAACGGCTGGGCCTTGAGGCCACCGAGGTAGTGCAAGGGCAAACGGGTGATGACGATCGCGCCGTCGTCGACGGGTGCCTGCCAGTGGCCGACCATCAACCCCGGCAGTTGCGTCTCGGTGGCCGGCGAGCGGCTGGCCGGTTGTGGCTGGCGGCCCAGTTGCAACACGCACTGTGCAGCGAGCCAGCCGGCCAGGGTCAGGCAGCCACCAGTGATCAGCCGCGAAGCGAAGCTCACGAAGCCATCTGCCGGGGGTGCCAGCCTGGGTGGCCCTGCACATAGCGCACTTCGGGCCATTGCAGCGCTGTCAGTTGCCAGTCAGGCGCCTGCCGTGCCAGCCAGGCCTCTACCCGCTGCCAGAGCGGCTCGCCGGCCTGCGACGCGAACTGCAGGCCAAACGTGCGGCACAACCCCTCGCTCGGCTGCAGGCCGCTGATGCGTTTGCCCTGGGGGCTGTAGCTGACTTGCCAGGCCTGGCCCTGCCAGCGCGGCAGGTCCTGGCTGTTGTCCAGCAGCAACGGGTCGCCAAACAGCTGTTCCGCGGCATTTTCCAGCACTTGCTCGACCTGCCGGGCCGGAGCCTCGACCACCGGGGCCGGGTAACCGCCGGTCAGGCTGATCAGGTGCTCACGGGTAATCGCTGTACCTGCCGCCAACGGGCAGTCGTAACGCAGGCCCGGCAGCAACACCGGCAGGCTGCCGTCATCGGCCAAAGCCTGATGCAGCAGGCGGTCCCAGCTGCCGCCACGGGTGTCACGCCGCCACAGCGCCTGGGGCGCGCGGGCCAGCGGTTGATCGAGCCACGCCGCGTGGCCGGCGCGCTGTTGGTTCAACTGCGCCCGCAATTGCCCGGCACGCACCTGTGCTGCCGGTGAAAGCGTCTGTTCGAACGTCGGGAAGAAGCGCCCCTCGAACTGCCATTGCCCCGCCACCTGCTGGCAGCGCAAGCGAAACGCACCGCTGCCCCGGCAGCCGGCAAACAGCACCGGCACGCGGCGGCCGCTGGCCTGGGTGGCCTGCACCGGTGTTGGCCACAGGTCCTGGCCACGTGCGCACAGCAACAGGTCGATGGCCGGCAGCCGTTCAGCCAGCCACAGCCCCGGCCCGGTACCGACATCGGCCAGGGCCACCACCAGGTCGGCCTCGCGCCGGGCCTGTTGGAAAACCGGCAGCAAGGCCTGATACCACTGTTTGAGGGAGGCTTTCTGGTCTTGCGCGTAAGGGTCGGTGACACCGACCACGGCAATGCGCGCGCCGCCCCGTTCGAACAGCTGCAGGGGTTCGAGCCCAAGGGCCTGGCGTTGTTCGTCAGCGAGCCCGGCGCCAAGCGTAGTGGCGGACGCCTGGCGGTAGAGTGCTGCGCTGCGCTGTGGCCAGAGCACGCGCTCGTCACTGCTGACCCGCGCTTCGCTGCCCAGCAGTTGGCTGCCTTGCACGCCACTTTCACCCTGGGTCAGGTAGGCCAGGCCGCTGCCATTCCAACCTTGGCCGTTCTCCAGGGTCAAGCTGTTGCCTGCACCGGCCTCGCCACGCAGTTGCTCCAGCAATGCGCCGAGTACGGCATAGCCACCCAGGTTGGCCTCGTCGGCCCGGCCGGCATCGAGCAGTGGCGCCAGTTGCGGAAAGGCGATGCTGGCGCTGGCACCGGTCATCCACGGCGCACGCCCGAGGTGGCTGACCGGCCCCAGGCGCGTCGCCGGGACCACAGCCCGGCCGGGTTGGCGGGCATCGAGGGTGTCGGCGACATAGAGCAAGTCCAGGCGGGCATTGCCACCGCGCGGCCCCGGCAAGGCGGAACAGGCGCCGAGCAACGGTGCCAAGGCACCGACACCCATCCAACTGATCACTTCGCGCCTGTTAACACTGCTTGCCATCGAACCCGCCATCCTTATCCACGTTCACGTTGGGCCCGGATGTTGCGGCGTTCGCATGACAGTTTGATGGCAGAAATCCGACAGCAATTCCAAATTGATCTGTCGGACACATATCTAAGAACCGACAGTTTTAAGCACTCGTTAACATTTCTGCCAAGGAATCATCACACTTGCGCTCTAAAGTCGCGGTTTCCTTCAACTCAGCCAAACATAAGGACACCCTGATGAGTCGAGATACCGGCGACAACCTGGACCGGAACCACAGCGGCAATATGCCGATGGCCAACGTCATGGACGCCTACCTCAGCCGCCGCAGCATCATGCGTGGCAGCCTGGGCGCCGCCATCGCCATGATCGCCGGTACCGGCCTGACAGGCTGCTTCGACGGTGGTGGTTCCGATCACGATGATCCTGTCACCGAGCCACCGGTGACGGAGCCACCTGTTACCGAACCGGAAGTCCCGAAATTGGCACTGGGCTTCCAGTCCATCCCAGGTTCGCGCACCGATGCCTGTGTCGTCGCCGCAGGCTACAGCGCCTACGTGCTGGCGCCCTGGGGCACGCCGCTGAACAGCAATGCCAGCCCGTGGAAGTCCGATGGCAGCAACACCTCGGCCGACCAGGCCAATGCCATGGGCATGCACCACGACGGCATGCACTTCTTCCCGATCAATGGCAGCTCCGAAGACGGCCTGCTGGCGATCAACTTCGAGTACATCGATGCTGCCGCCTTGCACCCAGCTGGCCCCACCCTAGATGCCAACGGCAAGCGCCCGGCCGAAGAGATCCGCAAAGAGATCAACGCCCACGGCGCTGGCGTGGTGCGCCTGCAGAAGGTCAGCGGGCGCTGGCAGGTGGTCGACAACGACCCGCTGAACCGCCGCTTCACCACCGCCTCGCGCATGGAAATCACTGGCCCGCTGCGCGGCACCGACCACGTCAAGACCAAGTATTCCAGCGCCGGCACCCACTGCCGCGGCACCAACAACAACTGCGGCAACGGCTACACCCCATGGGGCACCTACCTGACCTGTGAAGAGAACTGGCCGGGCATCTTCGTCAACAAGGGCACCCGCCCCGAAGACCAGCGCCGCATCGGCGTGGGCACCTCCAGCGGCCAGTACAAATGGGAAAGCGCTGCCGGTGACAGCACCGAAGTAGCCGACGAATTCACCCGTTTCGACGTCACCGTCAAAGGCGCCAGCGCCACCGACGACTACCGCAACGAAGCCAGCACCTACGGCTACATCGTCGAAATCGACCCGTACAACAGCGCCACCCTGGCGACTAAGCGGACGGCACTGGGGCGCTTCCGTCACGAAGGCTGCTGCCCGGGCCTGCCGGTGGCTGGCAAACCGCTGGTGTGGTACATGGGCGACGACTCGAACAACGAGTACCTGTACAAGTTCGTCTCCACCGCCGTGTGGGACGCCGCCGACGCAAGCCCGGCCGACCGCCTGGCCACCGGGGCCAAGTACATGGACCAAGGCAAGCTCTACGTGGCCCGCTTCAATGCCGACGGCACAGGCGTGTGGCTGCTGCTCGACGTGGCCACTGCCACCACCGGCGGCAGCACCCTTGGCGCGCTGTACAGTGACCTGCCGGGTATCATCCTCAACACTCGCGGTGCGGGCGATGCCGTGGGCGCGACCCCAATGGACCGCCCGGAATGGACCACAGTCAACCCGCTCAATGGCGATGTCTACCTGACCCTGACCAACAACAGCGCGCGCACCCCGGAAAAAGTCGACGCCGCCAACCCGCGTGGCCCGAACCGTCACGGCCACATCATCCGCTGGCACGACAGCGACGATCAGCTGAGCTTCACCTGGGACATTTTCGTGTTTGGCGCCAACGCTGCCGGCACCGCCGACATCAACCGCTCCGGGCTGACCGAGCTGAACCAGTTCGCCAGCCCCGATGGCATGAGTTTCGATAGCCGTGGCGTGTTGTGGTTCGAGACCGACAACGGTGAGAGCACCCTGACCGATTACACCAACGACCAGTTGCTGGCGGTGATCCCGACGGACCTGGTGGATGCCACGGGCAAACAGGTGCCAGTCAACGCGCAGAACCAGGTGGACCTGCGGCGTTTCTTCGTTGGGCCGAACGGCTGCGAGGTGACGGGGATTGCCTTCAGCCCGGACAACAAATCGATGTTCGTGAACATCCAGCATCCGGAGAACTGGCCGTATACCGACAAGGCTACCGATGCTACCCCGGCGGGGGCTACGGTAAGGCCGCGGGCTTCGACCGTGGTGATTCAGCGTGATGATGGCGGGGAGATCGGCACCGCCTGACCAGGCGCCGGGCCGTCAGCCTCGCGCTGGCTGTACCGGCCTCTTCGCGGGGCAAGCCCGCGAAGAGGCCGGCGAGGTTTACCAGAGTATCGGCTCACGACTCTTCACCCGCACCTGCTGCGCCGGCACCCGCGCATGCCACTGCACCACCCCCAGCGCCTCGACCTGAAACGCGCTGCGCATCACCCGCCCCTCTTCCTCGAACGACAGCTGCAACACAAAGTGCCCACTGTTGAGCAGCAACCCTTCGCTCAACCGTTCGAACGTCTCATCATCCACCGCCCCCAACGCCTGGCGCAGCGCCGCCGCATCCACATAGCCTGATGCCGGCCGGCCACTGACGATGCGGCTGAGCAGCGAACGCGGATACCGCCCCTCATACAGGGCATCGAGCAACGGCAGATGCTCCAACCCCAGGGCATTGGCGTTCAAGCGCCAGCCCGTGGTCTGCGGCAGGGCGCACAGCATCGGGTAGCGGCGCTGGCGCGTGGCGTCCGGCTCCAGCAGCAGGTTCAGCTCGCTGGTGTCGAGCATCGCTTGATTGGCCGCCAGGCGCGGGGGTTGCTGGCGCAGGTACTGGGCACTCTCGGCCCCCTGCAAACGCGCATCGCTGTCACTGTCGAGCCAGTCGGCCAGGCCGTCGACCAGGCGCTCGGCCGCCATGTCATCGCCCAGCAGGCGGCGCAACTGGCGCTCGGCACGTTCACCGTCGGCACCGAGCAAAGCGTTTACGTTGAAGCAGGCGTGCTGGTCGCGTACCTGCAATTGCGCCTGGCCTGCGCCAAAGTCGTAGTTCAGCGGCTGCCCACGCAACGCCTGCCAGAACAACGGACTAAGCCGCCAGGCCGGGTCGCGCAGCGCCTGCTCGGCATAGGCCAGGCCGGCCTGTTCCATCGCCCGCACCTGCACCCGCTGGTGCAACAGGCGCACTTCATCAACCTGGCGCCGGCCATCCTCCACCAGCCAGGCCATACCTGCCGCGAGCATCGCCAACACCACCATTACCATCAGCAGGGCCGCGCCCTGCTGTCGTCTGCCGCCCATCCGCGTGCGCCTCTCATGGCCCGTAAAAGCGCCAGTCAACACGCCAGTTGTTGCAGGTAGATGGCAATCGCCCTTCCGTCATGTTCGCGTCATCTACGCGAGGCAGGATTACCCTTCCTTTTCATGGCCTTACAGGAGTGGTCGCAATGGGTGGCATTGGCATCTGGCAACTGGTGATCGTACTGATGATCGTATTCCTGCTGTTTGGTACCAAGCGCCTCAAGGGCTTGGGCAGCGATGTTGGCGAAGCCATACAAGGGTTTCGCAAGTCCATGGGCGGTGACAACGAAGCCAACCCATCCGGCCCGGCTCAGGTGCAGCAGCAGGCACCGCTGGCCGGCCAGGCTACGGCGCAGTCGCAAACGGACCGTCAGGCCTGATGTTCGAGGTAGGCTTCAGCGAGTTGTTGCTGGTTGGCATCGTCGCACTGCTGGTGCTCGGGCCCGAGCGGCTGCCGGTTGCGGCACGTACGCTCGGGCGCGGCCTGGGCCAGGCACGCAGGGCCATGCAGGGCCTGCGCGCACAGATGGAACGGGAGATCGAGTTGCCCAACTTCGACAGCGAGCCCCTGCAGCGCCTTGAGCAGGACATTCGCCAGGGCATCAGCCTTGCCGCACAACCGGCCAATGACCCGGCAACCGTCCCAGTGCCCAGGGAGAATGCCTCATGAGCCTCGCCATGGACCCTGCGGCAGCTATGCCGCTGACCGAGCACCTGCGCGAGCTGCGCAAGCGCCTGGTGCGCTGCCTGGCAGTGGTCGCGTTGGTATTCGCAGGGCTGTTCCCCTTCGCCCAGCCCCTCTACACACTGATCTCCGAACCGCTGCGCCGCTTCCTGCCGGAAGGCGCCAGCATGATCGCGACCAGTGTCACCTCACCCTTTCTGACCCCTTTCAAGCTGACCGCAATGTGCGCGCTGTTCGTCGCCATGCCGCTGTTGCTGCACCAGGCGTGGGGGTTTCTGGCGCCGGGCCTGTACCGCCGCGAACGGCGCATTGCCCTGCCGCTGCTGGTGTCGAGCATTTTGCTGTTCTATGCCGGCATGGCGTTTGCGTTCTTTCTGGTGTTCCCGATGATGTTCGGCTTTTTCGCCAGCGTGACGCCCGATGGCGTGGCGATGATGACCGACATCAGCCAGTACCTGGACTTCATCATGGCGCTGTTCCTGGCGTTCGGGCTGGCCTTCGAGATCCCGGTGGCGACGTTCATTGTGGTGTGGGTGGGGCTAGCGGATGTCGCAACGCTCAGGCGCAGCAGGCCCTACGTGATCGTCGGCTGTTTTGTGGTGGGGATGATTCTGACGCCGCCGGACGTGTTTTCGCAGACGATGCTGGCGGTGCCGATGTGGGTGCTGTTCGAGGTGGGGTTGTTGGCGTGCGGGGCATTGCACAAGCCCGCTGCCCACCCCTGAGCGAGGCGCTGATGCCCCGCGGCCCCGGAGTCACTTCCCGCTGCTCGCCTGAATAACAGCGATGCACCATGGCCATTTCCGACAGCAACGAGAATGGCCATGAGCACAAACGACACCCACTTCACGCCGAGCTTCCAGAGCACTTACGCGCTGGAGCAATTGAAAAGATTTGCCCGCGCTTCGAATGAGTTGCTGTTCTACCAGGTACTGTTACCGGTATTCGACGCGAACATCCCCGTTGCACGCCTGGAAGCATTGAGGGCTGCGCTGGCCGACGACACCGTGACCAACCCAGCGTTTAACATGGTCGACCAGGGCGAGTCGGTGGCGGTCTACGACTACCAGCGCCGGGTGATCGATGTGGACACGGGGGCGATCGAAAAAGCCCTCGCGCAACCGGAAACAACACCCACCCTGCTGATCGCGCTGATCGAAGCATTCGCCTTGCACATCGATAATCTGCTGCGCAATGACCTGGCCGATAGCACTCAAGCTGACACCGCTGCCGTGCTGCTGGAGGCGCCCGAAGGGTTGGCGACTCACTACGCCGCCATGCTGACGTACTTCGACCAGATCCCCGGCGACGGCGTGAGTTTTGCCCATTACACCAGCGCCGCCTACGACGGCCCGATCCAGTTGACCTTGCCGGCCCTTGAAGCAGCACCCGACGAACCGGAAAGGGGCACCCGACACAAGCGCTTCGCTGCCGAAATAGAAGACCATGGCGACGCAACGCATGCGCACGAGACCATCGAAAAGGTGGCCCTGACCCGCGTGGGCTTTACTGCTGAGCAGTGCCAGGCAATCTACTTTGGCAACTGGCTGCGTGATCATTCACAACTGATCGACCCCAAGATCGTCCGCGCGCCGGGTGCAGAAGCGAAATTCCCGGCCATGTTCACCCGACAGACACTGACCAAGCTGGTGGATTTTCTCGCGTTGAAAAAATTCCACGCCTTGCAGAACACCCCGCAAGGCCGCGAGGCCTATACCGTCACGCCTGCCTTGCTTGGGGTGTACCGGCCCTCGGAGCACATCGACAACCCCATTAACCTCGACGAAGCGCCGATCGACCCTCGCACCATTGACCCCGAGTTCGAAGCACTGGTGCGGCGCGATAATCCGCTCAATGTGCCGCACCCCAAGTATTCGGTAATGATGTATTTCAAGACTTCACTGCGCTATATGAGCAAAAAGCTCGACGCTGCAAAAGCCGAAGGGAAGACAGCCACCGGCATGCGCAACCTCGGCGAAGCACTGCATGTGCTCGAAGACTTGTTCGCCCACTCCAACTACGTCGAACTGTGCTTGCGCAAGATTGGCCATGCCGATGTTGCCGCGTGGTCCACCGACCTTATCGGGGCAAAACACCCGTGCCCGGTGGTAACCGGCCGGTTCAGCGGCTTGGACGTCATCGGCAGTGTGGCCGAGCCGTTGGCCAGGATCCTCTTCCCGACCAATTCCCTTGCCTTCAGGCCGATCGAGGCGGGGGAGCGCAGCGACAATGAACAAGCGTTGTCGATCTTGCTTGAGGGTAGCGATTATCCCGAGATGAAAGAGGCCTATGAATTGACCCTGCGCCAACGTGACATCGCCGCGCGCAACCCGCTGTTGCGCCTAGTACAAGGTGTCCGGTGGGCCCGGGACCTGCCACTGAATTCGGTCAACTTTGCAAAGAATTGGCTCATGCAGAAGCTGGCGACATGGGCAGGCGACAGCATCGGCCCCCTGCAGACCGCCTTCAACAGCGACCCGAATACCGACAGTGAGGCCATCGTTTCGCACTCGCAGCTGGCCAAGGACCACGCTACCCACCCCCTTCACGAGCTGGCAGCGTTGCTGGCGCAAGATGCCGTCGAGCGGGTAGCAAGAGCGATGAAAGAGGCATGGGAGGGTAATGCCCAGCGCCAACCCGCCTATCTGGCCAGCAGCTACTTCAGCCACCCGGGTGACAATACCTGGTACGAGAAAATGGCCAGAGACTGGGCCGCCGCCAACCCCGAAAAAATCGAAGAAGCCTGTAACCCTACCCGCCTGATACAGCGTCGCCAGCAAGAAATGCAAGCGTCACTCGAACGCTTGAAAAAGCTCGGTAACGACGACAACTATTCCCTGCAGCATTACTACGAAACGCTCAGGATTGCGTTCCCCATCTAACGCAATCCCAATGAAAAGGCCCGGCAGTTGCCTGCCGGGCCTTTTCATTGCACATCCTGCCACGTGACTGCTCAGAAGGCAGCCAATGGCCAGACTTCGTAGGCAGGCGTCTGATAAGGGTGACTTTGCTTGAGCGCGGCGACGACCTGGGTAATCAGGTCATCGGCCACCACCAGCTCCACCTTCCACTCCTCCACCACCTCGACCTGCCCGGCTTGCCCGAGAAATGGCTGGCTGCCATCCAACGGGCGAAACTGGCCTTGGCCCAGGGTTTGCCAGGCACAGTGGTCATAGTCGCCGATGCGTCCGCCGCCAGCGGCAAACACAGCGGCCTTGACCACCTCGACGTGGCTGGCCGGGACGAAGAAGGCGAGCTTGTACACGCCTTAGTTCACCCACACCCGCGCGTTGCGGAACATACGCATCAGCGCGGCATCTTCCTGCCACTCATCCGGGCGCCAGGAGTTCTGCACGGCGCGGAACATACGCTCCGGGTGCGGCATCATGATGGTCACACGGCCGTCGCGGCTGGTCAGGCCGGTGATACCACGCGGCGAACCGTTCGGGTTGGCCGGGTAGGTTTCGGTGACCTTGCCGTGGTTGTCGACGTAGCGCAGGGCCACGCAACCGGACACGTCGGCTTCCAGCAATGCTGCTTCGTTGGCGAACTCGGCGTGGCCTTCGCCGTGGGCGATGGCGATCGGCATGCGCGAACCGGCCATGCCCTGCAGGAAGATCGAGTTGGACTTCTGCACCTCGACCATGGCCACACGGGCTTCGAACTGCTCCGAGCGGTTACGCACGAAGTGCGGCCAGAACTCGGTGCCAGGGATCAGCTCGTGCAGGTTGGACATCATCTGGCAACCGTTGCACACGCCCAGGGCGAAGCTGTCGGTACGCTCGAAGAAGGCCTGGAAGGCATCGCGGGCACGGGCGTTGAACAGCGCCGACTTGGCCCAGCCTTCACCGGCACCCAGCACGTCGCCGTACGAGAAACCACCGCAGGCAACCAGGCCCTTGAAGGCTTCGAAGTCGACACGGCCAGCCAGGATGTCGCTCATGTGCACGTCGATGGCGGCGAAGCCGGCGCGGTCGAAGGCGGCAGCCATCTCGACCTGGCCGTTGACGCCCTGCTCACGCAGGATCGCCACTTGCGGGCGCACGCCTTTCTTGATGTACGGCGCTGCGATGTCATCGTTGACGTCAAAGCCCAGCTTGACCGACAGGCCCGGGTTGTCTTCTTCGAGCAGCGCGTCGAATTCCTGGTCGGCGCATTCGGCGTTGTCACGCAGGCGCTGAACCTGGTAGCTGGTCTCGGCCCACTGGCGTTGCAGCAGGCGACGGTCACCCTTGAACAGCGCCTCGCCGTTCAGACGCACGACGACTTCGCTGTTGTTGATCGGCTGGCCGATCACCGCAACGCAGTCTTCACCCAGGCCAGCGGCGCTGAACTGAGCCAGTACGTCTGGCGTGGCATCCTGGCGAACCTGGATTACCGCACCCAGCTCTTCGTTGAAGAGGATGGCGGCGGCTTTTTCCGGCTTGCTGGTCAGCGTGTCCAGCTCCAGGTCGAGGCCGCAATGGCCGGCGAAGGCCATTTCCAGCACGGTGGTCATCAGGCCACCGTCGGAACGGTCGTGGTAAGCCAACAGGTGGCCGTCGGCGTTGAGGCCCTGGATCACGGCGAAGAAGGCCTTGAGGTCTTCGGCATCGTCGACGTCCGGTGCGGCACTGGCCAACTTGCCGTGGGTCTGCGCCAGGATCGAGGCGCCCATGCGGTTCTGGCCGCGGCCCAGGTCGATCAGGACCAGGTCGGTTTCGCCCTTGTCCATGCGCAGTTGCGGGGTCAGGGTTTTACGGATGTCGGTGACCGGGGCGAAGCCAGTGATGATCAGCGACATCGGCGAGGTCACGCTCTTCTCGACACCGTCTTCGCTCCACTTGGTCTTCATCGACATCGAGTCTTTACCGACCGGGATGGTGATACCCAGCTCAGGGCAAAGCTCCATGCCTACGGCCTTGACCGTGTCGTACAGACGGGCATCTTCACCGGGGTGGCCGGCGGCGGACATCCAGTTGGCCGACAGTTTGATGTCGGACAGTTTTTCGATCTGCGAGGCCGCCAGGTTGGTCAGGGTTTCGCCGATGGCCATGCGGCCGGACGCCGGGGCGTCGAGCAGGGCCAGCGGGGTGCGCTCACCCATGGCCATGGCTTCACCGGTGTAGACGTCGAAGCTGGTCGCGGTAACGGCGCAGTCGGCCACCGGCACCTGCCATGGGCCGACCATCTGGTCACGGGCCACCAGGCCAGTGATGGTGCGGTCGCCGATGGTGATCAGGAAGCTCTTGCTGGCCACCGCAGGGTGGTGCAGCACGCGCTCGACGGAATCGGCCAGCGACAGTGTGCTTGGGTCGAACTCATCGCCAAGCTCGGCTTCGCGGGTGACCGAACGGTGCATGCGCGGCGGTTTGCCCAGCAACACGTCCAGCGGCATGTCTACCGGGGTGTTGGCGAAGTGGCTGTCGGTCACGGTCAGGTGCGGCTCTTCAGTCGCCTCGCCGACCACGGCGAACGGGCAACGCTCGCGCTCACAGATGGCCTGGAAGCGGTCGAAGTCGACGGCGCTGACGGCCAGCACGTAACGCTCCTGCGATTCGTTGCTCCAGATTTCGTGCGGGGCCATGCCCGGCTCGTCGTTGGGCACGTTGCGCAGTTCGAAGCGGCCACCACGGCCACCGTCGTTGACCAGCTCAGGGAAGGCGTTGGAAATACCCCCCGCGCCGACGTCGTGGATGAAGGCGATCGGGTTCTTGTCACCCAGCTGCCAGCAGCGGTCGATGACCTCTTGGCAACGGCGCTCCATTTCCGGGTTTTCGCGCTGTACCGAGGCGAAGTCCAGGTCGGCGGAGCTGGCGCCGGTGGCGACCGACGAAGCTGCACCGCCACCCAGACCGATCAGCATGGCCGGGCCGCCGAGCACGATCAGCTTGGCGCCGACGGTGATCTCGGCCTTCTGCACGTGCTCTTCACGGATGTTGCCCATGCCGCCGGCAAGCATGATCGGCTTGTGGTAGCCGCGCACTTCTTCGCCGTGGGGGGTGTTGATCGCCTGCTCGAAGGTACGGAAGTAACCGGTCAGGGCCGGGCGACCGAATTCGTTGTTGAACGCAGCGCCACCCAGTGGGCCTTCGACCATGATGTCGAGGGCGTCGACGATGCGCTCAGGCTTGCCGTACGCCTGCTCCCATGGCTGCTCGAAGCCCGGGATGCGCAGGTTGGACACGGTGAAGCCGGTCAGGCCAGCCTTGGGCTTGGCGCCACGGCCGGTGGCGCCTTCGTCGCGGATTTCGCCGCCGGAGCCGGTGGAGGCACCGGAGAACGGCGCGATGGCGGTCGGGTGGTTGTGCGTCTCGACCTTCATCAGGATGTGCACCGGCTCCTGCACCGCGCCGTACTGGCGGGTTTCAGGGTTCGGGAAGAAACGGCCGGCAACGTTGCCGACGATCACCGAGGCGTTGTCCTTGTACGCAGACAGCACGCCTTCGCTGTGCATCTGGTAGGTGTTCTTGATCATGCCAAACAGGCTTTTTTCCTGCGCCTGGCCGTCGATGTCCCAACTGGCGTTGAAGATCTTGTGGCGGCAGTGCTCGGAGTTGGCCTGGGCGAACATCATCAGTTCGATGTCGTTCGGGTTGCGCTTGAGCCCCTGGAAGGCGTTGACCAGGTAGTCGATCTCGTCTTCGGCCAGGGCCAGGCCCAAGTCGACGTTGGCCTTGGCCAGCGCATCGCGGCCACCGGCGAGGATATCGACCGAGGTCATCGGCTTGGGCTGGGCGTGGCTGAACAGGTCGGAAGCCTGCTCCAGCTGGGCCAGCACGCGCTGGGTCATGCGGTCGTGCAGCTCGGCGGCGACGGCCTGTGCGTCGGCCTCGCTCAGGTTACCGGCTACGTAGTAGGCGATGCCGCGCTCGAGGCGCTGGATCGACTGCAGGCCGCAGTTGTGGGCGATGTCGCTGGCCTTGCTGGCCCAGGGCGAAATGGTGCCCAGGCGCGGCACGACCAGGAACAGGCGGCCGGTCGGCTCCTGTACCGGCACGCTCGGGCCGTACTTGAGCAGACGGCCCAGCACCTGCTGCTGGTCGGCGGTCAGCTCGCCATCGACATCGGCGAAGTGGGCGAATTCGGCATACAAACCAGTAACAGCGGGGACTTTCTGGCTCAGTTGCTCGAGTAATTTACCGTGGCGAAAGGCAGAAAGGGCAGGAGCGCCGCGCAGGATCAACATCGTCGGGACAGCCTCAGGAAGGGGTGTGCTTAGAGGCCGTGCATTCTAGCCTAATTCCGCGGCTTTCGGCACCCGCCAGAGGGCAATGCTGCCGGGCGGCGGAACCGGACTTCGGGGTCAAAAAAAATCACGTGTTTGCTGAGGGTTTGGCGCCACAATCCTCAGCCAAGCCCGCCGAAGCACACAACGCGCTACCAGACAAGCTAACCGTTGTCGAGATATGGCGGCCCTCGTCCTTTGCGTATACTGCAAGCTATGTTCGCCCATACTGCTCTGCGCCAGCGTTGCGCCAAATGGCTTCTCGCAACCGGACTCTTTCTGATGCTCGGTGCCTGTGTTGAAAAACCCAGCACCCTAGAGCGCGTGAAGGAGGATGGCGTGCTGCGCGTCATCACCCGCAACAGCCCGGCCACCTATTTCCAGGACCGAAACGGCGAAACCGGCTTCGAATACGAGCTGGTCAAGCATTTCGCCGACGATCTCGGCGTAAAGTTGCAGATCGAGACCGCCGACAACCTTGATCAAGTGTTCGACGAACTGGGCAAGCCCTCCGGCCCGGTGCTGGCCGCCGCCGGCCTGGTCAGCAGCGAGCGGCGCAAGACCCAGGCAAAATTCTCTCATCCCTACCTGGAAGTCACTCCACAGGTCATCTATCGCAACGGCCGCTCCCGCCCCACAGAGGCCAAGGGCCTGGTCGGCAAGAAGATCATGGTGCTCAAAGGCAGCAGCCATGCCGACCAGCTGGCCGAGCTGAAAAAACAGTACCCAGGCCTGGAATACGAAGAATCCGACGCCGTCGAGGTGGTCGACCTGCTGCGCATGGTCGATGAAGGCCAGATCGACCTGACCCTGGTCGACTCCAACGAACTGGCGATGAACCAGGTGTATTTCCCCAACGAACGGGTCGCCTTCGACCTGGGCGATACCCGCGATCAGCGCTGGGCCGTGGCGGCCGGTGAAGACAACAGCCTGCTCAACGAGGTCAACGAGTTCCTCGACAAGGCCCAGAAGAACGGCACCCTGCAGCGCCTCAAAGACCGCTACTACGGCCATGTGGATGTACTCGGCTATGTCGGCGCCTACACCTTCGCCCAGCACCTGCAGCAGCGCCTGCCCAAGTACGAGAAGCACTTCAAGAGCTACGCCAAGGTCGAGCAGGTCGACTGGCGCCTGCTGGCGGCCATCGGCTACCAGGAATCCATGTGGCAGCCGGAAGTCACGTCCAAGACCGGCGTGCGCGGCCTGATGATGCTCACCCAGCGCACGGCGCAGGCCATGGGCGTATCCAACCGCCTGGACCCGAGGCAGAGCATCCAGGGCGGTGCCAAGTACTTCATGCTGATCAAGCAGCAGCTCGACGACAGCATTCAGGAACCCGACCGCACCTGGTTCGCGCTGGCCGCCTACAACGTCGGCAGCGGCCACCTGGAAGACGCCCGCACCCTGGCCAAGCGTGAGAAGCTCAACCCGAACAAGTGGCTGGATGTGAAGAAGATGCTGCCGCGTCTGGCGCAGAAGCAGTGGTACAGCAAGACCAAGTACGGTTATGCCCGTGGCGGCGAGCCGGTGCACTTCGTGGCCAACATCCGCCGCTACTACGACATCCTCACCTGGGTGACCCAGCCGCAGCTCGAGGGCCAGATGGCCGAAGGCAACTTGCATGTGCCCGGGGTCAACAAGGATAAGCCGGCAGAGCAGTCGCCGCCGATGTGACCGTTGCCGGCCTGGCCACTGTCGATCGCCTGCCCCGCGAAGAGGCCCGCACTGACTAGCGCAAGGCCCGCCGAGCCTTGAAAAACTCGCTCAAGATCGCCCCGCACTCCTCGGCCAGCACCCCACCCTCTACCATCACCCGATGATTGAGGAAGCCCTGGCCAAAGAACTGCCCCTGGCTCTGCACGATCCCCGCCTTGGGCTCCAGCGCCCCGTACACCACCCGCGCTACCCGCGAATGCACGATCAACCCCGCGCACATGCTGCAGGGCTCCAAGGTCACATACAGCGTGCTGCCCGGCAGCCGATAATTGCTCGCTGACTTGGCGGCTGCCCGAATGGCGACCATTTCGGCATGGGCGCTGGGGTCACTGTCGACGATCGGCCGGTTGAAGCCCTGCCCGATCACCTGGCCATGCTGCACCAGCACCGCCCCCACCGGCACCTCCCCCATCGCCGCCCCTTCGGCGGCCAGTGTCAGGGCCAGGCGCATGAATTCCTGATCGCGGCTGCGATCGATGATTTGCGGGCGCATCAGACCACCGTGATCGCGGCCATCAGGCCGGTTTCCATGTGGTCGATGACGTGGCAGTGGAACATCCAGGTGCCTGGGTTATCCGCCACCAGCGCGACCTGGGCGCGCTCGTTCTTGCCCAGCAGGTAGGTATCGGTGAACCACGGTTCGACGATCTCACGGCGGTTGGAAGCGATCACCTTGAAGCTCATGCCGTGCAGGTGGATCGGGTGCTGGTACTGGGTCATGTTCTTCAGCTCGAAGATGTAGCTCTTGCCCTTCTGCAGCGTCGCGATGGGCCGGTCGGCGCAGGTCTTGTCGGTGATGTCCCAGGCCTGGCCGTTGATCTGCCACAGGCTCGGCGGCCTGCCGTTCTCGGTGTTGACCGAGACCTTGCCGACCCATTCAAAATTGAAGTTGAGCTTTTCGGCATTCTCCAGGTCCGGCTCGGCCACCGGGTTCGGCGGCAAGGCTGGCGGCCAGTCGCTGGGGGCGTCGTTGCTGGCCACCGAACGCAAGGTGCCCAGGCGCACGAAACCGTCGCGCAGGGAGATTTCCTCACCCGCCTCAGGAATGCGAATCGCCAGGCAGATACGCATGCCTGGCCCCAGCCAGTAATCGTCGTCCAGTGGCCGCGGGGTGACCGGGTTGCCGTCGAGCGCGTAGATCCTGGCCTCGCAGTTGCCCTTGAGGTTCAGGCGGTAGGTCCAGGTGTTGTCCAGGTTGAGCAGGCGCAAGCGCACCACTTGGCCGGCGGGCAACTCGGTCACCGAATCGGGCTGGCCGTTGATGGTGATCAGCCGCCCGGCAGTGCCGTTGCGCGCGGCCTCGCGGGGGATGCTGAACGGCAGCCAGGCGCCTTGCTCGTCCACGTGCCAGTTTTTCAGGCTCAGGGTGCGCTCGTGCAGAAACCCGGTAGGCTCGCGCTCCTCGACGATCAGCGGCCCGACCAGCCCGCGGCCAAGCTCTTCGGAGCTGCTGACGTGCGGGTGGTACCAGTAGCTGCCGGCATCCGGCACACGGAACTTGTAGTCGAAGTACTCGCCAGGCTTGACCGGCAGTTGCGACACATAGGGCACGCCGTCCATTTCCAGCGGCAGGCGGATGCCGTGCCAGTGGATGGTGGTTTCGACCGGCAGGTGGTTGATGAAACGCACCCGCAGCCAGGTCCCCTGGCGCACCCGCAATTCGGTGCCCGGCGCCGACGGGCCAAAGGCCCAGGCCTCGGTCTTGAAGCCCGGCACCAGCTCCACTTCCAGGGGCGCGGCGATCAGTTCGTAGTCGTGCCCGGCATTCTCGTCCTCGACCTTGCCCAGCCAGTACCGCGCCGCGCCTCCGGCGCCCAGGCCTACCACAACCAGGCCGGTGAGGCCCTTGAGCATTTGTCGACGGGTGAAGGACATTGGTGCGGGTACCTCGTTTATTGCGCAAGCCAGCTGCCAGCAGGGCTGGCAATGAAGGGCGAATACGATACACCTGCATTTGCGAAATATTAAGTGAAGTCTTGTCGCAGCGGGTGTTCAGCAGGCATATGCATCGCCATGGACCTGCCCCTTGAGAATGTCTTCACAAGCCTCGTAGCCCAGTGCTGGCGCCAGTATCACGCCCGGGTGAGCGACCATGACGTACAGCCCTTCGCACCCGTCAAGGAACGTACGCAGTGGCAGGCCGCTGTCGGTCTTGGGCCGGTACACCGCCCGTATCGTTTGCAGCGACAGTTCGCACTCCGGCGGAAACAGGCTGGCAACCGCCTGCAGGCTTTCGCGACCCAGTTTGGCCATACCCTCTTCACCAGGGAAATCGGCTGCCGACAGCAAACCGCCGCCCAGCCCTGGCCGTACTTCCAGCCCCTGCCCATACAGCAGATGGCGCAGCGGCACCTGCGCGGCACCGAAGCGCAGCAACACCGCAGGTGCTTCATGGATAGGCAGTTCCTGCCCCAGTTGACGGGCCAGGCGCTGAGCCCCCATGGCATTGGCCAGCACGATGACATCCGCATGCACGATGCCCAGACCGGTACGTACACCGGTAATGCGCGCACCCTGCACTTCCAGCGCCAGTACCTCGCGCGCCTCAAGTACCCGAGCGCCTTCAGCCTGCGCTGCCGCCAACAAGCGCTGGGCCAGCACATCAGGTTCGACCGCGAAATCGTCCGGAGCCCAGATAGCCATGGCGGGTGGCTGCACCAGGCCAGGCTCGAGCTCGCGGATGCGCTCACGCCCCACTGCGGCCATCGAAACCCCGGCCGCCTGCTGCTCGGCGAGCATGGCAAGGGTCTGCTCCTCGCTGTCGAGCCATATCAAGCCACCTTGCGCCGCCACCGGCAGTGGGCCGAGTGCCTGCGTCAGACGGGGGAACTGTGCCAGCGCACGCTGTTCCAGGGCAAAGCATGCCGGGTCTGCAGACGGCAGGCGGCTGCCCGTGCCCACCCAACCATAGGAGTGCCCGGTGACACCCCGCGCAACGCCCCGCTCGCGCTCGAGCACAGTGACCGCAGCACCACGCCGCGCCAGGTGCCAGGCGACGGACGCGCCGAGGATACCGCCGCCCACTACCACTACATGAGGAATGTTGCCTGCCATTGCGATTGTCCTTGCGCAAAGCCGAAGAAGCGCAGTGTGCGCAATTACAGCCTGAGCGTCTGTGAACAATCGTACCCAGAGCCGCTCAGGGCCTGGCCAGCAACCCGCGCAGCAACAGCTCAAGTGCGACAAGGCTTTGCGTCAGGCGTGCGTCGCCCTCCTCGCCTTGGGCAATCCAGCACGCGGCTTCGGCCAGGCCGCCATAAATCAGTGAGGCCAGCGCCCGCGGCTCGGCCGGAGCCAGCACGCCTTGCTCGATCAGGTTCTGAACCAGCCGTTGCATCGTTGCCAGGCAGTGCAGATGCGATTCCTGCGAGGCGCCCCCCAGCACTGCCCGGGCATCACGCAGCACAATGCGCTGGATATCGGGTTCCAGTGCCATTTCGAGGTAGGCACGGCAACGCTGTCGCAAGCCCTCCCAGGCATCGCCGGCATTCTCGGAGATGCTGTTCAGTCGCGCGTCGACCTCACCATCGATCTGCTCCACCACTGCCGCCAACAGGCCCTTCTTGTCGCCGAAGTGGTGATAGAGCGCCCCCCGCGTCAGGCCCGCCCTGGCGGTCAGCTCATCCATCGAGGTACCCGCATAGCCATGCTCGCTGAACACCTGGCGCGCAGTGGACAACAACGTGGCGCGGGTTTCTTCCATTTCGGCGCGCGTGCGACGGACCATCACTCTCTCCTTTACATACAAACTGCATGTATTTTCGCCAACGCGCCAGGCGCTGACAACCTGCCCGTCAATAACGAAAAAGCCCGCAGCAATGCGGGCTTTTTGGCTAACAGGTTCCGGCCACAGCCAGACGCCCGATCACTCCCACTCGATGGTGGCAGGCGGCTTGCTCGATACGTCGTAAGTGACGCGCGAAATGCCTTCGATTTCGTTGATGATACGGCCGCTGACGGTTTCCAGCAGTTCGTACGGCAGGTGTGCCCAACGCGCGGTCATGAAGTCCACGGTTTCGACGGCACGCAGGGCCACGACCCAGGCGTAGCGACGGCCGTCACCCACGACACCCACCGACTTGACCGGCTGGAACACCACGAAGGCCTGGCTGGTCTTGTGGTACCAGTCGGCCTTGCGCAGTTCTTCGATGAAGATGTGGTCGGCGCGACGCAGGATGTCGGCGTATTCCTTCTTCACTTCACCCAGGATGCGCACGCCCAGGCCCGGGCCCGGGAACGGGTGGCGGTAGACCATGTCGTACGGCAGGCCCAGCTCCAGGCCGATCTTGCGCACTTCGTCCTTGAACAGTTCGCGCAACGGCTCGACCAGCTTGAGGTTCATTTCCTCAGGCAGGCCACCGACGTTGTGGTGTGACTTGATCACGTGGGCCTTGCCGCTTTTGGCGCCAGCCGACTCGATCACGTCCGGGTAGATGGTGCCCTGGGCCAGGAACTGGATGTTGTCCAGTTTGCTGGCTTCGGCATCGAAGATGTCGATGAAGGTGCGGCCGATGATCTTGCGCTTCTTCTCCGGGTCCGCTTCGCCTTCCAGGTTGCCCAGGAACTGCGCCTCGGCGTCGGCACGGATCACCTTGACGCCCATGTTCTCCTTGAACATGGCCATCACCTGGTCGCCTTCGTGCAGGCGCAGCAGGCCGTTGTCGACGAATACGCAGGTCAGCTGGTCGCCGATGGCGCGGTGCAGCAGCGCGGCAACCACGGAAGAGTCGACGCCGCCAGACAGGCCCAGCAGGACGTTGGCCGAACCGACTTGCTCACGCACCTGGGCGATGGCGTCTTCGACGATGTTGGACGGGGTCCACAGGGCTTCGCAACCACAGATGTCCTGGACGAAGCGCGAGAGGATGCGACCACCTTGCTTGGTGTGGGTCACTTCCGGGTGGAACTGCACGCCGTAGTAGCCGCGCGCGTCGTCGAACATGCCGGCGATCGGGCAGCTCGGGGTGCTGGCCAGCACGTGGAAGTCGCCTGGCATCTGGGTGACCTTGTCACCGTGGCTCATCCAGACGTCCAGGCCCAGTACGCCGTCAGCGTCCACGTGGTCTTCGATGCCGTCGAGCAGACGGCTCTTGCCGACCACGTCAACGCGGGCGTAACCGAATTCGCGCAGGTCCGACCCGGTAACCTTGCCGCCCAGTTGCTCGGCCATGGTCTGCATGCCGTAGCAGATGCCCAGCAGCGGTACGTTCAGGTCGAACACGGCCTGCGGCGCGCGCGGGCTGTTGGCTTCGTGTACCGATTCGGGGCCGCCGGCGAGGATGATGCCACGCGGGTTGAATTCGCGGATCGCTTCATCGTCCATGTCGAACGGATGCAGTTCGCAGTACACGCCGATTTCGCGCACACGGCGGGCGATCAGCTGGGTGTACTGGGAACCGAAATCGAGGATCAGGATGCGGTGAGCGTGAATGTCGAGGGCCATGACTCAATCTCTGGTGCAACTGCAAGCGTCTAGCTGCGAGCTGCAAGTTGATCGGGGAAAACGCGGTAGCTGCTGCAACGCAACTACCGCTTGAAGCTTGCTACTTACCGCTGGAGGCCTCAGCCGACCCGGTAGTTAGGGGCTTCTTTGGTGATCTGCACGTCATGCACGTGGGACTCGGCCATGCCGGCACCGGTGATGCGCACGAACTCCGGCTTGGTACGCATCTCTTCGATGGTCGCGCTGCCGGTATAGCCCATGGACGAACGCAGGCCGCCCATCAGCTGGTGGATGATCGCAGCCAGGGCGCCCTTGTACGGCACTCGGCCTTCGATACCTTCCGGTACCAGCTTCTCGGCACCGGCCGAGGAGTCCTGGAAGTAACGGTCGGAAGAGCCCTGCGCCTGTGCCATGGCACCCAGCGAGCCCATGCCGCGGTAAGCCTTGTAGGAACGGCCCTGGAACAGTTCGACTTCACCCGGGGCCTCTTCGGTACCGGCGAACATCGAACCCATCATCACGCAGGAAGCACCGGCAACGATGGCCTTGGACAGGTCACCGGAGAAGCGGATGCCACCGTCGGCGATCAGCGGCACGCCAGTGCCTTCCAGTGCGGCAGCGACGTTGGCGATGGCGCTGATCTGCGGTACGCCGACACCGGCGACGATGCGGGTGGTGCAGATCGAACCTGGGCCGATGCCGACCTTGACGGCGTCAGCGCCAGCTTCAGCCAGGGCCTTGGCCGCGGCACCGGTGGCGATGTTGCCGCCGATCACCTGAACCTGCGGGTAGGTTTCCTTGACCCAACGCACGCGGTCGATCACGCCTTTGGAGTGACCGTGGGCAGTGTCGACCACCACCACGTCAACGCCGGCGGCAACCAGGGCGGCTACGCGCTCGCCGGTGTCCTTGCCGGTACCGACCGCGGCGCCGACGCGCAGGCGACCTTGGTCGTCCTTGCTGGCCAGCGGGTAGGCCTTGGCTTTTTCGATGTCCTTGACGGTCATCATGCCCTTGAGGCTGAACTTGTCGTCGACGATCAGGACTTTTTCAAGGCGGTGCTTGTGCAGCAGCTCGCGGACTTCGTTCTTGTTGGCGCCTTCGCGCACGGTGACCAGACGCTCTTTCGGCGTCATCACATCGCGGACCTTGGCATCCAGACGGGTTTCGAAGCGCACGTCACGGGAAGTGACGATGCCGACCAGGTCGCCGTTTTCCAGCACCGGAACACCCGAAATGTTGTTCAGGCGGGTCAGGTCGAACAGGTCGCGCACGGTGGCGTCTGCTTCGATGGTGATCGGGTCCTTGACCACGCCAGCCTCGAACTTCTTGACCTTGCGGACTTCGCCGGCCTGCTGTTCGATGGTCATGTTCTTGTGGATGATGCCGATGCCGCCTTCCTGAGCCATGGCAATGGCCAGACGCGCTTCGGTCACGGTATCCATGGCAGCGGAAACCAGCGGAATGTTCAGCTCGATGCCACGAGTCAAACGGGTCTTGAGACTGACTTCATTGGGCAGTACCTCAGAATAGCCAGGTACAAGGAGGATATCGTCGAAGGTCAGGGCTTCTTGGCTGATACGCAGCATCGCGGGGGCTCCCGGGCGGGAAAAATGGAAGCGCGCCATTATACTCATGCACGGCGCGCCGCTCAATGCAAAATAAGGGCCTTCGGTCAGCCTTGTGGCAGTTTTACCTGCACCACGGCCACTGGCTGGTCCAGCCAGTCGGCGAAGCTGTCGAGAAAGGCCTGGGTGAACCCGGCCTCGCCCCAGTTGTTGAAGATGAACCCCAGGTTGGAAAAGGCACATGGCTGCAGGTAAAGAAAGCCGTTGATGTCGTCTTCGAAGCCGCACAGCGGGCAGGTGAAGTTGTCACTGACCCCTGGCATCCACTCTTCCAGGCTCTCGAACAGCGGCTCGCCGACCTCGCGCCGGCACTCCGGGCAGCCGGCTTCTTCGAGAAAACCGTTGGTCGGGGTATAGATGCAGCGCTTGAGCATGATCTCCAGGCCGTTGGCTTGTTCGCCGAACGGCAGTTTGTCCGGGTGTAGGGCCACCTTGCGCGCACCGTCGGCCAGGGCATGGCCCATGCGGTTGCCGGTGCGACCGCAGGTGGTGAGTTGTTCCTCGATGACTTTCTCGCGCACCAGCCAGCGCACGATCGCCCGGGCGCGGGCCTCGTGAGCCGGGACGGTGGAAAGCTTGGGGACGATGATGCTCTGGGTGTTCATTAAAGAGGCAAGCCTGCGAACTGCGGTAATGCAGCAATTCTACCGCTCACAGGCTCAGGTAGCGACCGATCATGGCCAGGCCGCTGGCCAGCACCAGCCAGGTGACCAGGCGCACAAAAGCCTCGCGGGACAGCTTCAGGGTCAGCCGGCGCCCGGCCCACAGGCCGACGAACATCACCGGCAACAGGCAGGCAGCGAGCAACAGCAGGCTGCTGTCGGCGTAGACTCCGGCGATCAGAAACAGCGACAGGCGCACCACGGTACTGCAACTGATCAACGCGCTCTGGGTAGCGCGCACCTGCTCTTTGGCCTCCAGGCGCGCGCTCAGATAGAGGGCATAGAGAAACCCGCCACTGCCGAACAACGCACCGAACAAGCCCCCCACCGTGCCCATGGGCACCGCCCAGAAGCCTGAAAGGTTCGCCGGGCGCACCCTCACCGCCAAGCCATAGACCGCATAGACGCTGACGAACAACCCCATCAGCAACAGCAACACGTCAGCCTTGAGCCGCAGCAGAAACACCACGCCCAGGGTGCAGCCTATCGCCATGAAGGGCAGTAGACGCAGCAGTTCGCCACGCACCACATCACGGCGCGACGGCAGCAGGTTGCCAAAGGCCGCCACGAAGTCCAGCAGCACCAACAGCGGGATGATGCGCGACAGCGGCATGAAGTGGATCAGCACCGGGCCGGCCACCAGCGCGGTGCCGAAACCGGCAATGCCGAAGACGATGTAGGCCAGGCCGACACCGAGCAGGATGGGCAGCCAATCGAGGCCGGAAAATGGCAATTGGGTGAGCATGGCGTGTGTTCCTGGAAGGTCATGCAAAGGTTAGCCAGCCATGAGCCATGCCGACTAATATGCCTTTTCGCCATTACCTATCTCAAAAAGGCATGACATGACGTCGATCCGCCAGTTGCGTTACTTCGTGGAGATCGCTGAAAGCGGTAGCTTCAGCGTTGCCGCCGAGCGGCTGTATATCGCCCAATCGGCGCTGAGCCGGCAGATCAAGGAGCTGGAGCAGCACCTGGGAACGCCGTTGTTCGAACGTACCGCCCGGCGGCCACGGCTGACGCTTGCCGGGGACGCCTTTTTGCAGCGTGCCCGCCGCTTGCTGGCCGACCTGACGCACGCTGAGCGCATCACCCGTGACGTGGGGGATGGCTTGCAAGGCAGCTTGCGCCTGAACCATTCCAGTACCGTGCCGCTGACCGGGCCGCTGCTGGCTCGCCTGGGCTGTTACTTGCAGGGCCACCCAGGGATCTCGCTGGAAATCGCGCAGCAGTCGTCGGAGGCGCAGCTGGAGGATATTGCCGCTGGGCGGCTGGATATCGGCCTGCTGCGGCTGCCGGTGCTGCGCCAGCATGAGGGGGTGGTGCTGCATGAGCTGTTCAGCGAGCCGTTGTTGCTGGCCGTTGCGGCGGGGCACCCTTTGGCTGAAGAGGCAGTCGTGCGACTGGAGCAGTTGCGTGGGGAGCGGTTCATTTCCATCCCGCACCGTGATCGTGGCGGGTTGAGCTACCTGTCGGCGTCGTTGTGCATGGAGGCTGGGTTCTTTCCGCAGGCAGCCCAGGTGATTTCACGCAAGACCACGCAATTACAGCTGATTCAGGCGGGATTCGGGGTGGCGCTATTGCCTGAATGCATGCGTGATATTGCGCCGGCATCGGTCAGGTTCGTGGGGTTGGGGGAACCTTGTGAGAGCACCGTGGCATTGGCCTGCAGGCGCGATGCGGGGGTGATGGTGCGGCAGTTTCTGGCGGCGATGTTGGGGGGGTGATGGGGCCCGTAGTGCATGACGGTGGTTATTCTGCGCCCTGCACTGGCAGCCCCACGTCCGCCAATCCTCTCACCTCCCAGCCCCGACACAGACAACCGCCCCCGATGTCCTTTATGATGCCCGCCATGATCAGAGACCCCTTCGAACGACTCGGCCTGGACCGCGAGGTCCTCACCGTCAGCCAGCTCAACGGCCGCGCCCGGGTGCTGCTGGAAGACGTGTTCCGCAGCGTCTGGGTGGAAGGCGAGATTTCCAACCTCGCCCGCCCGGCCTCCGGCCACATGTACTTCACCCTCAAGGACAGCGGCGCCCAGGTGCGCTGCGCGCTGTTCCGCCAGAACGCCACGCGGGTCCGCCAGGCCCTGCGTGACGGCCTGGCGGTGCGGGTGCGCGGCAAAGTCTCGCTGTTCGAAGGGCGTGGCGATTACCAACTGATCCTCGACACCGTCGAAGCGGCCGGTGACGGTGCGCTGCGCCTGGCGTTCGAAGCACTGAAAGAGAAACTCGGCGCCGAGGGCCTGTTCAGCGCCGAACGCAAGAAACCGCTGCCGGCGCATCCGCAACGCATCGGCATCATCACCTCGCCCACGGGCGCGGTGATCCGCGACATCATCAGCGTATTCGGCCGCCGCGCCCCGCAAGTCGAACTGAACCTGATACCCACCGCTGTGCAGGGCCGCGAATCCATCGCCCAGATCGTGCGCGCCGTGCAACTGGCCGACAGCCTTGGTTTCGATGCGCTGATCCTGGCACGCGGCGGCGGCTCGCTGGAAGACCTGTGGAGCTTCAACGAAGAAGCCGTGGCCCGCGCCGTGGCCGCCTGTGTCACGCCTATCGTCAGTGCCGTCGGCCATGAGACCGACGTGTCGATCTGCGATTTCGTCGCCGACGTCCGCGCGCCCACCCCGTCCGCCGCCGCCGAACTGCTGGCCCCCGACAACAGTGGCTTGCAGCACCGCCTCGACAGCCTGCAACGGCGCCTGCTGCTGCGCATGCAGAACCGCCTGAGCCACGACCGCCTGCGCGTGGAGTCGCTGGCCCGGCGCCTGCGCCACCCAGGCGAGCGTCTGCGCCAGCAGGCTCAGCGCCTGGACGATCTGGACATGCGCCTGCGTCGCGCTTTCCTCGGCAACCTCAACCAGCGCCGCGAGCGCCTGGGGCGCCTTGATACCCGCCTGGCCGCGCAGCACCCGGGGCGCACCCTGAAGCTGCTGAACCAGCGCCTGGACAGCCTTGCCGAACGCCTGCCCCGGGCCATGCGCGAGGTGCTCAAGGACCGTCGCCAGCGCTTCCAGGCCCAACTGCAGACGCTGCAAGTGGTCAGCCCGCTGGCCACCCTCGCCCGCGGCTACAGCATCCTGCTCGATGAGCGCGGCCAGGCCATCCGCAGCGCCGAGCAGACCCACAACGGCCAGCGCCTGACCGCTCGCCTGAATGAAGGCGAACTGCAGGTGCGGGTCGAAGACAACCACCTGACGCCCGTTACCCTCTCACTACTGGACTGAACCATGCCCCGCCTGTTCGCGCCCCTGCTCGCCCTTTCCCTGCTGTTGCTGGCCTGCGGCGCTCAGGCCAGCTACATCACCCGTACCTTGAACAAGCCGGTGCCCGGCGGCGTGGCCGTGGTCGACCTGGGGCCTGCCAGCACGGCGCCGAATGCACGCTTTGACGGCAAGCCGGTGCTGGTGGTCAAGGAACAGGACAACTGGCTGGCGATCGTCGGTATTCCGCTGACCCAGAAGCCCGGCACCGCCGTGCTGAGCCAGGGCGGCCGCAGCCTGCCCTTCACGGTCGGGAGCAAGAAGTACCCCGAGCAGCGCATCACCCTGAAGAACACGCGGCAGGTCAACCCGAACCCGGCGGACCTCAAGCGCATCGAGGGCGAACTGGCCGAACAGATCAAGGCCTACCGCAGCTTCAGCCCGGCCCTGCCGAGCAACCTGATTCTCGACAAGCCGGTCAACGGCCCACTGTCGAGCAAGTTCGGCGTGCGCCGCTTCTTCAATGGCGAAGAGCGCAACCCGCATGCCGGCCTGGACTTCGCCGTGTCCGCCGGTACGCCCATCAAGACCCCGGCCAATGGCAAAGTGATCTTGGTGGGTGATTATTTCTTCAACGGCCGTACCGTGTTCGTCGACCATGGCCAGGGCTTCATCAGCATGTTCTGCCACATGTCGAAAATCGATGTGGCCGTGGGGCAGGCGCTGCGCCGCGGTGAGGTGGTTGGCCGGGTTGGCTCGACCGGGCGGGCTACCGGGCCGCACATGCACTGGAATGTCAGCCTGAATGATGCGCGGGTGGACCCGGCCATCTTCATTGGTGCATTCCAGCCCTGATAGGGCGGGCTTCTTCGCGGGGTTACCCGCGAGAAGCCGGCACTGACACCCCACTTCCCGTGTCTTGCGCCATCAAAACCTACAGCGCAAAAACCCGAAAGCCTCGCAGCAATAAGCGCTACAAAATCTCGCCATCCAGCTTTTTTTAAGCATTCCTCTCAATTTTTCGCGAACACTTGCCATCCCTCACCCCGCTGGCTTAGGGTTGAAGCATGAAAACCTCCAGCACCCTCATTCTGCTCCGACAACATCGCAGCCTCTGCCTGGTCAGCGCACGACTACCAGGTTGAATCGCGTCGCCTCGCCTCTTCATCTCGTTATTGCTCGGCAGGCCCGATCTCGGCCGCATACAAAAGGATTGCTTCCATGACCATGCTCAAAGACCCTTCGAAGAAATACCGCGCCTTCCCGACCATCGACCTGCCTGATCGCACCTGGCCATCGAAAACCATCACCGCAGCGCCGATCTGGTGCAGCTCCGACCTGCGTGATGGCAACCAGTCGCTGATCGAGCCGATGGATGCGGAGAAGAAGCTGCGTTTCTGGAAGACCTTGGTGCAGGTTGGCGTGAAGGAGATCGAAGCCTCGTTCCCGTCCGCTTCGCAGACCGACTTCGACTTCGTGCGCACCCTGATCGAAGATGGCCACATCCCGGACGACACCACCATCCAGGTGCTGACCCAGGCCCGTGAAGACCTGATCGCCCGTACCTTCGAATCGCTGCGTGGGGCCAAGAAGGCCATCGTCCACCTGTACAACGCGACCAGCCCGTCGTTCCGCCGCATCGTCTTCAACCAAGACAAGCAAGGCGTGAAGGACATCGCCGTGAACGCGGCCAAACTGTTCGTCAAGTACGCTGCCCAGCAGCCGGACACCCAGTGGACTTTCCAGTACTCGCCCGAAACCTTCAGCGCCACCGAGCTGGAGTTCGCCAAGGAAGTCTGCGACGCGGTCATTGAAGTGTGGAACCCAACGCCTGAGCACAAGCTCATCCTCAACCTGCCAGCCACCGTGGAAGTCGCCACGCCGAACATCTACGCCGACCAGATCGAGTGGTTCTGCCGCAACATCAGCCGCCGTGACAGCGTGATCATCAGCCTGCACTGCCACAACGACCGTGGCACCGGCATCGCCGCCACCGAGCTGGGCCTGATGGCCGGCGCCGACCGCGCCGAAGGCTGCCTGTTCGGCAACGGCGAGCGTACCGGCAACGTCGACCTGGTGACCTTGGCACTGAACCTCTATACCCAAGGCATCGACCCACAACTGGACTTCTCCGACATCGACGGCGTGCGCAAGGTCGTCGAAGAGTGCAACCAGTTGCCGGTGCACCCGCGTCATCCGTATGTCGGCGACCTGGTTCACACTGCGTTCTCCGGCTCGCACCAGGACGCCATCCGCAAAGGCTTCGCCAAGCAACAGGAAGGCGAACTGTGGGAAGTGCCGTACCTGCCGATCGACCCGGCCGACATCGGCCGCAGCTACGAGGCGGTGATCCGCGTCAACAGCCAGTCGGGCAAAGGCGGCATCACCTACCTGCTGGAACAGGAATACGGCATCAGCCTGCCACGCCGCATGCAGATCGAGTTCAGCCAGGTGGTCCAGGGTGAAACCGACCGCCTGGGCCTGGAAATGACTGCCAAGCAGATCTACAGCCTGCTGCAGAAAGAGTACCTCCAGGCCAACGCCCCGTATGCACTGGTCAGCCACCGCCTGCAGGAAGAAAACGGCCACAGCGCCGTGGAAGTGGAAGTCGCTGGTGAAGGCGAAACCACCCTGCACTGGCGCGGCAAGGGCAATGGCGCCCTGGAAGCCCTGGTCGCCGGCCTGCCGATTGCCGTGGAGATCATGGACTACAACGAGCACGCCATCGGTGCCGGTACCAACGCCAAGGCGGCGGCCTACATCGAGCTGCGCGTGGCCGGTGGCCGCCCGGTGCATGGTGTGGGCATCGACGAGAACATCACCACCGCCAGCTTCAAGGCGCTGTTCAGTGCGCTGAACCGCTCGCTGAGCCAGCAAGAGGCCAAGGCGGCGTAAGCTGCGGTTTGATGGCCAAGAGCCCGCATCCTTGATGCGGGCTTTTTTATTGCCCGAACTGGCCCTTTCGCGGGGCAAGCCCGCTCCCACAGAACCTGTGGCACTGGGAATTACCTGTTGGGCTGTGAATTATCTGTGGGAGCGGGCTTGCCCCGCGAAGAGGCCAGCACCGGCAACACCAAACCTGCAGGCAAAAAAAAGGGGCGCCGACCAAGCGCCCCATAAGCCGTAAAGCACACAACAAATTCAGTTTCAGTCCAGCAGCGCAATCGCCTCGGCACTGCACGCTTCGATCCGCGCCCAGTCGCCATTCTTGATCCAGCTGCTGTCGAGCATCCAGGTACCCCCCACACACATCACATTGGGCAACGCCATGTAGTTGCGCACATTGGCCGGGTTCACCCCGCCAGTCGGGCAGAAGCGGATGTCGCCGAACGGGCCGCCAAACGCCTTGATCGCTGCTACGCCACCGCTGATTTCCGCCGGGAACAACTTGAACCGACGGTAACCCAGGGCGTAGCCCATCATGATTTCGGACGGCGTACTGATACCCGGCAGCAGCGGGATGTCGCTGTCGACACCCGCCTGGAGAATGTCCTGGGTGATGCCTGGGGTGACCACGAACTGCGCACCAGCCGCTTCGACCGCCGCGAACATGCTGCGGTCAAGTACCGTACCCGCACCAATGCACAGCTCTGGCCGCTGTTCGCGCAGCACCTGGATGGCCTTCAGGCCGTGCTGGGAGCGCAGGGTCACCTCAAGGGTACGAATGCCACCTGCGGCCAGCGCGTCGGCCAGCGGCAGGATGTCTTGCTCACGGGCGATGGTGATCACCGGCAGGATGCGCGCCTTGTCGCAGATCGCGTCGATCCGGGCGGCTTTGTCGGCCATCGAGAGCAGAGTCTGTGGGCGTTCAAGGGTGGTCATGACTGTGGATCCTTGGCTCATGGGCACCAGTAGATGTCCAGGGGGTCGTGGAGAAAAGCGCGTATCGGCATTTCGGTAAGGTCATTGCCCGCCAGCGCGGCGCGCAGGGTAGCGAGTTTGTTCGGGCCTTGCACGGCCAGCGCGATGAAGCCAGCGCTGGCCAGCAACGTGCGGGTCATCGACAGGCGCTGGTGCGGCACACTGGGTGCCAGCATCGGCAGGCAGCGGCGCGGGCTGCTGGCGGCCAGGCCGTCGTCCAGGTTGGGGCTGTTGGGGAACAGCGAGGCGGTATGGCCATCGTCGCCCATGCCCAGCACCAGCACGTCGATGGCCGGCAGGTCTGCCAGTGCCTGATCGGCGTTGGCCGCCGCGAGCTCCAGGTTCTCGGCCTGCTGGTACAGGCCAATGAAGCGGGCCTTGGCCGCCGCGCCCTTGAGCAGGTGACGGGCCAGCAGGCCGGCGTTGCTGTCGGCATGTTCCACCGGCACCCAGCGCTCATCCGCCAGGCTCACGGTCACTTTCGACCAGTCCAGCGCCTCAGCGGCCAAGCGCTCGAGAAACGGCACCGGGCTGCGCCCGCCGGACAACACCACGCAAGCCTGGCCTTTGGCGGCAATCGCCGCCCGCAACCGCTCGGCCACATCGCGGGCCAGCGTTGCCGCCAGGGTCTTGCCATCAGCCAGTTCATGCGCCTTCACCGCCGCCGGCAATTGCAGTTCAGATATCGCCATACCACGCCCTCCCGTCTCGTGTGATCAGTGCGATCGAGCTCATCGGCCCCCAGGACCCCGCCGCGTACGGCTTGGGCGCATCACCTGCGCTTTGCCAGCCAGCGATCAACTGGTCGCACCATTTCCAGGCATATTCGATTTCATCCTTGCGCACGAACAGGTTCTGGTTGCCGCGCATCACCTCGAGCAACAGGCGTTCGTAGGCATCCGGAATCCGCGCGCTGCGCCAGGCGTCGGAAAAATTCAGCTGCAGCGGGCCACTGCGCAGTTGCATGCCCTTGTCCAGGCCTTGCTCCTTGGTCATCACCCGTAAAGAAATGCCTTCGTCAGGTTGCAGACGGATGATCAGCTTGTTACCGACCTGCAAACGTTGTTCCGGGGCGAAGATGTAGTGCGGCGTTTCCTTGAAGTGGATGACGATCTGCGACAGCTTCTGCGGCATGCGCTTGCCGGTACGCAGGTAGAACGGCACGCCCGACCAGCGCCAGTTGCGGATATCGGCACGCAGGGCAACGAAGGTCTCGGTGTCACTCTGGGCGTTGGCGTTGTCTTCTTCCAGGTAGCCGGGCACCGGCTTGCCGTCGCTGTAGCCGGCGATGTACTGGCCGCGCACCACACGGGTGCTCAAGCCATCGCCAGTGATCGGCGCCAGGGCCTTGAGTACCTTGACCTTCTCGTCACGAATACTGTCGGCCGAAAGCTCGCTCGGCGGGTCCATGGCAATCAGACACAGCAGCTGCAGCAAGTGGTTCTGGATCATGTCGCGCAGCTGGCCGGCCTTGTCGAAATAGCCCCAGCGGCCTTCGATGCCGACTTTTTCGGCCACGGTGATCTCCACATGGGAGATGGAATTCTGGTTCCACTGGGTTTCGAACAGGCTGTTGGCAAAGCGCAGCGCAATCAGGTTCTGCACCGTCTCCTTGCCCAGGTAGTGGTCGATGCGATAGACCCGGCTCTCGGGGAAGAACCGCGCCACGGCATCGTTGACCCGGCGCGACGACTCCAGGTCATGTCCGATCGGCTTTTCCAGCACCACGCGGGTGCGCGCTGCCAGGCCGGCCCTGTCGAGATTTTCGCAGATGGCGCCATAGACTGCAGCCGCCGTGGCGAAGTAGGCGATCAAGGGCAACTCGCCTGGCAACTGCTCGGCCAGCGCCTGGTAGCCCTCAGGCTGGAGGAAGTCCAGATGCTGGTAGCTCAGCCGGCCCAGGAAGCGCCCCAGCGCGGCTGGCTCGATGTCGGCATCGGCGACGTGCCGACGCAGGTGCGCTTCGATGGTGTGCAGGTGCTCCTGCGCGCTGCCGCTCTCGCGTGCCAGCGCCAGCAGGCGGGTGTCCGGGTGCAGCAGGTTGGCACGGTCGAGCTGATAGAGCGCTGGAAACAGCTTGCGCAATGCCAGGTCGCCCAGGGCGCCAAACAGGGCAAAGGTGCAAGGTTCGACACTGATCGCAGCCATGATGTTGGTTCTTTCCTAAAGTTGGTCTAGGAATACCGCTTTCACATACGGTTTTCAAGGGGTAATGTAGTAAAACTAACAACATTACCGACGAATACTACAGACAAGTGGTGCAGCACACGCACCGACAGTACGATAGACGACCGTGCAAAAGGCCCGCTGCTCCGTCAGCCGGCTGTCTTCCCGACCCAAGGACACACCCATGGACCGCGTGCGAAACCTCCTGGAACAGATCCAGGGACGCCTCGACGAGCTGAACAAGGCCGAACGCAAAGTCGCCGAAGTCATCCTGCTCAATCCGCAACAAGCCACCCGTTTCAGCATTGCTGCACTGGCCCAGGCGGCCAAGGTCAGCGAACCGACCGTCAACCGCTTCTGCCGGTCGTTCGGCGTCAGCGGCTACCCCGAGCTCAAGCTGCAGCTAGCGCAGAGCCTGGCCAGTGGCGCTGCCTATGTGAGCCGCGCCGTCGAGGCCGACGACGACCCTGCCGCCTACACCCAGAAAATTTTCGGCAGCGCCATCGCCTCGCTCGACAGCGCCTGCCAGCAACTCGACCCGCAGCAGGTCAGCCGCGCCGTGGACATGATGATCCAGGCCCGGCAGATCCACTTCTTCGGCCTTGGCGCCTCGGCGCCGGTGGCCCTGGATGCCCAGCACAAGTTCTTCCGCTTCAACCTGGCGGTGTCGGCCCACGCCGACGTGCTGATGCAACGCATGCTGGCCTCGGTGGCCCACACCGGCGACCTGTTCGTGATCATCTCCTACACCGGGCGCACCCGCGAACTGGTCGAGGTGGCGCGCGTGGCCCGTGAAAACGGCGCCTCGGTACTGGGCCTGACCGCTGCCGGCTCGCCGCTGGCCCAGGCCTGCAGCCTGAGCCTGCACATTCCACTGCCGGAAGACACCGACATCTACATGCCGATGACCTCGCGAATCATCCAGCTGACCGTGCTCGACGTGCTGGCCACCGGCATGACCCTGCGCCGCGGCGTGGACTTCCAGCCGCACCTGCGCAAGATCAAGGAAAGCCTCAACGCCAGCCGTTACCCGATCGAGGACGACGAACTCAACTGAGCCGATGCGCTTGCAAACGCAAGTGCGCACGTTGCCCCGGGGCCAGGCTCAGGCCCTCGCCACTGCCACTGGCGGCTTCGACACAGACGAAGCCCTGGCATTCGCGACCGGTCACGCCCATCAGCGGGCGGTTGCCCGGGTGCCAGACCACGGTGTCATCGCTGTCACCGGTGTCGATGCACAGTTCGCGCTGCCAGGCCGGGTCCTGTAGTTGCACCCGCGGGGTGCCTGGGTAGACCTTCTGGCAGCCACCCTTGAGCTTCAGCGCACCTTCCTCGCGGCAGGCCTGCCGGCTCAGGCGGTCGTAGCCTTCGATATCCTCAAGCCCAGACAGCGCTATCTCGGACACGTCACTGATACGCCAGTAAGCCAGCAGCGCATGGCTCAACTGGCACGGTTCGCTGTCCTGGTGCTCGGTACTCAGGCGCAGCTCCATGCGGCTGCCAAGCCGTGCATGCAGGTCGACCTGCCAGTCGCAGAGGTCCAGGCGCCACTTCAATGCCACGCCCTCCTCGTCCTCGCGGCTGTCCACCAGCTTCCAGTCCAGCAGCCGCGCCCAGCCATGGGCCGGCCACAGGTCCTCGCTGGGGTGGCGGCCGTACCACGGCCAGCACACCGGCACACCCCCCCGAATCGCCCCCACCTGCGGCCACTGCTCGGCGCACCACAACCAGGGCTTTTCGCCAGCGGGTTGAAAGTGCAGCAGCTGCGCGCCCTGCCGGCTGAACACAGCCTGGCAGAGAGGGTGGTCGATGATCAGGACATCGCGCTGCTGGTAACGCTCCCACTCGAATGTCGGCCTGGGCCGCTGTGCGGAAAAGAAGCGATGTAGCGGATGTTCGGGCATGGTTCCAAGCTCTTGTTGTTTGAGATAGCGCTGTCTCGGCCTATCCCCGACAACCACTGCAAGCCAGTGGGTGCCGGGAGCCGAAATTGGATTGGCGTAAATTTACAACAAATGTGCTCAGAATGACGACTGAATCTTCAAACCAGCGACCAGCGCGTTGTCGACCTCATCCACCCCGCCCGGGCTCTTGATGTATTGCAGGTTGGGGCGCACGGTCAGCCAGTTGGTGACGTGGAAGCCGTAATACAGCTCGGCGTTGTACTCGGTGCGCTGTAGCGGCACGAAGCCCGGGTTGTCGTAATCATTGATGCCGCTCTGGGCATTGAGCTGCTCGGCACGCTTCTTCACATCGTCGTTGACGTGAATGCGGGCGATCCCAAACCCGATATCGTCCTTGGGCCGGGCATCGAAGGCGCCTTTGTACACCAGCCCGACCTGCTGGTAGTTGTCGACCACGTTGGTGGCCTTGTCGTGCACGGTGAAGTTGGCAAACAGGCTGAGACCACGGCTGGCATCACCGCCCTGGGCGGTGACCTGCTGCTGCGCAACCACCCACCAGCCATGTTTGCTGGAGTGCGACTTGAAGCCCGCGCCGCTGATGCCTTGCGGGTTGCCATTGACGTCTTCGTAGATGTCTTCGGCATCCGCCGTGCTGTAGTAGTAGCCGAGGCGGTACTCGCCCGGCAGGCCGTTGACCTGGGGTGACCAGACCGCCTCCACCGGCAGGATCGCGCCCTTGGTGCCGCTGCCGCTGAGCTTGAAGCCGTTGCCGGTTTCCAGGTTCGAGGGGTTCTGCTCGAACGCGCCGACCTGCACGAAGAACTCAGGCGTGATGTTGTACTTGACCCGCAGCGCCCATTGGCTGACCGGCCAGTTGTACCAGATGCCGCCCACCCAGTTGCCCACCTGCGAGCCGCAGAAGGCCAGGTTCTGGAAGTCGCAGGGGAAGCTGTTGAAGTCTTCGCCCTCGCCGAAGCGGCCGAATTTCACATCCAGGGCACCGTCAAAGTACTTCTGCTTGATCCACATCTGGGTCAGCCGCCAGGTCTGGCCGCGGCCCCACACTTCCTGTACCGAACTGAACTGGCCGGCACGCGGGTCGCTGATGCGGTCGTTGGACAGGTTGCGGCCGCTGCGCTCGGTGATCGCCAGCTTGAACTCGGTGTCATGCCAGCCAAAGATCTTTTCCAGGTCCAGGTGCGCACCCAGGGCAAACTGGTCGCTGTAGCGTGCGGTCTTGTCGTCGTTGTAGCCGCCGTTGAGGTTGCCCGCCACCTCGCCCACGTAGTCGAGGGTGAAGTCATAGCCTTTTTCCAGTAGCTCGGTGCGAGTACCGCCCCAGTCGCCGGTCATCCATTTCGACTCGCTGGAGAAGGCCTCGGCGGCCTGCGCCCCGCTGCTGCCAACCATGGCAAGCAAGGCCAGTGAGCCCAAGGTCCTGATGCGATTGCGCTGTTCCATCCCTTTGCGTCCTCTTTTTTCTTATTGATGGTGTAGACGATTCAACGGCTCTTGAAGTGAGTCACGTTGTCCTTCACTGAAGCGTTGGCGGTGTCCAGGCTCAGGCGTTCACCGCTGGCGGCGTCAAACAGCAGTACCCGTGCCGGGTCGAACTGCAGGTTCAGGCTGTCGCCGACCTTGCACGCCACATCCGGCGCCAGGCGGCAGCAGACCTTGGTCTGGTTGAGGGTGACGAACACCAGCAGGTCCGGCCCGGTGGGCTCGGTAACCTGCACGTCGGCGCGGATGCCGGGCAGGCCATTGCCCTCCCCCGTGCCCAGGGCAATCTGCTCGGGGCGGATGCCGAGGATGATCTCGCGCCCGTCCAGTTCAGCGCCGGCCACGCCCAACGGCAGCTCGCAACGCGCCTGGCCGCTGTCGAGCAGGGCCAATAGGCGCCCGTCCTGCCGAGCCAGGCGCACCGGAATGAAGTTCATCGGTGGCGAACCGATGAAACTGGCGACGAACTGGTTGGCCGGGTCGTTGTAGATCTGCTGCGGGGTACCGAACTGCTGGATGATGCCGTCCTTCATCACCGCCACTTTGTCGCCCAGGGTCATGGCCTCGATCTGGTCATGGGTGACGTACACCGTGGTGGTCTTCAGGCGCTGGTGCATCAGTTTCATTTCGGTGCGCATCTCGACCCGCAGCTTGGCGTCGAGGTTGGACAACGGTTCGTCGAACAAGTAGATCTTCGGCCGCCGCGCCAGCGCCCGGCCCATGGCCACGCGCTGCTGCTGGCCGCCGGAGAGCTGGGCAGGCTTGCGTGAAAGCAGGTGCTCGATCTGCAGCAGCTTGGCCACCCGCGCCACCTCCTCGTCGATGGCGGCCTGGGGCATCTTGCGGATCTTCAGGCCGAACTCGATGTTCTCACGCACGCTCATGGTCGGGTACAGCGCGTAGGACTGGAACACCATGGCGATGTCACGGTCCTTGGGGCTCATGCCGCTGACGTCCTGCTCGTCGATCAGGATGGCACCGCCGGTGATCTGCTCAAGGCCGGCGATGCAGTTCATCAAGGTCGACTTGCCACAGCCCGAGGGGCCGACCAGGATCAGGAACTCGCCGTCCTTGATCGACAGCTGGATGTCCTTGAGGGTGTCCGGCAAGCCGCTGCCGTAGGTCTTGTTCACATTGCGAAGTTCAAGCGTTGCCATGACTTACCCCTTGACGGCGCCGGCCGTGAGGCCGCGGACGAAATACTTGCCTGCCACCACGTAGACCAGCAGGGTTGGCAGGCCGGCGATCATTGCCGCCGCCATATCGACGTTGTATTCCTTGGCCCCGGTGCTGGTGTTGACCAGGTTGTTCAGGGCCACGGTGATCGGTTGCGAGTCACCACTGGCGAACACCACACCGAACAGGAAGTCGTTCCAGATCTGGGTGAATTGCCAGATCAGGCAGACCATGATGATCGGTGTCGACATCGGCAGGATGATGCAGCGGAAGATGGTGAAGAACCCGGCACCGTCCAGGCGCGCAGCCTTGACCAGCGCATCGGGGATGCTCACGTAGAAGTTGCGAAAGAACAGCGTGGTAAAGGCCAGGCCGTAGACCACATGCACTAGCACCAGGCCGCTGGTGGTACTGGCCAGGCCCAGTTTGCCAAGGGTGAACGAGGCCGGCAGCAGCACCGTCTGGAACGGCAGGAAGCAGCCAAACAGCAGCAGGCCGAAGAACAGTTGCGAGCCCCGGAAGCGCCACATCGACAGCACATAGCCGTTGAGCGCACCGATGGCCGTGGAGATCAGCACGGCGGGCACGGTGATCATGATCGAGTTCCAGAAGTACCCGTTGACCGTGCCCCACGCCTTGACCCAGCCGACGCCACTGACCACGGTCGGCCAGCTCAACAGGTTGCCGCTGCTGATGTCTTCGGGGGTCTTGAAGCTGGTCAGCAGCATGACCACCAGCGGCACCAGGTACAGCAGCACGGCAATCAGCAGTACCGCGTGGATGGCGATGCGGCTGATGCTCAACGCCGGTTTTTCGGCAGGGCTATGCATGGCGTTTGCTCCGCAGCTCCGAATACAGGTAAGGCACGAGGATCGCCAGGATCGCCCCGAGCATGAGGATGGCGCTGGCCGAGCCCATGCCCATCTGGCCGCGGCTGAAGGTGAACGAGTACATGAACATCGCCGGCAGGTCGGACGAGTACCCCGGGCCACCGGCGGTCATCGCGGCCACCAGGTCGAAGCTCTTGATGGCGATGTGCGAGAGGATCATCACGGCGCTGAAGAACACCGGTCGCAGGCTTGGCAATACCACGGTCCAGTAGATGCGCGGCAGGCTGGCGCCGTCCATCTGTGCGGCGCGGATGATCGACTGGTCGACGCCGCGCAGGCCGGCGAGGAACATTGCCATGATGAAGCCCGAGGCTTGCCACACGGCGGCGATCACCAGGCAGTACACCACCCGGTCGGGGTCGATCAGCCAGTCCAGGCGAAAACCTTCCCAGCCCCAGTCGCGCAGCAGTTTGTCCAGGCCCATGCCGGGGTTGAGCAGCCACTTCCAGGCGGTGCCGGTGACAATCATCGACAGCGCCATGGGGTAGAGATAGATCGTGCGGATGAAGCCCTCGCGGCGGATGCGCTGGTCGAGCAACACCGCCAGCAGTACACCGATGGCCAGGCTGATGCCAATGAACAGCCCCCCGAACACCAACAGGTTCTTGCTGGCCACCCACCAGCGGTCGTTGTCGAACAACCGGGCGTATTGCGCCAGGCCCGCCCATTTGTAGGTTGGCAGAAAGGTCGAGGTGGTGAAGGACAGCACGAAGGTCCAGAGGATGTAGCCATAGAAGCCCACCAGGACGATGAACATGCTCGGCGCCAGCACCAGCTTGGGTAGCCAGCGCTGCAGAGCGTCCAGGGGTGAGGCCCGCAGTCGGGCGGTAGTTGTGGTCATGATCTGCTTCCCAAACGATTGAGAGCTCCGCCCCCCATGGGGGCGGGCCTGGTTTACACCTTTGGGATCGATTACCGGGCCGACTTGATCGCCGCCGCCAGCTTCTTCGCCGCATCGGCCGGGTCGGCCTTGGGGTCGTTGATGTAGTTGGTCACCACATCGAAGAAGGCGCCCTGCACCGCCAGCGTGGTGGCCATGTTGTGCGCCATGCTTGGTTGCAGGCCACCGCTTTTGGCGTCGGCCAGGAAGTCCTTGGCAGACGTCTGCGCGCAGGCGTCGAAGCCATACTTGCCCATATCGGCAAGCATATCGTTACGCACCGGGATCGACCCTTTGTTGGTACTGAAGACCTTCTGGAAGTCCTCGCCCAACACGTTGCGGGCGATGTCCTGCTGGCCGGCAGCCGTGCCTGCGTCCTTCTGCTTGAACACCACCAGCGAATCGATGTTGTACAGGAACGCTTTATCGGTACCGGGGAACGCGACGCACTGGTAATCCTTGCCGGCGGTCTTGTGCGCCAGGGTCCACTCGCTCTTGGCCCAGTCGCCCATGATCTGCATGCCGGCCTTGCCATTGATGACCTTGGCCGCTTCCAGGTTCCAGTCCTGGCCTTTGCCGTCTGGGTCCATGTAGGTGGCGACCTTCTTCAGCTCGGTCAGCGACTTGACCATTTGCGGCCCGGTCAGCGTCGCTTCGTCGAGGTCGACCAGGGCTTTCTTGTAGCCGTCCGCGCCCATTACCGACAGCACCACGCTTTCGAACACCGTGCTGTCCTGCCAGGGCTGGCCACCATGGGCGAGCGCAATGAAGCCGGCGGCCTTGAGCTTGTCGGCGGCGGCGTAGAATTCGTCGAGGGTGGTCGGCGCCTTGTCGATGCCGGCTTTCTTGAAGACGTCGGGGTTGATCCATAGCCAGTTGATGCGGTGGATGTTCACCGGTACGGCCACGTAGTCACCGTCGTACTTCACGGTGTCGGCGACTTTCTTGTCGAGCAGCGAGTCCCACTTCTCTTCTTTGGCGACATCCTTGAGCACATCCGTGTCAAGCAGGCCGGTGGCGGCCCACTCCTGAATGTCGGGGCCCTTGATCTGGGCAACGCCGGGCGGGTTGCCGGCCACGGCGCGGCTCTTGAGCACGGTCATGGCGGTGGCGCCGCCACCGCCGGCGACTGCACCATCCTTCCAGGTGAAGCCATCCTTCTCGACCTGGGCCTTGAGCACATCGACAGCCGCTTTTTCACCCCCCGAGGTCCACCAGTGCACCACTTCGACACTGCCTTTGGCGTCGGCGGCGAGGGCACTGAGCGGGAACAACGAGGCGAGGGAGATCGCGGCAGCGAGGCGGAGAGTCGAATTCATCGGAATACCTTTCTTGTTGTTATGCCGGGCAAGTCGATCGCTTGCATTGCATGGAGTCTAATCAGAGCGGTCGCTGCGCCAGGTAACGAAGCGATGCGTGAATGTCATCGTTTGGTTACATTGCGCGCCAGTGCGCTCGCCAGGCTCGGCGCCAACGGCAAGGTGGGCAACAGCACAGCCTGATAGGCGTGATAGAGGTCTGGCTTGCCTGCCCAGATAGCCGCTGCAGGCTGGTTGCCAGGGTCGAGTTCGTGGTGCCAGCTTCCACCGACGCGGTCGATGAAGTGGCTGTCGATGAATGCCCAGAAACAGCCATACCAATCCGCGTACTGCTGCTCACCGGTGCGCCGCAGCAAGGCTGCCGCACTGGCGCACGCTTCGGCATGCACCCAGTGCAGGCGCTCGCGCACCCTGGGCTGGTTGTCCCAGCCCAGGGTGTAGACGATGCCCTCGGCGCCATCGACGTTCCAGGCATGCCGGCAGGCGTTGGCGAACAGCGCTCGCGCACTGGCCAGCAGCCACGCCGGCGTAGACAACCCGGCCAAGTGCCGTGCGGCCTCCAGGTGCAGAAGCAGGCGTGACCATTCGAACGCGTGGCCAGGCGTCGTGCCATAAGGCCGGAAGTGATCGGTGGGGTTGGCCTGATTGTATTCAGGCAGCGGTTGCCAGTGCGCATCGAAATGTTCGACCACGCGGTAGTCGCTGGCAGCCGCATGGCCTTGAATGATGCGCTCGACGATGCGCAGGGCGCGCTGCAGCCAGAGCGCATCGCCGGTCACATCCGCCAGGGCGAGAAAGGCCTCGGTGGCGTGCATGTTGCTGTTGGCACCACGGTAGGCTTCCGGCTGCTGCCAGTCGCTGGCAAAGGACTCGCACAACGCCCCCTCTTCCTCGCTCCAGAAGCGTTCCTCGATGACCCGGATCGCCTCCTCCAGCACACCCTGCGCACCGCTGGCACCGGCTACCACTGCCGAGCTTGCGGCCAGCGCGACGAAGGCATGCAGGTAGGCCGCCTTGCCGTTGCCACCCTGCCCTTGCGGGCGATCGAACCAACCGCCGTGCGTGGCGTCATGCAACGGCCCGCGCAAGGCCTGTACGCCATGCTCCACCAATGCCAGGCAGCCTGGTACACCTTGGAGGTGCGCCAGGGCAAAGCTGTGGGTCATGCGCGCAGTTGTCAGGGTTTCGGCAAGGGCCGAGGGCGGCAACTGGCCACGGGCGTCAAGATTGGCGAAGCCTTCAGGCACTTGCGAGGCCATCGCGAACGCCAGCAGCCGCCACCCTTCGTGGGTGAGCCAGGCGGTATGTTCCAGCGAATCGATAGAGTCCATGCAGCCACGTCTTCCATGCCAGAGGTGTGCAGAGTCTAGCCAGCCGTCCTGGCTGGAATGTCACGAAGGCCTGCCGTTGTGTCACCGGTCAGTGACATGGCCATCAGTCCAGGCTGCGGGGTAGATGAAGGGTCACGCGCAACCCGCCCTCGCGCAAGTTCAGCAGGCTGACCTCCCCGCCATGGCTATGGGCGATGTTGCGCGCAATCCCCAACCCCAACCCGTACCCCTGTTGCTGCCCGGCCAGCCTGAAGTGCGGCACGAACACCTGCTCCTGCTGTTGCTGCGGCACCCCCGGCCCCTGGTCATCCACCTGCAGGACAAAGCCCTCGTTGCTGTCGATGATGCGCAGGCGTGCCCGCTCGCCATACTTGATGGCATTGTCGATCAGGTTGCCGATGCAGCGGCGCAAGGCCAGCGGCTTGCCCGGGTACGGCGCCAGCGCCTGGCCTTCGACGGTGATGCGGCCATCGCCCAGGTAGGGCTCGGCGAGAATCTCCAGTACCTGGTTGAGGTCGACCGGCTCGATGTTCTCGTGAATGTCGGTGTCTTTTACGCACTGCAAGGCGCCTTTGACCAACAGCTCCAGTTCATCCAGGTCTTGGCTGAACTTGGCTTGCAGGCGCTCATCTTCCAACAGTTCGACACGCAGCCGCAGGCGGGTGATCGGCGTGCGCAGGTCGTGGGAAATGGCGCTGAACAACTGGCTGCGCTCGGTCAGGTAGCGGCTGATGCGCTCACGCATGCTGTTGAACGCCCGCCCCACCTCGACCACCTCGCTACCACCGCCCTCGGGCACTGGCGCCACATCGGCACCCAGCGACAGGTCCCGCGCGGCGCGCGCCAAGCGCTTGAGCGGCCAGCTTTGCCAGTGCACCAGCAGGCCGATGAACAGCAGCAGCAAGGCCGTCGTCATCACGATGAAGCCGATTTGCTGACGCGGCAGGCGTTCGGCTTCGAGGCTGGTATACGGCTCGGGCAGCAGCGAGGCGATGTACAGCCACTCGCCTTCGCCCAGGCGAATCTGCGTGACCAGCACCGGGGGGTTGAGTGGCTCCAGGGTCAGCGAATAATGGGCCCAGGAGCGCGGCAGCTCATCGAGCTTAAGGCCGCTGTTGAAGATGCGCAGGTCATCGGGGGCGACGAACTCCACGGAAATCTCCATCTGCGCGCCCAGCCGCTCGTGCAGCACCTGCTGGAACACATCGATGACCGCCTGCTTGCGCGGTGTTATGGGCAATACCGGCATGTCCAGCGGCTTGTCGTTGAGCGACACGAAAAAACGCGTACCGCCCATGCTGCGCAACTGGTCCAGCACCATCGGCCGATAGGCCACTGGCAAAGAACGGAAATAACTGACGCTGGCACTCATCGAATGGGCCAGGCTGCCGGCACTGGCGCGCAAGCCTTGCAACTGGCTGGCACGTAGCTGGGCGACCCAGATGACGCTGGACAAGCCCTGCGCCAGCAGTACCACCAGCAAGGTCAGCAGCAGCATGCGCCCCAGCAGCGAGCGTGGCAGCAGGCGCCAACGCCGCTCAGCAAGCACAGCAGACATGGGCAGCCAGCAGGTAACCACTGCCACGCACAGTGCGGATCAGCCGCGGCGGCTTGTCGGTGTCGCGCAAGCGCTGGCGTAGGCGGCTGACCGCCATGTCGACGATACGGTCCAGCGGCATCGGCTCACGGCCACGGGTGGCATTGCCGATGGTGTCACGGTCGAGGATCTGCTGGGGGTGATCGAGAAAAAGCTTGAGCAAAGCGAAGTCGGCGCCAGACAAGATCACCTCTTCGCCATCGCGGTGGAACAGGCGGTGGCTGACCGTGTCCAGGCGCCAGTCGTCGAAGGCCAGCACGGCACTGCTCGGCGCCGCCTGGCCGAACTCGGCACGGCGCAACAAGGCCTTGATCCGTGCCTGCAGCTCACGCGGGCTGAAGGGTTTACCCAGGTAGTCGTCGGCGCCCAGTTCCAGGCCGATGACCCGGTCGGCTTCGTCGGAGCTGGCGGTGAGCATGATGATGGGCACCCGCGCCTGGCGCGGGTGCTGGCGCACCCAGCGGCAAAGGCTGAAGCCGTCTTCATCGGGCAACATCACATCGAGGATGACCAGGTCGCAGGCGGTACTTTCCAGGGCCTGACGAAAGCCCTGCCCGTCGGCCTCGGCGTGAACCTGGAAGCCGGAACGGCTCAGGTAGGTTTGCAACAGCTCACGGATTTCCTGATCGTCGTCGACCATCAGGATGGATTTACCGGCAGTGCTCAAGGTGTCCCGCCCTCTTGTTGTCACAGGTCTTTCGCCTGCTGTTTCGATATTGGGCTGCTTCGCTCTATTGATCCAGCACCTGCTGCAAAGCCACCCCCGCCCCCAGCAACCCGGAAAACTCCGCCGTCACCAGCCACACTGGCACCCCGGCAAAATACCCGCTCATGCAGCCCTTGTCGGCCAAGCTCGCGGCAAACCCGCTACGCAAAAACAGCTCGGCAAACCGCGGGATCACACCGCCGACAATGTAAACCCCACCCCGGGCGCCCAGGGTCAGAACATTGTTGCCCACCACCCGCCCCAGGAAGCGGCAGAATTGCTCGACCACCGCCAACGCCCGCGGTTCGCCGCCCAGGGCGGCATCGGTAATATCGGCTGGGGTCTTGTGTCGCGGTATGTCGCCGTCCAGTGCGCAGATGGCTTGATACAAGCGCACCAGGCCACCGCCACTGAGCACCGTCTCGGCACTGACATGGCCAATCTGGCCATGAATCTGCTGGTGGATCGCCGCCTCACGGGCATTGCCCACCGGCAGGTCGACATGCCCACCCTCACCCGGCAATGCCTGCCAATGCTGTTCACCCAGGCGCAGCAGGCTGCCGACACCAAGGCCGGTACCCGGCCCGATCACCAAAGCAGGCCGCAGCGGGTCCGCCTGGCCAGGGCAGACTTCGCGGAATTCGCCCGCTTGCAGGCGCGTCATGCCCAAGGCCATGGCCGTGAAATCGTTGATCAGCAACAGCTGCTCGACCTGCAAGGTCTTGCAGAACGCACGCCGGCTGAGCCGCCAATGGTTGTTGGTGAAGCGAAACTCATCGCCATCGACCGGCCCGGCGACGGCCAGGCACACCGCCGACAGGCCGCCACGGGCAATGCCCTGATCGTGCAGGTAGGCTTCAATCGCCTGCTCGGGGCTTGTGTAGTCAGCGGTGGCGAAGACCTTCACCTGGTACAGCTGGTTGTCACGCCACAACGCAAAGCGGGCATTGGTGCCACCGATGTCGCCAACCAGCAGGTCCTTCATTTGAGGTTCTCCAGGGCCGAGGTAAAGGCGCTGGCGCCTTGCTCGGCCGAGCTGAACGCCATGCGCATGAAGCCGAACAGCTCGCGCCCGCAACCCAGGTCGTTGCCCTGAGGTGCTGGCGGCAGGTCGCGGCTGGCCAGTTCCTCGGCCGACACCTTGAGCTGCAGCGTGCCTTCGACACCATCGACCCGCACGATATCACCATCGCGCACCCGTGCCAGCGGCCCACCGTCAAAGGCTTCGGGGCAAACGTGGATGGCAGCCGGGATCTTGCCCGACGCGCCCGACATGCGCCCATCGGTGACCAGCGCAACCTTGTAGCCGCGGTCTTGCAGCACACCGAGGAACGGCGTCAGTTTGTGCAGCTCCGGCATGCCGTTGCAACGCGGCCCCTGGAAGCGCACCACGGCCACGAAATCGCACTCCAGCTCGCCGGCCTTGAAGGCGTCGGCCAGCGACTGCTGGTCGTGGAATACCCGCGCCGGGGCTTCAACCACCTGATGCTCGCGGGCGACTGCGGAAACCTTCATCACCCCACGCCCAAGGTTGCCTTCCATCACCCGCAGGCCGCCTTCGGCCGAGAATGGCCGCGCCACCGGGCGCAGGATGGTCTCGTCCAGGCTGTGCAGCGGGCCTTCGCGCCAGACCAGCTTGCCGTTGTCGAGGAATGGCTCCTGGGTGTAGCGGCGCAAGCCGTGGCCCGCGACAGTGTTGACGTCTTCGTGCAGCAACCCGGCATCGAGCAGCTCGCGGATCAGGAAGGCCATGCCGCCAGCGGCCTGGAAGTGGTTGATGTCGGCTTTGCCATTGGGGTAGACATGGGACAGGGTCGGCACCACCTCGGACAGGTCGGCCATGTCCTGCCAGGTGAGCTGAATGCCCGCCGCCTGGGCGATCGCCGGCATGTGCAGGGTGTGGTTGGTCGAGCCGCCGGTGGCATGCAGGGCGACGATCGAGTTGACCAGCGACTTCTCGTCGACGACCTCGCCCAGTGGCATGAAGCTGCCGCTGGCCTTGGTCAGGCGCGTGACCTGCTGCGCGGCCTCGGCAGTGAGCGCATCGCGCAACGGCGTATAGGGGTTCACGAACGAGGCGCCTGGCAGGTGCAACCCCATCACTTCCATCACCAGCTGGTTGGTGTTGGCGGTGCCGTAGAAGGTGCAGGTGCCGGGGCTGTGGTAGGAGTTCATCTCCGACTCCAGCAGCTCCTCGCGGCTGGCCTTGCCCTCGGCATAGCGCTGGCGCACGTCGGCCTTCTGCTTGTTGGAGATGCCCGAGAGCATCGGGCCACCTGGCACGAAAATGGTCGGCAAGTGCCCGAAACGCAGCGCGCCCATCATCAGGCCGGGGACGATCTTGTCGCAGATGCCGAGCATCAGCGCGGCGTCGAACATGTTGTGCGACAGGGCCACGGCGGTGGACATGGCGATCACTTCACGGCTGGCGATGGCCAGCTCCATGCCCGGCTCGCCCTGGGTCACGCCATCGCACATGGCCGGCACGCCGCCGGCGAACTGGCCGACCGAGCCGACTTCTCGCAGGGCCTGTTTGATCTGCTCGGGGAAGTGCTGGTACGGCTGGTGCGCCGAGAGCATGTCGTTGTAGGCCGAGACGATGGCGACGTTGGCCGCATTCATCAGCCGCAGGCTCTGCTTGTCCTGGGCGCCGCAACCGGCCACGCCGTGGGCAAAGTTGGCGCATTGCAGGCTGGCACGCATGGGTCCGTCACTGGCCGCGCCGCGAATCAGCTGCAGGTAGCGTTCACGGGTGGCACGGCTGCGTTCGACCAGCCGTTGGGTGACCTCAAGGATGCGCGGGTGCATGTACTGGACTCCAGGCTAACTGTATGGGCGGCTTACCGGGCATTTCCCCTCCAAACGATTGCGACCTAGGCTCTAGAAAAGGGCCTTGGAGGCATCCCTGAGAGGCCTGCCCGACCACTCGTTGTATGTTTAAACAAAATACTGCCACTAAAAAGGCTTGTTTTCTATCTGATAGTGAATAATCTTGTAATTCCAACAACAAAACCGTTTCAGTGAAGCCCCTTTGTGCCACAGGCCTCACTCGGACCGCCAGAGGTAACGCCATGACCCTTCGCATCGCCATCAATGGATTCGGCCGCATAGGGCGCAATGTCCTTCGCGCACTGTATACCCAAGGCTACCGCCAGGACCTGCAGGTCGTCGCCATCAACGACCTGGGTGACAGCGCCATGAACGCCCACCTGCTCAAGTACGACAGCGTGCACGGCACCTTCGACGCCAGCGTCGAAGCCGATCATGAAAGCCTCACGGTCAATGGTGACCGTATCGCGGTCAGTGCCATCCGCAACCCGGCCGAGCTGCCCTGGAAGGCCGAAGCGATCGACGTGGTATTCGAATGCACCGGGCTGTTCACCGACCGGGCCAAGGCTGCCGCGCACCTGGCTGCAGGGGCTGGCAAGGTGATCGTCTCGGCACCGGCCAAGGGGGCTGACGCCACCGTGGTGTACGGGGTCAACCATGACGTGCTGCGCGCGTCGCACCAGATCATTTCCAATGCCTCCTGTACCACCAACTGCCTGGCGCCGATCGCCCAGGTGCTGCACCGCGAGTTCGGCATCGAACAAGGCCTGATGACGACCATCCATGCCTACACCAACGACCAGGTGCTGACCGACGTCTACCACAGCGACCCCTACCGTGCGCGCTCGGCCACCCAGTCGATGATCCCGAGCAAGACCGGCGCCGCCGAAGCCGTGGGCCTGGTGCTGCCGGAACTGGCCGGCAAGCTGACCGGCATGGCGGTAAGGGTGCCGGTGATCAACGTGTCGCTGGTGGACCTCACCGTCAACCTCAAGCGTGACGCCAGCGCCGACGAGGTCAACCAGCTGTTCCAGGAGGCCAGCCGGCACTCCAAGGTATTGGGCTACAACGCCTTGCCATTGGTTTCGTGCGATTTCAACCACAACCCGCTGTCGGCGATCTTCGATGCCAACCATACCCGGGCCAACGGGCGCATGCTGAAGGTGCTGGCCTGGTACGACAACGAATGGGGCTTCTCCAACCGGATGCTGGATAACTGCCTGGCGTTGTGCAACGCACGCTGAGCCCACTTGGCCCTGTCGCCGGCGTGCCGGCGACAGGGCCGAACGGCAATCTTTACCTTTACTAAACACATCCAGGCTTGACCTTTGGTACAGATGATAAGCATTATCATTAACCTTTCGTCGGCCAGGTCCCCCTGTGAGTCAGTCCCGGTTCAACTCCGTTTTCCTCGTCCAGCGCCTCACCCTGCTGCGTACCCTGCAACGCATGGTGGGCAACCCCAGCACGGCCGAGGACCTGCTGCAGGAAACCTACCTGCGGGTTTCCCGTGCGCTGAGCGAACGGCCCATCGAACATATCGAACCGTTCGTGTTCCAGACCGCGCGCAACCTGGCCCTCGACCATTTGCGCGCACGCCGGGTGCAGTCCCGCATGCTGGTCGACGACGTGCCCGACGAGGTGCTGCACAGTGTCGCTGCGCCCGCCAGCAGCAGCGAGGACGCCGCCCACGCCGAGCAGTTGCTCAAGCACCTGAGCGTCAGCCTCAATCAACTGAGCGAGCGCCAGCAGCGCATCTTCATCCTCAGCCGCCTGCATGGCGCCACCTACCTGGAAATTGCCGAGCAACTGAACGTCTCGGCCAGCACGGTGCAGAAGGAGTTGAAACTGATCATGGCCATCTGCATGGGCGTCGCCGACCGCCTCAAGTGATGCGACCGTCGGCCAGCCGGGCAACGCAAAGCACTTGCCACACCCGACCTTAGCCTTGATGATTCGTGAACAACCCTTGCAAGGATTCACCGTGACCGACCGCCCTGTCCCTCGCCCGACACCTGCCGGGCCCAACGCCCGTGCCCGTGCCATGGACGAGGCACTGGACTGGCTGGTACGCCTGCAATGCGCCGATGCGCACGACGCCCAGGCCTTCGAAGCCTGGCTCAGCGCCGCACCGGAAAACGCCGAAGCCTATGTTGAAGCAGAAGCGCTGTGGAATGGCACGCCATTGCACCAGGCGGCCGCGCAGCTGCATCAGGGCCAACGTCGATCCCTGCGCGGGCGCCTGCGCAGCCACTGGAAGCCCTTGGCCACCGCCGCGGTGTTGTTGATCGGCCTGTTCACCCTCGGCAACCTGCCCATGCGCCTGCAGGCCGATCACCTGACCGTGGTGGGCGAACGGCAGCGCCTGCAACTGGACGACGGCGCCAAAGTGTTGCTCAACACCAACTCGGCGTTCGCCAGTGACCTGCGAGAAGGGCGCCAGGTCGCGCGCCTGCTGCAGGGCGAGGCCTACTTCCAGGTGCCCGAGGGCGCGCAAGGGCCGCTCGAAGTCCAGGCCGGCCCGCTACGGGCCCAGGTGCGTGACACCGACTTCGCCGTGCGTTACCTCGACGGCGAAGCCCAGGTGCGGGTGCAGCGCGGTGATGTCGACTTGCAGGCCGCCAGCGACCAGCGCATCCGCCTCAGCGCCGGCGACAGCATCAGCGTCGGCCCCCAGGGCTTTGGCCAGCGCCAGCGCGCGGACATGCAAAAGGACCTGGCCTGGATCGACGGCCGCCTGGTGTTCGAGAACTGCCCGTTGAGCCAGGTGCTGGCCGAGGTCAGGCGCTACTACCCGGGCTGGATCATCAACCGCAATGCCGGCCTGGAAGACGTCGCGGTCACGGGCAACTATCGCCTCGACCAACCGCTGGAAACCCTGCGCGCCCTGGCCCACATCACCTCTGCCCAGTTGCACGAATACCCCGCTGTGGTGATTCTCAACTGAGTTGCCACTGCAGGTGCTGCGACTGCGATAAATTATTTTTACGCAATCGCGCTACCCCGCCCGTCTCGTTATAGCCAATGCAACTGATTCTTGTTTGATAACAAGAACGGTCATCACCTATAACAGTTCGCGCGTCTGGGAGCGCTTTCGATGTCCACAGGTCCAACTCGCCCGTCCACACTTTCCCGCCGCACAGGGCAATTGTCCCTGCTGAGCCTGGCCCTGCTCGCCTGCGGCGCCTGCAGCCTGCCGGCCCTGGCCGCCGAACCTGCCCAGGCCAGCAGCCCGCGCATGGGTGACTATCGCTTCAGCATCGGCCAGCAGCCACTGGTTTCGGCCATCAATGCCTTCAGCCAGGTCACCGGCTGGCAGGTCGGCTTCAGTGCCGAACTGGCCGATGGCGTCGCCTCGCAAGGGGTGCAGGGCTCGCTGCCACCGGAGGCCGCGCTCAAGCGCCTGCTCAAGGGCACCGGCCTTGGCTATCGCAAGATCGGTAACGGCAACGTGGTGCTCGAGCGCCAGACCACGGGCAATGTCATCGCCCTGCAGCAGGTGACCGTCAGCGCCACCCGCAGCGCCCAGGACGTCAGCCAGGTGCCGAGCACCGTCAGCGTGCAGACCCGCGAGCAACTGGACCGGCAGAACGTCAACAACATCCAGGACCTGGTGCGCTACGAGCCAGGTGTTTCGGTGGCCGGTACCGGCCAGCGCAGCGGCCTGAACGGCTACAACATCCGCGGCATCGACGGTGAGCGGATCCTCACCCAGATCGACGGTGTGTCGATCCCCGACAGCTTCTTCTACGGCCCTTACGCCCAGACCCAGCGCAATTACGTCGACCCCGAGATCGTCAAGCGCGTGGAGATACTGCGCGGCCCCGCATCAGTGCTATATGGCAGCAATGCCATCGGCGGCGCGGTCAGCTATTTCACCCTCGACCCGGACGACATCATCAAGCCCGGCAAGGACGTGGGTGCACGCCTCAAGACCGGTTACAGCTCGGCCGACGAAAGCTGGCTGACCTCCGCCACCGTCGCCGGCCGCCAGGGCGACTTCGACGGCTTGCTCCACCTGAGCCAGCGTAACGGCCACGAGACCGAGTCCTACGGTGGCCACAGCGGTGACGGCCTGGCCCGCACCGAAGCCAACCCGCAGGACGTGCGCAGCACCAACGTGCTGGCCAAACTGGGCTGGAACTACGCTGACGATGCGCGCCTGGGGTTCACTTACGAGCGCTACAAGGACGACCGCGACCAGAATATCCTCAGTGCGGTGGGTGGGCCGTTTGTTCCAGGCTTTGGTGGCATGGGTTATTACAAGGCGCGTAGCGGTAACGACACCATCACGCGCGAGCGCTTCGGCATCAATCATGAATTCGGCCTGGACACTCTGGTAGCCGACCACGTGAAGTGGAGCCTGAACTACCAGATCGCCAAGACCGACCAACACACCGACGAAATCTACGCGCCGCCTGGCCGTCAGGTACTGCGAACCCGCGACACCACCTACAAAGACCGCCAATGGGTGTTCGACGCCCAGTTGGACAAGGCCTTCAGCATTGGTGCAACCGATCATTTGCTGACCTACGGCACCACACTCAAGCACGAGAAGGTCACCGGTTCGCGCAGCGGCACCGGCACCTGCCTGACCGTAGGCTCTGGTTGCAGCGCCGCAGGTGCAGAGCGCCCGGCAGATGGCCAGGTGCTGGTCAGCGACTTCCCGGACCCGACCATCAACACCTACAGCCTGTTCGTCCAGGACGAGATCCGCTGGAACAACTGGACCTTCATGCCAGGCGCACGCTATGACTACACGCACATGGAGCCCAAGTTTACCGATGCCTTCCTGCGTGGCCTGGAGTCCACCGGCACGGCACCCACCTCGCAGGACGACTCGGACAAGAAGTGGCACCGCGTCTCGCCCAAGTTTGGCCTGACCTACGCGTTCAACGACAACTACACCTGGTACGGCCAGTATGCCGAAGGGTTCCGCACGCCCACGGCCAAGTCCATGTACGGCCGCTTCCAGAACCTGGAGCAAGGCTACCGCGTAGAGGGCAACCCGGGCCTCGAACCTGAAAAGAGCAAAAGCTACGAAACCGGCCTGCGTGGCAACTTCGACGCGGGTAACTTCGATGTGGCGGTGTTCTACAACAAGTACCGCGACTTCATCGATGAAGATGCCGTGCAAAGTGCCAACCTGGAGCAAACCTTCCAGGCCAACAACATCAAGCACGCCACCATCAAAGGCGCCGAGGTCAAGGGCCGCCTGAACCTGGATCACTTCGGCGCGCCGCAAGGCCTTTACACCCAGGGCTCGATTGCCTACGCCTACGGTCGCAACGATGACACCGGCCAGCCGCTGAACACCGTCAACCCGCTCAAGGGTGTGTTCGGCCTGGGTTACGAGCAGCAAAACTACGGTGGCCTGCTGAGCTGGACGCTGGTCAAGCGCAAGACCCGCGTAGACGACACCCACTTCTACGCACCCGATGGCGCCAGCGCCAAGTTCCGCACCCCGGGCTATGGCGTGCTGGACCTGACCGGTTTCTACAAGGTGACCGACGACGTCACCATCAACGCCGGCCTGTACAACCTCACCGACAAGAAGTACTGGCAGTGGGACTCGGTACGCAGCTACGACGGCCAGGGTGAGGCTGCGGTAACCCAGCCAGCCAACATGGACCGCCTAACCATGCCGGGGCGCAACTTTGGCATCAATGTGGTGTGGGATATCTGATCCCTTGGGTAGGCCTTGAGCGTTGCAGCGTCTGCCAGATCGAGCGCTGCAACCCTCAAGGCCACCACCCAAAAAACCCAGTTTTTTTACTGTCCCGCCCCCGCTATTTCGTCTTGTATCTAGACGCCCCTTTTTCCAAGGACTGCCCCCATGACCGAACGCCCAGCCCTGCGCTCCCAGCGCCTCAACCAGATCACCCACGCCCCGCACACCGAGCTGGATGCCCTGGTCAAGGCCCACGCCCCCTTCGACAGCCGTGAAAACTTCGCCCGCTTCGTGGTCGCCCAGTACCTGTTCCAGTCCGAACTCAAGGCCTTGTACAACGACCCGCAACTGATCGCCATCGTCCCCGACCTGGCCGAGCGTTGCCGCGCCGAACAGGCCCGCCTGGACCTCGCCGACCTCGACACCGAAGTGCCCAGCGCAGTCCCTGGCGCGGTACAAAATCCGAGCCTGGGCGAGGCCATGGGCTGGATCTTCGTCTCCGAAGGCTCCAAACTGGGCGCTGCGTTTCTGATCAAGCGTGCCGTGGCCCTTGAGCTGTCCGACAGCTTCGGCGCCCGCCACTTGGGCGAACCGGCCGGCGGCCGTGCCGAAGGCTGGAAACAGTTCACCCGCATCCTCGATGGCCTGGCGCTGTCGGCCGAAGAAGAGGCCGCCGCCGAACGGGGCGCGGTCGCAGCCTTCGAGCGCTTCACCGAGCTGCTCAAGCACGCCTATGCGGCGGATGCCGCGCTGGTTTGACACGCTGTACCCGGCCACCCCACCGGTGGCCGAACCGTTTTTCGCAGTGAGACCATGACCCAACCTGCCCGCTCGAAACTCGCTCGCCTGCTGTATGGAATCCTGGCTTACGTAAGCCTGGGGGTTGGCCTGGTCGCGATCGTCATTCCCGGCCTGCCGACCACCGAGTTCATCCTGCTGGCCGCCTGGGCAGCCACCCGCAGTTCACCGCGCCTTTCTGCCTGGCTGGAGAATCACCGGTTGTTCGGGCCGATTCTGTTCAACTGGCGCAATGGCAAGGTGATCCAGCGCCGGGCCAAGGTCAGCGCCACCATCAGCATGCTGCTGTGCGCAGGCCTGATGCTGGCCTTCCTCGAACACCACTGGCCGGTGTTTCTGGCTATCGGCGGCATGACCCTGGGCAACCTGTGGATCTGGTCGCGCCCAGAACAAGCTTGCGTAGCCGGGTCACAAGCTCAGCAACCCTGAATACAGGGCATACGCCGCCAGCGCAGCGCCCGCCAGCACCGCAGCGAAAATCAGCTTCTCCCACGTGGTGAACAGGGTCTGCCCCTGCTCGTGCTTGGCCCTGGCGAACAGAATCACACCGGGGGCATACAGCAGCGCCGACAGCAGCAGGTACTTGAGCCCACCGGCGTACAGCAACCACACCGCATACAGCAGGGCAACCATCGCCACCAGCAGGTCCTTGCGCCGCAGGCCCGCTTGCCCGGCGTAGGAGTCTCCACGCAGCGCCAGCAACACCGCATACGCCGCCGACCACAGGTAAGGCACCAGAATCATCGACGAAGCCAGGTAGATGAGGCTGGTGTAGGTCCCGGCCGAAACCAGGGTGATCAGCAAGAAGCCCTGGATCATGCAGTTGGTCAGCCACAGGGCATTAGCCGGCACATGGTTGGCGTTTTCCTTGGCCAGAAAGCGCGGCATGGTCTTGTCACGCGCGGTGGCGTACAGGATCTCTGCGCACAGCAATGCCCATGAAAGCAAGGCGCCGAGCAGTGAAACGGCCAGGCCGATACTGATCAACAATGCGCCCCACGGGCCAACGATGTGTTCGAGCACCGATGCCAATGACGGGTTCTGCAGCCCGGCCAGCTCCGGTTGGGTCATCACCCCCAGCGACAGCACGTTGACCAGCACCAGCAGCGCCAGCACGCCCAGAAAGCCGATCACCGTGGCCTTGCCCACATCCGACCGGCGCTGTGCACGCCCGGAATACACGCTGGCGCCTTCGATGCCGATGAACACGAACACGGTGACCAGCATCATGTTGCGCACCTGGTCCAGCACATTGCCGAACTGCGGGTTGCTCAAGCCCCAGATATCACGGGTGAAGATGTCGGCGCGAAAGGCAAACGCCGCGATGACGATGAAAATCAGCAACGGCACCACCTTGGCCACGGTGGTCACCTGGTTGATGAACGCCGCTTCCTTGATGCCGCGCAACACCAGAAAGTGCACAGCCCACAGCAGCAGCGAGGCGCAGCCGATGGCGATAGGCGTGTTGCCCTCGCCAAACACCGGAAAATAGAACCCCAGCGTACTGAACAGCAGCACGAAATAGCCGACGTTGCCGAGCCAGGCGCTGATCCAGTAGCCCCAGGCCGAAGAGAAGCCCATGTAGTCGCCAAAGCCCGCCTTGGCGTAGGCATACACGCCCGAGTCCAGTTCAGGCTTGCGATTGGCCAGGGTCTGGAACACGAACGCCAGGGCCAGCATGCCAACCGCCGTGATGCCCCAACCGATCAGTACCGCGCCGACATCGGCACGCGCCGCCATGTTCTGCGGCAGCGAGAAGATCCCGCCACCGATCATCGAACCCACCACCAGTGCGATCAGCGCGCCCAGGCGCAGCTTCTGTCCCGGTTCGCTCATGTGCCTCCCTTTTTTTCACCCGCTGTCATTCGTTTGAAACAGCCATGCCGGCCATATTAAGCGCGGTGGCTTATATGGGTTAACGCCATAAAAGCTATAGCACTAATAACTGCTTTGTCTATGCCAACCCTCTGTAAAAATTAGCAGCTGCCCAGCAACTAGGGAAGGCGCTGTTAAAACTCGAAATTCTTGTGAAAAATTTGCGAAAGCCTCAAAAACGGCTAGCTTCAAGCAGCGCAGGCCGAACAGAGCGTTTGCTCTAGTAGGACATGGAGGTGCCAGCCCACAAGGCCTGCGGCAAAGCTGTCGGCACTCTCCAGGAGCCATGTGAAGGATTTTTCCTACTTCACATGACCATGAACTGACCCACGTCAGCGAATGGCCCCGGCGTCGGATTTATTCTGTCGTCAACTTTCTCCTGGCAGGAGTTGTTAAATGTCTGATTCATCCGGAAAATTAAAACTCGGTGCGCTAGTTGCACTTGTAGTGGGTTCAATGATCGGTGGCGGGATCTTCTCGCTGCCCCAAAACATGGCGGCCAGCGCGGGGGTTGGCGCGGTGCTTATCGGTTGGGCCATCACCGCGGTCGGCATGCTGACCCTGGCGTTCGTGTTCCAGACCCTGGCCAACCGCAAACCTGACCTGGACGGCGGGGTTTACGCCTACGCCAAGGCCGGTTTTGGTGACTACATGGGCTTCTCTTCAGCCTGGGGTTACTGGATCAGTGCCTGGTTGGGCAACGTCGGTTACTTCGTGCTGCTGTTCAGCACCCTCGGTTACTTCTTCCCGATCTTCGGTGAGGGCAACACGCCCGCCGCGATCATCGGCGCTTCGATCCTGCTCTGGGCCGTACACTTCCTGGTGCTGCGCGGCATCAAGGAAGCGGCGTTCATCAACCTGGTCACCACCGTGGCCAAGATCGTGCCGCTGGTGCTGTTCACCCTGATCTGCCTGTTCGCCTTCAAACTCGACGTGTTCACCGCCGACATCTGGGGCCTGGGCACACCGGAGCTGGGCAGCGTGATGAACCAGGTGCGCAACATGATGCTGGTCACCGTCTGGGTGTTCATCGGCATCGAGGGCGCGAGCATCTTCTCGTCACGGGCGGAAAAACGCGCTGACGTGGGCAAGGCCACCGTCATCGGCTTCGTCACCGTGCTGCTGTTCCTGGTGCTGGTCAACGTGCTGTCGCTGGGCATCATGACCCAACCGGAACTGGCCAAACTGCAAAACCCGTCGATGGCCGCCGTGCTTGAACATGTGGTCGGCCACTGGGGTGCGGTGCTGATCAGCGTCGGCTTGATCATCTCGCTGCTCGGGGCCCTGCTGTCGTGGGTGCTGCTGTGCGCCGAGATCATGTTCGCCGCCGCCAAAGACCACACCATGCCGGAGTTCCTGCGCCGCGAAAACGCCAATCAGGTGCCAGCCAACGCCCTGTGGCTGACCAACGCCATGGTGCAGATCTTCCTGGTCATCACACTGTTCTCCAGCAGTACCTACCTGTCGCTGATCTACCTCGCCACCTCGATGATCCTGGTGCCTTACCTGTGGTCGGCGGCGTATGCATTCCTGTTGGCACTGCGCAACGAAACCTACGAGCAAGCCTTGGCCGAACGCAAGAAGGACCTGTTCATCGGCGCCATCGCTCTGCTGTACGCCATCTGGCTGCTGTACGCCGGCGGCGTGAAATACCTGCTGCTCTCGGCCTTGCTGTATGCCCCGGGGGCCATCCTGTTCGCCAAGGCCAAGCGCGAGGTTGGCCAACCTATCTTCACCAACGTGGAAAAACTGATCTTCGCGGCCGTGGTCGTCGGCGCCCTGGTGGCTGCCTATGGCCTGTACGACGGCTTCCTGACCCTTTGACCCACGTCTTCGCACACATGGAGGAATGAACAATGTCCGCTGAAAAACAGAAGTACGGTGTCCACTCCGAAGCCGGCAAACTGCGCAAAGTGATGGTCTGCTCCCCAGGCCTGGCACACAAGCGCCTGACCCCGAGCAACTGCGATGAACTGCTTTTCGACGATGTAATCTGGGTCGACCAGGCCAAGCGCGACCATTTCGACTTCGTCACCAAGATGCGCGAGCGCGGCGTCGATGTACTGGAAATGCACAACCTGCTGACCGACATCGTGCAAGACAAAGAGGCCCTGAAGTGGATCCTCGACCGCAAGATCACCCCTGACACTGTCGGCGTAGGCCTGACCAACGAAGTGCGCAGCTGGCTCGAAGGCCTTGAGCCACGCCATCTGGCCGAGTTCCTGATCGGCGGCGTGGCAGGCCAGGACCTGCCGCAGAGCGAAGGCGCCGATGTGGTCAAGATGTACAACGACTACCTGGGCCACTCCAGCTTCATCCTGCCACCGCTGCCCAACACCCAGTTCACCCGTGACACCACCTGCTGGATCTACGGCGGCGTTACGCTCAACCCGATGTACTGGCCGGCGCGACGCCAGGAAACCCTGCTGACCACCGCCATCTACAAGTTCCACAAGGAGTTCACCGGTGCCGACTTCCAGGTCTGGTACGGCGACCCGGACAAACAGCACGGCAACGCCACCCTCGAAGGCGGTGACGTGATGCCGATCGGCAAGGGCATCGTGCTGATCGGTATGGGCGAGCGCACCTCGCGCCAGGCCATCGGCCAATTGGCGCAGAACCTGTTCGCCAAAGGCGCGGTGGAAAAAGTCATCGTCGCCGGCCTGCCGAAATCGCGCGCCGCGATGCACCTGGACACCGTGTTCAGCTTCTGCGACCGCGACCTGGTCACGGTCTTCCCGGAAGTGGTGAAAGAGATCGTGCCGTTCATCATCCGCCCCGACGAAAGCAAGCCTTATGGCATGGACGTGCGCCGCGAGAACAAGTCGTTCCTCGACGTGGTCGGCGAACAACTGGGCGTCAAGCTGCGCGTGGTCGAAACCGGTGGCAACAGCTTCGCCGCCGAACGCGAGCAGTGGGATGACGGCAACAACGTGGTGGCGGTAGAGCCCGGCGTGGTCATCGGCTACGACCGCAACACCTACACCAACACCCTGCTGCGCAAGGCCGGTATCGAGGTCATCACCATCAGCGCCGGCGAACTTGGCCGGGGCCGTGGCGGCGGCCATTGCATGACCTGCCCGATCGTCCGCGACCCGCTCGACTACTAACGACCATCACACCCGGCCGCCTCCACAAGACTGCGGCCGGGCACCTCACCGAATTCAAGGAGAAACCGTCATGGCGTTCAATATTCACAACCGCAACCTGCTCAGCCTCGAACATCACACCACGCGCGAGCTGCGCTACCTGCTGGACCTGTCCCGCGACCTCAAGCGCGCCAAGTACACCGGTACCGAACAGCAGCACCTGAAGGGCAACAACATTGCCTTGATCTTCGAGAAGACCTCGACCCGCACCCGCTGCGCCTTCGAAGTCGCGGCCTATGACCAGGGCGCCAACGTCACCTACATCGACCCCAACTCCTCGCAGATCGGCCACAAGGAAAGCATGAAGGACACCGCCCGCGTGCTCGGGCGCATGTACGATGCCATCGAGTACCGTGGCTTCAAGCAGGAAATCGTCGAAGAACTGGCGAAGTTCGCCGGCGTGCCGGTGTTCAACGGGTTGACCGACGAGTACCACCCGACCCAGATGATCGCCGACGTGCTGACCATGCGCGAGCACAGCGACAAGCCACTTCACGACATCAGCTACGCCTACCTGGGCGATGCCCGCAACAACATGGGCAACTCGCTGCTGCTGATCGGTGCCAAGCTTGGCATGGACGTGCGCATTGCCGCGCCGAAGGCGCTGTGGCCGCATGACGACCTGGTCGAACGCTGCAAAAAGTACGCTGAAGAAAGTGGCGCCCGCATCACCCTGACCGAAGACCCGAAAGCTGCGGTCAAGGGCGTGGACTTCGTGCACACCGACGTGTGGGTATCGATGGGCGAGCCCATCGAAGCCTGGGGCGAACGCATCAAGCAGCTCAAGCCTTACCAGGTGAATGCCGAACTGATGAAGTCTACCGGCAACCCGCGCACCAAGTTCATGCACTGCCTGCCGGCCTTCCACAACTCCGACACCAAGGTCGGCAAGCAGATTGCCGAACAGTACCCGGACCTGGCCAACGGTATCGAAGTGACCGATGACGTGTTCGAGTCACCGGCCTGCATCGCCTTCGAGCAAGCGGAAAACCGCATGCACACGATCAAGGCGATCCTGGTGTCGACCCTGGCTGACCTCTAAAGGCCACACCGGCCCCGATGGCGCGCGGGCTTGCCCGTGCCCCATCGGGGCTGCGTCGACCGTCAAAATTCCCGATAAAGGACATTCCCCATGCGTATCGTTGTTGCATTGGGCGGCAACGCCCTGCTGCGTCGCGGCGAGCCCATGACCGCTGACAACCAGCGCGCCAATATCCGCACCGCCACCGAGCAGATCGCCAAGATCCACCCCGGCAACGAGCTGGTCATCGCCCACGGCAACGGCCCGCAGGTAGGCCTGCTGTCGCTGCAGGCGCTGTCTTACAAGCCCGACGAAGCCTACCCGCTGGACGTGCTCGGTGCCGAGACAGAAGGCATGATCGGCTACATGATCGAACAGGAGCTGGGCAACCTGCTGGCGTTCGAAGTACCGTTCGCCACACTGCTCACCCAGGTTGAAGTGGACGCCAACGACCCCGCTTTCAAAGACCCGACCAAGTTCATCGGCCCGGTCTACAGCAAGGAAGAGGCCGAGCGCCTAGCCAAGGAAAAAGGCTGGGTGGTCAAGCCCGACGGCGACAAGTACCGCCGCGTGGTGGCCAGCCCCAAACCCAAGCGCATCTTCGAGATCCGCCCGATCAAGTGGCTGCTGGAAAAGAGCAGCATCGTGATTTGCGCCGGCGGCGGTGGCATCCCCACCATGTACGATGAAAACCGCAAGCTCAAAGGCATCGAAGCGGTCATCGACAAAGACCTGTGCTCTGCCCTGCTGGCCGAGCAATTGGAAGCCGACCTTCTGATCATCGCCACCGACGTCGATGCGGCCTACATTGACTGGGGCAAGCCCACGCAAAAAGCCATTGCCCAGGCCCACCCCGACGAACTCGAACGCCTAGGCTTCGCCGCCGGCTCCATGGGGCCAAAGGTGCAAGCGGCCAGTGACTTTGCCCGTAACACCGGCAAAGTGGCGGTGATCAGCTCGCTGGAAAACATCGAGGACATCGTCAAAGGCACCGCGGGCACCCGGGTTTCCACCGCCACGCCTGGGATCAGCTACCGTTGAATGCAGTGGGCGGGCGCCTGGCGTCCGCCATTTTCGACCTTCCAAAGGAGCTTGCCATGGCCCAGTACCACCCTGGTCATGTACACATCGAGCGCAGCGCGCTGAACACCCATGACCACAGCTATGACCTGAACATCGAATACGAGGCAGCGTCGGATCCCAAGGAAGGCAGAGGCATTCAGTTCCACATGCATGGCAGCATCGAAGGCAAGACGGTGGACGAAAAGTTCTTCCTGGCCAAGGACCAAGTGCTGCCCAGTTTCCTCATGCTGTTGACCCGCAAGGCCCAGTCCTACCTGGCCCCGCCGAAGAAATTCGAGAACCTGGGGTCGCCGCACAAGATCTATGACTTCATGTTCAGCGATATTCGCGAAAAACTCGAGGTGAAGTCGGGCGACCCGATCAAGCCTGAACATCTGGAGTAACAATGAACTGGGGCTGCTGTGCAGCCCCGGCAGTGTTGGGCCAAGCCCACCTATCAAGGCATACTACGGCCCTCCCCGGCCATGACCAACCGCCTCCCCATGCGCATCCACGTCAGCTTCATCGACCGCGTCGGCATCACCCAGGAAGTCCTCGCCCTGCTCGGTGCCCGCCACCTCAACCTGGACGCCGTGGAGATGGTCCCGCCGAACGTCTACATCGACGCCCCAACCCTCAGCCCCGCCGTGCTCGAAGAGCTGCACGACGCTTTGTTCGACGTGCAAGGCGTGCAGTCGGTGGATGTGGTCGACATCCTCCCGGGCCAACGCCGCCACCTGCAGCTCGATGCCCTGCTCGCGGCCATGAGCGACCCGGTACTGGCCGTGGACAGCGCAGGCCTGGTGTTGCTGGCCAACCCAGCGCTGATTGCCCTGTGCGGGCGCGAATCGGCCGGGCGCTCGGTGGGCGAACTGTTCGGCGACAACGGCCTGCTGCAGGCCCTGCAGGACAACAACTTCCACCTGCCGATGCGCGAAATGCAGCTCAACGGCCAGAGCCTGTTGCTCGACGCCACGCCCATCACCAACGCCGGCGGCCTGCTGACCCTGTACCCACCGACGCGCATGGGGGAACGCCTTTCGGCGTTGCACCATGACCATGCTGAAGGGTTCGACGCGCTGCTCGGCGAATCACCGGCCATCCGTACCCTCAAGGCCCGCGCATTGCGTGTGGCGGCCCTGGATGCGCCCTTGCTGGTACACGGCGAGACCGGCACGGGCAAAGAGCTGGTGGCCCGTGCCTGCCATGCCATCAGCAGCCGCCACGCTGCGCCGTTTCTGGCCCTGAACTGCGCCGCGCTGCCCGAGAGCCTGGCCGAGAGCGAGCTGTTCGGCTATGCCCCAGGCGCCTTTACCGGCGCGCAACGGGGTGGCAAACCCGGGTTGATGGAGCTGGCCAACCAAGGCACGGTATTTCTCGACGAAATCGGCGAAATGTCGCCGTACCTGCAGGCCAAATTGTTGCGTTTTCTCAGCGACGGCAGCTTCCGCCGCGTGGGGGGTGACCGTGAGGTGAAGGTGGATGTGCGGATCATCAGCGCTACCCACCGCGACCTGGAGCACATGGTGGCCGAAGGCACCTTCCGTGAAGATTTGTTCTACCGCCTCAACGTGCTCAACCTGCAAGTGCCGCCCTTGCGTGACCGTGGCCAGGACATCCTGATGCTGGCGCATTTCTTCATGCAGCAGGCCTGCACACAGATTCAGCGCCCCGCTTGCCGCCTGACCCCGGCCACCCATTCGGCGCTGCTGGCCAACCCTTGGCCAGGCAACGTGCGGCAATTGCAGAATGTGATTTTCCGCGCGGCGGCCATTTGCGAGAGCAACCTGGTGGACATTGGCGACCTGGACATCGCTGGCACCTCGGTGGCCCGTGGCCAGGATGGCGAAGTGGCGAGCCTGGAGCAGGCCGTGGCGAACTTCGAACGGGAGCTGTTGCAGCGCTTGTATGCCAGCTATCCGTCGACACGGCAGCTGGCCGGCAGGCTGCAAACTTCACACACCGCCATTGCACAGCGGCTGCGCAAGTACGGCATATCGGGAAAATCATAAGATTTGGTGAAAAATCAGCGGCATGCGTGCGGCCGAACTGGCACGCACGCTCGGTAACCGGAATAGGCGCGTCAGCCTTGCCGATTCAAGCCTGACGAACCATGGCTTCTTTGTGCCGCAACGGCGGACGCAACAGTGTGCTCAACCCCAGCAGCACGAAGGCGCCGATCATCATCACCGCCCAAGCCCAGTGCAATGAGCTGAGCTGGTCACGCACGATACCGGCGAGCAGTGGCATGCTGGCGGCGATCAGGTACCCACCACCTTGCACGAACGCCAACAGCGCGCCAGCCTTGGCCGGTGAATCCGCGTGGTCCATGGCAACGATCAACGAGAGTGGGAAAAGCGCCCCAATGCCCAGGCCCAGACACACTGTGGCCACGGCCGCCAACGCTACCGGCGCGACCATCAGGCAGGCCAACCCTGCTATCAATAGCAAAATGACCCACACCAAGGGGTATCTGCGATCCGCAAAGCGCTGGATCAAGGATGACACGAGCAAGCCGGCGAGCACTTCGGTGACGGTCAATGCCCCCAGCAGGTAACCCGCCTCGGCTGCTGTCCACCCCAACTCGATGTAGAACGGCGGCAACCAGGCCAGCACCAAGGTGTAGGCACCTGTGCCAATGCCGAAGAACAGCAACAGCAACCAGGCCCGCGGGCTACGGTAGGGCAATGTGGCCGACACCTGTCTGCCAGGGGTCCCACGCGCTAGCAGCAGCCAGACGATCAGGGCGACCAATGCCGGGACGGCAGCGTAGCCCAACGACAGTTGCCAGCCGAACAGGCCGGCGCCAGGTGCTGCCGTGGCGGCGGCCAACGCGGCGCCCGCCATGATACCGGTGGTGAACAAGCCCATCAGCATGCCAGCACTTTGCGGATGGCTGCCCTTGAGGAACGCCGGCATCAGCGCCTGAATGATCGCAATGCCGATACCACCCAGTGCCGCTGTGGCGATGAGCGCTTCGGCAGTGCTGACGTAGGCGCGTGCAGCGCAGCTCAGCGCAATCAGCACAATGCCTGCAGCCACGCCCTTGGTCTCACCGACCAGACGCAGCAGCCAGGGGCCGGACAACGCGAACACGCCCATCATCATCACCGGCAAGGTCGTCAGCAGGCCGGCTTGGGTGTTGCTCAGCCCCAGGTCGTGCTGCAGCAATTGCAGCAGCGGGCCGATGGCAGCCATGACCGGGCGTAGGTTCAAGCCGATCAGTATCGCCAGCAACCCGACGCAGGCTTTGTTGGGAGTATCAGTCATGATGGAGGGACTCCTGCAGGAACGCAGCGGTTGCCTGGTTGAATGCCTGTGCGAGCGGTACGTTGAATACGTGCCCCTCGCCCGCGAGGGTGGCCAGGCGAGCGTGACCGATGTTGTTGCAGATGGCTTCGGCTTCGGCGCTCGGGCTGATCGGGTCAAATTCTGCGGCGAGTACCAGTGTGGCGGCCTGAATGCGTTGCAAATCGCCAGTCAGGTCGTACTGCTTCATGCCCTCGCACCAGCGGATCTGGTTGTGCGCCCGTAACTGCGCAGCCTGGGCGTGCCACGCCTGGTAAAGCCGCTGACCACGGGGCGAGGCGGCGAAGTCCGCACCGACCAATGCGGGCCAGCTCGACTTGAAGTGTTTAAGGCAACCATCCTGCTTGCCCAAGGCGGCCGCCCACTCGCTGAGCAGTCCCTTGCGATGTGCAGTGTTCATGCTGGCGAACGTGCCGGCAACGATCAGTTTCTCTACTGCGTGCGGGGCATGACAGGCCATCTCAAGGGCCACCATGCCCCCCAGGGACAAGCCGACCAGCTGGACGCTGTCGAGCCCGAGGTGGTCCAGCAGCGCCAGTATTTCCAAGGCTTGGGCATGGGCGGTGATGCCTTCGGGGGCATCACTGGATGCACCGTGCCCTAGCAGGTCGGGTACGATGACACGGTGCCCGAGGCCAAGCAGCGCGCTGAGCTGCGGCATCCACGCCCTGCCGCTGTTGGCAAAGCCATGCAGCAGGAGCACAGGGCTGCCGGAGCCGGTGTCATGATAATAGTGACGGTGCTGTCCATGTATGAAAAAAGCCATGCTGCCTCCTGATCCTTGAGCTTCATCGCGCCAAGATAACTTAACGTTAAGATTGTTAAAAGGCGCGGGGGTTCAGAAGGTGCGTTGGTTAAACATTTCCAGGTTCAACGATGAGTGCAGCAATGAACGATCATGTCGATTTCGTCGTCGCGCAGTGGGCGCAGGCGATGCCTTCCGTGGATGTTTCCTCCATGGAAATTTTTGGCCGAATGGCGCGTATCAGCAAGCACTTGGAGCGCATGCGTGCAGAAGCCCTGGCGCAGTATGGCTTCAAAGAGGGCGAATTCGACGTCCTGGCAACCTTGCGCCGTGCAGGGGCACCGTACCGCCTGACGCCAACCGAGCTGTATCGCTCGTTGCTGATAACGTCCGGCGCGATGACCAACCGCTTGACGAGACTGGAAAGCGCCGGGATGGTCGAGCGCATTGCCGACAATCAAGACAAGCGCAGCTCCCAAGTGGCCCTCACAGCACAGGGCAAGGCATTGATTGATAAGGCAGTCCTTACCCATACTGAGATCCAGGAGCTGGTACTGGCCCCCCTGGGCGCCGAGCAGCGTGAACTATTCGCGCAGTTGTTGAAGCAAATGCTCGCTCATCTGCCAGGTGAGGGTGCGCCCAGGCAATGAACTGGAAAATTCAGGAGGAATTTTCATGCTTCACAGCAATTACCTGAAGCAATTGGATCTGCAGGACATCGTGGTGTTCATCAACCTGCTCGAACTGCGCAGCGCCAAGCGGACTGCCGAATTGATGAATATCAGCCAGCCCACCGTCAGTTATTGCCTGAAGCGCCTGCGCGGGTGCTTCGACGACACCCTGTTCTCGTCTTCGCAAGGGGTGCTGAAACCCACCACCAAAGCGGAAAAGATTGCGCCGTACCTTCGCGTGGTGGTCGAGTCCGTAAACCGCTGCGCCGAGGACGACAGCAGCGCCTCGCCACAAGCACAGCGCAAGATCTGGCGCATCTGCGCGCCCGAGTATTTCGAACTTTCCTTCTTGCCGCAGGCGCTGGCAGTACTGTCACGTACACACGGCAATACCTCGCTGCACCTCGATCGCTTAAGCCGTGACCTGCCGGTGGACCGGCTGATTTCAGGCGACATCGACATTGCCATCGGCTTCGGCCCGGGCTATCACCAGATGCACCCCGAGCTGCAATGGCAACCGGTGCTCAGTGATGATTTCGTGTGCGTGACCAGCCAAGGCATGCTGGCCAGTGAAGAGGCCATGAGCCTGGACGAGTTCTGTGCTTCGCCCCATGTCTTCCCGACACCGTGGATATCGGAAAAGAACATGGTCGACAGCTGGCTGGACAAGGTTGGCCGATCACGCAACGTGCTGGTGCGCGCCAATGGTTATCAGGCCTGCGTGAATATTGTGGCCGCCGTGCCAGCCACGGTGGCACTGCCCGCACGCCTGTTGCCGCACCTGCGCATCGCACCTGGGCTGAAGGTCTGCACACCGCCGCTGGGCTTCCCCAGTTTCACCCTCGACATGATCTGGTCGCGCGATCGCAGCGACAGCAAGGATATTTCCAGCCTGCGCGCACTGGTCGAAGCGGTGGCGCAAACGCTGTTGACGGAACGATGACCCCGCTTTATTAAATTTTCCCAGGGCGTTTAAATTTCTTAAAACCAGGAGCTTGTTCTTTTCACTTACTGTGAGGTTATCGGGTAGCGATGTTCTACCTGACCCACAGTTCAAGGAGGAATAAGTCATGCTGGCGCACGTACAATCCACGGTGTTTCCGTTCTATCGACAACCGACACCGTGCTACGGTTTCGAATGTATCTATGCCGTCGACCGCGCCCTGCGGGTAGGCGATTCGATCAACAGTGCGACACTCTATGAAGACCTCGCCCACAGTGGCGCCATTATCTACCGCGACTTTGCCGATACACTGCCGGACTTCAACGATTTCGTCAGCGCGCATTCCGCTCGCGTGACATTCGACCCTGCCCGCAAAGCCGCTACGGCCAACACCGCAGAAATCGAGGCCGGTGTGAATGAAATGGGGCTGCACCGTGAGAACGGTAACTTGCCATTCAACCCCGACCTGCAGTGGTTCTACTGCCTGGAGCCTGCAGCAGTGGGCTCTGAAACGACCTTGTGCGACGGCCAACGCGTACTGTTCGACTTGTCTGCGAAAACCCGAAAGTGTTTTGAGAACCGCGAGATTCGTTACAGCCGGCGCATCCCCTGGAACAATGTAAAACGTTTTCTGAGCATTGAACTGCAACTGCCCATCGATGACATCACCGACGAGCACTTGCACCAAGTCAATCAACAGGTCAGTGGCCAAACCTATCGCCGCATCGATCAGAACCTGATTGCGTCCGAACTGATTATCTCGGCGGTTGAAACCAGTTGCTTCAGCGGCAAGCAAGCGTTTTGCAATTCAATGCTCGGCCCCAGCGTCAACTATGAACCGCCGCTTATCACCTGGGCCGATGGCGAGGATATCGCCCTGGATATATGGGACGAGATCAAAGAAGTGACCGCCCGCAATACGTATAGCCACTTCTGGCAGAAGGGCGACCTGGTGGTGATCGACAACACGCGCGTGATGCACGGGCGCCGGCGCCTGGATGACCCCTCTCGGCGCATATTCGGCGCGCAAAGCTATCGCATTGGAGGTATCGGCCAATGATCAGCCAAAAAATGCAGGACTACCTGGCCGCCACCCCAGACCGCGTAGTGATCAAGGAAATGAACGGTCGCGCCTACACCTTGCACGAGTTGCGCCGTGACGTGATGCGACTGGCCAGTGCACTGGAGGGGCGGGTTGGCCGCTGCGAACGCAAAGTGTTTGGCATCGCCATGCGCTCTTGCTACGAGTGGGTGTACACCTTGTTGGCGATCCAAAAAGTAGGCGGTGTGTTGCTGCCGGTGCCCATCGAGTTTTCCGACGACCAGATCGGCAGCCTACTGGGCAAAGCGGCGGCAGTGTTCGTCAGCGATGAGCAAACCGCCGCCCGCCTGCACGCTATTCTGCCGGACAAGGCGTGCTTCATCCCCGCGCAACTCATGCACGACACCATCGGTGACGAGTGGCGCCAGGAGGACGAGCTCATCCCGGACGGGATTGTTTCGATCATCCACACGTCGGGCACCACCTCCAAACCCAAAGGGGTGATGATCCGCGACGAGGCAGTCGGGCTGCTGGTCGATAACGTGATGAAGCGTCTGCCGCAACAGCCGCTGCACTACTTCTCGATCGTCCCCATGAGTTTGCTGATCGAGCAGGTGCTGGGGGTGTTCATCCCGATTCTTTCGGGCGGCACGTTGACCCTCATGCCCGAAGGTATGACCGAATACGGCGCAGCCAGCGGCAACGCACGGCAGTACCTGCAGCTGATTGCGCCCAACCAGCCGAACTTCCTGTACCTGCCGCCCAAGCTGCTGGAAGAGGCCAACCTGCTGCTCGAACACTGCTCGGTCGAGGAACTGTTCGGGCCACAACGCCCGCACATCATCACCGGCGGCGCGAAAATTCCGGTCACGGTCCTGGAAGCCCTGGAGGCGCACGGCGTACAGGTGTTCGAAGCCTATGGCCTGAGCGAGAACTCCTCGATCATTTCGCTCAACTCACCGGCGCAACGGCGTATCGGGTCGGCAGGCACCTTGCTCGATGGTATCGAACCCAAGCTGGTCGACGGTGAACTGCTGGTCCGCACGCCGACCCTCTGTGCCGGTTACTACAACGCCGACGATACAGCCTGCGACCTGTCCGACGGTTATCTGCATACCGGCGATATCGCCGAATTTCGCGACGGCTTTCTGTACATCACCGGCCGCAAGAAGCACGTGATCATCCTGTCTACCGCACGCAACATCTCGCCCGAGTGGGTCGAGAACGTCTACAAGGAGAGCGCCCTGGTAGACGACATGATCGTCATGGGTGAAGGCAAGGACGAGCCCTGCGCCATTGTCTTGAGCAGCGCCTGCGCAGACTCGGTCCGCCAGGAAATGGCGCGCCTGGAGCACCGGCTCGCCGACTTTGCCAGGGTCAGGCAGATTCGCGTCATCGCTGACATCGCCACCTTCCGTGATCAGTTCTACACGGTCACGGGGCGGCCACGCAGGGCTGAGATCGAAGCCCGGTTCATCGACCAGATGTACGCCTGAGGAAGCCACCATGTACATCGTGCGTAATTTCTACAAAGGCCGACCTGGCTACCGATGCCTGCAGGAAGCGGTACGTGCCCACTACCTCAAGCACTATGGCGCGACGCCAGAGCCACAGCCCGATCTGTTCGTCTGCCTGACCGGCGCCAACGGTGGGGCCCCAGGTTATGCCTGTGCGGGGATCAGCTACGGCGATTCCGGCAAGCTGTTCAGCGAGTACTACCTGGACCAGAGCCTGGATGAGCGCTACCACATCGATCGGGCACGCATTGCCGAAGTTGGCGCGTTCGCCTCGTTTCATAGCGGTAGCGGGGCCGGGAAGTACCTGCTCAACAACGTGATCAAGACACTGGCCCTGCGAAATTTCGGCTTGGTGGTGCTGACCGCCACCGAGCAGGTGCGGCAGTTGCTGATCCCCCTCGTAGACACCCTCGAGGACCTGGGCGGTGCCGACCGCAACAGGCTCAGGGACCCTGGCGTCAATTGGGGCAACTACTACGACCACGGACCACGGGTGGTGGCTTCGCGCCTGTCTGCGCCGAGTACCTGGGGCAATGCCCCCGCCCTGGCGCTGAGCCAGCCGCATTTCACCTGCCAGGCATCCGCCTGACCACATCTGGCTCCGGGCATGGCCGTGCCCGGAGCACTGGAGGTAACCATGAACGCAAACAAGCGTTACGAGAATTTCATCGTGTTCCTTGCTCCCCTGATCAATAGCGTCGGGGGGATCGCCATCGATCTGTATGCGCCCAGCATGCCGTCAATCGGCCATGAGCTGGGCGCCAGCCCGTCGCTCATGCAGAACACCATCACCATCACCTTGCTGTTCTACGCCATCGGCCAGCTGTTTTTCGGCATCATGACCGATGCACGCGGGCGCCGGCCGGCGGTAATCCTGGGCCTGGCGCTGTTCCTCAGCGGCAGCCTGCTGGCCACCTTCTCGACCTCCATCGAAATGCTCTTGGTGGCCCGCGCACTGCAAGGTTTTGCGATTGGTGCATGCCAAGTGGTTGCCCGTGCCTTGCTGGTCGATATCGTCAAGGGCCCGCGCTTCTATGTGGCCATTATCTATCTGAGCCTGGCGTTCGGCCTCGGGCCCGTCATCGCACCGTATGTGGGCGGCATGATCGAGGTCTACCTGGGCTGGCGCTACAATTTCGTCCTGTATGCGGTCTATGCCGTGATCGTGATGGCGTTCGTTTTGGCCGGGCTCAAGGAATCGCTGCCCGCCACTGCCCGTCGCAGTGCCATGCAAACCCTGGTTGGCTACCGGTGCATCCTGGCTGACGGGCGCTTTCGCTCGTCGGTAATTGTACTGGGCGCGAGTTTCTCGGCGTTTTTGCTGTGGAACGTGATCGGCCCGCATATCGTCCAGGAGCGGCTGGGCCACGACGCACAATACTTCGGCACTACGGCACTGGCGGTGGGCAGTTGCTATCTGGTTGGGACGCTGGTCAATCGCGCGTTGATCCGCAGGGTCCAGGCGGCCACGTTGATGTGGACGGGCATGCTGCTGTTCCTGCTCGGCGTGTTGAGCATCGCCGCCATGCCTGCTGGGTTGAACCTGGTCAGCATCCTGGGTGGCATCATGCTTGTCGCGTTCGGCCAGGGCTTTATCTTCTCCAACGCCATGGCCCGTTCCATGTCCCTCTTCCCCGACCGCGCAGGGGTGGCGGCCAGCCTGCAGGGCTGCCTGATGCTGGTATTCGGGTCGCTGGCTTCGGGCATCGTCAGTGCACTGCCCTTGGCGTCGAACCTGGCGATCGCGGGCGTGTTCGCGGTGCTCTGGCTGATCTCGCTGTCGGGGATGCTGACGGTGCGCCTGCAACAGCGTCAAGCGTCGCCAGCCTGAGCCTGGTGTAGCCCGACAGGCTTGGATGATGTGACCGTATTGATTTCAATACATCGTATTGAAATCAATACACCCCTACTCCGTTGTGTATCTGCAAGGGTTTGCCACGACTAGCGATTTGGGCCGTGGATGTTCTGTATCGATTTCATTCCACCTTTATTTTCAACAGGCTTTCGAATATTTATCAAGCCATTGATTTATAAGCGTTTTATTTTATTGGCCACATTTTTGCTACAGGAAATCCAACAAGTGCGTGGCTAACCACGCCTACCGCCCTGCTTTCGAGGATTTCCCATGAGCGAGTTGCGTTTCACCGAAGATCACGAATGGCTGCGCGTTGAAGCCGACGGCAGCGTCACCGTGGGCATCACCGCCTTCGCCCAGAACGCCCTCGGCGATGTGGTTTTCGTGCAACTGCCGGAGCTGCAGCATTACGAAAAAGCTACCGAAGCCTCCACCGTCGAATCGGTCAAGGCCGCCAGCGGCGTGTACATGCCACTGACCGGTGAAGTAGTCGCCGTCAACCAAGGGCTCGAGGACAGCCCTGAGCTGGTCAACGAAGACCCGATGGGCGAAGGCTGGTTCTTCCGCTTCATCCCGGCCGACATGAGCGAAGTGACCGCCCTGCTCGACCAGGACGCCTACGACCGCCTGATCAAAGCCAACGACGACGCCTGAGGAACCACACCATGACCATCAACCTCGGCACCGCCAACGAATTCATCGCCCGCCACATCGGCCCACGCGCCGCTGACGAACAGGCCATGCTCGCCACCCTGGGCTTCGACTCGCTGGACGCCATGACCGCTGCGGTCATCCCCGACAGCATCAAGGGCACCAGCGTGCTCGGCGCAGAAGATGGCCAGAGCGAAGCCGACGCCCTCGCGGCGCTGAAAGCCATCGCCGGCACCAACCAGCTGTTCAAGAGCTACATCGGCCAGGGTTACTACAACACCCACACCCCGGCACCGATCCTGCGCAACCTGCTGGAAAACCCCGCCTGGTACACCGCCTACACCCCTTACCAGCCCGAGATTTCCCAAGGCCGCCTGGAAGCGCTGCTGAACTTCCAGACCCTGATCAGCGACCTGACCGGCCTGCCGATCGCCAACGCCTCGCTGCTCGACGAAGCCACCGCCGCTGCCGAGGCCATGACCTTCTGCAAACGCCTGTCGAAGAACAAGGGCAGCCATGCCTTCTTTGCGTCGGTGCACTGCCACCCGCAAACCCTTGACGTGCTGCGCACCCGTGCCGAGCCGCTGGGCATCGACGTGGTGGTCGGCGACGAACGCGAGCTGACCGATGTCAGCGCCTTCTTCGGCGCACTGCTGCAGTACCCGGCCAGCAACGGTGAAGTGTTCGACTACCGCGAACTGGTCCAGCGCCTGCACGCGGCCAACGCCCTGGTGGCCGTGGCGGCCGACCTGCTGGCCCTGACCCTGCTGACCCCGCCGGGCGAGTTCGAGGCCGACGTGGCCATCGGCAGCGCCCAGCGCTTCGGCGTGCCCCTGGGCTTCGGTGGCCCGCACGCGGCCTACTTCGCCACCCGTGATGCCTTCAAGCGCGACATGCCGGGCCGCCTGGTAGGCGTGTCGATCGACCGCTTCGGCAAGACCGCCCTGCGCCTGGCTATGCAAACCCGCGAGCAGCACATCCGCCGCGAAAAGGCCACCAGCAACATCTGCACCGCCCAGGTGCTGCTGGCCAACATCGCCAGCATGTTCGCCGTGTACCACGGCCCGGACGGCCTCAAGCGCATCGCCCAACGCACCCACGCACTGACCGCCATCCTCGCCGCCGGCCTCAAGGCCATGGGCATCCAGGTCGTCGGCCAGAGCGCGTTCGATACCCTGACCCTGGCAACCGGCGAAGCCACCGCCAGCCTGCACGCGAAGGCCCGTGCCCAGCGCATCAACCTGCGCCAGGTCGATGCGGGCCATGTCGGCCTGTCGCTCGACGAAACCACCGCCCAGGCGGACGTTGAAGCGCTGTGGCAACTGCTGGCCGGCGACCAGCCGCAACCCGATTTCGCCACCCTCGCCGCCAGCACCGGCTCGCTGCTGCCTGCCGGCCTGCTGCGCCAGTCGGCAATCCTCGAACACCCGGTGTTCAACCGCTACCACAGCGAAACCGAGCTGATGCGTTACCTGCGCCGCCTGGCCGACAAGGACCTGGCGCTGGACCGCAGCATGATCCCCCTGGGCTCGTGCACCATGAAGCTCAACGCTGCCAGTGAAATGATCCCGGTCACCTGGGCCGAGTTCGGCAACCTGCACCCGTTCGCCCCGGCCGAACAGAGCCAGGGTTACCTGCAGATGACCACCGAGCTGGAAGCCATGCTGTGCGCCGCCACCGGCTACGACGCGGTGTCGCTGCAACCCAACGCCGGCTCCCAGGGCGAGTACGCAGGCCTGCTGGCCATCCGCGCCTACCACCGCAGCCGCGGCGAGGCCCATCGCGACATCTGCCTGATCCCGTCCTCGGCCCACGGCACCAACCCGGCGACCGCCAACATGGCGGGCATGCGTGTGGTAGTCACCGCCTGTGATGCCCGTGGCAACGTCGATGTCGAGGACCTGCGGGCCAAGGCCATCGAACACCGCGAGCGCCTGGCCGCTATCATGATCACCTACCCGTCGACCCACGGCGTGTTCGAGGAAGCGATTGGCGAAATCTGCGCGATCATCCACGACAACGGCGGCCAGGTTTACATCGACGGCGCCAACATGAACGCCATGGTCGGCCTGTGCGCGCCGGGCAAGTTCGGCGGCGACGTTTCGCACCTGAACCTGCACAAGACCTTCTGCATCCCCCACGGCGGTGGCGGCCCGGGCGTCGGCCCGATCGGCGTCAAGTCGCACCTGGCGCCCTTCCTGCCGGGCCATGCGCAGCTGGAGAACCCGCAGGGCGCGGTGTGCGCCGCGCCGTTCGGCAGCGCCAGCATCCTGCCGATCACCTGGATGTACATCCGCATGATGGGCGGTGCCGGCCTCAAGCGCGCCTCGCAAATGGCGATCCTCAACGCCAATTACATCGCCCGCCGCCTGGAAGAGCACTATCCTGTTCTGTACACCGGTGGTAATGGCCTGGTCGCCCACGAGTGCATCCTCGACCTGCGCCCGCTCAAGGACACCAGCGGCATCAGCGTCGACGACGTGGCCAAGCGCCTGATCGACTTTGGCTTCCACGCCCCGACCATGTCCTTCCCGGTAGCCGGCACGCTGATGATCGAGCCGACCGAAAGCGAGGCCAAGGAAGAGCTGGACCGCTTCTGCGACGCGATGATCCAGATCCGCGAAGAAATTCGCGCCGTGGAAAACGGCAGCCTGGACAAGGACGACAACCCGCTGAAAAACGCCCCGCACACCGCAGCGGAACTGGTTGGCGATTGGGCCCATGGCTACAGCCGCGAGCAGGCTGTGTACCCGCTGCCGAGCCTGGTGCAAAGCAAGTACTGGCCACCGGTCGGCCGGGTCGACAACGTGTTCGGCGACCGTAACCTGGTCTGCGCCTGCCCGTCGATCGAGAGCTATCAGGACGCCTGAGGCGGTCTGTAGAACTTTGGGGCCGCCGCGCGGCCCCAAAAAGTTCAAATGGAGGCACCACCATGTCACTGAGCGTCTTCGACCTGTTCAAGATCGGCATCGGACCCTCCAGCTCCCACACGGTCGGCCCCATGCGCGCCGCTGCACGCTTCGCCGAAGGCCTGCGCCGCGACGGCCTGCTGGCCGACACGGTCAGCGTCAAGGCCGAGCTGTATGGCTCACTCGGCGCCACCGGCAAGGGCCACGGCAGCGACAAGGCGGTATTGCTTGGCCTGGAAGGCGAGCACCCCGATACCGTCGACACCGAATCCATCCCCGCCCGCCTGCAGGCGATCCGTGACAGCGGCCGCCTGCGCCTGCTCGGCGAGCACGAAATCGACTTCATCGAAAAACAGCACCTGGCGATGATCCGCAAGCCACTGGCCTATCACCCCAACGGCATGATCTTCCGCGCCTTGGACAGTGCCGGTTTGCAAATTCGCAGCCGCGAGTACTACTCGGTGGGCGGCGGTTTCGTGGTCGACGAAGAGGCTGCGGGGCACGACCGCATCGTCGAGGACAGCACGGTACTCACCTACCCGTTCACAACCGCCAAGCAATTGCTCGGGCACTGCACTGCACACCATCTGTCGGTGAGCCAGGTGATGCTGGCCAATGAGGCGGCCTGGCGCCCCGAGGCCGAAACCCGCGCCGGCCTGCTGCGGATCTGGCAGGTGATGCAGGATTGCGTCGAGGCCGGTTACCGGCATGAGGGCATTCTGCCAGGCGGGCTCAAGGTCAAGCGCCGGGCCCCGGCGTTGTACCGCCAGCTCAGCCAACACCCGGAAGCCAGCCTGCGCGATGCCCTGTCGGTGCTGGACTGGGTGAACCTCTATGCCCTGGCGGTCAACGAGGAAAATGCCTACGGCGGGCGCGTGGTCACTGCGCCCACCAACGGTGCAGCGGGCATCGTCCCGGCGGTACTGCACTACTACATGCGCTTCGTCCCAGGCGCCAGCGAAGACGGCGTGGTGCGCTTTCTGCTCACGGCGGCGGCAATCGGCATCCTCTACAAGGAAAACGCCTCCATCTCGGGTGCCGAAGTCGGCTGCCAGGGCGAGGTCGGCGTGGCCTGCTCGATGGCTGCCGGGGCCCTGTGCGAAGTCATGGGCGGTACCGTGCAACAGGTGGAGAACGCCGCCGAGATCGGCATGGAACACAACCTGGGCCTGACCTGCGACCCAATCGGCGGGCTGGTCCAGGTGCCCTGCATCGAGCGCAACGCGATGGGCTCGGTGAAGGCGATCAATGCCGTGCGCATGGCCTTGCGCGGCGACGGGCAGCACTTCGTGTCGCTCGACAAGGTCATCCGCACCATGCGCCAGACCGGCGCCGACATGAAAAGCAAATACAAGGAGACCGCCCGCGGCGGTCTGGCCGTCAACATCATCGAATGTTGACCCGATAACAACACCAAGGAGTCACCGATGTCCGAAACACTGCTCAAGACCCCGCTGCACGCCCTGCACCTGGAGCTGGGTGCGCGCATGGTGCCGTTTGCCGGCTATGACATGCCGGTGCAGTACCCGCTGGGCGTGCTCAAAGAGCACCTGCACACCCGTGAGCAGGCCGGCCTGTTCGACGTCTCGCACATGGGCCAGATCATCCTGCGTGGCAGCGATGCGGCCCAGGCACTGGAAAGCCTGGTGCCGGTGGATATCGTCGACCTGCCAGTGGGCACGCAGCGCTATGCCATGTTCACCAACGAGCAAGGCGGCATCCTCGACGACCTGATGGTCGCCAACCTCGGTGACGACGTGCTGTTCCTGGTGGTCAACGCCGCCTGCAAGGACCAGGACCTGGCCCACCTGCAAAAACACATCGGCAGTCGCTGCGAGATTGAGCCGCTGTTCGAGGCCCGCGCCCTGCTGGCCCTGCAAGGGCCGGCTGCGGTCAAGGTGCTGGAGCGCCTGGCCCCGGAAGTGGCCGGCATGACTTTCATGCAGTTCCGCCCGGTGACCTTGCTGGGTGAAGCCTGCTACGTCAGCCGCTCGGGCTATACCGGTGAGGACGGTTACGAGATCTCGGTGCCGGCCAATGCCGCCGATGCGCTGGCCAGACGCCTGCTGGCCGAGCCAGAGGTGCAACCGATCGGCCTGGGGGCGCGTGACTCGCTGCGCCTGGAAGCCGGCCTGTGCCTGTACGGCCACGACATGAATACCGCGACCACGCCGATCGAGGCCAGCCTGCTGTGGGCCATCTCGAAAGTGCGCCGCGCCGACGGTGCCCGCGCCGGTGGTTTCCCGGGTGCCGAGGCGATCTTCGCGCAACAGCAACAGGGCGTGGCACGCAAGCGCGTCGGCCTGCTGCCGCAGGAACGCACGCCGGTACGTGAAGGTGCACCGATCGTCGATGCAGCCGACCAGCCAGTGGGCGAAGTATGCAGCGGTGGCTTTGGCCCAACACTCGGCGCCCCTGTCGCAATGGGCTATATCGACAGCGAACATACCGCACTAGACACACCACTGTTTGCACTTGTACGCGGCAAGAAGGTGGCCTTGAAAGTCAGCAAAATGCCTTTCGTGGCACAACGTTACTACCGCGGCTGAAAGCAAGACGTGAAGTGTTTGAACAGGTTTGTCATATTCGATTTCGAACCTGTTCAATAACGAATGAACATGGCGCCAGCCCAGGCGCCATGCCGTTTCCGACAAATCGTTCGGCTATCGGCGAACGCCCGTTTTTGCAGACGAGCAAGGGCTTGTTTTTTTCTCGGGAGTTGGCGTAGAGTCACTGCACTGTGTTTGCATGGGTCGCAACAGTTCGTGACCTGGGCCAGTAGCCGCGATCTGCTACAACCCGTTCGACGTCTCTTACTTTCCAGCAACCCAGCCCAGTAAGCTTTCATGCCAATACGACATGAAAGTCACTGTTATCAAATTAATAGATTCATAGGAAATAAGAAAATGGCACAGCGTCAGAACGGTACCGTCAAGTGGTTCAATGACGAGAAAGGTTACGGTTTCATCACCCCAGAGAGCGGTCCGGATCTGTTCGTGCACTTCCGTGCCATTCAGGGCAACGGCTTCAAAAGCCTGAAAGAAGGCCAGAAGGTTACCTTCGTAGCCGTTCAGGGCCAAAAAGGCATGCAGGCTGACGAAGTCCAGCCAGAAGCCTGATAATCCATAAAAAAGAGCCCTTGCGTTGACGCGCAGGGGCTTTTTTTTGCCTGCAGTTCCCTAGAATGAGCCTTTGCCTTCTGGAGCTGCTGCGCAATGTCCAAGCCCCCCCTCATGCCTCAGGGTAACTTTCCACCTGCCGGGCTAGGCCGCCGCCTGGCGGCGATGTTCTATGACTTCCTGCTGTGCACTGCCCTGCTGATCGTGACGGCGGGCGCGTACAAGATGATCCAGATGGCAATCATCGGTGAGGCCCGCATGCGTGCGCTGACCGACGCCGGTGCGCTGGATGGCGACCCGCTGTTGTCGACGATCCTGCTGTTCGCGCTGTTCGGTTTCTTTGCCAAGTTCTGGACCCATGGCGGGCAGACACTGGGCATGCAGGTATGGGGCGTGCGCGTGCAGAACGCCGATGGCAGTGCCATCAGCCTGTGGCAGGCGCTGTTGCGCTTCGTGGTCTCGATCGCTTCGTGGCTGTGCCTGGGCCTGGGGTTTTTCTGGGCGTTGATCGACAAGCGCAAACGCGGCTGGCATGACATCTATTCCGAGACCCAGCTGGTGCGGGTACCCAAGCAGAAGAAATGAAAAAGCCGACCCTGAGGTCGGCTTTTGTGCATCGTTCAGGTCATCAACCCGCTCGGCGTAGTAACCACACCCCTGCCAGTGCACACACCGCGGCCGGTATCACCACTGCCAGCAGCGGCGGGAAGCCGAACACCTGGCTTGAAGGGCCAAGCAAGTCCTGGGCGATGCGGAACACGAAGCCCACCAGCACGCCGGTGAACACCCGCTGGCCCAAGGTTACAGAACGCAGTGGGCCGAAGATGAAGGAAATCGCCATCAACACCAGCGCTGCGGTTACCGCAGGCTGCAGCACCTTGGTCCAGAACGCCAGCCAGTAGCGGGCGTTGTTCAAGCCCTGGTCCGACAGGTAGTGGATGTAATCCCAAAGCCCGGTGATCGACAGCGACTCCGGGGCCAGGATCACGGTGTTGAGCAATTGCGGCGTGACCGAAACGTCCCAGCGCTCTTGCGGCGTCGTCACCACTTCGGTGTGGTCGCCACGGAAATACGTGGTGCGCACATCGCTTAGCAGCCAGTGGTCGTCGTTGTACTGCGCCCGACGGGCAAAGCTGGAAGTGACGATCTTGCGCTCGTCGTCGAAGCGGTAGCGGGTCACGCCCAGCAACAGGCCATTGGGTTGCACGGCGTTGATGTGCACGAACTCCTCGCCCTGGCGGTGCCACATACCCCGCTTGGAGCTCTGCGCTTCACCACCGCCCTGAGCCAGCGAACGGTCTGCCTGGGCCTTGTTTTCGGTAACCGGCGCCACGTACTCGCCAATCAGCACACCCACCAGCATCAGCACCAGCATCGGCTTCATCACCGCCCAGACGATGCGGCCGATGGAAACCCCCGCCGCACGCATGATGGTCAGTTCGCTGCTGCTGGCCAGGCTGCCCAGGCCGATCAGGCAACCGATCAGCGCCGCCATCGGCAGCATTTCATACAAGCGCCGGGGTGCGGTCAGCAGCACGAAGTTGCCCGCTTCCATGACCGTGTAGGTGTCGCTCAGGTCGCTCATCTCATCGATGAAGGCGAACAGCGAGGCCAGGCCGAGGATGATCCCCAGCACGGCCAGAATGGCCATCAGCACGCTTTGGCCGATGTAACGATCCAGCTTACCCATGGGCCACCTCCGCACGACGTGCGGCGCGCTTCAGGCGCAGCGGCTCCCAGTACATCAGCCCAAGGCCGATCAGCAGGAACAGCCCGTGCACCCACCACATGCCCAGGGCGATCGGCAGTTTGCCCTTCTCGAGGGCGCCGCGTACGGAAATCAGCATTGTCAGGTAGGCCATGTACAGAAGAATCGCCGGCAGCAATTTGAGGAAGCGGCCCTGGCGCGGGTTGACCCGCGACAGCGGCACCGCCAGCAGGGTCACGACGAAGACCAGAATCGGCAACGACAGCCGCCATTGCAGCTCGGCACGTTCGCGCAAGCCCTTCTGGCCGATCAGCTGCGAAGTGGGGATGGCCTCACGCTCGGTCACTTCTTCGCTGACTTCAGGCTTGGGCAGCAGTACACCGTAGGTGTCGTACTTGATCGCACGGTAATCGGCCTGGCCCGGGTTGCCGTCGTAGCGGTAGCCGTTTTCGAGAATCAGGTAGCGGTTGCCGTCGGCCTGGATTTCCTGGTGGCCTTTTTCGGCAACCAGCACGGACGGCGCCCGGTCCTTGGTCTTGTCCTGGTTGAAGCGCTTTTCGGAGATGAACACCCCGGCCAGGTTGACGCGATCGTCCGACAGCTCTTCGGTGTAGGTCACCCGCGAGCCATCGCGCAGGGTCTGGAAGCGCCCCGGCACCAGGGTATCGAACTCGGTCAGGGCATCCTGCTGGCTGATGATCTGCTGCACCTGGGCAACGCCCAGCGGCGCCAGGCTCAGGCTCAGCCAGGCGACCAGCAAGGCGACCAGGGCAGCCGGCGCCATGGTCATGCCAAGCAGGCGCTGCTGGCTCATGCCCGTGGCCGAAAGCACGGTCATTTCGCTTTCCAGGTACAAGCGGCCATACGCCAGGAGGATGCCGAGAAACAGCCCCAACGGCAGGATCAGCTGCAAGAAGCCCGGCAGGCGGAAGCCCATGATCAGGAACAGCACGCTCGGGTCGAGCACGCCCTGGGCGGCCTGGGCCAGGTACTTGATGAAGCGCCCGCTCATGATGATCACCAGCAGCACTGCGCTGACGGCGCTCAAGGTCACCAGGACCTCGCGGGAGAGATAACGAAAGACGATCAAACCAGACACTCCTGGGTTGTCAGGGCGGACTGCCAAACAATGGCGCCAAACAATGACTTAGTACAGCCAAGACCAATGCCGGTTCGCCATAGGCGAACCTCCATGTAAAGTGCGCGCATTATCCTGTGATTGACCGCCCCTGTCACTTGGCCGCGCATGAAGCCGCAAAACAGGGTTGTCAGCGGCCTTGCCGCAGGCTCAAACTGGCAGCTTTTCCACGGGTACGCGACCACGCGGCCTGGCCCGCCCAGAGCGCTGGAACACAAAGCGCCAACTGTATCGATCATTCGGGGACCCTGACATGGAACTGGTTGTAAAAAGCGTAGCTGCTGCATCGGTAAAAACCGCCACTCTGGTCGTACCGGTTGGTGAAGGCCGCAAGCTCGGCGCTGTTGCCAAGGCCGTCGACCAAGCCTGCGAAGGTGCCATCAGCGCCGTGCTCAAGCGTGGCGACCTGGCCGGCAAGCCGGGCCAGACCCTGCTGCTGCAGAGCCTGCCGGGCCTGAAGGCCGAGCGTGTGCTGCTGGTTGGCAGCGGCAAGGACGAAGCCCTGGGCGATCGCGCCTGGCGCAAGCTGGTCGGCAGTGTCGCCGGCGTGCTCAAAGGCCTGAACGGTGGTGACGCCGTACTTGCCCTGGACGATGTCGCCGTCAGCAACCGCGACGCCCACTACGGCAAATACCGCCTGCTGGCCGAGACCCTGCTCGACGGCGAGTACGTGTTCGACCGTTTCAAAAGCCAGAAGGCCGAGCCACGTGCCCTGAAAAAGGTCACCCTGCTAGCCGACAAGGCGGGCCTGGCCGAGGTCGAGCGCGCCGTCAAGCACGCCACTGCCATCGCCACCGGCATGGCCTTCACCCGCGACCTGGGCAACCTGCCGCCCAACCTGTGCCACCCAAGCTTCCTCGCCGAGCAGGCCAAGGAACTGGGCAAGGCGCACAAAGGCCTCAAGGTCGAAGTGCTCGACGAGAAGAAGATCAAGGACCTGGGCATGGGCGCGTTCTACGCCGTGGGCCAGGGCAGCGACCAGCCGCCACGCCTGATCGTGCTCAACTACCAGGGCGCCAAGAAGGCTGACAAGCCGTTCGTGCTGGTGGGCAAGGGCATCACCTTCGACACCGGCGGCATCAGCCTCAAGCCAGGCGCCGGCATGGACGAGATGAAGTACGACATGTGCGGCGCCGCCAGTGTGTTCGGCACCCTGCGTGCGGTACTCGAACTGCAACTGCCGATCAACCTGGTGTGCCTGCTGGCCTGCGCCGAAAACATGCCGAGCGGCGGTGCTACCCGCCCAGGTGACATCGTCACCACCATGAGCGGCCAGACCGTCGAAATCCTCAACACCGATGCCGAAGGCCGTCTGGTGCTGTGCGATACCCTGACCTACGCCGAACGCTTCAAGCCCCAGGCGGTGATCGACATCGCCACCCTGACCGGCGCCTGCATCGTTGCCCTGGGCAGCCACACCACGGGCCTGATGGGCAACAACGACGACCTGGTCGGCCAGTTGCTCGATGCCGGCAAGCGCGCCGACGACCGCGCCTGGCAGCTGCCGCTGTTCGACGAGTACCAGGAGCAACTGGACAGCCCGTTCGCCGACATGGGTAACATCGGTGGGCCGAAGGCCGGCACCATCACGGCGGGCTGCTTCCTGTCGCGCTTCGCCAAGGCCTACAACTGGGCGCACATGGACATCGCCGGCACCGCCTGGATCAGCGGTGGCAAGGACAAGGGCGCCACTGGCCGCCCGGTCCCGCTGCTGACCCAGTACCTGCTCGATCGCGCTGGCGCCTGATGCCGTGAGACCGGTGGCGCCATGCGCGCCACCGGCCGGCAGAACCCACCATGAGCAAAGTCGATTTCTACATCCTGCCCACCGATTCCTTGTCGGCGCGGCTCGATTTCGCCTGCAAGTTGTGCGACAAAGCCTGGCGCCTCGGCCACCGGGTCTACTTGCATTGCCAGGACGCCGAGCAGCGCAGCGAACTGGACCAACGTCTATGGCACTTCAAAGGCGAGGCTTTCGTGCCCCACGACCTGGCGGAGCTGCACGCTGATGCCACCGTGGCCTTAGGGCTTGGCGAGGATGCCGGGCAACACCGCGACCTGCTGATCAACCTGGGTGCTGGCGTACCCGCGTTCGTAGGGCAGTTCGAACGGGTTGCCGAAATCGTCGTCGAGGAACCGAGCATCCGCCAATCGGCCCGTGAGCGGTTCCGTTTCTACCGTGAACAGGGCTATGCTCTGCAAGACCACCGCTTACAGCGACTTTGACGACGATGGACAAGCCCTCCCCTTTGCCCGACTCCGCCCACCTGCTCGATGACCTCGAGTCGATCCGCCAACTGCTGGGCGACGCTGACCTGCAACCGCCGCTGCTGACCGAGACGGTAGAACAGATCCCGTTGTTGCTCGACGAGCCTGGCGGCAATGCCGCACCTGCCGTCGCGCCTGCCGTCGCTGAACCTGAGGAAGATTCGCAAACCCGCCGCCAGGACACCCTGTTGCACCTGGAAAGCGAGTTGCGCGCGGCAGCGCAGGCGATCATGCAAGACGTGATCAATGATTTCACCCCGCACATCGAGAACGAGATCAAGCGTCGACTGGATGCGCGCATCGAACGATTGATCAAGCGCTCCGAGTAAACCGGCCCCGCGCACGCCCCTCTTCGCGGTTTTACCGCGAAGTAACCACCGCCCGCCTGCAGATGACAGCCGCGTGTCGCCTGCGGCCCCCACCTTGGTTATACTTCCCGGCTTTCCCGAATAAATGCACAGGGTCCCGCCGCGCATGGATAAGACCTACCAGCCGCACGCCATCGAAACTTCCTGGTACAACACCTGGGAGTCCGAGAACTATTTCGCTCCACAAGGTGCAGGCGAGTCCTACACCATCATGATCCCACCGCCGAACGTGACCGGCAGCCTGCACATGGGCCATGGGTTCAACAACGCGATCATGGACGCCCTGATCCGCTTCCGCCGCATGCAGGGTCGCGACACCCTGTGGCAGCCGGGTACCGACCACGCCGGTATCGCCACGCAGATGCTGGTCGAGCGTCAGCTCGAAGCCAAAGGCCAGAGCCGTCATGACCTGGGCCGCGAACAGTTCCTGGAAAAAGTCTGGGAATGGAAGGATCAGTCCGGCGGCAACATCAGCCGTCAGATCCGCCGCCTGGGCTCGTCGGTCGATTGGAGCCGTGAGCGCTTCACCATGGACGATGGCCTGTCCGAAGCGGTCAAGGAAGCCTTCGTGCGCCTGCACGAAGACGGCCTGATCTACCGCGGCAAGCGCCTGGTCAACTGGGACACCAAGCTGCACACGGCAATCTCCGACCTCGAAGTGGAAAACCACGACGAGAAGGGCCACCTGTGGAACCTGCGCTACCCGCTGGCCGACGGCGCCAAGACCGCCGAGGGCAAGGACTACCTGGTGGTTGCCACCACGCGTCCGGAAACCCTGCTGGGTGATGCGGCTGTCGCGGTCAACCCGACCGACGAACGCTACCAGGCCCTGATCGGCAAGTTCGTCGAGCTGCCGCTGGTCGGCCGCCGCATCCCGATCATCGCCGACGATTATTGCGACCCTGAATTCGGCACCGGCTGTGTGAAAATCACCCCGGCTCACGACTTCAACGACTACGAAGTCGGCAAGCGCCACAACCTGCCGCTGCTGAACATCTTCGACAAGAACGCGATGGTCCTGGCCAGTGCCCAGGCCTTCAACCTCGACGGCAGCGTCAACGAGCAGGTCGACACCACCCTGCCCGCCCAGTACGCCACCCTCGACCGCTTTGTCGCGCGCAAGCAGATCGTCGCCGACCTGGACGCCCAGGGCCTGTTGGTCAGCATCGACGACCACGCCCTGAAAGTGCCGAAAGGCGACCGTTCGGGCACCGTCATCGAACCGTGGCTGACCGACCAGTGGTACGTCTCCACCAAGCCGCTGGCAGAGCCTGCCATCGCTGCCGTGGAAGATGGCCGCATCCAGTTCGTGCCCAAACAGTATGAAAACATGTACTTCTCCTGGATGCGCGACATCCAGGACTGGTGCATCAGCCGCCAGCTGTGGTGGGGCCACCGCATCCCTGCCTGGTACGACGAGGCCGGCCAGGTCTATGTCGGCCGCGACGAGGCTGAAGTACGTGCCAAGCACAACCTGGGCGCCGACGTTGCCCTGCGTCAGGACGATGACGTGCTGGACACCTGGTTCAGCTCGGGCCTGTGGACCTTCTCCACGCTGGGCTGGCCGGAACAGACTGAGTTCCTCAAGAAGTTCCACTCCACCGATGTGCTGGTGACCGGCTTCGACATCATCTTCTTCTGGGTTGCGCGCATGATCATGCTGACCATGCACCTGATCAAGAACGAGGACGGCACCCCGCAGGTTCCGTTCAAGACCGTGTACGTACACGGCCTGGTGCGGGACGGCCAGGGCCAGAAGATGTCCAAGTCCAAGGGCAACGTCCTTGACCCGCTGGACATCGTCGACGGCATCACCCTCGACGCCCTGCTGGAAAAACGCACCAGCGGCATGATGCAGCCCAAGCTTGCCGAGAAGATCGCCAAGCAGACCAAGGCCGAGTTCCCTGAAGGCATCGCCAGCTACGGTACCGACGCCCTGCGCTTCACCTTCTGCTCGCTGGCCTCCACCGGCCGTGACATCAAGTTCGACATGGGCCGCGTCGAAGGCTACCGCAACTTCTGCAACAAGATCTGGAACGCCGCCCGCTACGTGCTGGACAAGGGCGAGGACTGCGGACAGAACGGTGAAGCCTGCGAGCTTTCGCTGGCCGACCGCTGGATCATCTCGCAGTTGCAGCGTACCGAAGCCGAAGTGACCCGCCAGCTCGAGCAGTTCCGCTTCGACCTGGCCAGCCAGGCCCTGTACGAATTCATCTGGAACCAGTACTGCGACTGGTACCTGGAGCTGTCCAAGCCGGTACTGTGGGACGAGAACGCCCCCGTCGAGCGCGCCCGCGGCACCCGTCGCACCCTGGTGCGTGTGCTGGAAGTGGCACTGCGCCTGGCACACCCGTTCATGCCGTTCATCACCGAAGAAATCTGGCAGCGCATCGCGCCGCTGGCCGGCGTCCAGGGCAAGACCATCATGCTGCAGCCGTGGCCGGTGGCCAACGAAAGCCGCATCGATGCTGCCGCCGAAGGCGACATCGAGTGGCTCAAGGAACTGATGGTCGGCCTGCGCAACATCCGCGCCGAAATGAACATCGGCCCGGGCAAGCCGCTGCCACTGTTCCTGAAGAACGCCAATGCCGATGACCAGCGTCGCCTGCAGGAAAACGAAGCCCTGCTGAAGAAACTGGCCAAAGTCGAGTCGTTCACCGTGCTCGGCGATGCCGACGAAGCGCCACTGTCGGCCACCGCGCTGGTGGGCGATCTGCAGGTGCTGGTGCCCATGGCCGGCCTGATCGACAAGGACGCCGAACTGGCTCGCCTGAACAAGGAGATCCAGCGTCTGCAGGGTGAAGTCCAGCGCGTCGGCGGCAAGCTGTCCAACGCGGCGTTCGTCGACAAGGCACCGCCTGCGGTGATCGAAAAGGAACGCGCCAAGCTGGCCGAGTCCGAACAGGCCCTGGCCAACTTCACCGAGCAGCATGCGCGTATTGCTGCGCTGTAACAATCTGATAGACCGCTGGGGCCGCTTTGCGGCCCTTTCGCGACACAAGGCCGCTCCTACAGGGACGGCGCCGGTTTGAAGGGCGCCGCTATCCTGTAGGAGCGGCCTTGTGTCGCGAAAGGGCTGTAAAGCAGCCCCACGGCCTGCAACACCGGATCCGACCATGACCGAAAAACCCACCCTGCACCCGCGCAACCGCCACCAGGGTCGCTATGACTTCCCCAGCCTGATCAAGGCCCACCCCGACCTGGCCCGCTTCACCATCACCAACCCGCACGGCAAGCCCAGCATCGACTTTGCCAACCCCGAAGCGGTACGGGTGTTCAACCGCGCTCTGCTCAAGGCCCAATACGGCATCCAGCACTGGGACATCCCCGCCGACTACCTGTGCCCACCCATCCCCGGGCGCGCCGACTACATCCACGTGCTCGCCGACCTGCTGGGCGATGACAACGCCGGCGAGATCCCCAAAGGCGCCCAGATACGCGTACTGGATATCGGCGTGGGGGCCAACTGCATCTACCCGCTGATCGGCCACAGCGACTACCGCTGGCGCTTCCTGGGCTCGGACATCGACCCCGTGGCATTGGCTTCGGCCAAGGCCATCGTCCAGGCCAACGGCCTGAACAAAGCCATCAGCTTGCGCCAACAGGCCAACCGCACGCACATCCTCAGCGGCTTGCTGCAGGACGACGAGCGCTTCGACCTGACCCTGTGCAACCCGCCCTTCCATGCTTCACGCGAGGAGGCCACCCGCGGCAGCCAGCGCAAGTGGAAGAACCTGGGCAAGCAGGACCCCAAGCGCAAACTGCCCGTGCTCAATTTCGGCGGCCAGAACAACGAACTGTGGTGCGAGGGCGGCGAGATCCGCTTCGTGACCCAATTGGTCGGGGAAAGCGCGCAGTACGGCGCAAGCGTGCTGTGGTTCACCAGCCTGGTGTCCAAGGCCAGCAACCTGCCAGGCATCGAAGCGGCGCTGAAAAAGGCCGGCGCCAAGGCTGTGCGCATTGTCGATATGGGCCAAGGGCAAAAGCAGAGCCGCATGGTCGCCTGGAGCTTCCAGGACGACAACGCTCGCCAGGCCTGGCACGCGCGACGCAAAACGCAAGGATGAAAAAAAACCGCGTTCGGGCAAGCCGGACGCGGTTTGGTCAACGCTTCAACAATTACTTGTTGATGGCATCGGTCAGCACTTTGGCTGGGACGAACTTGACGACTTTCTTGGCAGCGATTTCGATGGCAGCGCCAGTCGAAGGGTTGCGGCCGGTACGGGCAGGACGCTCGGAGACTTTCAGCTTGCCGATGCCTGGCAGGGTGATTTCAGCGCCGTTTTCCAGTTGGTCAGCAACGATCTGGCCCAGTTGCTCCAGTGCGTTCTTGGCGGTGGCTTTTGGCGCGGCGATCGACTCGGCGATGTCGGCAATCAGTTGGTCTTTGGTCAATGCCATGGTGATGTTCCTTCCCTATCAAATTCAGTAGTTATGCAGCGAGCTACGACGTGATCGGGCCAGCCCCTGAATTCTGGAGGGCCGCGCCAATTCGGGTATGTAGATACGTAAATCGGCGTTTGGTTCGACACGACGCTAGCGTGCTGCCAGCAATGCGCCACACGAGGGGCGCAAGACCGCGCAAAGCTACCACAGGAATAGATAAATATCCGCTGCGCACATCGATTTAATGCAGGTTTTTCAGGGGTTTTGGCTTAAAACGCAAAAAACTGAACAAAAAACGAACAACCGGCATTTCTGCCAACATCCGGCCACTGCATCGCCTTGTCTCTGGGGTAAACTGGACGACTTTTGCAGCGCGGCCGTGCACCGCCCCAGACTCGCCGAGGACTTCATGCCAATTCGTCATTGCATCGTTCACCTGATCGACAAGAAGCCCGATGGCAGCCCCGCCGTGCTGCATGCACGCGACACCGAGCTTGGCGCCTCCGATGCCATCGAAAACCTGCTGGCCGACCTCAACGACAGTTACAACGCCAAGCAAGGCAAAGCGTGGGGCTTCTTCCACAGTGAGTCGGGCGCCTACCCACTCAGTGGCTGGCTGAAGCAGTACCTGGATGCGGAAAAAGACTTCGCCGCGTTCAGCCGTGTTGCCGTCGAACACCTGCAAAAGCTGATGGAAGAGTCCAACCTCTCCACCGGTGGGCACATTCTGTTTGCCCATTATCAGCAAGGCATGACCGACTACCTGGCCATCGCCCTGCTGCATCACAGCGAAGGCGTGGCAGTGAACGCCGAACTCGATGTGACGCCCTCGCGCCACCTGGACCTCGGCCAGTTGCACCTGGCAGCGCGCATCAACCTGTCCGAGTGGAAGAACAACCAGAATTCCAAGCAGTACATCTCGTTCATCAAGGGCAAGAACGGCAAGAAAGTCTCCGACTACTTCCGTGACTTCATCGGCTGCCAGGAAGGCGTCGACGGCCCCGGCGAAACCCGCACCCTGCTCAAGGCGTTCAGCGACTTTGTCGAGAGCGAGGACCTGCCCGAAGCGTCGGCCCGCGAGAAGACCCAGACCCTGGTCGACTACGCCACCAGCCAGACCAAGCTGGGCGAGCCGGTTGCCCTGGACGAGCTGTCCAGCCTGATCGATGAGGACCGCCCCAAGGCGTTCTACGATCACATTCGCAACAAGGACTACGGCCTGTCGCCGGAAATCCCTGCGGATAAACGCACCCTCAACCAGTTCCGCCGCTTCACCGGGCGTGCCGAAGGGCTGTCGATCAGCTTCGAGGCGCATTTGCTGGGGGACAAGGTGGAGTATGACGAAGTGGCGGGCACCTTGATCATCAAGGGGCTGCCGACGCAGTTGGTGGACCAGTTGAAGCGGCGTAAGGACTGATATCGCCGGGGGCGCACTCTAAACCTGATAAGACGCCACCAGCGCCTCCTTGGCCGACTTGCGCAGCCGCTTCACCAGGCGCTCCTGGCGCAACGCTTCGCCTTTGTCCGGCCACTGCTCGACATACACCAGCGCCTGCGCCGGGCTGGTCTTGAAGTAACGCGCGCCCTGCCCCTTTTGATGCGCCAGAAAGCGCCGCTGCGGGTCGTCACTGATCCCGCAGTACAGCGACCCATTGGCCGCACGCACCAGGTAGACATACCAGGGTTTGACGGCCTGATTCGGTACTTCTTCGCTCACGACAGCTGCTCTTTGCGTCACGGAGTGGGTACGTTGCCCTGCTGGTGCTGGTAAGCCCGCAGCCCCTTGAACGCCTGCTGGCGTACCTTGTTCTGCAACAGCGGCGTCCAGCCGAGCAGCACACCTGGCGCGCCCAGTGCCTGACGCGACCAGCGCCAGAGGTCGAAACTGTCGTCATGCTGACAGATCAACCCGTCACGGATGACAAACCGCGCCTGGATATCGTTGACCACGGTGCGGCCGGTCTGGCTGAACAGGTAGCTCGCGACCCAGTGCGCGCTACCACTGTGCGCATCCGCGCGAACGTTGTCGAACTTCAGGGTGAAGCCCTTGGCGCGCGTGGTCAGCATCCGCCACATGTCGCCGGCATCCTGACCGCGCAGGGTGCCGAAGACCGGGTCGCTGAACACGATGTCGTCGCTGTAGCAGGCCACCATAGCCTCGGCGTCCAGGCGCTGGAAGGCCTGGTAGAAGCGGGTGATCAGGTCGCGGTTGGCATCGCTCATGAGGGCAGGTCCATCCTGGGAATAGAAGGATGCAAGATAATCTGCCCGCTGCGCTTGCGCCAGTGCTGGCCCTTTCGCGGGGCAAGCATGGACAGAATCAGCATCAGACTTTTTCGCTGGTCACCTGCACATGCAACGCGCGCCCTGCGCCAAGCCCGAAACCAATAGCACCTATGCCCAGCACGGCAAAAATCCACCCCACTGCCGCCCAGCCACCGGTCATATCGTGCACCAGGCCCACTGCAAACGGCCCCATCGACGCCAAGGTGTACCCTACCCCCTGGGCCATGCTCGACAGGTTCGCTGCCACATGTGCATCCTTCGAACGCAGCACGATCAACGTCAGCGCCAGGGCAAAGGTGCCGCCCTGCCCCAGGCCCAGCAGCACAGCCCAGCCCCACAGCCCTGAAATCGGCGCATACAGGCAACCGAACAGGCCGGCCAAGGTAACCAGCATGACGATCACGATAGCCAGGCGCTGATCCTTGCCGCGTGTTGCCAGCCAAGGCGCACTGAGCGAGCTGACCAATTGCACGATTACCGACCCCGACAACACCAGCCCCGCCTCGGTCGGGCTCAGGCCGCGGCCAATCAGAATCGACGGCAACCAGCCGAAGACGATATAGGCCAGCGATGACTGAAGGCCCATGTACAAAGTCACCTGCCAGGCCAAGGGGTCGCGCCAAAGGCCACGCACCCGATAAGCAACCTTGTGCAGGCCGTGCCCCTGGCGCGCCTGCGGTATCCAGACGAGCATGGCCAGCAGTGCCGGCACCGCCCAGAAGCCTAGCCCCAGCGCCCAACTGCCCTCGTAGCGTTGAGCCAGGGGCACCGTGGCGCCGGCTGCCATGGCTGCGCCCAGGCACAGGGCCATGGTGTACACGCCGGTCAACGTCCCGGCGTGCTGCGGGAAATCGCGCTTGACGATGCCCGGCAACAGCACGCCGATGATGCCAATACTGGCGCCGGCCATGAGGCTGCCCAGGAATACCCCGGCCGTCCCAAACGCGCTGCGCACCACAATGCCCAAGGCCAAGGTGAGGAGAATGCCGAAAATCACCCGCTCACTGCCAAAACGCCGCGCCAGGACCGGCGCCAGCGGCGCAAACAAGCCCAGACACAGCACTGGCAAGGTGGTCAGCAGGCCCGCCTGCGACGCGCTCAGGCCCAAGCCCTCGGAAACCAGGCCGAGTACCGGGGCCATGCTCGACAACGCCGGGCGCAGGTTCAGCGCCACCAGCACCAGGCCCAGCAACAACAGCCAGGGCCTGCGCAGTAGCACAGGCTGCTGCTGAACCTGCTCGTCATCGGCTTCGGCGTCGATCAACAGTTCGTCGAGTTCCCGCTCGCCGGTGGGGGTGCTACGGGTGATGGATTCAGCCATGGCCTTCTCTGGGTCAAGATTCGATGAGGGTGCGGCTCAGGCGCTTGGCCCGCTCCGCATCACGTTGCTCGATGGCATCGAGGATTTCCCCGTGCAGATCGAACGTGGACTGGCAGCGTGGGACGGTGGCCATGTTGTGTTGCAGCGCTGCCGCCACCACACCGGAGAAATACCGGTACAACTCGCTCAATGCAGGGTTGTGGGCGGCATCGACCAGGCGCTGGTGGAACACCAGGTCGCAGGTCACGTAGGCATCGATGTCGCCGTGAAAGTGCCCGGCACTGCCTTCAAGGGCTTCACGCAGCGCCTTCAGGTCTGCGTCGGTGCGGCGCAACGCCGCCAGGCCGATGGCCTCGGTCTCGAGGATATGGCGGGTTTCCCGCGCCTGTTCAGGCGTGCAACGCGACATCGCCTGCACAGCCAACAGCGGGTCCTGCACCGCACGCAGATAACTGCCATCGCCCTGCCTGATCTCAACCAGGCCACTGAACGCCAGCACGCGCATGGCCTCACGCACGGTGTTGCGGCTGATGCCCAGCGCCTGGGCCAGCTCAGGCTCGGTCGGCAGTCGCTGCCCTACCTGCCAGTCGCCCTGAAGGATGCGCTCACGCATGCGCTCCACGGCGAGTTCGACCAGGGAACGCTTGGTCAACGCTACGCTCATCACATTCAACCAATCATCCGATGAATTACCGAAGCTTAATGGATGGCGCTCCGGACAGCAAATCACCTGGTATTTCTGCCAGTTGTGAGCAGCGCACTTTATTGCAACGCTCGCTGTAACCTTCCAAGGATGCCTCTCCATGCGACCATCAGCCTTGCTTCTGCTGACGTTGGCCTTGCTGGCAGGTTGCGGCCCGGCGCAAAAAGGGCCTGAACCGAAAACCCTGATCGTCGGCATCCAAGGTGTGCAATTCGAACAGTACGAGGCACTGGGCGATGCCACCCACCTCAAGCAACGTCTGTATTACGCGTACACCTATACCGGCGGCATCACCGGCAAGGCCAGTGAGCAGCCCACCCTCAGCGGCCCAGGCTGGGTCACCTTGCTCACTGGGGTCTGGAGCAACAAGCATGGCGTTGACTCCAATGCCGAGTCGCTGCGAGTCGACCCGGCATTTCCCAGCTTGTTCAAACGGCTGCGTGAGGCACTGCCGACAGCCTACCTCGCCAGTGTGGTGCACAGGTCGCCCATCAACACCGCATTTTTGCTCGAAGATGCCCATGGCAACGATGTGCGCGAAAGCGGCTTGTCCGATGAACAGGTCACCCTGCGAGCACTGCAGATTCTCGGCAGCACGCCTGCCGACTTCACCTTCATTGAGCTGGGCGAACCTGATGAAGCCGGCCACGCTACAGGCTTCGGCGAGCGCTACCAACAGGCACTGCGCAATGCCGATAACCGGCTGGGGAGACTGCTGGACAAGGTCGACGAACGGCGCCGCAATCACCCGCAAGAAGACTGGCTGGTGATTGTCAGTACCGACCATGGCCGCGACTATCGGGGCAAGGGCCATGGTGGCGTCACCGAGCAGGAAAAGACCACCTTCATCGCCAGCAACAAACCGATGAACGAAGAGCTGACCGAGCCCATCCTCCCAGAAGAAAACCCCGGGCCAAACAACCTGTATTGCCTTGCCGCGCAGACCTCGGTGGCGCCCACCGTCCTGCGCCACATGGGCCAGGCGCTGCAAGCCCAGTGGCTACTGGACGGCCCCCCCCTGCTGGGTAAGGCAGGTGCGCGCAAGGCCAGGGCCGATGAAGCCAATGCGCGTCTACGCTGGCACAGCAGCGCCAAGGGCTACCTGACCATCCTCAAGAACGGGCATGTGGTTGCACAAGTACCGGCCGCGGCCGGGCAATGGACCGACCCGGACGGCATGGATACCGTCAACGACTACGTGCTGGTACTTGATGCCACCCCGGTGGCGGTGCGCAACAGGCCTGCCGGCCAACCCTACAACATCGAGGAAGTGGCCTACTGAACGTTGCGCCCTGAGTGAAAAACCCCGCCTGGCAGCCAGTGCCAGGCGGGGTTCGATCAAAGCGGACGGCTGCTTGAGCCGGCCTGATCAGTTCAGCGCATCGAGCAATGCCTGGTTCATTTCCGGGGTACCGATGGTAATGCGCAGGAACTGGGCAATCCGCGCCTGCTTGAAGTGCCGCACGATCACCCCCTGCTCACGCAGGCGCGCCGCCAATTCGGCCGCATCCTGTTGCGGGTGACGGGCGAAGATGAAGTTGGCCGCCGACGGCAGCACCTCGAAGCCCTTGGCAGTCAGTTGCTCGACCAGCACTTCCCGGCTGTCGATCACCTTGCGGCAGGTTTCTTCGAAGTAGGCACGGTCTTCGAACGCTACGGCCGCACCGACGATCGCGGCACGGTCCAGCGGGTAGGAGTTGAAGCTGTTCTTGATCCGCTCCAGCGCCTCGATCAGGTCCGGGTGGCCGACCGCCAGGCCAACGCGCAAACCCGCCAGCGAGCGCGACTTGGACAGGGTCTGGGTGACCAGCAGGTTGTCATAGCGGTCCACCAGGCTGATGGCCGTCTCGCCACCAAAGTCGATGTAGGCTTCATCCACCACCACCACCGAATCACGGTTGGCTTGCAGCAGTTGCTCGACCGCCTGCAGTGGCATCAGGCAGCCGGTGGGCGCGTTCGGGTTGGGGAAGATAATGCCAGCGTTAGGCTTGTTGTAGTCCTCGACACGGATCTGGAACTGCTCGTCCAGCGCCACCTGCTCGAAGGCGATGCCATACAGGCCGCAGTAGACCGGGTAGAAGCTGTAGCTGATGTCCGGGAACAACAGCGGCGCGTCGTGCTGGAACAGGCCGTGGAAGATGTGCGCCAGCACTTCGTCCGAACCGTTGCCGACGAACACCTGGCCAGGGGTTACCCCGTAGTACTCGGCCACCGCCTGCTTGAGCCGGTCACCGTTCGGGTCCGGGTACAGGCGCAGGTTGTCGTTCAGCTCGCCACGCATGGCTTCCAGCGCCTTGGGCGACGGGCCATAAGGGTTTTCATTGGTGTTGAGCTTGACCAGGCGGGCCAGCTTGGGTTGCTCGCCCGGCACGTAAGGCACCAGGTCCTTGACGAAGGGGCTCCAGAATCGACTCATGCTCAGTTCCCCTTGGCTTGGGTCAGGATACGGTATTCGGCGCTGCGGGCGTGGGCCGTCAGCGACTCGCCACGGGCCAGGACCGAGGCGGTGTGGCCCAGCTCGGACGCGCCCTGCTCGGAGCAAAAGATGATCGACGAACGTTTCTGGAAGTCATACACCCCCAGTGGCGAAGAAAAGCGCGCAGTGCCGGACGTCGGCAGCACATGGTTGGGGCCTGCGCAGTAGTCACCCAGCGCTTCGCTGGTGTGGCGGCCCATGAAGATCGCGCCGGCGTGGCGGATCTGCGGCAGCCAGGCTTGCGGGTCTGCAACCGACAGCTCAAGGTGCTCGGGGGCGATCCGGTTGGCCACTTCGATGGCCTGCTGCATGTCACGCACCTGGATCAGCGCGCCGCGGCCATTGACCGACTTCTCGATGATCTCGGCGCGCTCCATGGTCGGCAGCAGCTTGTCGATGCTGGCGGCGACGCGGTCGAGGAACTCGGCATCCGGGCTGACCAGGATGGCCTGGGCGTCTTCATCGTGCTCGGCCTGGGAGAACAGGTCCATGGCGATCCAGTCCGGGTCAGTCTGGCCGTCACACACCACGAGAATTTCCGAAGGGCCGGCGATCATGTCGATACCGACCTGGCCGAACACGTGGCGCTTGGCAGTCGCCACATAAATGTTGCCGGGGCCGACGATCTTGTCCACCTGCGGCACGCTCTCGGTGCCATATGCCAGGGCGGCGACGGCTTGGGCACCGCCGACGGTGAACACGCGGTCGACACCGGCAATGCAGGCTGCAGCCAGCACCAGTTCGTTGACCTCGCCACGCGGGGTCGGTACCACCATCACCACCTCGGTCACACCTGCGACCTTGGCCGGGATGGCGTTCATCAGCACCGAGGACGGGTACGACGCCTTGCCGCCGGGCACATACAGGCCGGCGCGGTCCAGCGGCGTGACCTTCTGGCCCAGCACGGTGCCGTCGGCTTCGGTGTACTGCCACGAGTCCTGCTTCTGCCGCTCGTGGTAGATACGCACGCGGTTGGCGGCCTTTTCCAGGGCCTCACGCTGCGCCGGGGTGATGCGGGTCAGCGCCAGCTCAAGGCGCTCACGGCCCAGGATCAGGTCTTCGATGCGGGTGGCCTGAACACCATCGAAACGCTGGGTGAACTCCACCAGCGCCGCATCGCCACGCTCGCGCACGGCCTTGATGATGTCGAGCACGCGCTGGTTGACCGCGTCATCAGACACACTTTCCCAGCTCAGCAGATGATCCAGATGTCGGGCGAAATCCGGATCAGCGGCGTTGAGACGGGCAATTGCAGTGGACACGGTCATGGCGAGGGCCTCGATTATTAGCGAATGCTCAGGCGCCCTAGGCTACCAGTCCATCCGCGCGGGCACCTGAGAAAAGTGGCTATGACGCGGATAGACGGGCGCGACAGCGGAGGTCGCGCGCAGGAGGTAGAGCGTCTTAGCCGCGGTGTCGCGATTCGACAGCTTTGCGCAGGGTGTCGATCAGGCTCTGGATCCGGGCATGCTGCATCTTCATGGAGGCTTTGTTGACCACCAGGCGCGAACTGATCGTGGCGATCATCTCCTGTGGCTCCAGGCCATTGGCGCGCAGGGTGTTGCCGGTGTCGACCACGTCGATGATCTTGTCGGCGAGGTTGATCAGCGGGGCCAGCTCCATCGAGCCATACAGCTTGATGATATCGACCTGACGGCCTTGCTCGGCGTAGTAACGCTTGGCAACGTTGACGAACTTGGTGGCTACGCGCAGGCGGCCCTTGGGCTCGGGTGCACCAACCACGCCAGCGGTCATCAACTTGCAGCAGGCGATCTGCAGGTCCAGCGGCTCGTACAGGCCCTGGCCGCCGTACTCCATCAGCACGTCCTTGCCAGCCACACCCAGGTCGGCGGCACCATGCTCGACATAGGTCGGCACGTCGGTGGCACGCACGATCAGCAGGCGCACGTCGTCCTGCGTAGTGGGGATGATCAGTTTACGGCTCTTGTCCGGGTTCTCGGTCGGCACGATACCGGCCTCGGCCAGCAATGGCAGGGTATCGTCGAGAATTCGGCCTTTGGATAGCGCGATGGTCAACATGGGAAACGTCGGTCCTTAAGCGGCTACTGCCGACCGGGCGTTAAGCCCGGTCGCATACAATTCGTGTGTGGGAGCGGGCTCGCCCCGCGAACACCGGCAAAGCCGGTGCCATAACCGCGGTGGCTGCTTCGCGGGGCAAGCCCGCTCCCACACCCTGCCCCTGCAGACTCTTAACCCGGTACGCGACGGATCTTCGCGCCCAGCATCTGCAGTTTTTCTTCGATGCACTCGTAACCACGGTCGATGTGGTAGATGCGATCGATCAGGGTATCGCCATCGGCAACCAGTGCCGACAGCACCAAGCTGGCCGAAGCACGCAGGTCGGTGGCCATTACCGGTGCACCTTTGAGCGCCTTGACGCCCGTGACGATGGCCGTGTTGCCTTCGACCTGGATCTGCGCGCCCATGCGGTGCATTTCGTAGACGTGCATGAAGCGGTTTTCGAAGATCGTCTCGATCACCGCGCCAGTGCCTTCGGCGATGGCGTTGAGCGAGATGAACTGCGCCTGCATGTCGGTCGGGAACGCCGGGTAAGGCGCGGTACGCAGGTTCACAGCCTTGGGCCGCTTGCCGTGCATGTCCAGCTCGATCCAGTCTTCGCCGGTGTTGATGTCGGCGCCCGCTTCCTTGAGTTTTTCCAGTACTGCTTCAAGGATGGTCGGGTCGGTGTCCTTGACCTTGACGCGGCCACCGGTGACGGCGGCGGCGACCAGGTAGGTACCGGTCTCGATACGGTCTGGCATGACCCGGTAGGTGGCCGAGTGCAGGCGCTCGACGCCATCGATGGTGATGGTGTCGGTGCCGGCGCCCTGAATCTTGCCACCCATGGCGTTGATGAAGTTGGCCAGGTCGACCACTTCAGGCTCGCGCGCAGCGTTTTGCAGTACGCTGCGACCCTTGGCCAGGGCTGCGGCCATCATGATGTTCTCGGTACCGGTCACACTGACGGTATCGAAGAAGAAGTGCGCACCGCGCAAGCCACCTTCAGGGGCCTTGGCCTTGATGTAGCCGGCTTCGACTTCGATCTTCGCACCCATGGCTTCCAGGCCACGGATGTGCAGGTCGACAGGGCGCGAACCGATGGCGCAACCGCCAGGCAGAGCCACTTCGGCCTCGCCGAAGCGCGCGACCATAGGGCCCAGCACCAGGATCGAGGCGCGCATGGTCTTGACCAGTTCGTACGGCGCGACCAGCGTCTTGATGGTACGCGGGTCGATTTCCACCGACAGCTTCTCGTCGATCACAGGCTCGATGCCCATGCGCCCGAACAGCTCGATCATAGTGGTGATGTCGTGCAGGTGCGGCAGGTTGCCCACGGTGACCGGGCCGTCAGCCAGCAGGGTCGCCGCCAGAATCGGCAGGGCCGCGTTCTTCGCGCCCGAAATGCGGATCTCGCCGTCAAGGCGAGCGCCGCCAGTAATAATCAGTTTGTCCATTGGAGTCTCGCCGCCAAGTTGGCTCAGGTGCGCTCAGCCCAGGCTGCGCTGCTGAAAAATTTCATGGTTACCGCATGGATGCTGCCATTGGCGATCCAGGGATTAAGGTGAGCATAGATCGCCTGTTGACGCTTGACCGGGCTCAGGCCAGCCAACTCGTCGCTGATCACGTTCAACTGGAAGTTGCAGCCTTCGCCTTCAACTTCGACCCGGGATCCCGGCAATTTTTCTTCAAGGAAGCTTTTAACTTCTACGGCCTGCATGCTCAACCTCAATCGGCGCCCGATGCGCACGGGTCGGCCATCATACAAAAAAGCCCCTCGCCTGCGAAGCCCACTGAAGGTTTGCGCTGACCGAGGGGCCATCCATCCGTGTCAGGCCATCAGCTGGCCAGCACTTCATCGAGGTCGTAGACCTCGGCAATCTCCCGCATGTCTTCGGGCATTCCACGCACTTCGCAGACCTTGCCAGTGGCCTGGCCATCGCGGATGAACGCCAGCAGCAGCGACAGGCCGACGCTCGACGACTTGTCCACCGCCGAGCAATCGAGGATCAGGCGCGGCTCTTTGGAAGCCTCGACCAGCGCCTTGCCTTGCTTGCGCAAGGCCGGGCCACTGCGATAGTCCAGCACGCCTGCCAGGCGCAGTACGCCCGGCTCGGCCATGCTTACGCCGGTTTCACTCATTTCACGACCTTATCGGACGATTGATCGGCTTCCTGCTTGGCCTTGGCCACTTCGCCTGCCCAGCCGTCGATAGTCTTGTCCAGGTTGTTGCCGTTGCGCTGCATGGCGTCGGAGAACTGGTCACGGAACAGCTTGCCGATGTTGATGCCGTTGACGATGACGTTACGCACCTTCCACTCGCCGGCGATGTTCTCCAGGGTGTACTGCACCGGATACACGGCACCGTTGTTGCCCGTCACCTTCATGCCGACGCTGGCACGCTTGCCGTCATCGACCTTGGCAGGATCGACGACGATGCCCTGGTTGTTGTATTCCAGCAGGGCGTTGCCATAGAACTGCATCAGGCTGCGCTTGAAGTTTTCCTGGAAGCGCTGCATCTGCTCAGGCGTGGCCTTGCGCGAGTACTTGACGGTCATGATGCTGCGCGAAATACCGTCAGCGTCCACCACCGGGCCGAGGATGCGGTTGAGCGCATCGTAGAAGGCGCTGGGGTTGGACTTGTACTGCTCCTTGTTGGCCTTGAGGTCACCCAGCAGTTCGTTGGTCGTGCCTTGAACCACCTCGTGGGGCGTCTGTGCCGCCAGGGTCAGCAGGGGGAAGGCCGCCAGCAGGACCAGCAGGCCACGTCGCAGTATCGAAATCATGGAAACTCCTTAATTAGCCGGTTGCGCTTCTTTCGGTTCCTTGCCAACGGAGTTGAGCAGGAACTTGCCAATCAGATCTTCCAGCACCAGGGCCGACTGGGTGTCGTGGATGGTCGCGCCATCCTTGAGCACCTGATCTTCGCCGCCCACGCTGATGCCGATGTACTTCTCGCCCAGCAACCCGGCGGTCAGGATCGAGGCAGTGGAGTCGGTCGGCAGGTTGTCGACGGTCTTGTCCAGCTGCAGCGTCACCCGACCGGTGTAGGAATCACGGTCCAGATCGATGGCGGTGACCTTGCCGATCGTCACACCGGCCATGGTCACTTTAGCTCTGACCGTCAAACCGGCGATATTGTCGAAGTACGCATAAACTTTGTAGGTATCACTGCTCGGGCTGGCCGACAGCCCGCTGACACGCAGGGCCAGCAGCAGCAGCGCCAGGATCCCGGCCAGGAGGAACAGGCCGACACCGATTTCCAGGGTGCGGTTTTGCATCAGAAATCTCCAAACATCAAGGCGGTCAGAATAAAGTCCAGACCCAGGACTGCCAACGAGGCATAGACCACGGTCTTGGTGGTGGCGCGGCTGATCCCTTCTGAGGTGGGCTCACAGTCGTACCCCTGGAACACGGCAATCCAGGTGGTGACGAAGGCGAACACCAGGCTCTTGATCAAGCCGTTCAGCACGTCGTCGGTAAAGGAAACACTGTTCTGCATGTTGGCCCAGAACGAGCCCTCGTACACGCCCAGCCAGTCGACTGCGACCCACGAACCACCCCAGATGCCGACCACGCTGAAAATCAGCGCCAGCAGCGGCAGCGAGATGAAACCGGCCCACAATCGCGGCGCGATGATGTACTTGAGCGGGTCGACGCCAATCATCTCGAGGCTAGACAACTGCTCGGTGGACTTCATGTTGCCGATCTCGGCGGTCAGCGCGGAGCCCGCACGGCCAGCGAACAGCAAGGCGGTCACCACCGGCCCGAGCTCACGCAGCAGGGTCAAGGCAACCATCTGCCCGACCGCCTGCTCCGAACCGTACTTGGTCAGGATGCTGTAACCCTGCAGCGCCAGGACCATGCCGATGAACACGCCGGACACGGCAACGATCGCCAGCGACAGCACGCCCACCGAATACAGCTGCTTGGTCAGCAGCTGGAAACCACCGCCAATGCCGCCACGCCCGACCAGCGCGTGAAACAGGAACAGGCAGGAACGCCCGAGCACCGCCACCACGTCGATCGCCGAGCGACCGAACAGGCGAACACGTTCGAGTAAGGATTTTCTGCGCATCAACGCGCCCCCAGCAGGTCGGCGCGGTAATCAGGCGCGGGAAAGTGGAAGGGTACCGGACCGTCCGGATCGCCCTTCATGAACTGGCGAATACGCGGGTTGTCCGAGCCCATCAGTTCGTCGGGCGTGCCCTGCCCCAGCACCTGACCATCACCGACCACGTAGATATAGTCGGCAATGCTGGCGGTTTCGGCCAGGTCGTGGGAAACGACAATGCTGGTGATGCCCAGTGCATCGTTGAGCAGGCGGATCAGGCGCACCAATACGCCCATGGCGATCGGGTCCTGGCCGACGAACGGCTCGTCATACATGAGAATCTGCGGGTCCAGGGCAATCGCACGGGCCAACGCCACCCGGCGCTTCATGCCACCGGACAGCTCGTCTGGCATCAGGTCGATGGCTCCGCGCAGGCCCACGGCCTGCAGCTTCATCAGCACGATGTCACGGATCATTTCTTCCGACAGCTGGGTATGCACGCGCAGCGGGAAGGCGACGTTCTCGAACACATCGAGGTCAGTGAACAGCGCGCCACTCTGAAACAGCACGCCCATCTGCTTGCGCGCGTCGAACAGGTCGCTGCGCGACAGCGTCGGCAGATTCTGCCCCGCTACCCACACCTCGCCACCGGACGGGCGCAACTGCGCGCCCATCAGGCGTAGCAACGTGGTCTTGCCGCAACCCGATGGCCCCATGATGCCGGTGACCTTGCCGCGCGGGATGCGGATGTCGACATTGCTGAAAATGCTGCGCGAACCGCGCTTGAAGGATACCCCCTTCAACTCGACCGCGTAGGCGCTATCCACACTCATCTAGACTCCTTGCTAGTGCAGCCTCGTCCTAATGGACGCCGGCCCTCTTCTTGAAGGCACACGCGCCCGTGGCAGGCCGAATAGCGGCGAACTATAGCACCGCTGACAGCGCCGCCCCAAGGCCGGGGAGCGAGTCGTTCAGCCCTGAGACAGGCTTTGATGACATTCGTCACAGCAATCGAAAGGGTGAGGGTTTCTTTCATTGCGGCTATAATCGCCGCCTTTTCATCAGGCATTGCTTTTTCGACATGAGCCAATCCAGCGAGCTGATCCAATCCGCCCAACGCACCTTGCGCCTGGAACTCGAGGCCGTAGAGGCCCTGTTGGCGCGCATCGACGACAATTTCGTCAAGGCCTGCGAACTGATCCTGGCAAGCACGGGCCGGGTCGTCGTGGTCGGCATGGGCAAGTCCGGGCACATCGGCAACAAGATCGCCGCCACCCTGGCCAGCACTGGCACGCCTGCGTTTTTCGTGCATCCGGCCGAGGCCAGCCATGGCGACATGGGCATGATCACCCGCGACGATGTCATCCTGGCCCTGTCGAACTCCGGCAGCACCGCCGAAATCGTCACGCTGCTGCCCTTGATCAAGCGCCTGGGTATCAAGCTGATCAGCCTCACCGGCAACCCTGATTCGCCCCTGGCCCAGGCCGCCGAGGTCAACCTCGACGCCCGTGTTGCCCAGGAGGCCTGCCCGCTGAACCTGGCGCCGACCTCCTCCACCACGGCATCGCTGGTACTGGGCGATGCCCTGGCGATCGCCCTGCTCGAAGCCCGCGGCTTCACTGCCGAGGACTTCGCCTTCTCGCACCCCGGTGGCGCGCTGGGCCGTCGCCTGCTGCTCAAGGTCGAGAATGTCATGCACACCGGCGACGAACTGCCCCAGGTGGCACGCGGCACCCTGCTCAAGGACGCACTCCTTGAAATGTCCCGCAAAGGCCTGGGCATGACCGTGATCGTCGAAGCCAATGGCACCCTGGCCGGGGTGTTCACCGACGGCGACCTGCGCCGCAGCCTCGATCGCAATATCGACGTGCACACCACGCTGATCGACGACGTGATGACCGTGCACGGCAAGACTGCCCGCGCCGAGATGCTCGCTGCCGAAGCCCTGAAGATCATGGAAGACCACAAGATCGGCGCCCTGGTGGTCGTGGACCGCGACGACCGGCCGACCGGTGCCCTCAACATGCACGATCTGCTGCGCGCCGGAGTGATGTAAATGAACCAGAACCTCATGCAACGGGGCAAGGCCATCAAGCTGGCGGTGTTCGACGTCGACGGCGTGCTCACCGACGGTCGCCTGTATTTCCTCGAAGATGGCAGCGAATTCAAGACCTTCAACACCCTCGATGGCCAGGGCATCAAGATGCTCATGGCCTCGGGCGTAACCACCGCAATCATCAGCGGGCGCAAGACCCCGGTGGTCGAGCGCCGCGCGAAGAACCTCGGTATTCCTCACCTTTTCCAGGGCCGCGAGGACAAATTGGTGGTTCTTGACGGCCTGCTCGCCGAACTGGGCCTAAGCTATGATCAGGTCGCCTATCTGGGCGACGACCTGCCAGACTTGCCGGTGATTCGCCGCGTGGGCCTGGGCATGGCGGTAGCCAACGCCGCGCCGTTCGTTCGCCAGCACGCCCAGGGCGTGACCCAGGCGCGCGGCGGCGAAGGGGCCGCCCGTGAATTCTGCGAACTGATCATGCAGGCCCAGGGCACCCTGGACGCTGCCAACGCCAACTACCTGTAAGGCTGCCCATGTTCAGCAAGAAAGTCCGCAACTTTGCGCTGCTCGGGGTCATCGCCGCCCTGCTGGTGGCGATCGGCTACTGGAACGTCAGCCCGGAAAGCTTCCTCGACAAGCCGGTGAGCCAGGTCGACGATAGCGCTATCGACTACTACGCGACCAACGCCCACAGCCTGCAATTCTTGCCCGACGGCAAACTGCAGTATGAAATGACCGCTGACAAGGTCGAGCACCTCAAGGCCAGCGAAATCACCCTGCTGACCACGCCCGACCTGCATATGTACCGCGGCACCGAGTACCCGTGGCACGTGCAGAGCGCCCGCGCCGAGGTCAACCCGGACGGTACCGAGGTCGAGCTGATCGACCAGGTACGCGTTGCCCGCACCGACGAAAAGCAGCGTGAGACCATCATTACCAGCTCACGCATGACCGTGTTCCCGCAGAAGCAATATGCGCAGACCGAGCAAGCCGTTAGAATCGACGGCGCCGGTGGCACAACTACGGGCAAAGGAATGAAAGCGTATTTGAAAGAAGGCAGGATGGACCTGCTCTCTAACGTAAGAGGACAGTATGAGGCTCGTTAAAACCCTCCCCCTTTTGCTCAGCCTGAGCGCAGCACTGGGAAGCGCGAGCGCCTTCGCACTGCCGAACGACCGTGATCAGCCGATCCGCATCCAGGCCGACAATGCCCATCTGGACGACAAGCAGGGTGTGGCCACCTACACCGGCGATGTGATCATCACCCAGGGCTCGATGAAAATCACTGGCAACACCGTGACCATCACCCGCTCCGCCACCGGCGATATCGACGTGGTGACCTCGGTGGGCAACCTGGCCTACTTCGAGCAGCAACAGAGCGCCGCCAAGCCGGACAAGATGAAGGGCTGGGGTGTGACTATCCAGTACCAGTCGCAGAAGGACCTGGTGATCCTCACCGACCGCGCCAAGGTCGAAAACGAAGGCAACACCACCGAAGGCGAGAAAATCGTCTACAACACCCAGACCCAGGTGGCGACCGCCGGTCGTGGTGGCAACGTGACTACACCGCGTCAGCGTATCGACATGGTGATCCAGCCCAAGAAGAAGGCCGAGTAAATGGCAACCCTTAAAGCCCAGCACCTGGCCAAGAGCTACAAGGGTCGGCAGGTCGTGCGCGATGTCAGCCTGTCGATCGACAGTGGCCAGATCGTCGGCCTGCTCGGCCCCAACGGCGCCGGCAAGACCACCTGCTTCTACATGATCGTCGGCCTGGTCCAGGCTGAGCAAGGGCGCGTGCTGATCGACAACCTCGATGTCAGCCACCAGCCCATGCACGGTCGCGCCCGCGCCGGTATCGGCTACCTGCCGCAGGAAGCTTCGATCTTCCGCAAGCTGTCGGTGGCCGACAACATCATGGCGATCCTCGAGACCCGCAAGGAACTCGACCGCGACGGCCGCCGCAAGGAGCTGGAAAGCCTGCTGCAGGAGTTCCATATCAGCCACATCCGCGACAACCTCGGCATGAGCCTCTCGGGTGGCGAACGCCGCCGCGTCGAGATCGCCCGGGCCTTGGCAACCGCACCGAAGTTCATCCTGCTGGACGAACCCTTCGCGGGTGTCGACCCGATTTCGGTCGGCGACATCAAGCAGATCATCCACCATCTCAAGGCCAAGGGCATCGGTGTACTGATCACCGACCACAACGTGCGCGAGACCTTGGATATCTGCGAAACCGCTTATATCGTCAATGATGGCCGACTGATCGCCGAAGGCGATGCCGAGACCATCCTGGCCAACGACCTGGTCAAAGAGGTTTACCTGGGTCACGAGTTCCGACTCTGACCCCGGGACGCACCTGGAGCACCGGCAAATAACCCTTGACGGGGTTTAAGTTGTTACGGTGCTCTAGGCAAACGCTACAATTTAAGGCATAAAACTTGCTTGAATTTGGCGCTCCGGCGCCCTCGTGTAGTGGATGGCGCATGCGCGCCGGCGAACAAGGTATTAAGCCCCTGCCATGAAACCATCGCTCGTCCTAAAAATGGGCCAGCAACTGACGATGACTCCTCAGTTGCAACAGGCCATCCGCCTCCTCCAGCTGTCCACCCTGGACCTCCAACAGGAAATCCAGGAAGCGCTGGAGTCGAACCCGATGCTCGAACGTCAGGAAGACGGCGAGGACTTCGACAATAGCGACCCGATGGCCGATAACGCCGAGAGCAAACCGGCCGCCGAAGCCCAGGACAACAGCTTCCAGGAAAGCACCGCCAGTGCCGAAAACCTGGAAGACGGTGAGTGGAGCGAGCGCATCCCCAACGAGCTGCCGGTCGACACCGCCTGGGAAGACATCTACCAGACCAGCGCCAGCAGCCTGCCAAGCAACGATGACGACGAGTGGGACTTCACCACCCGCACATCGGCCGGCGAGAGCCTGCAAAGCCACCTGCTGTGGCAGCTGAACCTGGCCCCGATGTCCGATACCGATCGCCTGATCGCCGTCACTCTGATCGACAGCATCAATGGCCAGGGCTACCTGGAAGACACCCTGGAGGAGATCTGCGCCGGTTTCGACCCTGAACTGGATATCGAGCTGGACGAGGTCGAAGCGGTCTTGCACCGCATCCAGCAGTTCGAGCCTGCCGGCGTCGGTGCACGCAACCTCGGCGAATGCCTGCTGTTGCAACTGCGTCAGCTGCCAGTCAGCACCCCTTGGATGGCCGAGGCCAAGCGCCTGGTCACCGACTTCATCGACCTGCTGGGTGGCCGCGACTACAGCCAGCTGATGCGGCGCATGAAGATCAAGGAAGACGAACTGCGCCAGGTCATCGAACTGGTGCAAAGCCTCAACCCGCGCCCCGGTTCACAGATCGAATCGAGCGAGCCCGAGTACGTCGTGCCCGACGTCATCGTGCGCAAGGACAGTGAGCGCTGGCTGGTCGAGCTGAACCAGGAGGCGATCCCGCGGCTGCGCGTCAACCCGCAGTACGCAGGCTTTGTCAGACGCGCCGACACCAGCGCCGACAACACCTTCATGCGCAACCAGCTGCAGGAAGCGCGCTGGTTCATCAAGAGCCTGCAGAGCCGCAACGAAACGCTGATGAAGGTCGCCACGCAGATCGTCGAGCATCAGCGCGGTTTTCTCGACCATGGCGACGAAGCGATGAAGCCCTTGGTGCTGCATGACATTGCCGAAGCGGTGGGCATGCACGAGTCGACCATTTCGCGGGTCACCACGCAGAAATACATGCACACGCCCCGCGGTATCTACGAACTGAAATACTTTTTCTCAAGCCATGTGAGCACCGCCGAAGGCGGAGAATGCTCGTCCACGGCGATCCGCGCGATCATCAAGAAACTGGTTGCGGCGGAAAATCAGAAAAAGCCATTGAGTGACAGCAAGATCGCTGGTTTACTGGAGGCACAAGGCATCCAGGTAGCCCGTCGCACCGTCGCCAAGTACCGCGAGTCTCTCGGCATCGCACCGTCGAGCGAGCGCAAGCGACTGATGTAGCCCCTGGTATGTGCCACAGCATTTGCGGGGCAGGTGCAAGACCTGCCTCTTTATGATGCACGGGCAACAAAGGAGAAGCTGTATGCAAGTCAACATCAGTGGACACCATGTAGAAGTCACCCCGCCGCTGCGCGACTATATCGAGCAGAAACTCAAGCGCCTGGAGGGTCACTTCGACAAGATTACCAACGTGCAGGTCATCATGAAGGTCGAGAAGCTGCAGCAGAAGGTCGAAGCGACCCTGCAGATTCCTGGCGGTGAAGTGGTCGCCAACGCGGAACACGAAGACATGTATGCAGCGATCGACGCCTTGGCCGACAAGCTCGACCGCCAACTGAAAAAACACAAGGAAAAACAGCAAAGCCTGCTGCAAGGCACGGCTGCCCGCTGATCCCCCTCATCCATGATCCGACTTGAAACCATCCTGACCCCCGGCCGTTCCCTCGTGAACGTGCCGGGCGGCAGTAAGAAGCGCGCCCTCGAAAAGGTCGCCACTGTCATCGCCGACCAAGTGCCAGAACTGGAGATGCAAGACGTCTTCGAGAAACTGGTCGCCCGTGAAAAACTCGGCTCGACCGGGTTCGGCAACGGCATCGCCATCCCCCACTGCCGGCTCGAAGGATGCACCGCCCCCGTCAGCGCCTTGCTGCACCTGGAGGCACCGATCGACTACGACGCCATCGATGGCGCACCCGTGGACCTGCTGTTCGTCCTGCTGGTGCCCGAAGCTGCCACCGATGCGCACCTGGAACTGCTGCGCCAGATTGCCAGCATGCTCGATCGCAAAGAGGTTCGTGATCGTCTGCGTGCAGCCAGCAGTAACGAGGCCCTGTACCAGGTTGTCCTGGACGTCCAGAGCGAGCCCTGAACATGCGTCTGATCATCGTTAGCGGCCGGTCCGGCTCCGGCAAGAGCACCGCCCTCGATGTGCTGGAAGACAACGGTTTCTATTGCATCGACAACCTGCCCGCCGGCCTGCTACCGCAGCTGGCGGAAAACGCGTTGATCAATACCGAGTTGCTGCAACCCAAGGTCGCCGTGTCGATTGACGCGCGCAACCTGCCCAGCCACCTGTCGCGTTTCCCCGAACTGCTCGAAGAGGCCCGAGCGCGGCACATCCAATGCGACGTGCTGTACCTGGACGCCGACGAAGATACGCTGCTCAAACGCTTCTCCGAGACGCGCCGGCGCCACCCGCTGACCAATGCCAACCGTTCCCTGGCAGAGGCAATACGGGTCGAGAGCGACATGCTGGGGCCGATCTCCGATCTGGCTGACCTGAAAATCGACACTACCAGCCTAAACCTTTACCAACTGCGCGACTCGATCAAGCTACGCCTGCTCAACCAGCCAGAGCCTGGCACTGCGTTTCTGGTCGAATCGTTCGGCTTCAAGCGCGGCATGCCGGTCGATGCCGACCTGGTGTTCGATGTGCGCTGCCTGCCCAACCCCTATTGGAAGCCCGAGCTGCGTGAGCACTCCGGCCTCGATCAGCCGGTGATCGACTACCTCGCCGCCCAGCCGGATGTCGAAGAGATGTTCAACGACATTTCCAGCTACCTGCTCAAATGGCTGCCCCGCTTCGCCGCCAGCAACCGCGCCTACGTCACTATCGCCATCGGCTGCACCGGCGGCCATCACCGCTCGGTGTACCTGACCGAACGCCTCGGCGAGTTGCTGCAGCAATCACTGAAAAACGTCCAGGTCCGCCACCGCGACCTCTAGCCCACAGGATCCACCCCACGATGCCCGCCTGCGAAATCACCATCATCAACAAGCTGGGCCTGCATGCCCGGGCGGCAGCCAAGTTCGTCGGCGTGGCCGGGCGCTTCCCCTGCCAGGTGCGCGTGGGCCGCGCGCCCGACAAGCTGGTGGACGGCAAAAGCATCATGGCAGTGATGATGCTCGCGGCAGGTAAAGGCACCCAGGTGCACCTGCTGACCGAAGGCGAACAGGACAACGAAGCGCTGGAAGCCTTGATCGAGCTGATCAACAACTACTTCGACGAAGGCGAGTAAACCGCTCAGGACATCGCGGTGTCCATCACCATCATCAGGCAGAAACCGATACACAGCCCCAGGCTGGCCAAGCGGTGATGCCCATTGCTGCGCGACTCAGGGATGATTTCCTGGGTCACCACCAACAGCATCGCTCCCGCCGCACACGCCAACCCCAACGGCAGCAGCAGTTCGGCTACGTTGACCAGCCAGGCACAGATCACCGCAGCCACGGGTTCGACCAGGCCTGAAGCGGCTCCGATCAGAAACGCCTTGAACCGCGGCATGCCCGCCCCCGCCAGCACCAGCGCTATCACCAGGCCCTCAGGCACATCCTGCAAGGCGATGCCCATGGCCAGGCTGTCGGCATCCGCCATACCGCCACCCGCCGACACGCCGATGGCCATGCCTTCAGGAATGTTGTGGGCAATGATGGCAATCACGAACAGCCAGATTCGCGCGGCGATCACTGGCTGGTTATCCGTGCCGACCAAGGCTTCCGGCGAGGCCCCGGAAACCTTGAGGTCGACCAGAAACAGGCACAAGGCGCCGAACATCAAGCCAAAGCTGATCAGGCCGCCCGCGCCCCAGGGGCTGAAGCCGATACCTTGAGCCGCTTCCAGCCCCGGAATGATCAGGGAAAACGCGGTGGCCGCCAGCATCACGCCGGCGCCGAAGCCCAGCAGTGTGTCGGCCAGGGCCACCGGCATATTACGTATCACCAACACCGGTACCGCGCCCAGCGCCGTCCCCAACGCGCACAGTGCGCCCCCCTCGAGGGCGCGCAACATGCGCGGTTCCAGGCCCAGCCAGGCAATGCCCTGCGCCAGCAACAGCGCAGTGCCGACCAGCAACAGCAAGGTTCCTATCGCCAGGCGAAACAGACGCACGCTGCTGACGGACAACACCTGTGAACGCATACCGGATCGACTCACTTCAAGGCTTCGAGATAACGACGTTCTACTTCCGCCCAGTCGACGACGTTGTAGAAGGCACCGATGTATTCAGGGCGACGGTTCTGGTACTTGAGGTAGTAAGCGTGTTCCCACACGTCCAACCCCAGGATCGGCGTATTACCGTGCATCAGCGGGCTGTCCTGGTTGCCGCTGCTTTCAACCACCAGCTTGTTTTCCGGGGTGACGCTGAGCCAGGCCCAACCACTGCCGAAGCGGCTCAGTGCCGCTTTGGTGAACGCGTCCTTGAAGGCGTCGAAACCACCCAGCTCGGCTTCGATTGCCTTGGCCACCTGACCGTGCGGCTGGCCGCCACCCTGTGGCGCCATCACGGTCCAGAACAGCGTGTGGTTGGCGTGGCCACCCCCTTGGTTGATCACCGCAGCCTGCAGCTTCTCTGGCAACTGCTTGACCGCGCCGACCAACTGCTCCACCGGCCACTCGGCCCATTCGGTGCCTTCGATAGCGGCGTTGAGGTTGTTGATATAGGTCTGGTGATGCTTGCTGTGGTGAATCTCCATGGTCTGGGCATCGATGTGCGGTTCCAGCGCATCGTAGGCATAGGGCAACGCAGGCAAGGTGTGTGGCATGTCAGTGGATTCCGTAAGCGTGGGGTCTGGGTGTCACGTCGGCCTTCGCGGCCAGCGCGCTGGCCGCGGGTGCGTGACGGTTGAGCAGGCGCTCGGTGCGCGGGTACTGGCCGTACTCGGCGATGAAATTCAGCAACTCGGTGTAGGTGCGCCCACTGTGGCGCAGCGCGGCATCGCGCAGCGCCTGGGGCAAGCGGGCCTCCTGGCTGGCCTGCAGCAGGCGCTGATGCGCAGAGCACAGGTAGTCGGCGCTCTCGTGCGGCTGGTTCAGCCGCAGGTGCAGGTCGGCCAGGTTGTGGTGAGCGATGACGAACACCGCCACCGCTTCGTCGACGTCATGCCAGCGCTCGAACAGCACCTGGGCCAGTGCCAGGGCTTGCAGGTAGTGTTCCCGTGCATCGACCCACTCACCTTGCTCGAACAGGTGGTTGGCCATTTCGGTGGTGCGTTTCCAGTGCTGCATGGCGTGTCTCCTGCGCCGGGGTCAGATCCCGCCGGCGGTGAGTTTTTCCGGGTCGAGCAGCGCTTCCAGCTGGTCGCGCGACAAGTCGGTATGCTCCAGCGCCACATCGATGATCGGGCGGCCTTGCTGGTAGGCGGTCTTGGCGATTTCGGCGGCCTTGAGATAGCCGATGATCGGGTTCAGCGCCGTGACCAGGATCGGGTTGCGCGCCAGCGCCTCCTTGAGCTTGCCTTCATTGACCTTGAACGTGGCGATGGCCTTGTCGGCCAGCAAGCGGCTGACGTTGGCCATCAGTTCGATGCTTTCCAGCAGGTTGCGGGCGATCACCGGCAGCATCACGTTCAGCTCGAAGTTGCCCGACTGTCCGGCGATGGCGATGGTCGCGTCATTGCCGATGACCTGCGCAGCCACCATGGCAGTGGCTTCCGGGATCACTGGGTTGACCTTGCCCGGCATGATCGAAGAGCCAGGCTGCAGGCCTTGCAGTTCAATCTCGCCAAGGCCGGCCAACGGGCCGGAGTTCATCCAGCGCAGGTCGTTGGCGATTTTCATCAGCGCCACCGCAGCAGTCTTGAGCTGCCCGGAAAGAGCTACGGCGGTGTCCTGCGAGCCGATCAGGGCAAACAGGTTCTGCCCAGGGGTGAACTCGACCTGGGTCAGGGCACTGAGCTGGCGCGCGAAGCCGGCAGCGAACTGTGGGTGGGCGTTGATACCCGTTCCCACCGCCGTGCCGCCCTGGGCCAGCGCCTGCAGGCTCGGCAGGGTCGCCTCGATGTGCGCCTGCGCGCCTTTGATTTGTGCTGCCCAGCCGTCGAGCACCTGGCTCATGCGCACGGGCATGGCGTCCATCAGGTGGGTACGGCCGGTTTTGACGAATGGGTGTACCTGCTGCGATTTGGCCTCGATCACCTGTACCAGGTGACGCAACGCTGGCAGCAGTTGCTCGTGCAGCGCCAGGGCGGCACTGACATGGATGGTGGTCGGGATGATGTCGTTGCTGCTCTGGCCGCAGTTCACATGGTCGTTGGCATTGACCGCATTACCCAGCACGCGAGTCGCCAGGGTGGCGATCACCTCGTTGGCGTTCATATTCGAACTGGTGCCGGAACCGGTCTGGAACACATCCACCGGGAAATGCTGGATGAAATCTTCCGCCAGCAGTTGTTCGACTGCCTTGACGATGGCCTGACCTTGCTCGGCGCTCACCTGCTCCAGCTCGATGTTGGCCTTGGCCGCTGCGGCCTTGGCCAGCAGCAATGCGCGAATGAACTGGGCCGGCATGCGCTGGCCGCTGACCGGGAAGTTGTCGACCGCGCGCTGGGTCTGGGCGCCATACAGGGCCTCGGCAGGCACCTGCAGCTCACCCATGCTGTCACGCTCGATACGGGTATTACTCATCGTCTAATCCTTGCATCAGTTCATCGGGAGAAATCGAAGGCAGCAGCACGCAATTGGCCAATTGCAGGGCGTAGGGCTGCCAGCGCTGGTTCTGTTCGCGGCGGTCGAGGTTGCGCAGGTCGAGCAAGGGTCGCCAGGCCTGGTCCAGGCACAGGCAGCGCCAATGCCAGGGCAGCATGCGGTCGCAAGCGGTATCCAGGAGCAGGCGAAAGGAGGTCAGGGCCACCGTCCATGGCAAGGTTTCGGTGCAGCACACCAGGTAGCGGCCTTCGGCCAGGTAGTGCTCGATCAGGCGCGGCTCATCGGGCTCGAGCGCGCAGCGAATGCGCCGGCTGAGCCAGCGCCAGTTTTCCAGGTAGGGCAACTCGTGGAGGACGGATTTCATGAACACCATCGCCAAGCAACTGGGTAATGATATTCATTATTAAGTGATAAATAGAATCACTTCAAGAGGGCATCGACCAAAGCAGGGAGTAAGCAGGTATAAAAAACCCGGCGCGCAGGCCGGGTTTTGTAGATCAGGCGGCCACTCAGCTGCCGGCAACGGTCATCCGTTCGATCAGCACCGAGCCCGTGTGAATATTGCTGCGGGTCTCAAGATCGCTACCGATCGCCACGATTTGCTGGAACATGTCCTTCATGTTCCCGGCGATGGTCACTTCCTGGACCGCATGCTGGATCTCGCCGTTCTCGACCCAGAAGCCTGCAGCCCCACGCGAATAGTCGCCCGTGACCATGTTCAGGCCATGCCCCATCAACTCGGTCACCAGCAAGCCACGCCCCATCCGGCGGATCAGGGCCGCCTGGTCCTCGACGCCGTGGGTCACATACAGGTTGTGCACCCCCCCGGAGTTGGCCGTGCTGGGCAGGCCGAGCTTGCGCCCGGAATAGGTCCCCAGCAGGTACGACACCAGCTCACCCTTGTCGACGAACGGTTTGGCGTAGGTCGCCAGGCCGTCACCGTCGAACGCAGCACTGCCCAAGGCCCGGGCAATATGCGGGCGCTCATCGAGGGTCAGCCAGCTTGGGAACAGCCGCTGCCCGATAGTGCCTTCAAGGAACGACGACTTGCGGTACAGGTTGCCGCCGGAAATGGCCGACAGGAAGCTGCCAAACAGGCCGCCGGCGAGCTCTGCCGAGAACAGCACCGGCACTTCGCACGTCGGCACCGGGCGGGCGCCGAGGCGGCTGGCCGCACGCTGGGCCGCACGCTGGCCGATGCTGCGCGGGTCGGCCAACAAATTGCCCTGGCGGTTTACGTCATACCAGTAGTCACGCTGCATCTGGCCATCACCCTCGGCGATCATCACGCAGCTCAGGCTGTGTCGGGTCGAGGCGTAGCTGCCGATGAAGCCGTGGCTGTTGCCATACACTCGGCACCCTTGGTGAGTGTTGAGCGTGGTGCCATCGGCGTTGAGAATGCGTGAATCGGCGTCGAACGCCGCGGCCTCGCAAGCCAGGGCCATCTCGATCGCCTTCTCGGGTTCGATGTCCCAGTCGTGGTAAAGGTCCAGGTCCGGGATATCGCGGGCCATCAGGGCGGCGTCGGCCAAGCCGGAGCATTCGTCTTCGGACGTATGCTTGGCGATCGCCAGCGCGGCGGCTACGGTTTCGCGGATCGCCTCGGGGCCACTTGCCGAGGTACTGGCCGAACCTTTGCGCTGGCCGACATAGAGGGTGATGCCAAAGCCCTGGTCACGGTTGAACTCGACCGTTTCGACCTCGCGCTGACGCACCGTGGTGGACAGGCCTTGCTCCAGCGAGACCGCCACTTCGCAGGCACTGGCGCCCTGGCGACGCGCTTCGGCGATGATCGCTTCGACCTGCTCCTGCAAGGCTGGCAGGTCTTTCGGACCTACGCTCTGGACTGCACTCATGGTTCTCTCCACTCAAATTCTGCGTTCGGCGAGGGTCATTCTACGACCGGGCCGGACAAGCGGCCCCCGACTGGTTATCATGGCGGCGATTTCTAGCGGACTGCCACCATGGTTGATTCAAACGACGACGCCTTCGACGGCGAAAAAAGCAAAACCCAGATCAAGCGCGAACTGCATGCACTGGTCGAACTCGGCGAGCGCCTCACTACGCTCAAGGCCGACACCCTGGCACGCCTGCCGTTGACCGACGAGCTGCGCAAGGCGCTGGCCGAGGCCAGCAAGCACACCGCTCACGGTGCCCGCAAACGCCACATGTCGTTTGTCGGCAAGCTGATGCGTGTGCAGGACCTGGATGCCATCCATGCCTTGCTCGAACAGATGGACAGCTCGACCCGCCAGTACAACGAGCGTTTCCACGGCCTGGAGCGCTGGCGCGACCGGTTGATCGACGGCAATGACGAAGACCTCGAACGCTTCGTCAACGAGTACCCCGATACCGATCGCCAGCAAATGCGCTCGCTGATCCGCCATGCCCAGCACGAGAAGGCGCGTAACAAACCGCCTGCCGCCGCGCGCAAGGTGTTCAAGTACATCCGCGACCTCGACGAGCTGCAGCGCGGATTGCGCTGATTGCCCAGGGGCTGCTGCGCAGCCCCCACACCTGTCACGCCCCGGTCCCGCCGACGGTAATCGCATCGAGTTTCAACGTCGGCTGCCCGACCCCTACCGGCACCGACTGCCCATCCTTGCCGCACGTGCCGACGCCACTGTCCAGCGCCAGGTCATTGCCGACCATCGACACCCGGCTCATCGCCTCCGGCCCGTTGCCAATCAGCGTTGCACCCTTGACCGGCGCGGTGATCTTGCCGTCTTCGATCAGGTAAGCCTCACTGGTGGAAAAGACGAACTTGCCGCTGGTGATATCCACCTGGCCACCGCCCAGGTTGGCGCAATAGATGCCTCTCTTCACCGAAGCGATGATTTCCTGCGGGTCGCTTTCGCCCGCGCGCATGTAGGTGTTGGTCATGCGCGGCATCGGCAGATGGGCGTAGGATTCGCGGCGGCCATTGCCGGTCACGGCCATGCCCATCAGGCGGGCGTTCAGTTTGTCCTGCATGTAGCCTTTGAGCACACCGTTCTCGATCAGCGTGGTGCACTCGGTCGGGGTGCCTTCGTCATCCACGCTCAACGAACCGCGGCGGCCTTCAAGGGTGCCGTCGTCGACGATGGTGCACAGTTTCGACGCCACCTGCTCACCGATCCGGCCGCTGAACGCCGAGCTGCCCTTGCGGTTGAAGTCGCCTTCCAGGCCATGGCCCACCGCTTCATGCAACAGTACGCCCGACCAGCCCGGCCCCAGCACCACGGGCAAGGTACCCGCCGGGGCAGGAATCGCCTCCAGGTTCACCAGGGCCTGACGCAACGCCTCACGGGCATAACCCATGACTTTCTCTTCGGTGAAGAAGCGGTAGTCGGTACGCCCGCCGCCACCCTGGCCACCGCGCTCGCGGCGGCCATTGTGTTCGACGATGACGCTGACGTTGAAGCGCACCAGCGGGCGCACGTCGGCGGCCAGGCTGCCATCGGCCGCCGCGATGAGAATGCGCTCCCAGACCCCGGCCATGCTCACGCTGACCTGCTGGATACGCGGGTCCAGCGCCCGGGTGGCGGCATCGACACGCTTGAGCAGGTCGACCTTTTCGGCGCGACTGAGCACATCCAGGGGGTTGTCCGGCGCATACAGGGCCGTCACATCCTGGCTGCGGAAAGCCTGGACCGTACCATTCTGCCCGGCACGGGAGATCGAACGCGCGGCACGGGCCGCCGAGGTCAGTGCCTCCAGGTTGATGGCGTTGCTGTAGGCGAAGCCGGTCTTTTCACCGGACTGGGCACGCACGCCCACGCCTTGGTCGAGGTTGAAGCTGCCCTCTTTGACGATGCCGTCCTCCAGCGCCCAGGTTTCCGAGATCTGGCCCTGGAAATACAAGTCGGCGGCATCGATGCCCGGGCCGGCCAACTCACCCAGCACAGCCTGCAGGCTGTCCAGGGTCAACCCGCCTGGGGCCAGGAGCTGCTCGCTGACGGTGGATAACATCTGGCTCATAGTCACTCCGAGGTGTGCGCAGGCCGCAAGGCGTCCTGCGAGAAAAAGCGCCGGTGCGAAACCACCGGCATGCGCGCCCGAATGGACGCTTGTTCATCAGTGTCGCGCTCGGCGAGCAATACCGCTTCGCCCTGCGCCTGCTGCGCAACGATCCGCCCCCAAGGGTCGACGATCGCTGCATGCCCATGGGTTTCCCGTGGGCCTGGATGGGTGCCGCCCTGCGCTGCGGCCAACAGGTAGCATTGGGTCTCGATGGCACGCGCGCGAATCAGCACGTCCCAGTGCGCCGCGCCCGTCACCGCAGTGAAGGCGGCTGGCGCGCAGATCAGCTCGGCCCCGGCAGCGCGCAAGGCACTGTACAACTCGGGGAAGCGCAGGTCATAGCATACGCTCAGGCCCAGGCGCCCCACCGGGGTATCGGCCACCACCACCTGCGCGCCATGGGCATAGTCGTCGGACTCACGGTAACGGCCGCGGTTGTCGGCGACGTCCACGTCGAACAGGTGCAACTTGTCGTAGCGTGCCGCCACTTCACCGTGCTCGTCGATCAGCAGTGAGCAGGCATGGGCCTTGGCATCAGGCTGGCCGACCGGTGGCAACGGCAAGGTGCCGGCAACAATCCATAACTTGAGGTCGCGCGCGGTGCGTTTCAACCATGGCAGGATCGGCCCTTCGTTCAAGGCTTCGGCGCGGCCGATCACTGCAGCATCCTTGCGCCCCATGGCGGCGAAGTTTTCTGGCAGCACGGCCAGGCGTGCGCCACCGAGCGCGGCCTGTTCAAGCAGGGCGCCGGCACGCTGCAGGTTGGCCAGCACGTCGTCCTGACTGACCATCTGGATCACCGCTGCCTTCATGAAGACTCCTAGCGCGATTTCTCGAAAGGTTTCACAAATGTGATTCTAGGCTCTTTCCACGGCCCCTCGACGCGGTAATGCACGCTGGCAAAGCGTGATACCCGGTCGCCGATCAAGCGATCGACCAGGAACAGCGCGCCCCCCACCGCAGGCGCCCCGATAATCAGGGCGGCCAGCGGCAGGTTATTGGTCACCGGCAGGCTCACCTGCAGGTTGGCATCCACCCGGTCACGGACCAGGTCGAGGGTACCGTCGAGCTCGAAGTTGCTCGACGGGCCGGTAACGGTAATCGGCTCGCGGGTCACGTAGACGCCATTGCTGGCCACCAGCAGGCCCTTGACCCGATCATAGGCCAGGCCTTTGTCGAACAGGTCGGAGAAGTCCAGGCGCAAGCGGCGGCCGATGGAGTTGAAATTGAGCAGGCCGAACACGCGCAGGGCCTGGGCACTGCCTTCGACTTCGACGAACTGGCCGGTGCGCAGGGCGGCATCCATGCTCCCGGAGAAGCGGTTCAAGCCCACCCAGGCAGGTGAGCCCGGCCAGCGACCGTCGACATCCAGGCGGAAATCGCGGCTGGTCACGGTGGGGGCAAACCCCCACGCCTTGAGCACATCGGCCAGGTTCTTGCCGTCCAGGCGCCCTTTGTACCAGCTACTGCTGCTGCCCGGCGGGCCTTCCCAGCCACCGCCGCCATCGATGCGCAGGCCCTTGAAGTCAAGGTCGATATCGTCTGCCGATACGCCACGCGCGGTCGGGCGCAACTTGATCGATGCGCTGCCATAGAGGTCGTCGCCACGGTAGAGCTTGTCGATGCTCAGGTCCAGGGCAGGCACCTTGCGCGGGTCGAATGAGGCCAACGGGTCGGGCCCCTCCTCGGCCTGCGCCTGGGCCGGGTCCGCCGCTGGCAGGCGCAAGGTCTGCAGGCGCACCGACATGGGCGCGGCCTTGGCGTCGGGTACGCGCGCGTTGCCGATGACTTCCTTGCTGTCCAGGCGCAGGTCCCACGCCGGGCCACCACGGGCCAGACGCACCACCGCCTGATTCAGGTCCATGCCGAAGGCTTTGAGCTGGCCGATGCTCAGGTCGACGCTTTGCAGGCTCTGCCGGGCACTGCCACCGGGGTCGTCACCGCCCAGGCTAGCCATCTGCGCTTGCCACGGCGCCAGGTCCAGTGTTTCCAGGTGCCCGCGTACCCGCAGCCCCTGGCCGCTTGGCACTTGCGCCTGGCCTGTGCCCAGCAGCAGCTCACCGCGGCCCTGGGCCAGTTTGTCGCCGGGCGCGGCATAGGCAAAGCGTGCAAGGTCGGCATAGCTGGCGTCGAAGCGCCGCTCCTGGCCCTGCAGGTTCATGCTGAAGCGGCTGTCGCGGGTATCCGCCGCTGCCTTGCCGAAGGGGGCCGGCAAATTGATCGCCAACCCCTTGAGCGACGAGTTGACGTTCAGGCTGTTGTCCCGGCTACCCAGGTTGACCTGCAACTGATAGGGCAGCTCGCCCGAGGCAGGCAGCGCCTGGTTGAACTGCAGCCACTCGGTCAGCGCTTTCAGCGAAACCTGGCCGCTGGCGTTGATGCGGGTCTGCATCTGCCCTGGCTCGCCCTCGGCGACGATCTGCGCAGTCACCGGTTTGCCGAATGCCTGCAGGCTGATGTCCTTGCCGCTCAGGCCCTTGTCGAAGTCGAAACTGAAGTCGCCCTTCAGGCGGTTCAGCTCCAGGCTTGGCGGGGCCACCTTGAGGCGGGCATCAGCGGTGGCGAAGTCCACCTTGACCTTGGGCCGCTGCCCATGTGCCAGGGGGATATCGAGCTTGACCTTGCCCTTGAGCGGGCCCTCGCCTTCCCACCCGGCGAAGATCTCACCCGTGCCGATCGGGGCTTCCTTGAGAATTTTCAGGCCGTCACCCAGGCTGCCGTCGAAATCGCCATCCAGGTACAGATGGCTGTGCTGGTCGCCTTCGACGTGGGGGATGTCGACACTGACGTCACTGACCTTGGTATCGAGCAGCAGGCCATGGTGGGCCTTGATGCGCACACCACTGTCTTCGATCAGCACGTCACCATCGACCTGCTGCACTTGAGGCCAGCCGGGCTGGAAGTCCAGCGCCGCGTCACGCACCTTGAAGAACAGGCTGATACTGCGAGCCTCCGGGGCGGCGCCGTGGTTCAGCGATCCCTGGTACTGGAAGTAGCCCTCATCCACGGTGCCCTTGACGATCGCACTGCGCAGCCATTCGTCGAGGGCCGGGCTGAGCACTTCCGGCAAGTATTTGGCGGTGTATCGGCCATCGCCCTCGGTCAACCCGACCCGCAGGTCCATGTAGTCCTCGCGGCCCTCTTCGAACAGCAGGCGGATCAGGAAGTCACCGGCGATCTTGCCCTCCTCGCCCAGCACCTTGAGGTACGGCGCGACGAGGGTGAAGCCTTGCTTGTCGAGGGCCCAGGTCAGGCGGGCATTGGCCTGCTGGTAATGCCAAGGTTTGGCGAAGATCGGGTACAAGTGCAGCATGAAGGCCTCAGTGTCGAGCCGCAGCTCGCCATGGCCCAGGTCGCCGCTGATGCTGCCACTGACGTTGCCGGCCGCCGGGGCACCGTGGTAGGCGTTGAAACCGACCTGCTCCAGGTTGGCGGCAAATTGCAGCCGCTGGTCGCCCTCAGCCTTGGGCCGCGCCTCCAGGCGCAGGTTGCGCAGCGCGCCGGTGACCTTCAGGCCATCGACCACGGCCATGAGGTTATCCGGCAGCGGTGCCAAGGCATCGATCAATGGGGTCAGCGGAGTGAGGTCAAGGCGGTCGGCCTGCACTTCCCAGCGCTCGTCGGCGGGTGCCTGCCCAGGGCGCTGGCGTAACTGCAGATGGGTTTCCCAACGGGTCTTGCCGATGCTCATGGCCAGGGAATCGACACTCACATCGAAGCCTTGCGGGCTGCGCTGGAACCAGGCGGCGAGCGCCAGGTTGTCCAGGGTTGCGGCCTTGCGCCCGGCATACGCACCTTGCAGCGTTGGCGCATTGAGACGGACCACCGCGTGTTGCAACTGGCCTTGGCGCCAGTCGACCCAGAACTCGCCCCCGGCGCGCAATGCGTCAGCCTGCCACTGGCCCAGCAGACGCGGCGGCAACCAGCGCGCCCAATCGCTCTGCGGCAGGCTCAGGTATGCCGTAACCTCAGCGTCTTGCCAGGCTTTGGCCGACGCGCGGCTGCGCAGGTTCAGCGCCAGGGGCTGGCCGTCCGGCAGGGTTGCGCGCACGTCGAGGGCCTGGCGCGAGGCACCGGCCTGCAGGCCGGCACTCACATACGTCAAGGTCAGGGGGTCGCGCTGCCAGGGCTGCAAGGTAACCTGGCTGTCGAATACATCGATACGCCCCAGTTGGCGCAAGCGCTGCAGCAATTCGACGGGGTCGAGGGCGGCATCGTCTTTTTTCGGCAGCCCTTCGAGGTTCCAGGCGCCTTGCTCATCTTCGCGCAGGATCAGTTGCAAGCCGCCTAACTGAATACGCGCCAGGCGTACCTCGCGGGAGGTCAGGCTGGCCCACAAGTCCGGCACCAGCTTGACGTCGTCCAGGCGCAACGCGGTGGCGCCTTCGCCCAATTGCAGGTCGCGAACGCGCAGCACAGGCGCCAGCCCGCTCCAGCGCCCCTCAAGGGCGCCGACATGCACTGGCAGGCCCAACGCCTGTTCGGCCTTGCTCTCGACATCGGCTCGGTACTCGGCCACCAACGGCACCAATTGCCGGCCGAGGCTGACATACAACGCCACCAGCACCGCCAGCAGCGCACACAAGCCCAGCCCCCAGCGAGTCAAGGCGACAAGAACGCGGTTCAGACGTCCCATGGCCATGGCCCTCCAGGTCGTTTATCCATGATGGCCCCAAGTACCGGTTTTGCCAGCCCGGCCATCCTGTGCTGCGTTTTGGTAAGCCTCAGAGCAGCACCACATCGTATTGTTCCTGCGAGTACATCGACTCGACCTGGAAGCGAATAGTTCTGCCGATGAAGGTTTCAAGCTCCGCCACGTTGCCCGACTCTTCGTCCAGCAGGCGGTCGACCACTTTCTGGTTGGCCAGTACGCGGTAGCCCTCGGCCTGGTAGGCACGGGCTTCGCGAAGGATCTCACGGAAGATCTCGTAACAAATGGTCTCGGGGGTTTTCAGCTTGCCACGGCCCTGGCACGCCAGGCAGGGTTCGCAAAGCACCTGCTCGAGGCTCTCACGCGTGCGCTTGCGGGTCATCTGCACCAGGCCCAGCTCGGTAATGCCGATGATGTTGGTCTTGGCGTGATCACGCTCGAGCTGCTTTTCCAGGGTGCGCAGCACTTGGCGCTGATGCTCTTCATCTTCCATGTCGATGAAGTCGATGATGATGATGCCGCCTATGTTGCGCAGGCGCAGTTGCCGGGCAATGGCGGTAGCGGCTTCAAGGTTGGTCTTGAAGATAGTTTCTTCAAGGTTGCGATGGCCGACGAAGGCACCGGTGTTGACGTCGATGGTGGTCATTGCCTCAGCGGGGTCGACCACCAGATAGCCACCGGACTTGAGCGGCACCTTGCGCTCCAGGGCACGCTGAATCTCGTCTTCGACACCGTACAGGTCAAAGATCGGCCGCTCGCCAGGGTAATGCTCGAGCCGATCGGCAATCTCCGGCATCAATTCGCCGACGAACTGCGTGGTTTTCTGGAACGTTTCCCGCGAGTCGATGCGGATTTTCTCGATCTTCGGGTTGACCAGGTCGCGCAGGGTACGCAGGGCCAGGCCGAGGTCTTCGTAGATTACCGTGGGCGCGCCGCAGGTCTGGATCTGGCTGCCGATCTGTTCCCACAGGCGGCGCAGGTAGCGAATGTCCTGCAGGATCTCTTCGGCGCGGGCGCCTTCGGCGGCAGTGCGCAGGATGAAGCCGCCGGCGTCCTTGATGTTCTCGCTGTCCATGCAGCTGCTGACCACCTGCTTGAGGCGATCACGCTCGGCTTCGTCTTCGATCTTGAGGGAAATACCAACATGGCTGCTGCGCGGCATGTACACCAGGTAGCGCGAAGGGATCGACAACTGCGTGGTCAGGCGGGCGCCCTTGGTGCCGATCGGGTCCTTGGTCACCTGTACCACCAGCGCCTGGCCTTCATGCACCAGCGCGGTGATGTTTTCTACCGCCGAGCCTTCGCGCTGGGAAATTTCCGAGGCATGGATGAAGGCAGCCCGCTCCAGGCCGATGTCGACGAACGCCGCCTGCATGCCGGGCAGCACGCGTACCACCTTGCCCTTGTAGATATTGCCGACGATGCCGCGGCGCTGGGTGCGCTCGACGTGCACTTCCTGCAGCACCCCGTTTTCCACCACCGCCACACGTGACTCCATCGGGGTGATGTTGATCAGGATCTCTTCACTCATGGCAGGCTCTCGTCAAAGGTCTTGGATAATGATGGATCGCGCAGGCAGCGCTGGCTACTGCGGCTTTGTTACCTCTGGAGAAAGCGCAGGCAGTTGCCAGCAGGCGATGCCGAACCCGGCGAGCAGCTCGGCGGTCTCGCTCAGCGGCAAACCCACCACCGCAGAGTAACTGCCTGCAAGGCCGGTGACGAACACTGCGCCCAGCCCCTGGATGGCATAACCGCCGGCTTTGTCGGCAGGCTCACCGCTGGCCCAGTAGCGCGCTGCTTCATCGGCGCTGATGGCACGAAAGCGCACACTGCTGGTGACGCACAGGCTCAGGGTGCGTGCGCCATCGCTCAGGGCGACAGCGGTCAATACCTGATGTTCGCGGCCAGACAGGTCGGCCAGCATGGCCAAGGCATGTTCACGGTTTTCCGGTTTGCCGAGAATACGCCCATCGAGGACCACTGCGGTGTCTGCGCCCAGCACCACCGCCGGGCCCTTCAGGCTGGCAAGGCCAGCTTCGGCCTTGGCTCGGGCGAGGCGCTCGACATAGGCCTGGGCACCTTCATTGGCCAGCGGGGTTTCATCGATGGGGGCGCTTACTGTAGTGAACGGTACGCCGATCTGGGTCAGCAGTTCACGACGACGGGGCGAGCCAGAGGCCAGGTAAAACGGGTTCATGTAGACATCTCCCTGTCAGTCGCGGCAACGCCGTCAATTTATGTGCAAGCGTCGGCGCAGGTCGCGCAGGGCAAAGCTGATCCATGGCCAGAGCAAGGCGCTGATGACCGCCGACCACACCAGCGCCAGGGTCGGCAGGCGGTTGCCGGTCAGCGCGCTGAGCCATAGCTGTATCAGCTGGGCGATGCCGAAGATCACCAGGATCACCAGGCTCTGCTGCCACATGGGGAACATGCGCAAGCGCTGCTGCAGCGACAGCACCAGGAAGGTGATCAGGGTCAGGATCAGCGCGTTCTGCCCAAGCAACGTGCCATACAGCACATCCTCGGCCAGGCCCAGCACGAAGGCCGTGGTCATGCCGACCTTGCTCGGCACGGCAAGGGTCCAGAACGATACCAGCAGCGCCAGCCACATGGGCCGGAACACTTCCATGAACTGAGGCATGGGCGAGACGCTGAGCAGCAAGCCAACGGCGAATGTCAGCCAGATGACCCAGCCGTTGTTGCGGCGTGATGCAGCCATCATTGCCTCCGGGGTTGAGCGGGCGCTGCCGCTGGCACGGCGGGTGCCGCAGGCGCTACAGGCACAGCAGCGGGCTGCGTGGCAGGGGCTGCCTGGGTTGCGGGCGCGGTTGCGGTTGCGGTACCGGCAGGTGCAGCCTGCTCGCCATTGGCGCCAGGCTGAACACCCACCGCGGTGCCCTTGCGGTCGGCCTCTTCCTGCGCAATCGCCGCGTCAGTGGCGCGCTGTTCCGGGGTACGCCGGTCACTGAACACCAGCAGCATGTAGCGGCTGCGGTTGAGTGCGGCGGTAGGGATGGCGCGGACAATGGCAAACGGCTGGCCGGAGTCGTGAATCACCTCGTTGACCGTGGCCACCGGGTAGCCGGCCGGGAAGCGCTGGCCCATACCGGAGCTGACCAACAGGTCGCCTTCCTTGATGTCGGCGGTATCGGCCACATGGCGCAGCTCCAGGCGCTCCGGGTTGCCGGTACCGCTGGCGATGGCGCGCAGGCCATTGCGGTTGACCTGCACCGGAATGCTATGGGTGGTATCGGTCAGCAACAGCACCCGCGAGGTGTAAGGCATCAACTCGACCACCTGGCCCATCAGGCCGCGGGCATCGAGCACCGGCTGGCCGAGGAACACACCATCGCGCTCACCCTTGTTGATCAGGATGCGGTGGGTGAACGGGTTGGGGTCGACGCCGATCAGCTCGGCCACTTCGACCTTTTCGTTGACCAGGGCCGAAGAATTGAGCAACTCACGCAAGCGCACGTTCTGCTCGGTCAGGGCCGCCAGCTTCTGCAGGCGCCCCTGCAACAGCAGGGCCTCGGTCTTGAGCTTTTCGTTTTCCGCGATCAGTTCGGTACGGCTGCCGAACTGGCCCGCCACGCCTTGCCACAAGCGCTGCGGCAAATCGGTGATCCAGTACGATTCCATCAACACCATGCCCATCTGGCTGCGCACAGGCTTGAGCACGGCAAAGCGCGCATCGACCACCATCAACGCGATCGACAGCACCACCAATACGAGTAGACGAACGCCCAGCGAAGGGCCCTTGGAGAAAAGCGGTTTAATGGGCCGTTCCTCGTGGACGACTCAGGAGGTCATTGGACATGGGACAACGCACCAGCCTGGTTGCGGGTTGACGGAAACGACGCCCAAACGGACGCCAGCCCAGCGCATACAGGTAGCACTGTGCGTGCTACCTGTAAACCGGGCGCTCATGAGCCGCGAGCAGGATCACTCGCTGGAGAGCAGGTCCATCGCGTGCTTGTCCATCATCTCCAGGGCGCGACCGCCGCCACGGGCGACACAGGTCAGCGGGTCCTCGGCGACGATCACCGGCAGGCCGGTTTCCTGGGCCAGCAGCTTGTCGAGGTCGCGCAGCAGTGCGCCACCACCGGTCAACACCAGGCCGCGCTCGGCGATGTCGGAGGCCAGCTCCGGCGGCGACTGCTCCAGGGCGCTCTTGACCGCCTGAACGATGGTCGCCAGCGACTCCTGCAGCGCTTCGAGCACTTCGTTGGAGTTCAGGGTGAAGGCACGCGGTACGCCCTCGGCCAGGTTACGACCACGGACATCGACTTCGCGCACTTCGCCGCCCGGGTAGGCGGTGCCGATTTCCTGTTTGATACGCTCGGCGGTGGACTCGCCAATCAGGCTGCCGTAGTTGCGGCGCACGTAGGTGACGATGGCTTCGTCGAAGCGATCGCCGCCAACCCGCACGGATTCGGCATAGACCACACCGTTGAGGGAGATCAGCGCGATTTCGGTGGTACCACCGCCGATATCGACGACCATCGAGCCACGGGCCTCTTCAACCGGCAGGCCGGCACCGATGGCGGCGGCCATGGGCTCTTCGATCAGGAAGACTTCGCGGGCACCGGCACCCAGGGCCGACTCGCGAATCGCGCGGCGCTCTACCTGGGTCGACTTGCACGGCACGCAGATCAGCACGCGAGGGCTGGGCTGCAGGAAGCTGTTCTCGTGAACCTTGTTGATGAAATACTGCAACATTTTTTCACAAACGCTGAAGTCGGCGATGACGCCGTCCTTCATCGGACGAATGGCAGCAATGTTGCCGGGCGTACGGCCCAGCATGCGTTTGGCTTCGGTACCGACGGCGACGACGCTTTTCTGATTGCCATGGGTACGGATGGCAACAACCGAGGGCTCATTCAGGACGATACCGCGCTCACGCACGTAAATAAGGGTGTTGGCAGTACCCAGGTCGATGGAAAGATCGCTGGAAAACATGCCACGCAGTTTCTTGAACATGGGAAAGTGACCCTGGGGAAAGCGTGGGTAAAAAAGTGCGGCAAACTCTAACAATGGCAGGGATTTTGGGCAAGGAGCCAATATGTTAAATTGGTCGTTTTTCCGAGCACGCCAGCAGATGATCGCGGCCGTATGACCGCCAGAATGCCGACATGTTCCTCATCACGGACCTTATTCCGTTCTTTGTTTCCCCTGGAGATCCCCATGGCGCTTGAACGCTGCGACGTGGAAAAGATCGCCCATCTGGCCCGTCTGGGGCTGAATGATGGCGAACTGCCACGTATTACCGATGCACTGAACAGCATTCTCGGGCTGGTCGACCAGATGCAAGCGGTCGACACCACGGGCATCGAGCCCCTGGCCCACCCCCTGGAGGCCAGCCAGCGACTGCGTCCCGACCAGGTCACCGAAAGCAACCAGCGCGAGGCCTACCAGGCCATCGCACCCTCGACCGAAAGCGGTCTGTACCTGGTTCCCAAAGTCATCGAGTAAGGGATAGAGCCTGCCATGCATCAATTGACCCTGGCCGAGATCGCCCGCGGACTCGCCGACAAGTCGTTTTCCTCCGAAGAGCTGACGGGCGCCCTGCTGGCGCGCATCAAGCAACTCGACCCGCAAATCAACAGCTTCATCAGCGTCACCGAAGAGCTGGCCCTGGGCCAGGCCCGTGCCGCCGACGCCCGCCGCGCCGCTGGCGAGGCCGGGGCACTGCTGGGCGCGCCGATCGCCCACAAGGACCTGTTCTGCACCAACGGTGTACGCACCAGCTGCGGCTCGAAGATGCTCGACAACTTCAAGGCGCCGTACGATGCCACCGTGGTCGCCAAGCTGGCCGAAGCCGGCATGGTCACCCTGGGCAAGACCAACATGGACGAATTCGCCATGGGTTCGGCCAACGAATCCAGCCACTATGGCCCGGTGAAAAACCCGTGGAACCTCGAGCACGTGCCTGGCGGCTCGTCCGGTGGCTCGGCTGCTGCCGTCGCCGCGCGCCTGCTGCCAGCCTCCACTGGCACCGACACCGGCGGCTCGATCCGACAGCCGGCAGCGCTGACCAACCTGACCGGCCTGAAACCGACGTACGGTCGTGTTTCGCGCTGGGGCATGATCGCTTACGCCTCCAGCCTCGACCAGGGCGGCCCACTGGCCCGTACCGCCGAAGACTGCGCGCTGCTGCTGCAAGGCATGGCCGGTTTCGACGCCAAGGACTCCACCAGCATCGAAGAACCGGTGCCGGACTACAGCGCCAACCTCAACGCCTCGCTGCAAGGCCTGCGCATTGGCCTGCCAAAGGAATACTTCAGCGCCGGCCTCGACCCGCGCATCGCCGAACGGGTGCAAGCCAGCGTCAAGGAGCTGGAAAAGCTCGGCGCCGTGATCAAGGAAATCAGCCTGCCGAACATGCAGCATGCCATCCCGGCGTACTACGTGATCGCGCCCGCTGAAGCGTCCTCCAACCTGTCGCGTTTCGATGGCGTGCGTTTCGGCTACCGCTGCGAAGCCCCCAAAGACCTGACCGACCTGTACAAGCGCTCGCGTGGCGAAGGCTTCGGCGCCGAAGTGCAGCGCCGCATCATGGTCGGCACCTACGCCCTGTCGGCCGGCTATTACGACGCCTACTACGTCAAGGCGCAGCAGATCCGCCGCCTGATCAAGAACGACTTCATGGCCGCGTTCAACGACGTCGACCTGATCCTTGGCCCGACCACGCCGAACCCGGCCTGGAAGCTCGGCGCCAAGAGCAGCGACCCAGTCGCCGCCTACCTTGAAGACGTCTACACCATCACCGCCAACCTGGCAGGCCTGCCCGGCCTGTCGATGCCGGCCGGCTTCGTCGATGGCCTGCCCGTTGGCGTGCAGTTGCTGGCGCCGTACTTCCAGGAAGGCCGCCTGCTCAACGTCGCGCACCGCTACCAGCAAGTGACCGACTGGCACACCCGTGCCCCCAACGGCTTCTGAGGAGTTCACACATGCAATGGGAAGTTGTGATCGGGCTGGAAATTCATACCCAGCTCGCTACCCAGTCGAAGATCTTCTCCGGCAGCGCCACCACCTTCGGCTCCGAGCCGAATACCCAGGCCAGCCTGGTTGACCTGGGGATGCCCGGCGTACTGCCGGTGCTGAACCAGGAAGCCGTGCGCATGGCCTGCATGTTCGGCCTGGCGATCGACGCCGAGATCGGCAAGCGCAACGTGTTCGCGCGCAAGAACTACTTCTACCCCGACCTGCCCAAGGGCTACCAGATCAGCCAGATGGAGCTGCCGATCGTCGGCAAGGGCCACCTGGATATCGCCCTGGAAGACGGCACCATCAAGCGCATCGGGGTTACCCGTGCGCACCTGGAAGAAGACGCCGGCAAGAGCCTGCACGAAGACTTCAGCGGCTCTACCGGCATCGACCTGAACCGCGCCGGCACGCCGCTGCTGGAAATCGTCTCCGAGCCGGACATGCGCAGCGCCAAGGAGGCCGTGGCCTACGTCAAGGCCATCCACGCCCTGGTGCGCTACCTGGGCATCTGCGACGGCAACATGGCCGAAGGCTCGCTGCGCTGCGACTGCAACGTGTCGATCCGCCCCAAGGGCCAGGCCGAGTTCGGCACCCGCTGCGAGATCAAGAACGTCAACTCGTTCCGCTTCATCGAGCGTGCGATCAACAGCGAGATCCAGCGCCAGATCGACCTGATCGAAGACGGTGGCAGGGTCATCCAGGAAACCCGCCTGTACGACCCGAACAAGGACGAGACCCGCTCCATGCGCAGCAAGGAGGAAGCCAACGACTACCGTTACTTCCCCGACCCGGACCTGCTGCCGGTGGTCATCGAGGACAGCTTCCTCGACACCATCCGTGCCGGCTTGCCCGAGCTGCCACCGCAAAAGGTCGAGCGCTTCCAGAGCCAGTACGGCCTGTCGGCCTACGACGCCAACGTGCTGGCCTCCAGCCGTGAACAGGCGGACTACTTCGAAGAAGTGGTGAAGATTGGCGGCGACGCCAAGCTGGCCGCCAACTGGGTCATGGTCGAGCTGGGCAGCCTGCTGAACAAGCTGGGCATCGAGATCGACCAGGCGCCGGTCAGTGCCGAGCAGCTCGGTGGCATGTTGCTGCGGATTCGCGACAACACCATCAGCGGCAAGATTGCCAAGACCGTGTTCGAAGCCATGGCCGCCGGTGAAGGCGATGCCGACAGCATCATCGAAAGCCGTGGCCTGAAGCAGGTTACCGACACCGGTGCAATCGAGACGATGCTCGACGAGATGCTGGCTGCCAACGCCGAACAGGTCGAACAGTACCGCGCCGCCGACGAGGCCAAGCGTGGCAAGATGTTCGGCTTCTTCGTCGGCCAGGCGATGAAAGCGTCGAAGGGCAAGGCCAACCCTGGGCAAGTGAACCAATTGCTCAAAGCCAAGCTCGAAGGCTGAGCTGAAAAATGCGGCGAGGGCTTTGCCCTCGTTCGCGGGGCCAGTCGGATCGCCGCACCGCCGCTCCCACAGGTATTGCGCAGCCCAGTACCTGTGGGAGCGGCGGTGCGGCGATCCGACTGGCCCCGCGAAGGGCCGCACAGCAGCCCCAACGGCAGCACCGGAGCTTTCGACTTGCTAAAACGATCCCTCGGCACCCTCGCACTCTTCTCCCTGCTGGCCGGCTGCGCCAGCCACGACATCGACCCTCGCGGCTACAACCAGACCGGTACCGCCTCTTATTACGGCGCCCGCCACCACGGCAAACGCACGGCCAGTGGCGAGCCTTTCAACCAGCATGCCCTCACCGCCGCTCACCGCAGCCTGCCCTTCGGCAGCAAGGTGCTGGTCACCAACCTTGCCAACCAACGCAGCGTGGTGGTGCGCATCAACGACCGCGGCCCGCACACACGTGGCCGGCTGATCGACCTGTCACGCGCCGCAGCAGAAAAAATTGGCATGCTCCGTAGCGGAACGGCGCGCGTCCGGGTACAAGGTCTGAGCGACTGACCGACTGGAGCCCGACCATTTTCGACCTCGCCACCCTTCCCACCTTCAGCCTCCTGCAACTGGGCGTCGCCCTCGTGCTGCTGGCCTGCGGTGCAGAGCTACTGGTACGTGTGGCCCTGCGCCTGGCCCTGCGCCTGCACGTGCGGCCATTGATCATCGGCCTGAGCCTGGTGGCCTTCGGCAGCACCGCGCCGCAGCTCACCGTAAGCCTGCAGGCTGCCTACCAAGGCGCACCCGATGTCGCAGTCGGCAGCGTGATCGGCAGCAATATCTTCAACGTGCTGGTGATTCTCGGCCTGGCCGCGCTAATCATCCCGCTGCGCGTATCACGCCAGCTGGTGCGCCTGGATATCCCCCTGATGATCGTCGCCAGCGCGCTGGTGTATGCGCTCGCCGCCAATGGCTACCTGGGCCGCTGGGAGGGCCTGCTGCTGTTGTTGGCACTGGTGGGCTACCTGGGCATGCTCTGGCACCAATCGCGGCATTACGCCCGCACCTACCCCGCGCCCAGCGTCATCACCGTCAGCGGCGCACGCTTCTGGTCTGGCGCCCTGTTGCAGATTGCCCTCGGCCTTGGCCTGCTGAGCCTGGCCGGGCACCTGCTGCTGGAAGCCGTCGTCGAGGTGGCGACCGACCTGGGGCTGTCCGAACGCATCATCGGCCTGACCGTGGTGGCGGTCTGCACGTCGCTACCAGAGTTGGCGGCGGCGATGATCGCCGCCCTTCGCGGCGAACGGGAGATCGCCGTGGGCACGGTGATCGGCAGCAACCTGTTCAACCTGCTGGGGGTATTGGGGCTGACTGCGCTGATCACGCCAGAGCCGCTGTCGATCTCACCCAACGCACTGGCCTTTGACTTGCCGGTGATGCTGGGTGTGGCGGCGCTAAGCCTGCCGGTGTTTTATTCGGGGTACCGGATTACCCGCGCTGAAGGCTTGGTGTTCCTTTGCCTGTACCTGGCCTATGGGCTGCATGTGGTGGCCTTCACCACCGGCATGCCACTGGCCGGGCGCCTGGAACGGCTCATGCTGTTTTATGTGCTGCCGGTGCTAGCGGTGGTGTTGCTGTATACCACCGTGCGCGCCTGGCGCCGACAGCATTGAGGTGCCGTAAGGGGTAGCGTGATGGCTGCCAGGTGCATGCCTTGCGGTTTGCTGCGCCTGTGAGATCGAGCCAGGCGCTTGTCAGCCCCTCACCCCTTGGCCTGCCGCGCCTTCTTCAACCGGAACGCCACCCACAGCACCGCGATCCAACCCGGAATCAACATCACCGAAATACGAATCGGCGGCGTCAGGTACATCACCACCAGAATCAGCACGATGAACGCCAGGCACAGGTAATTGGTAATCGGGTGCCCCCAGCTCTGATAAAACGGGGTAATGCCCGCGCCCAGCTTGGCCTTGCGGAACTTCAGGTGGGTAATGCTGATGCTCGCCCAGTTGATCACCAGCGCCGACACCGCCAGGGCCATCAGCAAACCGAAGGCTTCCCCCGGCATCAGGTAGTTGATCAGTACGCACAGGCCGGTGGCGAACGCCGAAACGCCCAGCGCCGTCAGCGGGACGCCACTGCGGCTGACCTTGAGCAACTGACGCGGCGCATCGCCCTGGCTGGCCAGGCCGAACAGCATGCGGCTGTTGGCGTAGACACAACTGTTGTAAACCGACAGCGCAGCCGTCAACACCACGACGTTGAGGATCGTCGCCACCAGGTCGCTGTCCAACTCATGGAAGATCATCACGAACGGGCTGCCCCCCTGCACCACCTTCTGCCATGGGTACAGCGACAGCAGCACCGCCAAGGCGCCAATGTAGAAAATCAGGATGCGGTAGACCACCTGGTTGGTGGCCTTGGGGATGCTCTGACGCGGGTTGTCCGCCTCGGCAGCGGTGATCCCCACCAGCTCCAGCCCACCGAAGGAGAACATGATCACGGCCAGGGCCATGACCAGGCCAGTGACGCCGTTAGGGAAGAAACCACCGTACTGCCACAGGTTGGCCACGCTGGCATCCGGGCCGCCATGGCCGCTGCTCAGCAGCCAGGCACCAAAGCCGATCATGCTGACGATGGCCACCACCTTGACCAGGGCGAACCAGAACTCCATCTCACCGTAGACTTTCACCTGCGTCAGGTTGATGAGGTTGATGACCACGAAGAAGATCGCCGCCGTCGCCCAAGTAGGGAAATCTGGCCACCAGTACTGCACATAGATGCCCACCGCCGTCAGCTCGGCCATGCCCACCAGCACGTACACCACCCAGTAGTTCCAGCCCGAGACGAAGCCTGCGAATTCGCTCCAGTACTGGTGGGCAAAGTGGCTGAAGCTGCCGGCGACCGGCTCTTCGACCACCATTTCGCCAAGCTGGCGCATGATGAAGAAGGCCATCAGGCCGGCAATGGCATAGCCCAGCAAAACGGAAGGGCCAGCCAGCTGAATGGTCTGGGCGATCCCCAGAAACAGCCCCGTGCCGATGGCCCCACCCAGCGCGATCAGCTGGATATGGCGGTTCTTCAACCCGCGCTGCAAGCGCTCGGGCGTGCTCTGGTCTTGCATGAAGTGTCCTTTAGCTCAGTGAGGCAGTGTTATTGCTGTTATTTGCAGTCAAGGATCTAGATCCATCCGCCCCACTGCAAGATGAAAATACCGATATTGGTGGTGATCGCCGCCATTAGCGTCGTGATCACGATGATCGAGGCAGCTAATTCATGGTTGCCATTGGCCGCCCGTGCCATCACGTAGCTGGCCGCTGCGGTAGGGCTGCCGATGTACAGGAACAGGATGCCCAGCTCGGCACCGCGGAAACCGCACAGCCAGGCACCCAACGTGCCGACCAGCGGCAACCAGACCATCTTCACCAGGCTGGCATCGATCGCCAGCCTGCCACTGTCACGCAGCGCCGCCAGCGACAGGGTACCGCCAATGCAGATCAGCGCCAGCGGCAGGGTCATCTGCGCCAGGTAGTCGCCCGAGGTGAGCAACCAGTTGGGCAGCGGCACCTGGCCGTAGGCCATGGGCGTTGCCACCAGCACGCTGAGGATCAAGGGGTTGCTGAAGATGCTCTTGCAGATGCTCCACGGGTCAGACTTGAGGTCCGGGCTGTACACCGCCAGCACCACCGCCGACAGCGAGTTGTACATGAGGATCACCAGGCCTGCCAGCACCGCCCCTAGCGAGATACCGTAGTCGCCGTACAGGCTGGCGGCCAGCGCCAGGCCGATCACACCGTTGTTGCCGCGAAATGCGCCTTGGGTGTAGATGCCGCGGTCTGCCGGCGGGCAACGCCAGAGGGCCAGCCCCCAGGCCACGGCGAAGCCGACCAGGGTGGCAGCGACGAAATACAGGATGACGCCGGGTTTGACCGCGGCCGCCAGGTCGGCGTGGTAGATGCCCAGGAACAGCAGCGCCGGCATGCAGACATTGAACACCAGCTGCGACGCGACACGGTTGAAGTTGTCGTCGATCAGGTGGATGCGTTTGAGCAGTATGCCCATGAACAGCATGGCGAAAACGGGCGCCGTGATGTTCAGCGTCTGGATAAGAAGGGCGAGCATGCGATCCTGCAGGGAGTTGCCGTCAGGGGGCTAATGATACGTCAACGGCTGCGAGTTGCGGGGATCGGGATGCGATACAGAGAAGTGTCTGACAGCCAGGGACCTTTCGCGGGGCAAGCCCGCTCCCACAATGTGTGGCAGCGGGCTTGCCCGGCGAACGGGTCAGCGCCGAACCGGTCGCTTCTGCAGCTTGCGCTGCAAGGTCCGCCGGTGCATGCCCAACGCCCGCGCCGTGGCCGAGATATTGCCTTCGTGTTCGTTCAGCACGCGCTGGATGTGCTCCCACTGCAGGCGGTCGACCGACATCGGGTTTTCCGGCACCAGGGCATCCAGGTCAGCGTGCTCGGAAAGCAGCGCCGCGAGTACATCGTCAGCATCGGCCGGCTTGCACAGGTAGTTGCAGGCACCGCGTTTGACCGCCTCGACTGCGGTGGCGATGCTCGAGTAACCGGTGAGGATCACCACCCGCATCTCCGGGTCCAGCTCCAGCAGCTTGGGCAACAGCACCAACCCTGAGTCACCTTCCATCTTCAGGTCCAGCGTGGCGTAGTCCGGCAGGTCCTGCTGGGCCAGGATCAGCCCCTCCTCAGCCGAGCCTGCGGTGCTCACGCGGAACCCGCGGCGGCTCATGGCGCGTGCCATGACCCGGGTAAAGGTGGCATCGTCATCCACCAGCAGCAGGTGCGGCAGCTCTTCGCCTTCAACCTGGATATCTTCACTCATCATTCATCTCCTCGCTTGCCATGGGGCAGGCGCAGTTCGGTCAGGGTGCCACCCTGCTCATGACTATAGAGTTTCACCGAACCGCCCGCACGCGTCACGCTGGCCTTGCTCAAGAACAGGCCCAGGCCGAAGCCTTTGCCCTTGGTGGTAATAAAGGGTTTGCCAATCGCTTCGGCGATTGCCGGGGGCACACCAGGGCCATGGTCACGAATGCTGATGACAATGTCCTCGGCGTCCCAGTCCAGGCGCACCTCAAGGTCGTCCGGGCACGCGTCGGCTGCATTGTTCAGCAGGTTCAGCAGGGCCTGGGTCAGGTCAGGTGGCGGCGTCAGGCGGGGTACCTGGCCGTCCCTGAGGCGCTGGAAGCGGTAACTGGCTTCGGGCCGCATCAGGTGCCAACGGTTGAGCGCCTCGTCCAGCCAGACGGTGACGTCCTGCTCGACCATGGCCAGGCGGCGATTGGCCTCGGCGGCACGCACCAGTTGCTGCAAGGTTTCCTTGCACAGCTTGACCTGGTCCTGAAGGATCTGCAGGTCTTCCTGCAACAAAGGGTCGGGGTGGTCCTGGCGCATTTCGTTAAGCAGTACGCTCATGGTCGCCAGCGGTGTGCCCAGCTCATGGGCAGCGCCGGCGGCCTGGGTGGCCACGGCCAGCAATTGCTCATCGCGCAGGCTCTCTTCACGGCGCTCGGAGCGCAGTTGTTCCTGGCGCCGCAGCTCCTCGGCCATGCGCGCGGCAAAGAAGGTGATGACTGCGGCCGCCAGGGCGATGCTCAGCCACATGCCGTAGACCTGCATCTTGTCCCGCGCCATCGGCAGCCCTTCAAGCGGGTAGAACTGCACCAGCAGCAAGCTGTAGGCCGTCAGCGCGATGCCCGAAAGGATCAACGAATAGAGCCAGGGCAAGGTCACCGCGGCAATGGCCAGCGGCACCAGGTAATAGGAAACGAACGGGTTGGTCGAGCCGCCGGAGTAATACAGCAAGGCACTGTGGATCAACAGGTCGCAGGCAAGCTGCAGTGCATACTCAAGTTCAGTGACCGGCAGCGACAGGCGCAGGCGCAACGCGGTGAACGCACACAGGATGGACGACAGGGCCAGCGTTGCTGCCAGCGAAAACCATGGCAAGGGCAGCAGGTCGGTCCAGTAGGCGACGCCCACCGAGCCTGCCTGGGCAGCCAGGACCAGCACGCGGATGACAGTCAGGCGCCAGAGGTTCTGACGGGTAGCGGACAACGGTTGTACGTCAGCGAGCATGAGCTCTCCTGATGAGTGCTCCAGAAAATCGGCTGGAGTATACCGAAGCCGGGCGCCTCACTGCAGCGATGCGGCAAAGCGCCACACTTTGTCACAGGTGCATAGTGGCACTTTTGAACCCACTACACTGTTCCCGGTCTGATGGGCCATGCGTGGAATGGAGACCAGATCCCACGCCCTTTTATTGCCAAGGAGTCTTACATGCAAATCCCTCGTCGCGGCACTGCCCTGATCCTGTCGTGCGGTCTGCTCGCCAGCCTGCCTGCGCTGGCGGCCGAAGAGCCGCGCTACAACCAGGTATCGCTGCGTGCCGAAGTCAGCAAGGAAGTGCCGCGCGACCTGATGGTCGTGACCCTCTACAGCGAAGCGCAGAACACCGACCCGGGCAAGCTTGCCAAAGAGATCACCGAGACCATGAACAAGGCTGTGCAGCAGTCTCGCCAGGTCAAGGATGTGAAGATCAGCCAGGGCAGCCGCAACAGCTACCCGGTGTACGACAGCAAAGGGCAAAAGATCACCGGCTGGCGTGAACGTGCCGAGCTGCGCCTGGAGAGCGCCAACTTCCCAGCCCTGTCGCAACTGACCGCCGACCTGCTGCAAGCGCTGAAAATGGGCGGCATGGACTTCTCCATCGCCCCGGCCACGCGCAAGGCCAGCGAGGACGACCTGCTCAAGGACGCCGTCAATGCCTTCAAGGCACGCGCTCAGTTGGCCACCGAGGCACTGGGTGGCAAGGGCTACAAAGTGGTCAACCTGAACCTCAACAGCAGCGGTTACCCGCGCCCTTATATGCGCAGCGCACCGATGGCCATGAAGGCTATGGCGGGTGACGAAGCGGCACCGGCGCCGGATATCGAGGCGGGCACCAGCGAAGTCAGCATGAATGCCGATGGCTTGATCGAAGTTCAGATGCCTTGAGGCACAGTGGGGCGCGTTGCGCCCCCTTCTGGCCAGCCCCGCAGCATGGCCACTTTTAGCATTTTCAGACATTTCCTACGCACCCTGGCGGTGCATGCCTACAATTCCTCCCCCTCGTAAAATTCAGCAAAAAGCCATCATTCTGCCCTCGCAAACGTTTAACTTCGCCAAAAGTTATACCGATGCGACATACATGTACGGTCGTACCACATTTCTGGCGCCAACTGTCCTTCCGAGTGTTACATTGGGAATAGCCCCTGCATAAGTATCCTCAGGTCGGCTCACGAGGCCACCTCAATCAAAAATGACAACAATGAGGCCACCATGCTCAAACACGCAGTCATTCCGTTCCTGCTTGGCGCAGGTTTGCTCGCTGGCGCCCCCCACGCCCACGCGGCGTCCAACTTGGTGTTCTGCTCCGAAGGCAGCCCCGCCGGCTTCGACCCAGGGCAGTACACAACGGGAACCGACTTCGACGCCTCGGCCGAGACCGTGTTCAACCGCCTGACCCAGTTCGAACGTGGCGGTACCGCCGTGATTCCGGGCCTGGCGACAAAATGGGAAGTGTCCGACGACGGCAAGGCCTACATTTTCCACCTGCGCGAAGGGGTCAAGTTCCACACCACTGACTACTTCAAGCCAAGCCGCCCGTTCGATGCCGACGACGTGCTGTTCACCTTCAACCGCATGCTCGACAAGGACCACCCGTTCCGTAAGGCCTACCCCACCGAGTTCCCCTACTTCACCGACATGGGCATGGACAAGAACATTGCCAAGCTGGAGAAAGTCGACGAACACACGGTCAAGTTCACCCTCAACGACGTCGACGCCGCGTTCATCCAGAACCTGGCGATGAGTTTCGCCTCCATTCAGTCGGCCGAGTACGCCGACCAGTTGCTCAAGGGGGGCAAGGCCGCCGACCTCAACCAGAAGCCGATCGGCACCGGCCCGTTCGTGTTCAGCAAGTACCAGAAAGACGCGCAGATCCGTTTCAAGGGCAACAAGGACTACTGGAAACCCGAGGACGTGAAGATCGACAACCTGATCTTCGCCATCACCACCGATGCCTCGGTGCGCATGCAGAAGCTGAAAAAGGGCGAGTGCCAGGTCACCTTGTTTCCGCGGCCGGCGGACATCGAGCCGCTCAAGGCCGACAAGAACCTGCAGATGCCGCATCAGGCCGGCTTCAACCTCGGTTACATCGCCTACAACGTGATGGACAAGATCAAGGGCAGCGACGCACCCAACCCCATGGCCAAACTCGAAGTGCGCCAGGCACTGGACATGGCGGTGGACAAGAAGAAAATCATCGAATCGGTTTACCAGGGTGCCGGTCAGTTGGCGGTAAACGGCATGCCGCCCACCCAGTGGTCCTATGACGACAGTATCAAGGACGCCACCTACGACCCGGAAAAGGCCAAACAGCTGCTCAAGCAAGCCGGCATCAAGGAAGGCACCGAGATCACCCTGTGGGCCATGCCGGTGCAACGCCCGTACAACCCAAATGCCAAGCTGATGGCTGAAATGCTGCAAGCCGACTGGGCCAAGATCGGCATCAAGGCAAAAATCGTCAGCTATGAATGGGGCGAGTACATCAAGCGCTCAAAAGGCGGCGAACAAGGCGCCATGCTGATTGGCTGGAGCGGCGACAACGGTGACCCGGACAACTGGCTGGGCACCCTGTACGGCTGCGATGCCGTCGACGGCAACAATTTCTCCAAGTGGTGCTACAAGCCTTACGACGACCTGATCAAGCAGGCCAAGGCCACCTCGGACCAGGCCAAGCGCACCGAGCTGTACCAGCAGGCGCAGCACATCCTCAAGGAGCAGGTGCCGATCACCCCGATCGCCCACTCCACCGTGTACCAGCCCATGAGCGCCAAGGTGAAGGACTTCAAGATCAGCCCGTTCGCGTTGAACGCCTTCTACGGCGTCAGCGTGGACAAATAGGGTAGATCCCGGCACCCGCCAGGCGGCGGGTGCCAGCCCCACCAGATCCGATCACAGCATACCGCCCCGCCGCCATCCGCAGCGGGATCGGCGAACTGTTGCCGCCATTCGTACCCCGAGGCGGCGAAACAGACCAACAAGGACTTGCCATGCGCCCTGCCACCCCCCTTTCGACCCTGCTCGCGCTGGGCCTGATAAGCCTCTCCCCGGCCCTGCTCGCAAAAAACCTGGTGTTCTGCTCCGAGGGCAGCCCGGCCGGCTTCGACACGGCCCAGTACACCAGCGCCACTGACAACGACGCCGCCGAACCGCTGTACAACCGCCTGGTCGAGTTCGAGCGCGGTGGCACGGCGGTGCAGCCGGCCCTGGCCACCCAATGGGACGTGTCCGACGATGGGCTGCGCTACACCTTCCACCTGCGTGAGGGGGTGAAGTTCCACGCCAACAAGGCGTTCAGCCCCAGCCGCGACTTCAATGCCGACGACGTGCTGTTCACCTTCAACCGCATGCTCGACAAGGGCCACCCGTTCCGTCTGGCCTACCCCACCGAATTCCCGTACTTCGTCAGCATGGGCCTGGACAAGAACATCGCCCGCCTCGAAAAGACCGGGCCGCTGACCGTGATGTTCACCCTGAACAAGGTCGACGCCGCCTTCGTGCAGAACCTGGCCATGAGCTTCGCCTCGGTGCTGTCCGCCGAGTACGCCGAGCACTTGATGGCCAACGGGCGCCCCAGCGACATCAACCAGCAGCCCATCGGCACCGGACCGTTCGTGTTCCAGCGCTACCAGAAGGATTCGCAGATCCGCTTCAAGGGCAACAAGGCGTACTGGGCGCCGGGCCAGGTGAAAATCGACAACCTGGTGTTTTCGATCAACATCGACCCCTCGGTACGTATCCAGAAGCTGCGGCGCAACGAATGCCAGGTCACCCTGCACCCGCGCCCCGCCGACCTGCCGGCGCTCAAGGCCGATAACAAACTCGAAGTGCTGCAGCAACCTGGCTTCAACCTTGGCTACATCGCCTACAACACCCAGCACCCGCCGTTCGACCGCCTGCAAGTGCGCCAGGCCATGGACATGGCGGTGAACAAGCAGGCGATCCTTCAGGCGGTGTATCAGGACTCCGGGCAGCGCGCAGTCAACGCCATGCCACCGACCCAGTGGTCCTATGACGACAGCCTTGAGGACGCGCCCTTCGACCCGCAAAAAGCCAAGCAACTGCTCAGGCAGGCCGGGGTCAAGGAAGGCACCGAAGTCACCCTGTGGGCCATGCCCGTGCAGCGCCCCTACAACCCAAATGCCAAGCTCATGGCCGAGATGCTCCAGGCCGACTGGAGCAAGCTTGGCTTCAAGGTACGTATCGTCAGCTACGAGTGGGGTGAATACCTCAAGCGCATGAAAAGCGGCGAGCACGACATTGCCCTGATCGGCTGGACCGGTGACAACGGCGACCCTGACAACTGGCTCGGCACCCTCTACAACTGCGACGCCATCGGCAGCAACAACTACTCCCGGTGGTGCGACCCGCAGTACGACAGCCTGGTCAAGCAAGCCAAGCAGGTGACCGACCGCGAACAACGCACCGCCCTCTACCGGCAGGCCCAGCAGCGGCTCAAGCAACAGGTGCCAATCACCCCGGTGGCGCACTCCACGGTGAACCAGCCGATCAGCATCAAGGTTGCCGATTTCAAGGTCAGCCCCTTTGGCCGCAACAATTTTTCCGGTGTGAGTGTTGATTAGGCACTAGCCGCTACAAACAACACCCCTCCCCCTGATTAGCCCGGCAACCCCGGGCAACTCTGGCAACACCGCAGCAACACGCCCGGCTCACAAGGCCGGTAATAACTAGAAAAAGGAAAGGGAGTTTTCACCTTGAGACTATTCACCTCAACCGCACTGGCATTGACCCTCGGCAGCGTCTGCTCCGTGGCCGAAGCCGAACCCCAAAGCCAGGCCTACGTCCCACTCAGCCTCAAGACCAGCAGTGAACAAGACCAGGCAACCGGCTTCATCGACGGCCAAAGCGTCTCTGGCAGCACTCGTAACTGGTATGCCCGCGAGCGCGCCACCCGCGCCCCGCTCTGGAAGTACTACAAGCGCGACGGTACTCGCCACGACACCCACAGCCGCGAGAACTGGCTGCAGGGCACCATCCTCAACTACAGCTCGGGCTTTACCCAAGGCACCGTCGGTATTGCCGTCGAAGCCGCCGGCTACAATGCCATTGCCCTGCAACAGAGCCGCGAGGCAATCGCCGGGCCCAACAACCGCACGCTGACCCACAGCGACGGCGACCCCGTCGGCCAGTGGAGCAAGCTGGGCCTGGGCAACATCAAGGCCCGCGTGTCCAACACCACGCTCACTCTCGGCCGCCAATCGGTGGACACGCCGATGATCGCCTACATTGGCAACCGCGCCCTGCCATCGAGCTTCCAGGGCGCCTTCCTGCACAGCGCCGAATTCGACAACCTGTCGTTCGACCTGGGCACCTTCGACCGCGTCTCGCCCCGAACCGAACAAAGCCTCAGCAAGTTCCGCTCCGAGTACGGCGCCGCCGGCGTCGAGACCGACCGCGCCAGCACTGCCGGGGTCAACTACCAGCCGTTCAAAAGCCTGAGCACCAGCCTGTACGCCACCAAGGTCGACGACTTCTGGAACCAGTACTACTTCGGCGCCAACCACGTGCTGGGCGACAGCGCCGTGCTCAGCCTGAGCACCGGCCTGAACTACTACAAGACCGTGGATGCAGGCAGCAAGAAGATAGGCGAGATCGACAACGACACTTACAGCCTGTCGCTCGCCCTCACCCACCAGGCCCACACCCTCAGCGCGTCATGGCAACAGGTCAACGGTAACGAGTACTTCGACTACCTGCACGAAACCAACGGCATCTACCTGGCCAACTCGCTGCTCTCGGACTTCAACGGCCCGAACGAGAAATCGCTGCAGCTTTCCTATGTGCTGAACATGGCGCCGTATGGCGTGCCGGGCCTCAAGTTCAACCTGTACAACGCACGCGGCTGGGGCATCGATGGCACCCATTACCGGGGCACTGCCTATGACGTCAACGGCATGGACGGCGAGACCCACTACGAGTGGGGCATCGGCACCAGCTACGCCGTGCAGAGCGGCCCGCTGAAGGACACCAGCATCCGCGCCACCTACACCGCGCACCGCGCCAGCAAGGCGCAGGCCGATGGCAGCCTGGACGAGTTCCGCCTGGTGACCACCATTCCGTTCAACATCCTCTGACCGATGACGCCACGGCCTGCCTCACCCACTGAAAAAAACAGGCCGTGGCGGCTACGCTGGAATCAATGTTTGCAGGGAGTACTCATGAAATCGCTACCGCTCCACGCTGCCTTGGCAGCGCTCATCCTGGGCAGCGCCGCGCCGCTTGCGGCCAAGCCGCTGGTGGTGTGTACCGAAGCCAGCCCCGAGGGTTTCGACGTCGTCCAGTACACCACCGCCGTGACGTTCGATGCCTCGTCCGAAACGCTGTTCAATCGCCTGGTCGATTTCACACCTGGGACTACCGACATACAGCCAGCCCTGGCCGAGCGCTGGGACATCTCAGCCGATGGCCTGACCTACACCTTCCACCTACGCCAGGGGGTGAAGTTCCACACCACCGACTACTTCACCCCTACCCGCGACTTCAATGCCGATGACGTGCTGTGGAGCCTGCGCCGCCAACTCGACCCGCAACACCCCTGGCACGACAAGACCAGCGTCGGCTACCCGTATTTCGAAAGCATGGCCTTTGGCAAATTGCTCAAGTCGGTGGACAAGACCGACGATCGTACCGTGGTCATCACCCTGACCCGCCCTGAAGCACCGTTTCTGCGCGACATGGCCATGGGCTTCACCTCGATCTACTCCGCCGAGTACGGCGACCAGTTGCTCAAGGCTGGCAAGACCGGCGACCTCAACAGCAAGCCGATCGGCACCGGCCCGTTCATCTTCCAGCGCTACAACAAGGACGCCCAGGTCCGCTACAAGCCCAACCCGGACTATTTCCGTGGCAAGCCACCGGCCGATGCCCTGATTTTCGCCATCGCCAACGACAGTAACGTACGCCTGCAAAAGCTGCGCGCCAACGAATGCCAGGTGGCGCTGTACCCCAAGCCTGAGGACGTGCCGTCGATCAAGGCCGACCCCAAGCTCAAGGTGGCCAATACCGAAGCACTGGTCACCGGCTATATCGCCATGAACACCGAACACAAATACCTCAGCGATGTGCGTGTGCGCAAAGCCATCAACATGGCCTTCGACCGCCAGGCCCACGTCGACCAGCTGTTCGGCAAAGGCAATGCCGTGGTCGGCATCAACCCCTATCCGCCGAGCATGATCGGCTTCAACCGCGACAACCAAAACCCACCGCGCGACCTCGACCAGGCACGTGCGCTGCTCAAACAGGCCGGTGTGCCGGACGGTACGGTCATCACCCTGTTCACCCGCAGCGGCGGTGGCCCGACCAACCCCAACCCACGGCTGTCGGCGGAAATGCTCCAGGCCGACCTGGCCAAGGTCGGCATCAAGCTCGACATTCGCGTCATGGAGTGGGCAGAGATGCTGCGCCGGGCCAAAAAAGGCGAGGCCGACCTGGTTTCCACAGGCTGGGCAAGCGACAACGGCGACCCGGACAATTTCCTCACCCCGCTGCTCAGTTGCGAGGCGGCGAAAAATGGCGAGAACTACGCACGCTGGTGCAACTCGAAATTCCAGGCGCTGATCAACCAGGCCCGTCAGGTGACCGACAACGGCGAGCGTGCAAGGCTCTATAGCGAGGCATTGAAGGTGTACGATGACGACCAGCCCTGGATCAGCATGGCCCACCCCAAGATATTTACCGCCATGCGTGAGAACGTGGAGGGTTACGTGATCAACCCTCTGACCAACAACAACTTCGCCACCACCAAGGTGAAGTAGAAAAACAACGACCGCTGGCAGCCCACACGGGGACCAGCGGCACTGCCGTACAACGGCTGATGAGGTAACCCCGACAATGTTGAGTTTTATTGCCCGGCGCCTGGGCCTGCTGATCCCGACCTTTTTCGGTATCACCTTGCTGACCTTCGCGCTCATACGCCTGATCCCCGGCGACCCGGTGGAAGTGATGATGGGCGAGCGCAGGGTCGACCCCGAAATGCACGCCCAGGCCATGGAGCGCCTGGGCCTGAACAAGCCGCTGCCGGTCCAGTACCTGGACTATGTGGGCAAGCTCGCCCAGGGTGACCTGGGTGAATCGCTGCGCACCCGCGAAAGCGTGTGGACCGAATTCCTCACCCTGTTCCCAGCCACCTTGGAGCTGGCCTTTGCCGCGCTGCTGTTCGCCGGCATCGTCGGGTTGCTGGCCGGGGTGATCGCCGCGCTCAAGCGCGGCTCGCTGTTCGATCACGGGGTCATGGGCATTTCGCTCGCCGGGTACTCCATGCCGATCTTCTGGTGGGGGCTGATCCTGATCATGTTCTTCTCGGTCAGCCTGGGCTGGACGCCGGTGTCCGGGCGCATCGACCTGCTCTACGACATCGAGCCGAAAACCGGTTTCATGTTGATCGATACCCTGCTCAGCGACGAAGAAGGCGCGTTCAAGGACGCCGTGATGCACCTGATCCTGCCGGCCATCGTGCTGGGCACCATTCCGCTGGCGGTGATCGCCCGCATGACCCGCTCGTCGATGCTCGAAGTGCTGCGCGAAGACTACATCCGCACCGCCCGCGCCAAAGGCCTGTCGCCGGCCCGCGTGGTGTTCGTGCACGGCCTGCGCAATGCGCTGATCCCGGTGCTCACTGTATTCGGCCTGCAGGTCGGCACGTTGCTGGCCGGTGCGGTGCTTACCGAAACCATCTTTTCCTGGCCGGGCATCGGCAAGTGGCTGATCGAAGCCATCGGTGCCCGTGACTACCCCGTGGTCCAGAACGGCATCCTGTTGATCGCCTGCCTGGTGATTCTGGTCAACTTCGTCGTGGACATCCTCTACGGCCTGGCCAACCCACGCATCCGTCATCAGCGCTGAGGCCCCCGCCATGACCAGTCCACTTGCAAAACCCGTCACACCGGCCAGCCCGGTGGACCAAAGCCTGCTCTACCCCTCGCCGTACAAGGAATTCTGGCACGCCTTCTCGCGCAACAAGGGCGCGGTGATGGGCCTGGCCTTCATGTGCCTGGTGGTGTTCTGCGCCCTGTTCGCCCCCTGGGTCGCCCCACATGACCCGAGCGAGCAGTACCGCGACTTCCTGCTGACCCCACCGGTGTGGCTCGAAGGGGGTACCTGGCAATTCATCCTCGGTACCGACGAGCTGGGTCGCGACCTGCTGTCGCGGTTGATCCAGGGTGCCCGGCTGTCATTGCTGATCGGCTTGTCGTCGGTGGTGATTTCGCTGATCCCGGGGATTCTGCTGGGCCTGCTGGCCGGCTTCTTCCCGCACTTGCTCGGCCCCTCGATCATGCGCCTGATGGACGTGATGCTGGCCCTGCCGTCGCTGTTGCTGGCGGTGGCCATCGTCGCCATCCTCGGCCCCGGCCTGCTCAACACGGTGATCGCCATCGCCATCGTCTCGCTGCCCGCCTATGTGCGCCTGACCCGCGCCGCAGTGATGGGTGAACTGAACCGCGACTACGTCACCGCCGCCCGCCTGGCCGGTGCCAGCCTGCCGCGCCTGATGTTCGTCACTGTGCTGCCCAACTGCATGGCGCCGTTGATCGTGCAGGCCACCTTGAGTTTCTCTTCGGCGATCCTCGACGCCGCGGCCCTGGGTTTCCTGGGCCTGGGCGTGCAACCGCCAACGCCCGAGTGGGGCACCATGCTGGCCTCGGCCCGCGACTACATCGAACGCGCCTGGTGGGTGGTCAGCCTGCCTGGGGTGACCATTCTGCTCAGCGTGCTGGCAATCAACCTGATGGGCGACGGACTGCGTGATGCGCTGGACCCGAAACTCAAGAACGCCGCCTGAGGAGAACGCCATGTCACTGTTGCAGATCAACAACCTCAACGTGCGCTTCGGCGACGCCAACGCGGTACCCGTGGTCGACGGCCTGGACCTGGCAGTGGATGCCGGCGAGATCCTGGCCATCGTCGGCGAATCCGGCTCGGGCAAATCGGTCACCATGATGGCCTTGATGGGGCTGATCGACGCCCCCGGGCGCATCACCGCCGACACCCTGACGTTCAACGGCACCAACATGCTCAAGCTCAGCGGCCGGCAGCGGCGCAAGGTGGTGGGCAAGGACATCGCCATGGTCTTCCAGGACCCGATGACCGCGCTCAACCCAAGTTACACCGTAGGTTTTCAGATCGAGGAAGTACTGCGCCAGCATCTGGGCCTGAAGGGCAAGGCGGCGCGCCAGCGTGCCCTGGAGCTGCTGAAAAAAGTCGAGATCCCGGCCGCAGAAAGCCGCCTGGACGCTTACCCGCACCAATTGTCCGGCGGTATGAGCCAGCGCGTGGCGATTGCCATGGCGATTGCCGGGGAACCCAAGCTGCTGATCGCTGATGAGCCGACCACGGCCCTGGATGTCACCATCCAGGCGCAGATCATGGAGCTGTTGGTGAACCTGCAGAAGGAGCGCAACATGGCGCTCATCCTGATCACCCATGACCTGGCCGTGGTGGCCGAAACCGCGCGACGTGTCTGTGTGATGTATGCAGGCCAAGCCGTGGAAGTGGGCCAGGTGCCCGAGCTGTTCGACGTGCCAGCGCACCCCTACAGCGAAGCGCTGCTGGCGGCGATCCCCGAGCACAGCCTGGGTGCCGAGCGCCTGGCGACGTTGCCCGGCATCGTCCCCGGTCGCTATGACCGGCCGCAAGGCTGCCTGCTGTCGCCGCGCTGCCCCTACGTGCAGGACAACTGCCGGCAACAGCGCCCCCCCCTCGCCCCCCAGGCACATAGCCTGGTGCGTTGTTTCTACCCGCTGAACCAGGAGGTGGCGTGATGGCCGTCGTACTCACTGCCCGCGAGCTGACTCGCCATTACGAAGTGTCCCGTGGCCTGTTCAAGGGCCACGCCCTGGTGCGCGCGCTCAATGGCGTGTCGTTCGAACTGGAGGCCGGCAAGACCCTGGCCGTGGTCGGCGAGTCCGGCTGCGGCAAGTCGACCCTGGCCCGCGCGCTGACCTTGATCGAAGAGCCCTCGTCCGGCTCGCTGCAGATCGCCGGCACCGAGGTCAAGGGCGCCAGCAAGGCCGAACGCAAGCAACTTCGCCGTGACGTGCAGATGGTCTTCCAGAGCCCTTATGCCTCGCTGAACCCGCGGCAGAAGATCGGCGACCAGTTGGCCGAGCCGCTGTTGATCAACACCTCGTTGAGCAAGGCCGAGCGGCGCGAGAAAGTGCAGAAGATGATGGAGCAGGTCGGCCTGCGGCCCGAGCATTACCAGCGTTACCCGCACATGTTCTCGGGCGGCCAGCGCCAGCGTATCGCCCTGGCCCGAGCGATGATGCTACAGCCCAAGGTGCTGGTGGCGGACGAGCCGACCTCGGCGCTGGACGTGTCGATCCAGGCACAGGTGCTGAACCTGTTCATGGACCTGCAGAAGGAATTCAATACAGCCTATGTATTCATCTCGCACAACCTAGCCGTGGTGCGGCATGTGGCGGACCACGTGTTGGTGATGTACCTGGGGCGGCCGGCGGAGATGGGGCCTAAGGCGGACATCTACGAGAAGCCGCTGCATCCTTATACACAGGCATTGCTGTCGGCAACGCCGGCGATTCACCCAGACCCGTTGAAACCGAAGATCAGGATTGTCGGTGAGCTGCCCAACCCATTGAACCCGCCGGATGGGTGTGCCTTTCACAAGCGCTGCCCGTATGCGACGGAACGGTGTGGGAAGGAGGTGCCAGCGTTTCGGCAGGTGGGGACGCGGCAGGTGGCGTGCCACTATGCGGAGCAGTTTCTCTAGATCGGTGTGAGTTTTTTCGCGGGGCAAGCCCACTCCCCCATGTACCTCGCCTGGTTGGGACATGCGAGGTACCTGTGGGAGCGGGCTTGCCCCGCGAAGGGGCGCAAAGCGCCCCCAAGACTCTCAATGCATGAATATCGCAATCAGGATAATCACCGGAATCGGCACCCCAATCATCCACAGCAGTAATGAGCGCATGATGTTTCTCCTTACTTAACGTTGAACGGTACGACGCGCGGTGTAGTCCACCCCTTCCGCTTCCAGCCATACGACGCGATCACGCTGACGGCCACCGAGCAGCGCGGCAAGGCTGGCGAAGAATGCCCCACACAACAGTGCAACGAAGGTCCACAGGGCCGTCCAGCCCGCCACTTTGGCTGCCGTGTCAGCGGCCTGCTGCACCTCTACCTTGGCCTGTTGAACCTGAGCGAACACTTGATCGACCCGTGCCTCGGCCTCGGCCTGGCTCAGGCGGGTACGCTGGGCCACCAGTTGCGCCAGGTAAGCGCGATCACTTTCGGCCAGCGTCCCTTGCGCGATGGACTTGGCAATAATGCGCGCCGCAATACCATTGGCGGCGTCATCACTGACAGGTGCCGGGCCGTCATTGCGGAACAGGCTGTCAACGAAATAGGCATTGGGATCAGGCTTTGGCGCCATGCTGGCGGCAGCCCCTACCGCGCTCGCCCCGGCTTGCGCACCGGCAGTGGCAAGGCCACCGGCGGTGCTCAGTATCAACATGGCCGCCACCAGCGTGGCCACTGCCCAGGCAAGGAAGCCATGGGCCGTATCACGAAAATACACTTCATCACCCTGCAGATTGGCCCACTTCACCCGCAGCCGACCGGCGATATAGCCGCCCAAGCCTGAGGCGAAGATCTGTGTCAGTAGCAGCCAGATGATCGCCGAAACACCCAGGGTCTGGGCGCTGGCACCTTCATCAGCCCAGGGTGAGGTAGCCGCGAAGCCTAGCCCCGCACCCAGCACCACAAGGATCAATGACAACGCGGCAGCCGCTGCGGCCCCCGCTAAAATGGCCGCCCAGGACACGCCAGAGCGATGCTGTGAATCGACATACGGGTAATCGGCAGAGGGGATCATGGTTTTTCGCCTTTGTAGTGATCAACAAGTCCGTTCGCCCTAGAGCCAGTGCAGGGGGTGTGCCAGTTGTGTCAAAAAATGACACCCAACTGAATCAATGACTTAAATCACTGGGCCAACCAAGGACCGTGCAAAATGCCGGATTCACCACACGCCAACGCCGTGTTCTGCAATGCCGGTTGATCTGGCACTATCTGCCCATGACCTCCCAGTACCCAGCCGACGGCCCGCAACAGACGCCCATCACCGCCGAAACTGTGATGCGCTACCACTTGTGCTGGAAGCACCGCGACCTCGACGGCGTGATCGCGCTCTATCACCCCGACGTCCAGTACCACGACTTCTTCCAGAACCGCGTGCTCGGCTTCGACGCGCTGCGCGACTACGTGCGCGCCTGCCTGCCCCATGAAGCCGGCGAGGACATCGTCCACAGCGACCGAATCCGCGTCGATGGCTGCACTGCGTTCATCCAGTACCAGGTCACGGTGCAGGGCGGTGAAGGCCTGGTGGCGTTCCAGTCCAGCGAGGCCATCACCGTCAAGGACGGGCTGATCTGGCGCGTCAACGAATACGCCACGCTGGTCCGGCAGAACAACCGAGGGCAAGCTGGCAGCGGCCCGCGCCCGGCCACCAGCCGCCTGGGCCTTTCACCGCGCCAGCTGTCGACCATGGCCCAGGACCTGGAGTGCTACTTCCAGCGTCAACGCCCCTACCTCGACCCTGAACTTGACTTGCAGCAGGTCGCCGATGCCAGCGGCTACAGCCGCAACCAGATCTCCTACCTGCTCAACCAGGTGCTTGGCCAAAGCTTCTACCGCTACGTGAACCAGGCGCGGCTACAGCACCTGATGGCCAGCCTGAACGACGACAGCGTCGAGGCAACGATCGATGAGCTGGCGTTCAGCGCGGGCTTCAATTCGCTGTCGGCGTTCTACAAGTGCTTCCGTGAACAGACCGGGCTCACACCCAAGGCCTACCTCAAGCAAATTTCCCTGCGTGCACGCACGTAAGACAGCCCTCCCCCAACGCCACTAGGATCGCCCACAGACCTTGACGGATGTGGAGCCGAAACTGATGCAACCCCTGCGCACGCTCAGCCTGTGGATGGACCAGCTCGACGAGCCGCTGTGCGCGCGCCCGGCACTGCGAAACGACCTTGACGTTGACGTGTGCATCATCGGCGCCGGCTACACCGGCCTGTGGACCGCGTACTACCTAAAGCGCCAGGCGCCCCAGCTGAACATTGCCGTGATCGAAGCCAACATCGCCGGCTTCGGCGCCTCTGGGCGCAATGGCGGCTGGCTGATGGGCAACCTGCTCGGCGAAGACCGCCTGCTTGCCGCTCTGTCGCCGCAACAACGCCGCGCCAGCATCGACCTGCTGCATGGCATCCCCGATGAAGTCCACGCCGTGCTGCAACGCGAAGCCATCGACTGCGACTACCGCAAAGGTGGCGTGCTGTACTGCGCCGCCCGCTACCCGGAACAGGAACGCAGCCTGCGTGCCTACCTCGATGACCTGTACCGCCAGGGCATGACCGAGGATGACTACCGCTGGCTGCGGCCCGAGCAACTGGACGCACAACTGCGGGTGAGCAACGCCTACGGCGCGATCTACAGCCCGCACACCGCGACCATCCAGCCCGCCAAGCTGGCCCGCGGCCTGGCCCGAGCGGTAGAGGCGCTGGGCGTGCCGATCTACGAGAACACCCCTGCCATCGACTGGCAGCCCGGTGAAGTTCGCACCCCTTTGGCGCGCATCCGCTGCCAGTGGACGGTGCCCGCCGTGGAAGGTTACGCCGCCAGCCTGCCACCGCTGGGCAAGCATCAGCTACCGGTGCAGAGCTTGCTGGTGGCGACCGAGCCACTGCCCGATTCGATTTGGGAGCAGATCGGCCTGGCCGAGGGCCAAGCCTTCAGCGAAAGCAGCCGTCAGGTTACCTACGGCCAGCGCACCGCCGACAACCGCCTGGTGTTCGGCGCCCGTGGCGGCTATCGCTTCGGTGGCCGCCTGCGCGAAGACTTCACCCTGACCGAAGCCGAAGTCGAACTGCGCCGCTACCTGTTCAGCGAGCTGTTCCCGCAGCTCAAGCATGTGCGCATCACCCACTCCTGGGGCGGCAACCTGGGCATGGCCCGACGCTTCCGACCGCACATGCTGTGCGACCGCCAGCGCGGCATCGCCTTGGCCGGCGGCTACGGCGGCGAGGGGGTCGGCGCCACCAACCTCGGCGGGCGGACGTTGGCGGCACTGATCCTCAACCAGCACAACGCACTGACCGCGCAACCCTGGGTACTCGACAACCGCCCATTGTCGAGCCTGGCCAGCTGGCCACCCGAGCCCTGCCGCTGGTTGGGCTACAACGCGATCATCCAGAGTTTCGTCCACGAGGACCGCACCCTCGCCAACCGCGCCAGCGCACCGTGGCGGCGGCGCCTGGCCAGCTCACTGGCAGACTTCATGGAAGGCTTCATGCACTGACTTACCGTTCACCTACACAGGATCCACCGGTCATGAACATCACTCACTTCAAACACACTGAAAGCGCCGTCCTGGACAGCACCAACCCGGTCGCAGTGCCGCTCGGCGAGCCCGTGGCGGTGACCTCGGTCACCTGCGTGGAGCGCAGCGATGGCGTCGAAACCGGCATCTGGGAGTGCAGCCCCGGGCGCTGGCGACGGCAGATCGTGCAACAAGAGTTCTGCCACATCATCAAGGGTCGCTGCACCTTCACCCCCGACGGTGGCGAGCCCCTCTACATAGAAGCCGGAGACGCACTGACGCTACCGGCCAACAGCACCGGTACCTGGGACATCCTGGAGACCGTGCGCAAGACTTACGTGCTTATTTTCTGATCCGCTGATCGCCTGCCTTCGATAACAACAGACAAAGCAAGGTAAACCCGACATGCGCACCCTTCTTCTTGCACCTCTGATGCTGGCCGCCAGCATGGCCAACGCCGCCGACACGGTGAAGATCTACAACTGGTCCAGCTATGTCGCGCCGGACACCCTGAAGCACTTTCAGCAAACCACCGGCATCAATCCCACCTACGACGTGTACGACAGCAACGAAACCCTCGATGGCAAGCTGATGACCGGCAATTCCGGCTACGACGTGGTGTTTCCGTCCAACCACTTCATGGCCCGGCAGATTCAGGGCAAGGCCCTGAAGAAGCTGGACAAGTCGCAGTTGCCCAACTGGCAAAATCTCAACCCGGTGCTGCTCAAGGCACTTGAGGTCAACGACCCGGGCAACCAGTACGGCTTCCCGTACCTCTGGGGCAGCACGGGCATTGGCTACAACATCGATAAGGTCAAGGCAGTCCTCGGCGACAACGCGCCGCTGGACTCATGGGACCTGATCTTCAAGCCCGAGTACATGAGCAAGCTGAAAAGCTGCGGCGTCGCGGTGCTGGACAACGGCCCCGAGCTGCTGCCGATTGCCCTGCATTACCTGGGCTTGCCGCATCACAGCCAGGACTCGAAGGACTACGAGAAGGCCAAGGACTTGCTAATGAAGGTGCGGCCGTACATCAGCTACTTCCATTCATCCAAGTACACCGGTGACCTGGCCAATGGCGATATCTGCGTGGTGGTGGGCTTCTCCGGTGACGTGCTGCAGGCGAAAAACCGCGCTGATGAAGCAAAGAATGGGGTGAAGGTGGGGTATTCGATCCCCAAGGAAGGCGCGCCGATGTGGTTCGACATGGTTGCCATGCCGGCCGATGCCCCCGATGAGAAGGCGGGGTATGCCTACATGAACTACCTGCTGCAGCCGGAGGTGATGGCCAACATCAGTAACCACGTGCAGTACGCCAACGGCAACCTCAAGGCTGATGGCCTGGTGGACCCGGCGATGAAGGGCAATACGATGATTTACCCCAGTGACGAAGTGATGGGCAAGCTGTATGCGCTGGAGGCGATGCCGGCCAAGCTCGACCGCATTCGCACCCGGATCTGGACCAGTATCAAAGCCGGAAACTGACAACAGCTGCAATCTTCAAGCCGCAAGCTACAAGAAAGGCGGGCCAATACAGGCTCGCTTCCACTTGTAGCTTCCAGCTTGAGGCTCGAAGCTGCTTTTAGTGGTGCTCGCGAGTAGCGCGGAATTTCACATCCGGCCAGCGCTCTTCCATCAACGCCAGGTTGACCCGGGTCGGCGCCAGGTAGGTCAGGTGGCCGCCACCGTCGATGGCCAGGTTCTCCATGGCCTTGGTCTGGAATTCCTCAAGCTTCTTCTTGTCATCACAGCTGATCCAGCGCGCCGACCACACGGTGATCGGCTCGTAGGCGCACTCGACTTTGTACTCTTCCTTCAAGCGGCTGGCCACTACGTCGAACTGCAGCACACCGACCGCACCGAGGATGATGTCGTTGCTGCGCTCGGGGAAGAACACCTGGGTCGCCCCCTCTTCGGCCAGCTGCTGCAGGCCCTGGCGCAGCTGCTTGGACTTGAGCGGGTCCTTCAGGCGCACACGGCGGAACAGCTCCGGAGCAAAGTGCGGGATACCGGTGAAGCCCAGTGCTTCGCCTTCGGTGAAGGTGTCGCCGATCTGGATGGTGCCGTGGTTGTGCAGGCCGATGATATCGCCGGCAAAGGCTTCTTCCAGCTGCTCGCGCTCGGACGAGAAGAAGGTCAGTGCGTCACCGATGCGCAGGTCCTTGCCGGTACGCACGTGGCGCATCTTCATGCCCTTCTCGTACTTGCCCGAGCAGATGCGCATAAAGGCGATACGGTCACGGTGTTTCGGGTCCATGTTCGCCTGGATCTTGAACACGAAGCCTGTGAACTTCTCTTCTACCGGCTCCACGGTACGCTCGTGCGCCACACGGGCCAGCGGGCGCGGCGCCCAGTCGACAACGGCGTCGAGCACATGGTCGACACCGAAGTTGCCCAGTGCGGTACCGAAGAACACTGGGGTCAGTTGGCCGTTGATGAACTCGTCCTGATCGAATTCATGGCAGGCGCCCTGCACCAGCTCAAGCTGTTCGAGGAAGCGATCATATTCGTCACCCAGGTGCGCACGCGCCTCATCGGAATCAAGCTTCTCGATGATTTTTACCTCGGTACGCTCATGGCCGTGGCCCGGGGTGTAGACGATGATGTAGTCGCCGGCCAGGTGGTACACACCCTTGAAGTCGCGGTAGCAACCGATCGGCCAGGTGATTGGCGCGGCCTTGATCTTCAGCACCGCCTCGATTTCGTCGAGCAGTTCGATCGGGTCGCGGATATCACGGTCGAGTTTGTTGATGAAGCTGACGATGGGCGTGTCACGCAGGCGGCAGACGTCCATCAGGGCGATGGTCCGCGGCTCTACACCTTTACCGCCGTCGAGCACCATCAGCGCCGAGTCCACTGCGGTCAGGGTGCGGTAGGTGTCTTCCGAGAAGTCTTCGTGGCCGGGGGTATCGAGCAGGTTGATCATGTGCTCGCGGTACGGGAACTGCATCACCGAGGTGGTGATGGAGATGCCGCGCTGCTTCTCCATTTCCATCCAGTCGGAGGTGGCGTGGCGGTCGGACTTGCGCGACTTCACGGTACCGGCGACGGCAATGGCCTTGCCCATCAGCAGGAGCTTCTCGGTGATGGTGGTCTTACCGGCGTCGGGGTGGGAAATAATTGCGAAAGTGCGGCGCTTCGCGACTTCGGCGGCCTGGTTGGTCATGGGAAATCGCCTGACTGGGGGATTCGAAAAGGGGCAATATCATACCTGAGTTTGGCCGGGGACCAAAATTTGATCCCCGCCCCCCGTGGAGCGGATGCTGAGTTACTTGCTGCTAGTGGCGCTATCGGTGAACCCATCCAAGGTGACAGGAGGGCGACCCGGCATGCGCGCCACCAGCTCAAGCGTCCCCCCCATCGCTTCAACATAGCTGCGCAGTGTAGAAATCAGCATATCGGAGCGATTTTCGACCTTGGAGATGTTGCCCTGCCTGATATCCAGCCTTTCGGCCATGCTTTCCTGGGTCAGCTCAAGCTGCTTGCGCAACGCCTGCAATGTCATCTCTTCGCGTATCAGCTCACGCCCTCGCGCTTCGGCTGCCACCTGCAGTTCCAGTGGCAAACTCTCAATGACCTCATCAAGTGTCTTGGACATTGCTATCTCCTTCTCGTAAATACTTGTCGAAACGATCATCGGCCCGCTTGATCAGTCTCCGGTAAAACAGTGCTTCGCTGAGTCCCGTCTTATTTCCAGCTACCAGAGCTACGGCTTTACGCGCTGGGTCAAAAGCAAATGCAACACGCCAGACTCCATCACACGCAGAAAATCTCAGCTCTTTCATGTTGTTGTGACGAGACCCCTTCAGTGTGTCCACCCTCGGCCTACCCAGGGTTGGCCCTTGAAACTCCAATAGCCTCAGATGGGCCACGAGCTCTTTCTGGACCTGCTTGTCGAACCCTTCGAACTCCACGACGAATTCGGTACAGAAATGTATCGACCAAGACAAAATATACCCCCCAAAGAATATTCCTTCAAATAGATATCAAGGAAATCGAGAGAGGAATTTTGTCCATCAGGACAAATGGATCGAAAGCAGGTAAACCAACGCCTTAAGGTAGGAATTGCGCTGTTTTTTCGTACGAAAGTTCACTGACCCAGTGATTAACACTGGCCAAATGCCGCCTCAGATGGGAACCTTTACGCCCTCGGAGACGTCCACTCCCCTGCAACCCGCTTCGCTTGGGGACTGGTTTCATCAGCTTTTTCGGGCCCGACGGGGTTCGGCTCATGGCCTGATCGCTGCCTTGCGCACGCATCACGCTGCTACTCGCGAACACACCCACCGCCGCCAGTGATGGCCGGCAAAAAAAGAAGTGTGCTCGCCGACAACACAAGGAGTCCGCCTGTGGCTACACGCTACGGAAAAGGGCTGTTGGGATGCGCCACCGTGCTCGTCATCCTGGCCCTGCTGATCCACTGGATCGGCATCGACACGATCGCGCGTTACCGCGACGATCTTGGGTTCTACCTGCAAGCGCACCTGGTACTGGTGCTGGCTTCGATGGCGGCGGCGTTGGCCGTGGGCATCCCCGCCGGCATTGCGTTAAGTCGACCGCACCGGGTCGACAAAGCCGAACGCTTCATGCAGTTCTTCAACGTTGGCAACACCATCCCCCCTCTGGCCGTTCTGGCCATCGCGCTCAGTATCCTGGGCATCGGCGCCGGGCCCGCGATCTTCGCGCTGTTCCTCGCCTCCCTCCTGCCCATCGTGCGCAACACCTACGAGGGCCTGAAAAACGTCCCCGCCTCGCTCAAGGAAGCCGCCACCGGCATCGGCATGACCCCGCGCCAGCAACTGTGGCAGGTGGAATTGCCCAATGCCGTGCCGATCATCGTCGGCGGTGTGCGTGTGGCCCTGGCCCTGAACGTGGGCACCGCGCCCCTGGCGTTCCTGATCGGCGCCAACAGCCTGGGCAGCCTGATCTTCCCTGGCATCGCCCTGAACAACCAGCCGCAGCTGCTGCTGGGCGCCGCTTGTACGGCGCTGCTGGCATTGCTGCTCGACGCCCTGGTGAGCTTCTCCAGCAGGCGCTGGCTGGAACGTGGCCTGGCCCAATAAGAAGAGGGAACGTATGAAGAAGAGAATCGCCTTGCTGCTGGGCGCGGCCCTGCTGTTCGCAGGTTTTGCCCAGGCAGCGGACAAACCGCTGATCCGTATCGGTGCGCGGGTGTTCACCGAACAGACCGTGCTTGCCGAAATCACCGCCCAATACCTGCGCGCAAACGGTTTCGATGTGCGCGTGACCACCGGCCTTGGCAGCAACATCGCCCGCCAGGCACAAGAGACCGGCCAGCTCGACCTGATGTGGGAATACACCGGTGTATCGCTGGTGTCGTACAACCACATCGACGAACGCATGCCCAACGCCGAGGCCACCTACGCCAAGGTCAAGGCACTGGACGCGAAGAAGGGCCTGATCTGGCTGACCCCCTCGAACTTCAGCAACACCTATGCCCTGGGCCTGCCCAAGCAAGTGGCCGAAGCCTACCCGCAGGTCAACTCGATCAGCGACCTCAACCAGGTGCTGCGTGATGAGCACGACCGCACCCACCTGGTGGCCCTGGACACCGAGTTCGCCAACCGCCCTGATGGGCTGGTAGGCCTGCGCGAGCTGTACGGCTTGCCGCTGGACCGCCGCAACATCCGCCAGATGGATGGCGGCCTGGTGTACACCGCGATGCGCAACAACCAGGTGTTCGCCGGCCTGGTGTACACCACCGACGGGCGCCTGAACGCCTTCGACCTCAAACTGCTGGACGACGACAAGCACTACTTCCCCGACTACACCGCCGCCCCGGTGGTGCGCAAAGCCGTGCTCGACGCCAACCCCAACCTGGCCACCCTGCTCAAGCCGCTGGCCGAGCAGCTCGACGACGAAACCATGCGCCAGCTCAACGCCCAGGTCGACGTCGAACACCAGAACCCCACCGCCGTGGCCGCAGCCTTCCTGCGTGAGCATCCTTTGAAGGAGGTACAGCCATGAGCCTGCTCGACACCTTCGCCCACCTTGACTGGGCCCAGGTCCTGCAACTGACCTGGCAACACATCATGCTGGTTGGCATCGCCGTCAGCCTGGCCATCCTCGTCGGCGTGCCACTGGGCATCCTGATGACCCGCTTCCCGGCCGTCGCAGGCCCGCTGCAGGCCAGCGCCACGGTGCTGCTGACCATTCCCTCGATCGCCCTGTTCGGCCTGCTGCTGCCGTTCTATTCCAAGTTCGGCCAAGGCCTCGGCCCGCTGCCGGCGATCACTGCGGTATTCCTCTATTCACTGCTGCCGATCCTGCGCAACACCTACCTCGCCCTGACCAACGTCGAGCCCGGTATCCGTGAAGCCGCGCGCGGTATCGGCATGACCTTCGGCCAACGCCTGCGCATGGTCGAGCTGCCGATTGCGGTGCCGGTGATCCTCGCCGGCGTGCGCACCGCCGTGGTGATGAACATCGGCGTGATGACCATCGCCGCGACCATCGGTGCCGGTGGCCTGGGCGTGCTCATCCTGACCTCCATCAGCCGCAGCGACATGTCGATGTTGCTGGTCGGCGCCGTGCTGGTCAGCCTGCTGGCGATCATCGCCGACCTGCTCCTGCAAACCCTGCAACGTGCCCTGACTCCAGAAGGACTGCGCTCATGATCGAACTCAAGAACCTCAGCAAAACCTTCAACGTCAACGGCAAGGACGTCAAAGCCGTCGACGCGGTCAGCCTGACCGTCAACGAAGGCGAAATCTGCGTATTCCTCGGCCCCTCGGGCTGCGGCAAGAGCACCACGCTGAAGATGATCAACCGCCTGATCACGCCCACCTCCGGCCAGGTGTTCATCAATGGCGAAGACACCAGCGGGCTGGACGAAGTCACCCTGCGCCGCCACATTGGCTACGTGATCCAGCAGATCGGCCTGTTCCCCAACATGACCATCGAGGAGAACATCACCGTGGTCCCGCGCCTGCTCGGCTGGGACAAGCAGAAGTGCCACGACCGCGCCCGCGAGCTGATGCACATGATCAAGCTCGAGCCAAAGCAGTACCTGCAGCGCTACCCGCGTGAGCTTTCCGGTGGCCAGCAGCAGCGTATCGGCGTGATCCGCGCGCTGGCTGCCGACGCGCCGGTGCTGTTGATGGATGAGCCGTTCGGCGCAGTCGACCCGATCAACCGCGAGATGATTCAGAACGAGTTCTTCGAGATGCAGCGGGCGTTGAACAAGACCGTGATCATGGTCAGCCACGACATCGACGAAGCGCTCAAGCTGGGCGACAAGATCGCCATCTTCCGTGCCGGCAAGCTGTTGCAGCTGGACCACCCGGACACCCTGCTGGCGCACCCGGTGGATGACTTCGTCAGCAACTTCGTCGGCCAGGACAGCACCTTGAAACGCCTGTTGCTGGTGCGTGCCGAAGATGCGGCGGACAACGCCCCGTCAGTCAGCCCGGACACGCCAGTGAGCGATGCGCTGGAGCTGCTGGACGAGCACGACCGCCGCTATGTAGTGGTGACCGATGCGCAGAACAAGGCGCTGGGCTATGTGCGCCGGCGCGACATGCACCGCCAGCAAGGGGCCTGCGGCGACTTCCTGCGCCAGTTCAATGCCACCGCATCGCACGATGAGAACCTGCGCATCCTGCTGTCGCGGATGTACGAGTTCAACCGGGCGTGGTTGCCGGTGCTGGATGCCGAGCAGGTGTTCTTGGGCGAGGTGACGCAGGAGTCGATTGCGGCTTACTTGAGCTCGGGGCGATCGCGTGGGGCGAAGACCAGCATCGTGTCACCGGCTGAGGCGGTGGTTTCCTGATTTTTTGGGGGCGCTTTGCGCCCCTTTCCGACCGGTCCGGCGCCCCGGCAAGGCCGCTCCTACACATCTGTGGGGAGCGGGCTTGCCCCGCGAATGGGACGACGCTGTATCAGAACCCTACACTGGCCTGCACATAAAAGGTCCGCGGCTCACCCACATAGAGGCCAGCATTGTTGTCGCTGGAGCGGGTGAAGTACTGCTTGTCGAACAGGTTCTTCACCCCCGCCGCCACCTTCATGTTGGCCGTCTGCGGCCCGAAGTCATACCCCCCACGGGCATGCCAGGTCACGTAACCCGGAATATCCCCATACTGCCCATCGGCACTCGGCTCGGTGATGTAGTCACCATTGAAGCTGCCATCACTATTGATCCCGGTGCCCGGCGCACGCTGCTTGGATTGGGCATAGGCGTCCAGGTTCCAGGTCCAGCGGTTGATCGCATAGCGCACGCCGGCAGTGGCCACCTGGCGTGAGTAGAACGGCAGGTCACGCCCCTTGAAGCCTGGGATCTCCCCTTCGTAAGTGGCACGGGTATAGGTGTAGCCGCCATTCACCGACAGGCCTTCAAGCCGCGGGTCCAGCCCGGCCAGGTCATAACGCACCGACGCTTCGATACCCTGGTGCTTGGTGGCGCCCAGGTTGGTCCAGCCGACATCGTTGCTGATGTACTGCAGCTCGTCATCGAAGTCGATGTAGAACGCTGTCAGCTCACCGGCGAAGCCGCCGTTGTCATAGCGCGTACCCACCTCATAAGTCTTGGCCTTTTCCGGCTCCAGGCCGTTGGCCGTGCTGTTGCCGGTACCGCCCTGGCCCAGCTGGAAGTACTGCAGGCTGCCGAACGAGGTCTCGTAGTTGGCGAACACCTTCCAGGCATCGGAGAGGTGGTACATCACGCTCAGTGCCGGCAGCGGTTCGTTGCTGGTGATGCTGCGCTTCTTCTCTGCCACCGGGCGGTTGTTGGCGCCCAGCACCGGGCGGTCGCGCCAGTCGGTGTTGATGTGCTCGAAGCGGATACCGGGGGTGATGGTCCAGTTGCCGACGTCGATCTTGTCGTCGATGTAGTAGGCGCTGGCCTCGGTGCCGCCGCTACGGTCCTGGAACACATGGCCGTCAGAGGTCGGAGTGGGCGTCGGCACGTTGTCGATCAGCGCCAGGCGGGTCGACTGCTCGCGCATGGCCTCTTTCAGGTAGCGGTAACCCACACTGACTTCCTGGGTAGTGGGGCCGGCGAAGAAGATCCGCGACAGGCGCGGTTCGATTGCGAAGGTGTGGTAGTTGCGCGGGTACGACGACAGGGTCTTCAAGTCACGCGAGGCAATGGCGCTGCCACGGAAGCTGTCGGTGTAGTAGGTCAGCACTTCGAACTGGGTAGCGTCGTCGAGCTGGCGCTGCCACTTGAACGATACATCCTTGCGCCGGCCGGCGAAGTAGTCGTAGTCGCGCAGTGACTGGTACGGGTTGCTGTCGTACTGAGCCTGGGTCAGGCCGCCGGGCATGTCGGCACGGCCATCGTAGTAATGGAAGTTGAGCCAGAACTCATCGACGTCGGTCGGGGCCCAGTGGGTCTTGAGGATCACATCGTCGATGTCGTTGCCGTTGTTGCTCTCGCGGTAACCGTTGCCGTTCACCCCGGTGTACAGCAGTGCTACGCCCATGCCGTTGTCGGCGGTGCCGCCGACGAAGGCCGACTCGGTGTGCTTCCAGCCGCCATGCTGCGAGGTTTCCAAGGTGGTGGAAAGCTCAGCCGAGGCCTTCTCTGGGATCGCCCGGGTGACGAAGTTGATCACCCCACCGACGTTCTGCGGGCCGTAGCGCACAGAACCTGCGCCGCGTACCACGTCGATGCTGTCCAGGTTGCCCGAAGAGATCGGCGCCATCGACAGCTGCGGCTGGCCATAAGGGGCGAACGCCGCCGGGATGCCATCGATCAACACGGTCGAGCGGGGCGACAGCCGCGAGGTCAGGCCGCGCACGCCAACGTTCAGCGACAGGTCGCTGCCACCGGTGCCGTTGGAATCCTGCACCTGCACGCCAGGGATGCCGCGCAGCACGTCGCGAACGTTCATTGCACCCTGCTCGAGCATGGCCTCGCGACGCACCACGGTGCGCGCGCCGGGGTGGTTCTGCACCACGGCCTGGTCGGCATCGCCCAGCCAGTCACCGACCACCTTGATGTCGGTGGGCGCCAGCTCCAGGCTACCGCTGCCCAGGTCGAGGGTGGTCGGCAGCGGCTTTACCACCACTGTGTCCTGGGCCATCTCGAAGGTCAGCCCGCTGCCTTGCAGCAACTGTTGCAGCGCCTGCACCGGCGCCAGGTTGCCGGACACCGCCGGGGCCTGTTTGCCGGCCACAAGCTCAGGGCTGTAGAACAGTTGCAGGTTGGTCTGCTGGCCCAATTGGCTCAGGGCCGAGGCCAGCGGTTGTGCCTGGATCTGGATTGCGCCGCCAGCCTGTTCGGCGTGGCTGTTGACGGCCACGGCACTGACCGCGAGGGCCAGCGCCAGGGCGCGAAAGCGTGGCAAGGATTTGTTGTTGTTCACGTCGTCAGACATCCTGAAGTGCGGGATAAACGCCAACCGCATGCAAATGTAAATGCTTGGCAGTTGCAGCTGGCGAGGAAGACGAACGAGCTGAAATAAACCTGAATCTATTTCGCGATTATTTCGCGAGAGCCGTCTTCATGGGCTTTGATGACCACCGGCAAGATGCTCGGCAAGGCGCGCAGCAGTGCATCGGTGTCGTCGGTGCTGAAGGTGCTTGAGAGGCGCATCTGTGCCACTTTGCCGGGGGCAACCCGCAGCGGCTGTGTGCGGTAGCGGGAAACTTCGGCCACCACCTCGGCCAGGGTGGCGTTGTCGAACACCAGCTTGCCCTGGCGCCAGGCAGTCAGGGCTGCGGCATTGACCGCGTAGGGCGCCGCCACCTTGCCTTGTGCATCTATATGCGCGCCCAGGCCGGCCGTCAGTTGCGCCAGCGAAGCATCCTTGCCCTGCACCCGTACCGAGCCTTGCTCGACCGCTACGCGGGTGGCGGCCGGGTCCAGCCGTACATCAAAGCGGGTGCCGGTGACGGTCACGCTGCCTTGGGCCGTGTCGACCACGAACGGTCGGCTGCTGTCGTGGGCGACGATGAACATCGCCTCACCGGCGTTCAGTTGAATGTGCCGCCGCCCCGCGCTGAAATCGACCTGCAACTGCGTACCGCCGTTGAGCGTCAACTGCGAGCCGTCCGGCAGTTCGACCTGGCGGCGCTCACCGAAGGCAGTCTGTAACAGATCCTGATGATTGAGGCGCTGGTACTGCCAGCCACTCCAGCCGAGCCCCAGGGCAACCACTGCCACACCGGCCGCCAAAGCCTGGCGCAGCAAACGCCGCCGTGGCAACTGGCGCACGGGCGCTGGCGCGCACAGGGCATTGAGGCGCTGGCGCGGTATGAAGTCGGCGGCGCGCCAGAGGCTGGCCAGCTGCTGGTATTCCTCGCGATGGCGTGGGTCCGCCTCCAGCCACCCTTGCAAGCGGGCCAGCAGCTCGGCATCCCGCGGCGCATCCTGCACGCGGGCGAACCATTCGGCCGCCTGCTCGCGGACGCTATCGGTACCGTGCCGTTTCATCGAAAAGGTCTCCTGACTCATCATGCCGACACATCCAGGTGCTCACGCAGGTGTCGGAGGGTGCGGATCATATACTTTTCGACCATGTTCTTGCTCAAGCCCATGCGCTCGGCAATCTCGGCCTGGGTCAGGCCTTCGAGCTTCTGCCAGATGAACACCCGCCGGCAGTTGAGCGGCAACTCGGCCAGCGCCCGCTCGACACTGTCGGCAAGCTCCAGCGCGTGTACGTAGGCTTCAGGGTCACCGCTGTGGCTGGCGCTTTCCTCAAAGGCTTCCAGCGCCAGTACCTGGCGCCGGTCTTCACGGCGAAAACCGTCCACGGCAATGTTGCGGGCGGTCTGGTGCAGGTAGGCGCGGGGCTGCTCGACCTGTTCGCGGGGGTTTTCCAGTACCCGTACGAAGGCATCGTGAGCGAGGTCCTCGGCCTGCTGACGACTGCGCAGCTTGCGCGTCCAGGTGCCGATCAGCTCATGGTAGTGGTCGAGGAAGCCTTTGGGTCCGGACACGGTCGGGGTTCGTCAGGGAGGCAGATAAGGGTGCGAATAGTAATGCTTCTCATCAAGAACGGCAAATCCGTCAGTCGGTAACAAAAAATTTATACGGATTTCAGGCACTGCAGTGCCAGGAAAATGTGGCCATAAATATGAACACCTCAGGGCCATTCGCGGGTGACCCCGCGCCGACAGGATTAGCGCAATCCCTATGGGAGCGGGTTCACCCGCCAAAGGGCCGATACGGTCCATTCCACAATATTTAACGCTTCAAACATCCCAAGGAACATCTGCCGGTCACATGAGTCGGTTATTCAAATGGCAGGTCGTCGATCCGCGACGAACATGCCCGGATTGCCTGTTGATCTTGCATTCTTCACGCCCTAAAGTGCGCGCCGAACGTCCATGCTGGAAACGATCCATCCGGCTCAAGTACTGAGTAGGCGAACCAAAGTGGGGATACGGAGGACGTTCAGTTTGCAGCCACTTATCTTTTCAGTTTGCCCATGGAGTCCCTGAGCATGTCGATCCAGGTCGAAGACTATTTCGCGCGTGACACCTTCCAGAAAATGAAGGCGTTCGCCGACAAGCAAGAAACCCCGTTCGTACTCATCGATACCCAGATGATCAGCAAGGCCTACGACGACCTGCGCGCCGGTTTCGAATTCGCCAAGGTCTACTACGCAGTCAAGGCCAACCCGGCGGTCGAGATCATCGACCTGCTCAAAGACAAAGGCTCGAGCTTCGACATCGCCTCGATCTACGAGCTGGACAAAGTGATGGACCGTGGCGTCAGCGCCGACCGCATCAGCTACGGCAACACCATCAAGAAATCCAAGGATATCCGCTACTTCTACGAGAAGGGCGTGCGCCTGTACGCCACCGACTCGGAAGCCGACCTGCGCAACATCGCCAAGGCCGCGCCGGGTTCCAAGGTCTACGTGCGTATCCTCACCGAAGGCTCCACCACTGCCGACTGGCCGCTGTCGCGTAAATTCGGCTGCCAGACCGACATGGCCATGGACCTGCTGATCCTCGCTCGCGACCTGGGCCTGGTGCCGTACGGCATTTCCTTCCACGTCGGTTCGCAGCAACGCGACATCAGCGTGTGGGACGCGGCCATCGCCAAGGTCAAAGTGATCTTCGAGCGCCTGAAGGAAGAAGACGGCATCGAGCTGAAACTGATCAACATGGGTGGCGGCTTCCCGGCCAACTACATCACCCGTACCAACAGCCTGGAAACCTACGCTGAAGAGATCATCCGCTTCCTGAAGGAAGACTTTGGTGACGACCTGCCGGAAATCATCCTCGAGCCAGGCCGTTCGCTGATCGCCAACGCCGGCATCCTGGTCAGCGAAGTGGTGCTGGTAGCGCGCAAGTCGCGTACCGCGGTCGAGCGTTGGGTGTACACCGACGTGGGCAAGTTCTCCGGCCTGATCGAAACCATGGACGAGTCCATCAAGTTCCCGATCTGGACCGAGAAGAAAGGCGAGATGGAAGAAGTGGTCATCGCCGGCCCGACCTGCGACAGCGCCGACATCATGTACGAGCACTACAAGTACGGCCTGCCGCTGAACCTGGCGATCGGCGACCGCCTGTACTGGCTGTCGACCGGTGCCTACACCACCAGCTACAGCGCGGTGGAATTCAACGGCTTCCCGCCGCTGAAGGCTTACTACCTGTAATGAAGAACGGGGCCGAAAGGCCCCGTTTTCATGTGTGTCAATGCCGGCCTCATTCCCGACGCTGTTCGAGTTCCTCGGCGTACCCGGCAGCATACCCCACCAGCAACGGTCCAGCGCCCTGCAGCGTGGCCACCGCACTGCGCAGAAAATTCACATTCCCCTCAACCCGCGCACGCTCCAGCCAAGGCCCAGCCTCAGCCACCTGCCCACGCTCGACCAGCACCAGCGCCAGGCTGAACATGCCGCGAAAGTCCCCCGCCTCTGCCGAACGTCGATACCAGCGCACCGCCCGCGCCGGGCTGGGTGCCGTGGCGATGCCCTGTTCCAGGTAACGCCCATACAAGTTCATCGACTTGGCATGCCCCATGTGCGCCGCTTTCTCGTAACAGAGCAACGCCTGGGCCTGGTTTGCCGGTACCCCACGCCCGGTGGCCAGCAGGTTACCTAGGTTGTAAAGGCCCCAGCCCAGCCCCGCGTCAGCCGCACGCGCATAGTGGATGGCCGCCTGCGAAAGGCTCACCTCCCCCCCCCAGCCATGTTCCAGGCAACGCCCAAGCATGTTGTGCGCCATGGCACTGCCGGCCTGGGCGGCGATGCCGAACCAGCGCCGGGCCACACCGGCATCGGCTTCGATGCCACGCCCGTCGAGCAGAATCTGCCCCAGCAGCAACTGCGCCTCGACCGCCCCCTGCCCCGCTGCCGCCAGGATCGCCTGGGCAGCCTTGCCGGGGCTGTCTTCGAGCATGGCCTTGAGGCCTGCAACATCCATCACTTCTTCACGACGCAATTGGTATGACACGTCTCAGACCTCGGCCCAGCGGCGCAGCAGGTTGTGGTAGGTACCCGTCAACTGCAGCAGCGAAGGGTGTTCGGGCACATCGGCGGTGAGTTGCTGGATGGCATTGTCCATCTCGAACAACAGCGCCCGCTGGCTGTCTTCGCGCACCAGGCTTTGCGTCCAGAAAAACGCAGCATAGCGCTGGCCGCGTGTCACCGGGTTGACCTTGTGCAAGCTGGTGCCGGGGTACAGCACCAGGTCGCCGGCCGCCAGCTTCACCTGCTGCATGCCATAAGTGTCCTGGATCACCAGTTCGCCGCCGTCGTAACTGTCCGGGTCGCTGAGGAACAGCGTTGACGACAGGTCGGTACGCACCCGCTCCGCGCTGCCCTTGGGCTGGCGCAGGGCATTGTCGATGTGAAAGCCGAAGTTGCCGCCTTCGCGGTAGCAATTGATCAGCGGTGGAAAGACCTTGTGCGGCAGCGCTGCCGACATGAACCGGGGCGTGTTCCACAGGCGGTCGATCAATGCGCTGCCGAGCTCCTTGGCCAGCGGGTGGCCTTCAGGCAACTGCAGGTTGTGCTTGGCCTTGGCCGACTGATAACCCGCCGTGACCTTGCCATCGGCCCAGTCGGCCTGCTCCAGGGCCTCACGGATACGCGCGAGTTCGTCGGCATCGAACAGGCCGGGAATGTGAAGCAGCATGGCGGCGGCACCTGGGCAAATGTAAAGGCGTCAATGATATTGATTACCTTTTACACACCACAAGCCCCATTCGCCGCTTAAGACGTTTCAGCCGACGAAAACCGTAACGGCAAACTGTAAAGATTGTAAATTCTTCACAAATGGTAACGACTCTCAATTGTTAGTCACAATTGCTTACATTAAGATCCGCCGCCTTATCACCTTGGGGAAGGTCCTTACCAATGCGTCACTACGTGCCATCTGCTGTGAGTTCACCACGCCTGATCGTGACCGCCATCGGCGTCGCCATCACTGCTTCGACCGCCTATGCTGCCGAGCCTGCCGCCAACCGTGCCGTTACCCTTGATGCCACCAGCGTCAACGGCAAGGCCGAACAGGCCAGCACCGACTACAAGGTCGAGAAAGCCTCGTCGCAGAAGTACACCGCGCCGCTGGTCGATACACCGCGCTCGGTCACGGTGATTCCGCAGCAGGTGATCAAGGACACTAACGCCCTCAGCCTGCAGGACGCCCTGCGTACGGTACCTGGCATCACCTTTGGTGCCGGTGAAGGCGGCAACCCCCAGGGCGACCGCCCGTTCATCCGCGGCTTCGACGCCCAGGGCGATACCTACCTGGACGGCGTGCGTGATACCGGCGCGCAAACCCGTGAGATCTTCGCCATCGAGTCGGTGGAAGTGGCCAAGGGCCCGAACTCGGCCATCGGTGGCCGAGGCGCCGCAGGCGGCACCATCAACCTGGTGAGCAAGCGTGCGCACCTGGGCAACTCGCTGGACGGCGCCTGGACCTGGGGCAGTGACCAGACCCAACGCTACACCTTCGATGGCAACTACCAGTTCAGCGACACCGTCGCCGGTCGTCTCAACCTGATGACCCACGAGAGCAACGTCGCCGGCCGTGACAAGGTCAACTACGACCGCTGGGGCATCGCCCCATCCCTGGCCTTCGGCCTGGGCACGCCGACCCGCGTCAACCTCGACTACTACCACCTGGAAAGCGACGACCTGCCGGACTCGGGCATCCCCTACACCATCCCGACCTCGGGCAGCGGCGGGCGCACCTCGGCGCACCCGAGCAAGCCGAACGACGGTGGCGACAGCGACAACTTCTACGGCCTGACCGGCCGTGACTTCCGCAAGAGCCGGGTCGACATCGCCACCTTCGCGATCGAACACGACCTGACCGACTCGCTGACCGTCAAGAACACCCTGCGCCATGGCAACAGCATGCAGGACTACATCCTGACCCAGCCGGACGACAGCAAGGGCAACGTCAACAACGGCAGCGTCTGGCGCCGTGCCAACAGCCGCGTCGGCAACACCGCCACCACCACCAACCAGACTGACCTGTTTGGCGAGTTCTACCTGGGCGGCATGAAGAACAGCTTCTCCACCGGTATCGAGCTGAGCCGCGAAGAGAGCAAGCGTTCGTCCTACACCGTCGACACCGATACCGTGCCGGGGGGCAGCGCCAACAGCAACTGCACCCCAGGCATGATCGGCGCCAGCAGCGGCTACAACTGCACCTCGCTGAGCAACCCGAACCCGGACGACCCTTGGAACGGCAACATTGCGCGCAACTACGCGGGCACCGACACCAAGAGCAACACCCGCGCCCTCTACGTGTTCGACACCCTGGAGCTGACGCCTGACTGGCTGCTGAACATGGGCCTGCGCTACGACCTCTTCGACACCCAGTACCGCACTTACGATGCCGCCGGCGCTACCGTGGTGAACAGCAAGGGCGTTGCTTCCAAGGGCCGTGACACCAGCGAGTTCATCACCGGCCAGCTGGGCCTGGTCTGGAAACCGGCCGAAAACGGCAGCATCTATGTTTCCTACGCAACCTCCGCAACGCCACCCGGCGCAATGCTGGGTGAAGGCACCGAAGGCAACCCGCTGGGCAACACCAGCGACCGCGCCGGCAACCTGCTGAGCAGCGACATGGAGCCGGAAGAAACTACCAACTACGAGATCGGCACCAAGTGGGACCTGCTCGACCAGCGCCTGTCCCTGGCCGCCGCGCTGTTCCGCACCGAGAAGGAAAACGCTCGCGTGCAGGTAGATACCACCAGCTACGAAAACGTCGGTGAAACCCGCGTGCAGGGCATCGAGCTGTCGGCCAGCGGCAAGCTGACCGACAAGTGGCAGGTTTTCGCCGGTTATACCTACATGCAGGCCCGCCAGATCGACGGTGGCCCGCTGGGCAAGGCCAACGACGGCAACCAGCTGCCGAACACGCCGAACAACAGCGCCAGCCTGTGGACCACTTACGCGATCACGCCGAAGCTCACCGTCGGTGGCGGCGCGTTCTATGTGGATGACGTCTACGGCAGCGTGGCCAACACCACCATGGTCGACAGCTATGTACGTTACGACGCCATGGCGGCCTACAAGCTGACCAAGAACGTCGACCTGCAGCTGAACGTGCAGAACCTGACCAACGAGGTGTACTACGACAAGGCATTCTCCACCCACTTCGCCAACCAGGCGGCGGGCCGGACCGCGTTGCTGACCACCAGCGTCCACTTCTAAAGCAGCAACCCGGAGCCCCGTTCATTCCAGTGAGCGGGGCTTTTGCGTACCAAGGCATAATGCACGCCGCGCAGGTTGCGGCAGCACAACAAGGTGATCGATGTGGTGAAGAAGACGCTGTTCCAATTGCACTGGTTCTTTGGCATCACCGCTGGCCTGGTGCTGGCCTTGATGGGCATTACCGGGGCGATCTGGTCGTTTCAGGAAGAACTGCTGCGTGCGTTCAATGCCGATGTGCTGAAGGTCGAAGTGCGCCCCGAGGGCGTGCTGCCGCCCGCCGAACTGGTGCAGCGGGTCGAGGCTGCGCAAGGCGAGAAGGTGTCGATGCTGTGGGTCGACCTTCATCAGGGCAACGCAGCGCGAATCTTCTTCACCCCACCGCCGGGCCAGCGCCGCGGCGAGCTGCGCTATGCCGACCCGTACACCGGCGAGCTCAAGGGCGAAGTGGCCGGGCAGGATTTCTTCAACCTGATGCTCAACCTGCACCGTTTCCTGGCCATGGGCGACAGTGGTCGGCAGATCACCGGCGCCTGCACCCTGATACTGATCTTCTTCTGCCTCTCCGGCCTGTACCTGCGCTGGCCGCGCAAGGCGCTCAACTGGCGGGTCTGGCTGACCTTCGACTGGGCCAAGAAAGGCCGCGCCTTCAACTGGGACCTGCACGCCGTGGCAGGTACCTGGTGCCTGCTGTTCTATCTGTTGTTCGCCCTCACCGGCCTGTTCTGGTCCTACGAATGGTATCGCCAAGGCCTGAACACCCTGCTGGCCGACGCGCCGGCAGCAGGCCAGCAGCAAAAGCGCGGCGAAGGCCGTGGCCGCCACGGGCCACAGAAGGTCGATAAAAACGCACCGCCGCTGGTGGTCGACTATGACGCCATCTGGGCCAGCCTCAAGGCTGCCGCAGGCCCCGGCCTGGCCGCCTACAACCTGCGCCTGCCACCGGCAGGTGGGCAACCGGCCAACCTGTTCTTCCTGCTGGACAACGCTGCGCACCCGCGCGCCTTCGACACCCTGATGCTGGACCCGGCCACCGGCCAGGTGAAAAACCACGACCGCTACGCCGACAAATCCTTCAAGGCGCAGTTGCTGCAGAGCGTTTACGCCCTGCACGTGGGCGAGTACTTCGGCCTGCCGGGGCGCATCATCGTCACCCTCGCCAGCCTGACCATGCCGCTGTTCTTCGTGACGGGTTGGCTGCTGTACCTCGACCGCCGCCGCAAGAAGCGCCAGGTGCGCGCCGCCCGCAGCAACGTCGACAGCGTCAACGCCGGCAGCGACAGCTGGCTGGTCAGCTTCGCCAGCCAAAGCGGCTTTGCCGAACAGCTGGCCTGGCAGAGTGCCGGGCAGTTGCAGGCTGCAGGCCTCCCGGTGCAGGTCCGCGCCTTGGCCGAACTGGGCGAGGATGACTTGCGCCAAGCCCGCCGTGCACTGTTCGTGGTCAGTACGTTTGGCGATGGCGAAGCCCCTGACAGCGCCCGCGCGTTCGAGCGCAAGGTGCTTGGCCAGCCGTGGGCGCTGAACAACCTCAACTACGCAGTGCTCGCCTTGGGCGACCGTCAGTATCCGCACTTCTGCGGTTTCGCCCGGCGCCTGCAGGCCTGGTTGGCTGAGCGCGGCGCCAGCACTGCGTTCAGCCCGGTGGAGGTAGACAGCGCCGACCCGGCGGCCCTGCAGCAATGGCAGCAGGCACTGGCGCAACTGACCGGCGCTCAGCCGGTAACGGCCTGGCAGCCAGCAAGCTTCGGCAACTGGACCCTGGTGCAACGCGCGCTAATGAACCCGGGCAGCCAAGGCCAGCCGGTTTACCTGATCGGCCTGCGTGCCGAAGCGCCCGCCAGCTGGCAGGCGGGTGACCTGGTGGAAATCTTGCCGCGCAATGGTCAGCCGCGGGTCGATGCCTTCCTCCATGGCCTGGGGCTGAATGCCGACACGTCCGTGCAGCTCGACGGCCTGAGCGAAACCTTGGGTCAGGCGCTGGCCAGCCGCCAGTTGCCGAGCCGGCGCGATCACCTGGTGGGGCTGCACGCCCAGGCGCTGGTCGATGCGCTGGTACCGATCGGCACGCGTGAATACTCCATTGCCTCGATCGCCAGTGACGGTGTGCTGGAGTTGATCGTGCGCCAGGAACGTCACCCCGATGGCACCCTCGGCCTGGGTTCCGGTTGGCTGACCGAGTACCTGCCGGTGGATGGCGCGCTGGGCTTGCGCCTGCGCCGCAACAGTGGCTTCCACCTGCCCGCGTCGCCGGCACCCATGATTCTGATCGGCAACGGTACCGGGCTGGCGGGTTTGCGCAGCCTGATCAAGGCACGCATCAACGCGGGCGAGCAGCGCAACTGGCTGTTGTTCGGTGAGCGTAACCGGGCCCACGACCTGCTGTGCGGTGATGAGCTGCAGGGCTGGCTGGGCAGCGGGGACTTGGCGCGCCTGGACCTCGCGTTCTCGCGGGATCAGGCAGAGAAGGTGTATGTGCAGGATGTGTTGCTGCAGCAGGCCGAAGCGGTCAAGCGCTGGGTCGCGGACGGCGCCTGTGTGTATGTCTGTGGCAGCCTGCAAGGGATGGCTGCCGGTGTTGATGCCGCGCTGAAGGGCATTCTCGGAGAAGCGTTGGTCGAGCAATTGATCGAAGAGGGGCGCTATCGGCGGGATGTGTACTGATCACTGCCAAAACTGATACAGCCCACCTTTGTGTAGGAGCGGCCTTGCCGGGGCGCCGGACCGGTCGGAACGGGCTGCGAAGCGGCCCCATCGATTTCAGCGCTGCCGCCAATATTCTGGGGCCGCTTCGCGGCCCGTTCCGACCGGTCCGGCGCCCCGGCAAGGCCGCTCCTACACAAGGGCCGGTGCTGACTCAGTGAAGCTCGAAAGTATCAGCATCCAGGTTAGCCGGGAACTTGCTGCGGTAAGCCGCCAGCTCCGCCGCCCGCAACACCACCGTGAACACCCCATCCGCCTCGCCCGCGCTGAGCAGGCTCTCGCCCTGGAAGTCCAACACCTGGCTGTCACCCGAATAAGCGAAGCCCTTGCCATCGGTGCCCACGCGGTTCACCGCCGCCACATAACACAGGTTCTCGATGCCCCGGGCCGGCAGCAGGCGGTTCCAGTGCTGGCGGCGCGCGGCCGGCCAGTTGGCGGTATACAGCAACAGGTCGGTGTCCTGGGCATCGCGGCTCCACACCGGGAAACGCAGGTCGTAGCAGATCAACGGGCGCACCCGCCAGCCCTTGATCTCGAACTGCACCTGGCGCTCGCCCGGGGTGTAGTGCTTATGCTCACCGGCCATGCGGAACAGGTGGCGCTTGTCATAGTGCAGGATCTCGCCATCCGGCCGTGCCCAAAGCAAGCGGTTGCGGTGGCTGCCATCGGCGGCCTGGATGATCACGCTGCCGGTGACCACTGCGTCGATCCGCTTGGCCTGGGCCTTGAGCCATTTGTAGGTCGGGCCGTTCTCAGGCTCGGCCAGGCGTTGCGACTCCATGGAAAACCCAGTGGTGAACATCTCGGGCAGGATCACCAGGTCAACATCACCCGCCTGGTCGAGCAATACCTCGAAATGCGCATAGTTGGCCTCGCGGTCATGCCAGGCCAAGGTGGTTTGCACCAGGGCGATTTTCAGGTTGGGCAGTGCACTCAGATCGCGCATAGTTTTTCCGCTGCTTGACGCAGCGTCTCCTCACGTTTGGCAAAGCACAGGCGCACCAGGCGTTGCTCGGGGATAGGTTGCTGGTAGAACACCGACACCGGAATGGTCGCCACACCATGCTCGCGGGTCAGCCACAGCGCCATGTCGACGTCGTTCAGGTCCGGGCGGATCTGCGAATAGTCCACCAGTTGGAAGTAGGTGCCGGCCGCACGGCGGAAACTGAAGCGCGAACCCGCCAGCAAGTTGCAGAACAGGTCGCGCTTGGCCTGGTAGAAGCCGGGCAGTTGGGCGAGGTGCTCGGGGTGCTCGGCCATGAAGTCCGCCAGCGCGCACTGCAAAGGCGTCACCCCGCAGAAGTTGACGTACTGGTGCACCTTGCGCAGCTCTGCACTCAGGGCCGCTGGCGCAATCACGTAGCCGGTCTTCCACCCCGTCACATGGTAGGTCTTGCCAAACGAACTGACCACGAAGGCACGGCTATACAGCTCGGCATGGGCCAGTACGCTGGCGTGGGCTACACCGTCGTAGACCAGGTGTTCGTAGACTTCATCACTGACCAGGTAGATATCGCGCTCGGCAATCAGCCGCGCCAACTGGTCCAGGTCTTCTCGGGTGATCAACGCGCCGCTGGGGTTGTGCGGCGAATTGAGGATGACCATGCGTGTGCGCGGGCTCAGGGCATCGCTGAACTTCTGCCAGTCGATGCGGAAGTCGCCGTCACTGAGTTGTACATGCACGCAACGTCCGCCGGCCAGCTCTACGGAAGGCTCATAGCTGTCGTAACAAGGGTCGAAGACGATCACCTCGTCACCGCTGTGGATCACCGCCTGAATGGCACAGAAGATCGCCTCGGTGGCACCGGGGGTGATGGTCACTTCCTGATCGGCATCGACCTTGGCCCCATACAGGCGCTCGACCTTGGCCGCTACCTGCTGGCGCAGGGCCGGCAGGCCGGTCATCGGCGCGTACTGATTATGCCCGGCGGCCACATGCCGGCCCACTGCATCGAGCAGGGCCTGCGGGCCATTGAAGTCAGGGAAACCTTGGGAGAGGTTGAGCGCACCGGTCTGCACGGCGAGCTGGGACATGGTAGTGAAGATGGTCGTGCCGACATTCGGCAGTTTGCTGCGGATCATGGAGCCCTCTTTCCTGGGGACTGAGAGCTATAAGCTACAAGCTTCAAGCCACAAGAAAAAGCGGCATGCATCACCGTCTGCTTCTTCTTGCAGCTTTGAGCTTGTAGCTTGCCGCTAGTTAGCGCTTGTCGCGGCGCTTCTTCTCGGCCTTCTTGTGGTGCGACATCAAGCGGCGCTTCTTGTTGACCTGGCGATCGGTGAGGGTGTTTTTCTTGCCCTCGTACGGGTTTTCACCCCCCTTGTACTCGATACGGATCGGCGTACCGACCAGCTTGAGCACGCGGCGATAGGTGTTTTCCAGGTAACGCGAGTACGACTTGGGAATGCTGTCGGTCTGGTTGCCGTGGATCACGATCAGCGGCGGGTTGGCACCCCCCAAGTGCGCATAGCGCAGCTTGATGCGGCGGCCATTGACCAGTGGCGGCTGGTGCTCGCTCACGGCGTCTTCGAGGATCTGCGTCAAGCGGCTGGTCGGCCAGCGGGTTACCGCCGACATGAACGCGGCCTGTACCGACTTGTACAGGTTGCCCACGCCCGTGCCGTGCAGCGCGGAAATGAAGTGGATGTCGGCGAAGTCGACGAAGAACAGCCGGCGCTCCAGCTCGGTCTTCACGTAGGCGCGCTCACCCGGCTCCATGCCATCCCACTTGTTCAGGGCGATGACGATGGCGCGGCCGGCTTCGAGGGCGAAGCCCAGCAGGTTCAGGTCATGGTCGACCACCCCTTCGCGGGCATCCATGACGAAGATCACGACGTTGGCGTCCTTGATCGCCTGCAGCGTCTTGACCACCGAGAACTTCTCGACTTCCTCGTGGATCTTGCCGCGCTTGCGCACCCCGGCGGTGTCGATGAAGGTGTACTTGTCGCCATCACGCTCGAACGGGATGTAGATACTGTCACGGGTAGTACCCGGCTCGTCGTAGACCACCACGCGCTCTTCGCCGAGCATGCGGTTGACCAGGGTCGACTTGCCGACGTTCGGGCGGCCGATGATGGCGATCTTGATGCCATCCTTTTCGCTCGGGCCAGGGATGCGCACGGCTTCCTCGCCTTCGGCGACGTCCTGGTCCAGCGCTTCGTCTTCGGCATCGCGCGGCAGGTGGCCAAGCACGGCTTCCATCAGGGCGCTGATACCCCGGCCCTGGGAGCCCGCCACCGGGATGGCGTTGCCCATGCCCATCGGCGAGAACTCGGCGCGGGCGACGTCAGGGTCGATGTTGTCGATCTTGTTGGCGACCAGAATCGCCGACTTGTTCCGCTTGCGCAGGTGCTCGGCGATCATCAGGTCTGCTGCGGTCATGCCCGCACGGGCATCGACCAGGAACAGCACATAGTCGGCTTCTTCGATGGCCATGAGCGACTGCTCGGCCATCTTCTCGTCCATGCCCACTTCGTCACCGGTGATACCACCGGTGTCGATCAGGATGAAGGAACGACCCTGCCAGGAGGCATCACCATACTGGCGGTCACGGGTCAAACCCGACAGGTCACCGACGATGGCATCGCGGGTTTTGGTCAGGCGGTTGAACATGGTGGATTTGCCGACGTTCGGCCGTCCCACCAGGGCGATTACGGGAACCATGCGGCTCTCCACTCTTGAATTCTTGAAAATGCAAAGGCCGCTGCAAGGCAGCGGCCGGAGTTTGTGCGGCGTTTCCTACACCGCGGCTCAAGCCCGTTGGCGGACTTGAGCTTAGCTTCAGCGGACGGTCAGTGCCTCGAGCTTGCCGCTGTTGCCGAAGACGTAGATGGTGTCGCCGACCACCAGGGGCCGGGCGCGCAGGCCATCACTGTCGATTCGCTCGCGGCCGACGAAGCGGCCATCGACCTGGCTGAGCAGGTGCAGGTAACCCTCGAAGTCACCTACAGCCACGTAGCTGGAGAACACTTCCGGTGCCGACAGCTGACGGCGAGCCATGGAATCGTTGGTCCACAGGGCGCTGGAAGAGCGCTCGTCGACACTTTCAACGGTACCCGAGGCTTCGCTGACATAGACGTTACCGTAACCCTGGGCGACACCCACGTAGCTGGAAGCATCACGCTGCCACAGCACACGGCCGCTTTCCAGGTCCAGGCCCGCTACGCGGCCCTGGTAGGTGCTGACGTACAGGGTACCACCGGACAGCAGCAAGCCGCCGTCGATATCCACTACGCGGTCCAGCTCGGAACGCCCCTGCGGGATGGCCACACGGCTCTCCCACACCGGCACGCCGTTGCTGATATCCACCGCGATCACCTTGCCGGTGGACAGGCCGGCAACCGCCATGCGGTTGGTCACGATCGGCGCACCGGTGCCCCGCAGGGTCAGCACGGCCGGGGTGCTTTCATAGATCCAGCGGCGGTCGCCGGTCGCGGCATCGAGGCCGATCAGGCGGTCGTCCTGGGTCTGCACCACCACCACGTCACCATTGTTGGCCGGTGGTGCCAGCACTTCACTGGTCACGCGTGAGCGCCAGCGCTCTTCACCGGTGCTGGAGTCCAGCGCGATGACTTCGCCTTTGAGGGTACCGAGCATGACCAGCCCGTAACCCACACCGACAGCGCCCGACACCTGCAGGTCGAGGTCTTTTTTCCAGGCCACGTCGCCGGTGATGCGGTCGAGGGCGAAAACTTCGCCGTTGACGTCGGAGGCGTAGATACGGTCGTTTTCGATGGCCGGTACCAGGGTGTTGTACGTCTCGCCCTGGCCGTCACCGATCGAACGGCTCCACTGCTTCTTCAGTACCACTTCCTCGGTGAACTTGGTCAGCTCGGCCGGGGGCAGTTCCTTCTTGCTGTTGCTGCTGCAACCCGCGGCCAGAACGGCCAGGGTCAGCACTGCTGCTTGTTTCCAACCGATCACGTCAGGCGTCCCCTTTGGCCAGGTCATCCAGCTTCAATTGCAGGCCACCGACCGCCGCTTCATCGGACAGCGCGGCCTTGGCTTTTTCATAAGCGCTGTGGGCATCGTCGGCGCGACCAAGCTGTACCAGCAGGTCACCCTTCAATTCTTCGCGGCTGGCCAGGAACGCCTTGTCGGCGTCGCCGTCGAGCAGCTTGAGGGCCTCATCGGCCTTGTCCTGGGCAGCCAGTACACGGGCCAGGCGCTGGCGCGAAATTTCGCCCAGCGTGGTATCGGCAGGCTTGTCCAGCACACCCTTGAGCTCGGCGGCGGCGTCGTCGAGCTTGCCGCTCTCGACTGCGACCTTGGCCACGAACAGGCTGCCATACTGGGCGTAGGCGGTACCGCCAAATTCGCTCTTGAGCTTGCCGGCCAGTTCCGCGACCTTGGTCGCGTCTGGCTGGCCGCTTGGCGTCAGGCTGGTCTCAAGCAATGCCTGGTACAGCTGCGAGGCACCTTGCGACTGGTTGTCCTGGTACTTGTGCCAGGTATTCCAGCCCAACACCACCACGCCGGCCAGCAGGGCACCGGTCAGCAGTGGCTTGCCGTTGCGGTTCCACCAGTCCTTGACCCCTGCCAGGTCATCATCATCTGTACTCGACACCCCAATACTCCTTTTCGCCTATTCGCTTGTTGAACCGCGTTACGCCTGAGCGATTGCGGTTTCCAGGTGCTCAGCCAGAGCATCCCAGGCAATGTTCTGTTGTTCGCCCTGGCCACGCAGGGGCTTCACGCCGATTTCCTGCTTGGCCAACTCGTCGTCGCCAAGAATCAGGGCCAACAGCGCGCCGCTCTTGTCGGCTTTCTTGAATTGGCTCTTGAAGCTGCCGCCACCGGCGTTGACCACCAGGCGCAGGCCCGGCAGGCGATCACGCAGGCTTTCGGACAGGCGCAGGCCAGCCAGCTCTGCCTGTTCACCGAAGGCGCAGAGGTAGACATCGACCTGACGGCTGATCGACTCGGGCACCTTGCCCAGGGTCTCCAGCAGCAGGATCAGGCGCTCGATACCCATGGCGAAACCTACACCAGTGGTCGGCTTGCCGCCCATCTGCTCGACCAGGCCGTCGTAGCGGCCACCGGCACAGACGGTGCCCTGGGCGCCGAGCTTGTCGGTCACCCACTCGAACACGGTCTTGCTGTAGTAGTCCAGGCCACGCACCAGCTTGGTGTTGATCACGAACGGGATGCCGGCCGCATCCAGACGGGCCTTGAGGCCCTCGAAGTGCACGCGGGACGCTTCGTCCAGGTAATCTTCGAGCTTCGGTGCACCGACCAGCACCGCCTGGGTGTTCTGGTCCTTGCTGTCGAGGATGCGCAGCGGGTTGCTCTTGAGGCGACGCTGGCTGTCTTCGTCCAGCTGCTCAAGGCGTGCCGACAGGAACTCGACCAGCGCATCACGGTAGCGCGCACGGGCTTCACTGGTGCCCAGGCTGTTGAGCTCGAGCTTGACCGCGTCCTGGATGCCCAGCAGGCCCCACAGGCGCCAGGTCAGCATGATCAGCTCGGCGTCGATGTCCGGGCCATCGAGGTTGAACACTTCCACGCCGATCTGGTGGAACTGGCGGTAACGGCCTTTCTGCGGGCGCTCGTGGCGGAACATCTGGCCGATGTACCACAGTTTCTGCACCTGGCCGTTGCCGGTGATGCCATGCTCCAGCACGGCACGCACGCAGGCGGCGGTACCTTCAGGGCGCAGGGTGAGCGAATCGCCGTTGCGGTCCTCGAAGGTGTACATCTCTTTTTCGACGATGTCGGTCACTTCACCGATGGAGCGTTTGAACAGCTCGGTGAACTCGACGATCGGCGTGCGGATCTGGCTGTACCCGTAGGTATCCAGCAGACCGGCCACGGTGCCTTCAAAGTAGCGCCACAGTGGCGACTGTTCTGGCAGGATGTCGTTCATGCCACGGATGGCTTGCAGCGATTTGCTCACGAAAAGTCCTTACGAATGCTGTGTGTCAGCCACGGGCGATCAGCGCCGCGTCGGCCTCGGCCTTCTCGGCCGCTTTCTGGCGGATGAGCTTCTCGAGCTCATCGACCAGGTTGTCATTGGTCAGCTTCTGCGCCGGTTTGCCGTCGATGTAGATCAGGTTTGGCGTACCGCCGGTCAGCCCTACATGGGCTTCCTTGGCTTCGCCGGGGCCGTTGACCACACAACCGATCACCGCCACGTCCAGCGGCACCAGCAGGTCTTCCAGGCGCCCTTCCAGCTCGTTCATGGTCTTGACCACATCGAAGTTCTGCCGCGAGCAGCTCGGGCAGGCGATGAAGTTGATGCCACGCGAACGCAGGTGCAGCGACTTGAGGATGTCGTAGCCGACCTTCACTTCTTCGACCGGGTCAGCGGCCAGGGAGATACGAATGGTATCGCCGATGCCCTCGGCCAGCAGCATACCGAGGCCGACGGCGGATTTCACCGTCCCCGAACGCAGGCCACCGGCTTCGGTGATGCCCAGGTGCAGGGGCTGGATGATCTGCTTGGCCAGCAGGCGATAGGCTTCGACGGCCATGAACACGTCGGAGGCCTTGACGCTGACCTTGAAGTCCTGGAAATCCAGGCGGTCCAGGTGCTCGACATGGCGCAGCGCCGACTCGACCAGCGCCGCTGGGGTCGGTTCGCCGTACTTCTTCTGCAGGTCCTTTTCCAGGGAGCCGGCGTTGACGCCGATACGGATCGGGATACCGCGGTCACGGGCGGCATCGACCACCGCGCGTACACGGTCTTCACGGCCGATGTTGCCCGGGTTGATACGCAGGCAGTCGACACCCAGCTCGGCCACGCGCAGCGCGATCTTGTAGTCGAAATGAATGTCGGCGACCAGCGGTACACTGACCCGTTGCTTGATGCGGCCAAACGCTTCGGCGGCGTCCATGTCCGGTACCGAGACGCGCACGATGTCGACACCGGCATCGACCAGACGCTGGATCTGGCCGACAGTGGCGTCGACATCGTTGGTGTCGGTGTTGGTCATGCTTTGCACCGCGATGGGCGCATCACCACCCACCGGCACATTGCCGACCCAGATTTTGCGGGATTCGCGACGTTTGATCGGAGATTCGCCGTGCATAACTTACTGTCCCAACTTCAGGCGAGCAGTCTCGCCACTGGTGAACGGAGCAACATCGACGGCCTGGCCGTTGTAGCTGACCTGGGCGCCACGGGCAAAGCCCAGGCGTACCGCGAACGGCGGTTTGCCGGTCAGCTCGAGGTTGTCGCCCTTGCGCTTGACGGCGCTGAACAGCACCTTGCCGTTGCCGTCGGAGACCTGGGTCCAGCAATCGGCAGTGAACTGGATGGCGACCTTGGCGCTACCGGCAGGTACTGCGACCGGTGCGGCCGGCTCGGCGGCGGCTACCACAGGGGCAGCCGCGACAGGTGCCGTGGCAGCAGGTGCTACTGCAGCAGGTGCTGGCGTTGGCGCAGTGGCTGCGGCGGGCACTTGTGCCTGCGCGGCCGGGGCTGGCGTTGCGTTTGCAGCTGGGGTTTGCGCAGGGCTGGCCGGCACTTGCTCGGCGGCGGCAAGCGGCTGTTCGCCAGCGGCCTGCTCCAGCGGCAACGGTGCGCTTTCGGGTTGCTGGCCTGCCGTCACGGCCTGGTCTTCAGGCTCGTCCAGCGGGTGGATCTGCGTGGTGCCGTCGGCGCTCTCGACCTCGACGTGCTCGAGGGCGATCTTGGCCAGGTCCTTGCCCCGCAAGCTGCCCTGGTCCTGCCACCAAACGAAACCACCACCGACCACTGCCACCAGCAGCAACAGGCTGACACCGCGCAGGATGTTGTGCGACAGGCGCACCGGTTCTTCGATGCGGCCCAGCGAATGCACTTCACTGCCCTTGGCGTGGGTACCGGTGTACTGGTCGAAGGCCTCGACCAACGCGGCCTGGTCCAGGTCCATCAGTTTGGCATAGGCGCGGATATAGCCACGGGCGAAGGTGTGCCCGGGCAGCTTGTCGAAGGCGCCGGTTTCCACGTGGTTCAACGAACTGACAGTGAGGTTGAGCTTGCGGGCCACCTCGGCTTGTGACCAGTCCCGCTTCTCACGGGCCTGGCGCAAAAGCTCACCGGGGTTCTGGCCAGGCGCTACTGCTACTTCGGGATGCGCGGCGTTCATCGTTGCTCCGACAGGTATTGCTGATATTCCGGCGTACCGGGATAAAGTCGTTGTAATTGCTGGCCCAGGTCGGCCAGTGTGCCCTGCTCGTCGAATACCCGGGCAAGGCGGCTGCCCAGCAGAAGGCTACGGGCGTCATGGTCGCTCAACCGGCTGAAACGATCGTAGTAGTCCAGGGCCGGCACATAATGCCTGTTTTCGTAGGACAACTCAGCCATTTCCAGCAACGCTTTCGGTTGCTGCGGGTTGAGTTGCAACGCTTTGAACAGATATGTGTGGGCCTGGTCACGACGTTCGAGCTTCAGGGCAGTCAGGCCAAGGTTCTCGTACACACGGGAGCGTTCAGGATACAGGGTATCGGCGCTGGCCAGGCGAAACATCTGCTTGGCCTCGGCAAATCGCCCCTGAGCATAAAGGAAACTGCCGTAATTGTTGCGAATTCGCGTATCGCCAGGGCGTGCCTGCAGGGCTTTTTGAAAGTGTTTCTCGGCCAGCCCCGGCTCACCCTGCGCCTGAAACACCAGCGCCAGGGCGGCGTGTGCGCCGGTATCGCTGGCGTCGAGGGCGAGGGCTTTGCCAAGCGGCGCCTTGGCCTGCTCGGTCAGGCCTTGTTGCAAATACCCAAGCCCAAGCTGCACATAAGCCCTGCCCGCCTCTTCCCGCCCCTGCCGACTGGCCAGCGGATCGCCCGCGCCGCCCGACACGCAGCCGGCCAGCAGCAAAAGCGCAAGGATCGACAGCGCGGCGCGCAGGCTCATGGCTAGGTTCTCGGTCAGTGGCGCGCGGCGCTGTCTGGCAGCTCGGCGTCGGCAGACAACTGGCGCACGGCGATGTAGCGCTCACTGCGGCGGGTGCGGTCGTTGACCTGGCCGACCAGCTGACCACAAGCGGCGTCGATGTCCTCGCCACGGGTGGTACGGGTGGTGACGTTGAAGCCGCCGTGGTGCAGCAGGTCCTGGAAGCGGCGGATAGCATTGTTGCTAGGACGCTCGTAACCGGAATGCGGGAACGGGTTGAACGGGATCAGGTTGATCTTGCACGGCACGTCGCGCAGCAGCTCGATCATCTGTGCGGCGTGCTCGGGCTGGTCGTTGACGTCCTTGAGCAGGGTGTACTCGACCGTCAGCACGCGCTTGCCACCCAGGGTGGCCATGTAGCCCATGCACGACTCCAGCAGCACCTTCAACGGGTACTTCTTGTTGATCGGCACCAACTGGTTGCGCAGCGCGTCGTTCGGCGCGTGCAGCGACAGGGCCAGCGACACGTCGATGTGCTTGGCCAGCTCGTCGATCATCGGCACCACGCCCGAGGTGGACAAGGTGACGCGCCGTTTGGAAATGCCATAGCCCAGATCATCCATCATGATCTTCATGGCGGCGATGACATTGTCGAAGTTCAGCAGAGGCTCGCCCATGCCCATCATGACCACGTTGGTAATCGCGCGGTCGACTTTGGCCGGGACGGTCCCGAAGGATTTGTTGGCAAGCCACACTTGGCCGATCACTTCGGCGGCGGTGAGGTTGCTGTTGAAGCCTTGCTTGCCGGTGGAGCAGAAACTGCAATCCAGGGCGCAGCCGGCTTGCGACGAGACGCACAAAGTGCCGCGGTCGTCGGTGGGAATGTAGACGGTCTCGACGCAGCTGCCGGAGGCAACGCGGATCACCCATTTACGGGTGCCGTCGGCGGAAATGTCTTCACTGACCACTTCCGGTGGGCGAATTTCGGCAACAGCCTCGAGCTTTTCGCGCAAGGCCTTGCCGACGTTCGTCATGGCGGCGAAATCATCGACGCCAAAATGGTGAATCCATTTCATCACCTGGCCGGCACGGAAGCGCTTCTCCCCGATAGAGTCGAAGAATTGTTCCATTTCCGGCTGGGTCAGGCCCAACAGGTTGATTTTGCCAGTAGATGTCGTCATGGATTCACCCTCACCCGTAAGCTTTCGCTTAGCGAGTGGTTACCTCGGTAGCAGCGAAGAAGTAAGCGATTTCGCGAGCAGCGGCAGCTTCGGAGTCCGAACCGTGAACGGCGTTGGCGTCGATCGACTCGGCGAAGTCAGCACGGATGGTGCCGGCAGCAGCTTCTTTAGGGTTGGTAGCGCCCATCAGCTCACGGTTCAGAGCGATTGCGTTTTCGCCTTCCAGAACCTGAACGACAACCGGACCGGAAGTCATGAAGGCAACCAGGTCGCCGAAGAAGCCGCGCTCGCTGTGCTCAGCGTAGAAGCCTTCGGCTTCGGCTTTGGACAGTCGCTTGATTTTCGAGGCAACGATTTTCAGGCCGGCGTCTTCGAAGCGAGTGGTGATCTTGCCGATGACGTTTTTGGCAACTGCGTCAGGCTTGATGATCGAGAAAGTACGTTGAACAGCCATGGAAAACTCCAGAAATATGAGTGTTGCGAAAAATTAAACCCGCGAATTATACGCGGGTTCCAGGGGATTGCCTAACCTGCAGCGTCGCGCTTAGTCGGCTTCATCAATCCAGGCCGCCTGGATGGCCTCGAGCACTTTCTCACCGCCGCGTGACGGATCGTCGCTGAACTCTGGCAATGCCAGCACCCAGCGGTGCAGATCGACGAAATTCACGTAACGAGGATCGACTTCCGGCTTGCTTTCTGCAAGCTGGATGGCGATCTCAAGTACATCAACCCATTTCAGACTCATGCAAAAATCCTCAGTGGGGCGCTTCGGCAGCGTGGTTGAGCGAATACTTGGGGATCTCGATGGTCAGGTCCTGATCACCGACGACTACCTGGCAGCCGAGGCGCGACTGGGCCTCCAGGCCCCAGGCCTTGTCCAGCATGTCCTCTTCCAGCTCGTCGGCTTCATCGAGCGAGTCGAAACCTTTGCGAACAATGCAGTGACAGGTGGTGCAGGCCTTTACGCCACCGCAGGCGCTTTCCATCTCGATGTGATGGTCGTGGGCCAGCTCCAGGATGTTGGTCCCGGGCGCGACCTCCACGGTCAGCCCCTCCGGGCAGAACTTCTCATGCGGCAGGAATGTCACCAGCGGCATCGGTTACTCCTCGATCTCATTCAGGTTGCGCCCGGCCAGTGCGGCTTTGACCGTCGAATCAAGGCGACGGGCGGCAAATGCGTCGGTCACCTGCGACAGACGCTTGGTCTGTTGCTCGATGGCAGGGCCATCGGTGCCGGCCAGCAAATCACGTAGTTCTTGCATCTGGAATTCAATGGCTTCGCGTTCTTCGCTGCTGAGCAGCCGCTGGCCATCGGCGTCCAGGGCGCCCTGCACCGCTTCGAGCAGACGCTCGCCATCAACCTGATGTTCACGCAGCTGACGCGCCTGCTTGTCGGTGCCTGCGTGCTCGAAGGAATCCTTGAGCATGCGGGCGATCTCGCCGTCGGTCAGGCCGTAGGATGGCTTGACCTGAATGCTGGCCTCGACCCCCGACCCCAGTTCGCGGGCCGCGACGCTGAGCAGGCCATCGGCATCGACCTGGAAGGTCACGCGGATCTTCGCGGCGCCGGCAACCATCGCCGGGATGCCGCGCAGTTCGAAGCGCGCCAGGGAGCGGCAGTCGCTGATCAGCTCGCGTTCGCCCTGCAGCACGTGGATCATCATGGCCGACTGGCCATCTTTATAGGTAGTGAATTCCTGGGCACGCGCCACCGGAATGGTGGTGTTGCGCGGAATCACTTTCTCCATCAAGCCACCCATGGTCTCAAGGCCCAGGGACAGCGGGATGACATCGAGCAGCAGCAACTCGCCACCTTCGCGGCGGTTGCCAGCCAAGGTGTCGGCCTGGATGGCAGCACCGATGGCCACCACCTGGTCCGGGTCGATCGAGGTCAGCGGGGTGCGGCCGAACAGGCTGCCGACAGCGTCACGTACGCGGGGTACGCGGGTCGAACCGCCTACCATCACCACGGCACCGACCTCTTCCAGCTCGACGCCGCTGTCGCGCACGGCGCGGCGGCAGGCCTTGAGGCTGCGGGCGACCAACGGCTCGATCATGGTCTCGAAGGCCGCGCGGCTCAGCTCGCCCTGCCAGGCGCCGTGGCGGACGCTGACAACGTCGGCATCGGTCAGGGCTTCCTTGGCGGCGCAGGCGGCCTGCAGCAGCTGGCGCTGGGTGGCCGGGTCCAGATCGGAGGACAGGCCAGCCTGCTCGATGATCCAGCCAGCAATGGCATGGTCGAAATCATCGCCGCCCAAGGCGGTATCGCCGCCGGTGGCCAGCACTTCGAAGACACCGGCCGTCAGGCGCAGGATGGAAATATCGAAGGTACCGCCACCCAGGTCATAGATGGCCACCACGCCTTCGGCGTTCTGGTCCAGGCCATAGGCCACGGCCGCTGCGGTCGGTTCGTTGAGCAGGCGCAGCACATTGAGGCCGGCCAGGCGCGCAGCGTCCTTGGTGGCCTGGCGCTGGGCGTCGTCGAAATAGGCCGGCACGGTGATCACCGCCCCCACCAGATCGCCGCCGAGGGTTTGCTCGGCGCGCTCACGCAGCACCTTGAGGATATCGGCGGACACTTCCACCGGGCTTTTCGGCCCCTGGACGGTGTCGATGAACGGCATGTGCGACTCACCGCCAATAAAGCGGTAAGGCAGCTGTTCGCCCAGTTGCTTGACGTCGGCCAGACCACGCCCCATCAGGCGTTTCACCGACAGCACGGTGTTCAGCGGGTCGCTGGAAGCGGCATCGCGCGCAGCCTGCCCGACTTCGCTGCGCCCTTCGAGGTAGCGCACCGCAGACGGCAGAATGACATTACCCTGCGCATCGGGCAGGGGCTCACTACGACCGCTGCGCAAGGCGGCGACCAGAGAATTGGTGGTACCCAGGTCGATACCCACCGCCAGGCGACGCTGGTGCGGCTGAGGGGTCTGACCGGGTTCGGCGATCTGCAGTAGGGCCATGCTTATCTGAATACCTTAGGCGTCATCACGAAAGACACCGGGTTAATCGTCGAGGCGCTCTTCCAGTTGGCGCACTTCTTGGGCGAGCTTGTCGAGGAATTGCATGCGGCGCATCAGGCGCTCGGCCTTCTCGCGCTCGTCTGCAACGTCCCAACAGGCGGCGAAGTCCTCGTTCAGCGTGTCCTGGGCAACCTTGAGGCGCTTCTTGAACACGCCGACACCCTCAAGGTCGGCTTCGTCCTGCAGCTCTTCGAGCTCTTCGCGCAACTGCATCTGCTGCAACAGGAAGTCGGGGTCGTGGACCGTGACTTCCTGAGGCACTTCATGGCCACCGATGGCCAGCAGGTAGCGGGCTCGGCGCGGCGCATTACGCAGGGTCTGGTAGGCGTCGTTGAGGGCTGCGGATTTTTCCAGCGCTACGCGCTGCTCACGCTCGGACGCGTCGGCAAAGCGATCAGGATGGACTTCGCGGGCCAGCTCGCGGTAGCGAGTGGCCAGCTTGTCGAGATCCAGGCGGAAGCTTGGCTGGAGGTCAAACAGTGCGAAATGACAAGGAGTACCCACAGCCAGCCTCAGACGTTGAAGCTTTCGCCGCAGCCACACTCACCGCGCACGTTGGGGTTGTTGAACCTGAAGCCTTCGTTCAACCCTTCCTTGACGAAGTCCAGTTCAGTGCCGTCGAGGTACACCAGGCTCTTGGGATCGATGATCACCTTGACGCCATGGTTCTCGAACACCGTGTCTTCGTCAGCCAGCTCGTCGACGAACTCCAGCACGTAGGCCAGGCCCGAACAACCGGTGGTGCGCACGCCCAGGCGAATACCTTCGCCCTTGCCGCGCCCCTCGAGGGAACGCCGCACATGGTTGGCGGCGGCTTCTGTCATGCTGATAGCCATCAGAACTCCTTACCTCGCAACAGGCGACTTAGATCAAGCCTTTCTTCTGCTTGTAATCGCGTACGGCTGCCTTGATGGCATCCTCGGCGAGTACCGAGCAGTGGATCTTGACCGGCGGCAACGCCAGTTCTTCGGCCAGCTGGGTGTTCTTGATGGTTTCGGCTTCGTCCAAGGTCTTGCCCTTCATCCACTCGGTGGCGAGGGAGCTGGAGGCGATGGCCGAACCGCAGCCGTAGGTCTTGAACTTGGCGTCTTCGATGACGCCCTGCTCGTTGACCTTGATCTGCAGACGCATCACGTCACCGCAGGCCGGCGCGCCGACCATGCCGGTACCGACATCCGGGTCCTCGGCATTCATCTTGCCGACGTTGCGCGGGTTTTCGTAGTGGTCGATGACCTTTTCACTGTATGCCATGGTGCAATTCCTTCCTCATCAGGGAGCCGCTCTTGCCGGCGACTGCTTAGTGGGCGGCCCACTCGATCTTGGAGATGTCAACGCCGTCTTTGTACATGTCCCACAGCGGCGACAGCTCACGCAGTTTGTTAACGGCCTCGCAGACTTTCTGCGCGGCGTAGTCGACTTCTTCTTCAGTGGTGAAGCGGCCGAAGGAGAAGCGGATCGAGCTGTGCGCCAGCTCGTCATTGCGGCCCAGAGCGCGCAGTACGTACGACGGCTCGAGCGAAGCGGAGGTACAGGCCGAACCGGACGATACCGCGATGTCCTTCAGCGACATCAGCAGCGACTCGCCTTCGACGTAGTTGAAGCTCAGGTTCAGGTTGTGCGGCACACGGGCGGTCTGGCTGCCGTTGACGTACAGCTCTTCGAGGTCCGAGACCTGCTTGAAGAAGCGGTCGCTCAGGGCCTTGATGCGCACGTTTTCACTGGCCATCTCTTGCTTGGCGATGGCGAACGCCTCACCCATGCCGACGATCTGGTGGGTTGGCAGGGTGCCCGAACGCATGCCGCGCTCATGGCCACCGCCGTGAATGATTGCCTCGAGGCGCACACGCGGCTTGCGGCTGACGTACAGTGCGCCGATGCCTTTGGGGCCGTAGACCTTGTGCGCCGAGAACGACATCAGGTCGACCTTCAGCTTCTGCACATCGATCTCGACCTTGCCGGCCGACTGGGCCGCGTCGACATGGAACAGCACGCCGCGCGAGCGGGTCAGCTCACCGATGGCGGCGATGTCGTTGATCGAGCCGACTTCATTGTTGACGTGCATCAGCGAGACCAGAATGGTGTCGTCGCGCAGCACGGCCTCGACCATGGCCGGGGTGACGATGCCGTCTTCGCCTGGCTCCAGGTAGGTGACTTCGAAACCTTCACGCTCGAGCTGGCGAGCGGTATCCAGGACCGCCTTGTGCTCGATCTTGGAGGTGATGATGTGCTTGCCCTTGGTCTGATAGAAGTGCGCGACACCTTTGAGTGCGAGGTTGTCGGACTCGGTGGCACCGCTGGTCCAGACGATTTCACGCGGATCGGCGTTGATCAGTTCGGCGACCTGGCGACGACCGTTCTCGACCGCTTCCTCGGCTTTCCAGCCGAAGACGTGGGAGCGCGAAGCCGGGTTACCGAAGTTCCCGTCGACCAGCAGGCAGTCGGCCATCTTCTGGGCGACACGTGGGTCGACCGGGGTGGTCGCGGAGTAATCGAGGTAGATCGGCAACTTCATGGATATCTCCTATCAGGCGGTGGCGTCGCTCGTCGCTGTTATAAGGTCAGTCGACGGCGGACGTCTCAATCTTGTCCAACTGGGCGGAACGGCCTGCGACACGACGCAGGTCCTGGCGCTGGGCGACTTCCTGCACCTCACGGCGCTTGACGAGGTCGGCCAGGCTGATGCCGCTGAGGAATTCATGGATCTGCTGGCTGAGATCGCACCACAGGTGGTGGGTCAGGCAGGTATCACCGGCATGGCAATCCCCAAGGCCCTGGCAACGGGTGGCATCGACCGATTCGTTGACCGCGTCGATGACCTGAGCCACCTGGATGGTTTCCATGCCTCGCGACAGCTGATAGCCACCGCCTGGACCGCGCACACTGGATACCAGGCTGCTGCGGCGCAGCTTGGCGAACAGCTGCTCCAGATAAGAGAGGGAAATGCCCTGGCGCTCGGAAATGTCGGCCAAAGACACGGGCCCATGCTGCGCGTGCAACGCCAGGTCAAGCATGGCTGTCACGGCGTATCGGCCTTTAGTAGTCAGTCGCATGGCTATTGGGTACCACGGGAGTTACAGGATGTGAGCGAGTATGCGATTCCCGAGCATTTAAGTCAACTATTAGACCTACTGCTTTAGTCGGGTTTTATGTCGGGAGGCGGGCGCGATTGTAGCAGACGAGGGGCGCGAGCACACGCCCCGTATGTCACCACGGCTTCAGCGCGACGCGATCAATGCGACTGAGTGTCGCGCTGGGCGGCCTCGGTGAAGTCATCCTCCGGCAGCGCCGGCAACTCTTTGGCACAGTAGTCGCTGCCCATCTTGGTCAGCGCGCCGCACATGCCCTCCAGGCGCTCATCCACCGCTTGCAGGTGGTCGAGCATCTGCCCGATGGCGCGTGCGACCGGGTCTGGCATGTCGCCACTGACGCCATACGCATCGAAACCGATCTTCTCGGCCATGGCCTTGCGCCGGGCTTCGACTTCGTTTTCTTCGCTCTTGACGATGATGCGGCCCGGGATACCCACTGCGGTCGCCCCCGCCGGCACGGCCTTGGTCACCACCGCATTGGAGCCGATCTTGGCCCCGGCACCGACGGTGAACGGGCCCAGCACCTTGGCCCCCGCCCCCACCACAACGCCGTTTTCCAGAGTCGGATGGCGCTTGCCTTTATTCCAGCTGGTGCCGCCCAGGGTCACACCCTGATAAAGCGTGACGTCGTCGCCGATCTCGGCGGTCTCGCCGATGACGATCCCCATGCCGTGGTCGATGAAGAAACGCCGGCCAATGGTGGCGCCAGGGTGGATCTCGATCCCGGTCATCCAGCGCCCGAAGTTCGACACCAGCCGGGCCAGCCACTTGAAATCACGCGTCCACAAGGCATTGCCCAGCCGGTGCAGCCAGATGGCATGCATGCCTGGGTAGCAGGTCAGCACCTCGAAAGCGTTGCGCGCTGCCGGGTCACGATGGAATACGCTTTGAATATCTTCACGCAGGCGTTCGAACATCTGTCAGTCCTTCCTTTTATGCGGTTCGCCCCGAGCCACTTTCTGGGTCTCGGTGAGGATGCCGCGCAAAATGCTCATTTCCGGACGGTTCACCGAGCTGCGCCCGTACAGCCGGCGCAGGCGCGCCATCAGGTGCTTGGGCTTCTCGGGGTCAAGGAAGCCGATGTCCACCAGGGTCTTTTCCAGGTGGTCGTAGAACAGCTCCATTTCGTCCATGGTCGCCAGCTCGCTGGCGTCGGCCTTCTCGACTTTCGCCGGGGCATCCTCGGCTGCCAGCCAGGCCATGCGCACCTCATAAGAGAGCACCTGGACCGCGGCGGCCAGATTCAGCGAGCTGAAGTCGGGGTTCGAGGGAATGTGCACGTGGAAGTGACATCGCTGCAGTTCGTCGTTGGTCAGGCCGGCGTGTTCGCGACCGAACACCAGGGCGATTTCCTCGCCGCCCAGCGCATGCTCCACAGCCTTGGCCCCGCATTCGCGAGGGTCGATCAATGGCCAGGGGATGCTGCGCTCGCGGGCACTGGTACCCATCACCAGGTTACAGCCGACCAGCGCCTGCTCGAGGCTGTCGACAACCTGGGCGTTACCCAGCACATCGTCGGCGCCCGAGGCCCGGGCACTGGCTTCGGCATCGGGAAACGCTTTTGGCTGCACCAGCACCAGACGCGACAAGCCCATGTTTTTCATGGCACGCGCAGCGCCGCCGATGTTGCCGGGGTGGCTGGTATTGACCAGAACAACACGAATATTTTGCAGCACGGTGTTGTGCTCTCAGAGGCAGATATCAGGGCCTTCGATCTTACAGAACCGACAGACGTAACGCCATGAAAGCAAATGTGACACTTCTGCCGTCAAAGTTTTCTGCTAGAATGATCGGCTTTCTTCTTTAACATCTCCAGGTGACCCGCCCATGCAGCCTATGCTGAATATCGCCCTGCGCGCCGCTCGCAGCGCCAGTGAACTGATTTTCCGCTCCATCGAACGCCTGGATAGCATCAAGGTCGATGAGAAAGAGGCCAAGGACTACGTTTCCGAAGTCGATCGCGCCGCCGAGCAGAAAATCGTCGACGCCCTGCGCAAGGCCTACCCGAACCACTCCATCCAGGGTGAAGAGACCGGCATGCACGCGGGCACCGGCGAAGAAGGCAAGGACTACCTGTGGATCATCGACCCACTGGACGGCACCACCAACTTCCTGCGCGGCATCCCTCATTTCGCTGTTAGCATCGCCTGCAAATACCGTGGTCGCCTTGAGCACGCTGTGGTTCTCGACCCGGTTCGCCAGGAAGAATTCACCGCCAGCCGTGGCCGTGGCGCCCAACTCAATGGCCGCCGCCTGCGCGTCAGCTCGCGCACCAGCCTGGAAGGCGCCCTGCTGGGCACCGGGTTCCCGTTCCGTGACAGCCAGATGGCCGACCTGGACAACTACCTGGGCATGTTCCGTGCCCTGACTGGCCAGACGGCAGGCATCCGCCGCGCAGGCTCCGCCAGCCTGGACCTGGCTTACGTCGCCGCCGGCCGCTTCGATGCATTCTGGGAGTCGGGCCTGTCCGAGTGGGACATGGCTGCAGGCGTACTGCTGATTCAAGAAGCAGGCGGCCTGGTAAGCGACTTCAACGGTGGCCACGACTTCCTCGACAAGGGCCACATCGTCGCGGGCAACATCAAGTGCTTCAAGGCAGTACTGACGGCTATCCAGCCGCACCTGCCAGAGAGCATGAAGCGCTAAGTACCGTTGGCGTTATAAAGAAGCACCCCTCGGGGTGCTTTTTTTATGGCGACGTATTGTGCTCGACACTTCACCAGCCTTACAACGTATTGATATAACAGCCGCACGGCAGCCGCGGCCTATTCAATGGCAGTTATTCTTGATGGCCGCCTCCAATGCCGAGGTCGTCTTCTCATTCAACTCGATGCGCAACGCCACCGCACGCTCGACACCAATTTGCAACGCCGGGCCGAAGCGGCTGATATCCAACCCCAGGCGGATCAACATTTTCTCGACCCCCACCGTGGTCACCGTGACAAACTGTTCCACGCCACAGCCAATGGCATAATTGACGATCGCATGAATGGCCTGCGTGGTGCCCTGGGAGAAGCCGAACCGATTGCCGTCCGGCAGTTCGATGGCAAAGCGGCTGAGCTCCCAGATGGCGTCGGAGCACGGTGCAGGATGCCCATGCAGCAGTTCGGGGAAGGTATGCGCCAGCATGTTCGGGCCCGTGGTCGGCAGTATCCGCCAGCACCCACAGACATAGCCCGCCTCGTCATCGCGGTTGATGATCATGTAATAGGGGTCGAGCGCATCGTAGCCATCGATCTCCATGTCATTGATCAGCGGGATGTCCCACATCTTTTTAACTTTGAAGATACGTGCCCGAAGTTTATGCATGGCATTCAGCGCTTGCGGGTCGATGTTAGTGCGGCGATCAATGGAGATAAGCATAGTGGCAATTACCGGCAGGGGTTTGAATTGCCACCCACGGTATATTCATGCCGGTTAAATAAAATCCTACCTAATTTGGGAGGTGGCCGACATTAACCAGACTTGTTAATTTTTCGGCTTTTGCAGGATTGATTCCCGATGAAGCTACTCAATACCTCAGCTGTGCGCGAGGTCGCCCATCAAGCCATCAGCCTGCGCCTGGGCCTCAAGCAGAGCCAGACCGAATTCTGGTCAAGGTTCGGCATCAGCCAGGCCTGCGCCAGCCGCATCGAATGCACCAGTCAAGTGCCCGCGCCGGTGTATATCCTGCTGCGCCTTTACCTCAGCGGTCGCCTGGAGGAAAGCGACCTGGCCCAACGCCCGCAGTGACACTCAGGGCGTGATCGATTTTTGCTGGATGGCCTTGAGTACCGCCATCTGGCGCGAGCTGACCTGGAACTTGCGGCGGATGTTCTTGAAGTGGAAGTCGATGGCCGAGGTCGTGCACGAAAGAATCATCGAGATTTCCCAGGTGGTCTTGCCTGCTGCGCTCCACTGCAGCACCTCTTTTTCCCGGCTCGTCAGGTGCACGGGTGTGGAGCATTCGATGCGCGCCTTGAGCATCCCCTCCATCGCGTAATCGCGCAGCAGGGTCGCCGTAGGCAAGGACTCGATCATCGTAGCAGTCGCTTGCGGACCACTTTCAGAGGGTTTCAGGCAGAGCATGCCCGCCTCGCCGCGCGGACCATGCAAGGGCAGCGCAAGGCCTTGCTGCAAGCCATGTGCGGCGGCTTCTTCGAAGAATTCCGACTCTGAGGGACGGCGGTAGTTGTCCCGGTCCCAGAGCAGTGGCCGGTTTGCGTTCAGGCAGTGCTGAACCACCGGATCGACCGCAGCGTAGGACTCGGCGTCGTAACGTGTGCGCCACGCATCAGGGTAGTCGCTGTAGATCAGCACCTGCTGATTGGCGTCAGTGGGCGCAGGCTTGAGACCGATCAGAAAGTTCGAGTATCCCAGCTTGCGGGTCAGGATTTTAAGGTGAGCCAGCCAGTCCTCAAAGCGCTCCATTTCGCTGAGTCGTAGCAGCTCATCCATTACCAGTAGGGTCATTCCCTTCCTCGTAGGCACCGTTTGACGGTGGTCTCATGGCGAGACAACACGCGAGGGAATATCGACTCCCTCATTCAGGTGGGTCGATAAGATAGTTACATGGCACATTGAAATCAACGTGCATAGAGTGCTCGCCGACGAGAAGCAAGCGGTCGCAGACACTAGTCAGTTGCCCAACCCGCCACAACCTCCCTGTTCTGGGAGGTACCAGGGGCTGCGCGCAGCCTATTTACTAGCGTGGCACCAGCCTGCACCGGCAGGCAGCACCACGATGCACATGGACGGCACGGGAAAACACCTGAAGCTGTATTTCGGCTGACCCACAAGGAGCCCTCCTGCATGTTCCAGCAACAGTTCTTCAGCATGGTTGCGCGCCATCGCGACTACCCGGCGGTCGTCGACAGCCATGGCAAAACCCGCAGCTACGGCGAACTGCTGCAGGACATCGACCAGTTACGCGCCAGGCTGCATGCCGCAGGCCTGCGCGAAGGTGATGTGGTAGCCACTCAACTGGGCAACAGTACCGGTTATGTGGCGCTGCTGTTTGCCATGGCGAGCCTGGGGCTGATTCACTGCCCCGTGAGCGTGGCCAGCAGCAAGCACCAGCGGGCAATGCGCCTGGGCCAGGTCGGCGCCGCCCTACTGATCACCGAAGCCGGCATCGTGCCGGCGGGCCTTGGTGTACCAGGCTTTACCCTCTACTCGCCCACACCTGTCAACCTCAAGACCCCAGCGTGGCGCGACTGCGCCGGGCTGATGCGCATGCAGGAAACCTCAGGCAGCACCGGCGCACCCAAACTTGCGCTGTGGCGCCAGGACCGGCTGTACCGTGAAATCATGCATTGGGTAGACAGCGCCGGCCTGGACGCCGGTGCGCGCTACCTGAATATCCATAGCCTCGATGGCGGGCATGCAGTAGACCTGCATGTATTCCCGGCTTTGCTGACGGGTGCGACGCTGTACCTGGGTGATGCGACCCAGGTTGAGCACACCCTGCGCACCCTGCACGAACAGCGCATCAGCGTGATGAGCGCACTGCCGTCGCAGTACCTGGAGCTGGCACAGGCCGCACAGAACACCGGCATCCGCCTGCCAGCACTGAGCAAACCTTTCTGCGGCGGCGCCTACCTGGACGACCATGTGGTGCTGGAAAGCGAGCGCCACCTGGGTGTGCACCTGAAAAGGATCTACGGCTCGACGGAGTTCGGCATGGTCCTGGCAAACTTCACGCCGAACCTGCAGGTCGGCTGTGGCATGCGCCCGGTAGGTGATGTCGAGGTGACGCTGGAACCGCTGGACCCCGCGCAACCGGAGGTAGGCGAAATCATCGCCCGCTCCACGCACCGCGGCTCGGGGTACTTCCCACCTGCACCGATCCCTTGCGAGGACCAGGCCTATGCCACCGGCGATATCGCCCGGCGCCTTGCCGACGGCAGCCTGATGCCGCTGGGGCGCGCGACGGATGCCCTGCTCACGCAACAAGGCATGCAGTTTGCCCCCGCCCTGGAAGCGCAGATCGCACAGGCCATGAAGTTCGAGCGCGTGATGGTACTGGTAGACGAGCAGGATCGCCGGCGCGCCCATGTGATTGTGCAAGGCAACACAGCTGACGCGCATGAGCGGTTGGCGGAACTGGCCGGGGGGCTGGAACGCCTGGGCATTAGTGCCAGTATCGCAGTGCTTGAACGGATACCCATGACGCCGACCGGCAAGCCGGACCGTGCCCGGCTTCGCAAGCAGCTAGGCGCGCAGCAACAACTACGCTAGACCGGCTTGGGAGCGGGCTCGCCAGCCCGCCCCTCTAGCTCGGCAATATGAGCGTTACTGCCCGGCCTGGTTCTCACTGAGAATCAGCTTGCCATTCTTGTCCAGGGGGATGGTCGAGCCCGGCTCGCGGTCCATCTTCACCTGCCCCGCCTGGTCACCAATGGTGTACTTCACGTTATAACCAACGACCTTGTCGCTGATGTCATTGACCGTATTGCAGCGGGTTTGCGTCGTGGTGTAAGTGTCACGCTGCTGCATGCCTTCCTGCACCTTGTTACCGGCATAGCCACCACCGACCGCGCCGGCCACGGTGGCGATCTTCTTGCCGGTACCACCACCAATCTGGTTACCCAGCAGGCCACCGGCCAGGGCACCCACGACCGTACCGGCGATCTGGTGCTGGTCCTTGACCGGCGCCTGACGCGTCACGGTGACGTCCTTGCAGACCTCACGCGGTGTCTTGACCTGCTGCTTGATCGGCTGCACATCGGTGACCTGGGCGTACTCCGGCCCTTTGTTCACCAAGCTGTAGGTCGCCACAGCACCTCCGGCAGTTACACCGACAGCACCCAGTACCGCACCCACCAGCATTGATTTATTCACCTGAACCTCCTGATCTTCCCTGCGGGACATAGCCCGCCTTCTCCCTGCCTTGGAGCAAAAAAAAAGGCGCGAGTTCAATACTCGCGCCTCTTGATTCGCCAAACGGCGTAGGAAAGCCCTTACGGACGCTCGTCCACACCTTCGGTCTTGGCTGGCGGAATCAGGTCTTCACTGTTCAGGTTCAGCCAGATCAGTACCACGTTGGCGATATAGATCGACGAGTAGGTACCGGCCAAGACCCCGATGAACAGCGCCAGCGAGAAGCCGAACAGGTTGTCGCCACCGAAGAACAGCAGTGCGGCGATGGCCAGCAAGGTCGACACCGAGGTGGCGATGGTACGCAGCAGGGTCTGGGTGGTCGAGACGTTGATGTTCTCGATCAGCGAAGCCTTGCGCATCACACGGAAGTTCTCACGCACCCGGTCGAATACGACAATGGTGTCGTTGAGCGAGTAACCGATGATCGCCAGCACCGCCGCCAATACCGTCAGGTCGAAGGTGATCTGGAAGAACGACAGGATACCCAGCGTCACCACCACGTCGTGGATCAGCGAGATGATCGCGCCCACGGCGAACTTCCACTGGAAGCGGAAGGCCAGGTAGATGAGGATGCCGCCCAGGGCCAGGAGCATGCCCATACCACCCTGGTCACGCAGCTCTTCACCCACCTGCGGGCCTACGAACTCGACGCGCTTGAGCGTGGCCGGGTTGTCGCCGCCGGCTTTTTGCAGTGCCTCGGCTACCTTGCTGCCCAGTTGCGGGTCATCGCCCGGCATACGCACCAGCAGGTCGGTGGTTGCGCCAAAGCTCTGCACCACGGCCTCGTGGAAGCCGGAGTCGACCAGTTCGGCACGTACCGCCTTGAGGTCGGCCGGGCGCTCGTAGGTCAGCTCGATGAGCGTACCGCCGGTGAAGTCCAGGCCAAAGTTCAGGCCCTTCTGCCACCAGCTGAACAGCGCCAGGACGGTGAGGAGCACAGTGATGGCGAACGCGACATTGCGTACGCCCATGAAGTTGATGGTTTTCATCGCAGCTCCCTCAAACCCACAGCTTCTTGATGTCACGCCCGCCGCAGGTCAGGTTGACCATTGCGCGGGTCACCATGATGGCGGTGAACATCGAGGTGAAAATCCCGAGGGACATGGTGACCGCAAAGCCCTTGACCGGGCCGGTACCCATGGCGAACAGGATGCCGCCGACCAGCAGGCTGGTCAGGTTGGCGTCGATGATCGCGGTAAAGGCGCGGTTGAAACCTTCATGGATGGCGCGCTGCACCGACATGCCGGCTTTGAGTTCCTCACGGATACGCGAGAAGATCAGCACGTTGGCGTCTACCGCCATACCCATGGTCAACACGATACCCGCGATACCCGGCAGGGTCAGGGTCGCGCCCAGCAGCGACATCAGCGCCAGCAGCAAGACCATGTTGCCCGCCAGGGCGATGGTGGCGATCACGCCGAAGCCGCGGTAGATGGCGATGATGAACAGCGAGACGAACAGCATGCCCCACAGCGACGCATCGATACCCTTGGTGATGTTGTCCGCACCCAGGCTTGGGCCAATGGTACGTTCTTCAGCGAAGTACATCGGCGCAGCCAGACCACCGGCACGCAGCAGCAGGGCCAGCTCGGACGATTCGCCCTGGCCGTTCAGGCCGGTGATGCGGAACTGGCTACCCAGCGGCGACTGAATGGTCGCCAGGCTGATGATCTTCTTCTCTTCCTGGAAGCTCTGTACCGGCACTTCCTTCTCGACGCCGTCGACGGTCTGCTTGACGTAGCGGGTGACCGGCTTCTGCTCGATGAAGATCACCGCCATGCTGCGCCCGACGTTGCTGCGCGTGGCGCGGCTCATCAGCTCGCCGCCGTGGCCATCCAGGCGGATGTTCACTTGCGGGCGGCCGTGCTCGTCGAAGCTGGCCTGGGCGTCGGTAACCTGGTCACCGGTGATGATCAGGCCACGCTCGACCGGGGCGGAGCGGCCGCCCTCGCGGAATTCGAAGACCTCGGTGGTTGCCTTGGACGCGCCAGGTTCGGCACCGAAGCGGAACTCAAGGTTAGCGGTCTTGCCGAGGATACGCTTGGCTTCGGCAGTGTCCTGCACGCCTGGCAGCTCGACCACGATACGGTTGGCGCCCTGACGCTGAACCAGCGGCTCGGCCACGCCCAGCTCGTTGACGCGGTTGCGCACGGTGGTCAGGTTCTGCTTGATCGAGTATTCGCGGATCTCGGCGACTTTCGCCTGAGTCAGCGCCAGACGCAGCACGGCGAGGTCATTGCGCTCGGTGGCCGTCAGGTCGAAATCGGAGAAATTCTTGCGGATCAGGGCACGTGCCTGCTCGCGGGTTGCATCGTCAGCGAAGCCCAGCATGATGCCGCCATCCTGCTGAGGCAGGCTGCGGTAGCGGATGCGCTCTTTGCGCAGGAGGGTTTTGACCTCCCCTTCGTACACCTTCATACGGGCGGTCATGGCCTTGTCCATGTCCACTTCCAGCAGGAAGTGCACACCACCGGACAGGTCCAAGCCCAGTTTCATCGGGCTTGCACCCAGGTTACGCAGCCATTGCGGAGTGGTCTGGGCCAGGTTCAGGGCCACGACGTAATCATCGCCCAGTGCCTTGCGCACTACATCCTTGGCTGGAAGCTGGTCTTCCTGGTTGGTCAGGCGAATCAGCGCACTGCCCTTTTCACCCAGGCTGGCGCCCTTGACGGTGATACCGGCATCGGTCAGCGCCTTGGAGACGCGATCGAGGTCGGCCTGGTTTACCTGCAGCGCCGAACTGGCACCACTGACTTGCACCGCCGGATCATCCGGGTAGAGGTTGGGAGCGGAATAAATAAAACCGATCGCCAGTACCAGCAGGATCAGTGCGTATTTCCACAGAGGGTATTTGTTCAGCATCACGCCGCCCGTTCAAGACGCGGGGCGCGTTGCGCGCCCCGACTGGAAAAATAAAACCGGTAACTCAGATAGCCTTGAGCGTACCTTTTGGCAGGGTCGCGGCGATGGCGCCCTTCTGGAACTTCAGCTCGACGGTGTCGGAAACTTCCAGCACCACGAAATCATCGGTGACCTTGACGATCTTGCCGGCGATGCCGCCGTTGGTGACAACTTCGTCACCTTTTTGCAAGTTGCCCAGCAGGTTCTTCTGCTCTTTGGCGCGCTTGGCCTGTGGACGCCAGATCATCAGGTAGAAGATGACCAGGAAGCCGACCAGGAAGATCCACTCGAAACCGGTACCGGCTGGGCCGGCGGCAGGTGCTGCTGCGTCCGCGTAAGCGGCGGGAATCAGAAAGCTCATGAGGCACTCCATTACTGAGTTTTAATATTTAAGTGCTGACAATCAGCCCAAAGGCGGCACAGGCAGCCCGCGTTTGGCGTAGAAGGCGTCGACAAAGGCGGCCAATTTACCCTGTTGAATAGCCTCGCGTAAACCGGCCATCAAGCGCTGGTAATGGCGCAAGTTGTGGATGGTATTCAGCATGCTGCTCAACATTTCGCCGCATTTGTCCAGGTGGTGGAGATACGCGCGGGAGAAGTTGGTGCAGGTGTAGCAATCGCAGGTCGGATCCAGCGGCGACTCATCGTGGCGATGGAACGCATTGCGGATCTTGATCACCCCGGTATCGACGAACAGATGGCCGTTGCGTGCGTTACGCGTCGGCATCACGCAGTCGAACATGTCGACGCCGCGGCGCACACCCTCAACGAGATCTTCCGGTTTGCCTACCCCCATAAGGTAACGAGGTTTGTCAGCAGGCATCTGGTCCGGCAGGTAGTCCAGCACCTTGATCATCTCGTGCTTGGGCTCGCCCACCGACAGGCCGCCAATGGCCAGGCCGTCGAAGCCGATGTTTTCCAGGCCTTCCAGCGAGCGCATGCGCAGGTCCTGGTACATGCCGCCCTGGACGATGCCGAACAGCGCCGCAGTGTTGTCGGCGTGGGCGTTTTTCGAGCGCTGGGCCCAGCGCAGCGACAGCTCCATGGAGGTGCGCGCCACGTCGTGCTCGGCCGGGTAAGGGGTGCACTCGTCGAAGATCATCACCACGTCCGAGCCCAGGTCACGCTGGACCTGCATCGACTCTTCGGGGCCCATGAACACTTTGGAGCCGTCGACGGGCGAGGCGAAGGTCACGCCTTCCTCTTTGATCTTGCGCATGGCGCCGAGGCTGAACACCTGGAAGCCACCGGAGTCGGTGAGGATCGGGCCTTTCCACTGCATGAAGTCGTGCAGGCCGTTGTGCTTCTTGATCACCTCGGTGCCCGGGCGCAGCCACAGGTGGAAGGTGTTGCCCAGGATCATCTCGGCGCCGATGGCCTCGATGTCGCGCGGCAGCATGCCTTTGACCGTGCCGTAGGTGCCTACCGGCATGAACGCCGGGGTTTCCACGGTGCCTCGGGGGAAGGTGATGCGACCACGACGGGCCTTGCCGTCGGTGGCCAGCAGTTCGAAGGACATTCGACAGGTGCGACTCATGCTTGATCCTCGGGCCCGCGTGGCGCCGGATTGCGGGTGATGAACATGGCATCACCGTAACTGAAGAAGCGGTACCCCTGCTCGACCGCAGCCGCGTAGGCGGCCATGGTCTCGGGGTAGCCGGCGAAGGCCGAGACCAGCATCAGCAGCGTGGACTCCGGCAGGTGGAAGTTGGTGACCAGGGCATCGACCACATGGAATGGCCGGCCCGGGTAAATGAAGATGTCGGTATCGCCGCTGAATGCCTTGAGCACGCCGTCGCGCGCCGCGCTTTCCAACGAGCGCACGCTGGTGGTGCCCACGGCCACCACACGCCCGCCGCGGGCACGGCAGGCCTCAACCGCATCCACCACATCCTGGCTCACTTCGAGCCACTCTTTATGCATGTGGTGGTCTTCGATCTTGTCGACCCGCACCGGCTGGAAGGTGCCCGCGCCGACGTGCAGGGTCACGAAGGCCCGCTCCACGCCCTTGGCGGCAATCTGCTCCAGCAGCGCCTGGTCGAAGTGCAGGCCGGCCGTGGGCGCTGCGACCGCACCGGCACGCTCGGCGTAGACGGTCTGGTAACGCTCACGGTCGGCGCCCTCGTCGGGGCGGTCGATATAGGGCGGCAGCGGCATGTGCCCGACGCGTTCGAGCAGTGGCAGCACCTCTTCGGTGAAGCGCAGCTCGAACAGCGTCTCGTGGCGCGCGACCATTTCGGCCTCGCCACCGCCATCGATGAGAATCTGCGCACCCACCTTGGGCGCCTTGCTGGAGCGCACGTGGGCCAATACCCGGTGGCTGTCGAGCACGCGTTCGACCAGCACTTCCAGCTTGCCGCCGGAGGCTTTCTGGCCGAACAAGCGCGCCGGGATAACCCGGGTATTGTTGAATACCATCAGGTCGCCCGGGCGCAAATAGTCGAGCAGATCGGTGAATTGCTGATGTACCAAGGCGCCGCTCGGCCCATCGAGGACCAGCAGACGGCTACCATGGCGCTCGGCCAGAGGGTGGCGGGCGATCAGGGAATCGGGGAGTTCGAAGGAAAAATCGGCGACGCGCATGATAATGTTCGGTTCGGCAGGGCCGGGAAGTTTAGCCCAATGTGTGAAAATTGACCATGAAACCCGATTGACCGACCCGAGGCACCTCTCTATACTGCGCGCCACAAGCCCTGATGGCGGAATTGGTAGACGCGGCGGATTCAAAATCCGTTTTCGAAAGGAGTGGGAGTTCGAGTCTCCCTCGGGGCACCAAAATCCAGAAAAAACCGACCTTATGGTCGGTTTTTTTGTGCCTGGCGTTTAGCAATCCTCAAGCACCGTCGCGCGGCCCCTTGGCACAACTGCCCTCTGCCCCGGCTCAGCACCCTTCCCTACGCTGGCCCTTGCCTTCATCCCTCGTGCAAGGAGCCGCAAAATGAAAATGAACCCTGCAGGCGCCGATCACAGTGCAGGCCGGTGAGCCCGAGATCAGTGGCGCCTTCGAACTGGCCTATCAATTCGAACCGCGCGTGCAGGGCGACGACAGACCGCTGAGCCTTTCCAGCCTGGAATACGACCCCTTCAACAAGCGCCTGCTGGCCACCACCAGCCATGAGCAGGGTGACCAGATTGGTGGCTATTTGTGGGCATTGCCATTGTCACTGCTTGAACCGGACGGGTCGGGTACACCGCAACCGTTCCTCGGGCCCGACGGCTCGCCCTTGTGGTTCGATAACAAACCGGAAGGCGTTGTAGCGTTGAATGCCCGCCAGGTAATGGTGGTCCACGATGATGACCGGTTTCAAGTCGCCGACTCTGCGCGCGGCAAGGCCAAGCAGGCCAACGAGTTCACCTATAGCGTGATCGAATTGGGCAATCCGTAGAAATGGCCAGCACACACCGGGACATCGAATGGCGCCTTGGATGATAGCGATGATCCAATCAACCCGAATGGGTAGTCGCTTTGACCGGTGCGGCTAGCAGGGTTTGCTGCCGATAGCTTCTGCAAAACGGAGCAAGTAACCATCCGGGTCGAGCAGCAGAAAATTGCGCTGACCAAACAGTAATTCACCGCTGCGGTACCAGTGCTCTTCAACCGGGTTTCTGAGGGGATACCCGGCCGCCTCCAGTGTCGACACCAGCGCTGAAGCGTTCGGGCATTCGATGGACAGGTTGATACCACGCCCATAAGGCGGCTCAAGAGGCCCGACCCGCCAAGGCGATTCACTGTGCCAGTCCTGTTCCAACATAAGTTGGCTGCCGCCGAAAGAAAGAAAAGCGAAATGATCTTCTGGCCGCTCGTACTCGACCTTGAAGCCGAGTATGTCGCAGTAGAAGGCAAGGCTTCGTGTGAGGTCGGAAACAATGAGTTCGGGGACCAGGGGATTGAGCTTCAGCATGTTTGATTCCTTTCAGTTTTGATCTATGAATACGTGCGACCAATGCCCTGCGTACGCCTCGTCAACGTGGGCGTCCGGCCTCGATCCACGCTTGCACCTGGCTCATGCCCAGCCGATACCTGGCACAGTTATTCAGTGTCAGGGTATCCAGTTCAGCCTGCAACAAGGGCTCAAACTGCAGCTTCTCACTGTCCGACAAGCTCAATACAGCTCAATGGAGCTCATCACCCTCATCGCGAGTGATGAGTAACACGAAAAACGCGCCCTTGATCCCTCATCAAATTGACGCCGCGTGCCTGACGAGCGGGGCAGCAGCCATGCCTCGAATCTATTGGCTAGCCTCCTCCCCCCTACTTAAGATGTTACTCGTCGGATATATGCACAAAGTATTGCCAGAGTGATAGCACTTAGCCATATTTGCGCTCCCATTTTTCCATGACTGTGTGACACATGAAAACAACCGTGCCCTGTCTGGCGGCAATGATGCTGCTCAGTGGGTGCAATGGAGTGCCAACGTCCTACGTCTCCGATCCCGTCTACAGCCAGGCTTTCGTGGTCACCTCCGGTGCGCCGCTGCCGATGTTGCTGATGGCCAGCGCCATCCAGTGGAACGAAGACTACGCAGTGACCGCAAAACACACACCCTTCCTGCGCAACGTGGTCCACGAGGGCCTCGGTGATGTCGTGTTCTTCAAGCACAAGGCGCGTGAGGTACCGCATTGGCGGCAATACGTGCCAGGTGAGTCGGTGACGGCCGTCGGCTTCAACAGCCTAATGATGCCCGTACAGGGCAAGGGCCATGCCCTGCCAACACTGGTACGCCTCGAAGGCACCCCGGGCAGTGTCTTCTACTCGTTGCACGACGGCCCCATGGTCAAGGGCATGTCGGGCGGGCCGGTGTTCGCCGATGACGGCCAGGTGCTGGGTATCAATGTCGCGTTCATCCCCAAGAACGAGATCGACGTGCGCGCTCGCCCGGACCTCGCCGATAAAGAGCGCGTCAGCGTGTTCATGTCGTACAGCGAGATCGACAAGGAATGGCGGCGCTTCCAGTACCTGCTGGCACGCAAGGCCAAACCGCATGCGCCTGCCGCGATCAAGGGGTTTGTGGCGGTGGCCGCCAAACCTTGAGCGGCGGCCAGGCGCTCCCGACAGGCCCGCGCCCACATGCGCAGTGCTACGCTGTGAGCGCCAGCCACACGCCTGTAAAAGGACCTGCCATGCACCTCAGCCACCGCCCTGTACAGCCCAGTGACATCCCCGCCATCTGCTGCTTCCCTCAAGGCCCGGACGAACTGTTCTACATGTTCCCCAAGGCCACCTACCCGCTCACGCCCGAGCAACTGACCGACGCCATCGCCCAGCGCAACGGGTCCACGGTGGTGGAAGGCGGCGGCATGGTGCTGGCCTTCGCCAACTTCTACAAAGCCGAGCACGGCGGGGTATGCGCCCTGGGCAACGTGGTCGTGGCCCCAGCGGCCCGCGGCCATGGTGTGGCCAGCTACCTGGTCAACGCCATGGTCGAGCTGGCCCGCAAGCAGTTTGCGGCACGGGAGGTTTGGGTGTCGTGCTTCAATCACAACACGGCGGGGTTGCTGCTCTATCCACAGATGGGCTTTGTGCCGTTCGGCATCGAGGCGCGCCAGGCGCCGGATGGGAAGCGGGTGGCGTTGGTGCAGATGAGGCAAATACTTGGGTAGCTCGACACTTCTGTTAACACCCTAAGAGAGACTACACCGAACCATAACCCTCACTCGGCGTCCGATCCTGCATCCCCGTGTTCCGAGGTACCCCGTGTGAAAAAGATCATCGCCCGCAAGTACCGCCTGGTCGCGAAGACCATCGGTTACATCGGCTGGTCGCTGTTCTGGCTGCTGATCTGGGATGTGCTGGTCACCATCGACTTCATGCTGTTCTTCAACAGCAAGTTCACCCTGCCGCTGATTCCATTGACCTTGCTGGGTTCGGCGCTGGTGGTGCTGGTGAGCTTTCGCAACAGCAGTGCCTACAACCGCTGGTGGGAGGCGCGCACGTTGTGGGGTGCCCTGGTCAACAGTTCGCGCAGCTTTGCCCGGCAGACGCTGACCCTGATCGACGACCCGGACGATAGCCTGAACCCGGCCAAGGCCACCTTGCTGCGCCGCCATATCGCCTATGTGAACTGCCTGGCGGCGCACCTCAAGGGTGACCGTTGCCCGGATGAACTGATGGCGTTCATCCCCCCAGCGGAGTTCGAGCGGCGCAACCGCTCGAACAACTTCGCCAATGACATCCTCAGCGGCTCGGCGGCCCTGCTGGCGCGGGAGTACCAGGCCGGGCGCCTGGACAGCATCCGCCTGGCGAGGCTGGAGTCGACGCTGGTGGACCTGTCCAATGCTCAGGGCGGAATGGAGCGGATTGCCAACACACCGCTGCCCTACCCTTATGTGTATTTTCCGCGGCTGTTCATCACGCTGTTCTGCCTGATCGTGCCGGTGGGGCTGGTCGAGTCGCTGGGCTGGTTTACCCCGCTGGCCTCGACGGTGGTGGGGTTCATGCTGCTGGCCATCGAGCGCATCGGCACCGACCTGCAGAGCCCGTTTCGGTTCAGCGAGCACCAGATCCAGATGGATACCATCTGCGAGACGATCGAGCGCAACCTGGAGTCGATGCAACGGGAGGCGCAGCATGGGGAACAGGTGACCTGACGGCTGTCGGGGCCTCTTTGCAGCCCCGATCAGGCGCGCACATAGCGCTGGCGCAGCACATCACTCAACGCATCCACCAGCAACACCAGCACCAGCATCGCCAGGATCACCGTGCTGGCCTGCGCCTCCTGGAACAGGCTCAAGGTGGTATAGAGCATCTGCCCCAAGCCACCCGCCCCAACAAACCCCAGCACGCTGGCCATGCGGATGTTGTTCTCCCAGCGGTACAGGCTGTAGGCCAACAACTGCGGCCACAGGTTGGGCAAAGTGCCAAAGCAGAACGCCGCAACCTGGCTGCCACCCTGCAAACGAATGGCGGCCGCAGGCTCGGCCGGCGCGTTCTCCAGGGCCTCGGCAAACAACCGGCCCAGCACCCCAGCGGTGTGCAACGCCAGGGCCAGGGTGCCGGCATTCGGGCCAAGCCCTGCTGCCAGCACGGTGAGCGCCGCCCAGACCAGCTCGGGGATGGCCCGCAAGGCATTGAGCAGCACCCGCGCCGCAGCCTGCAGCGGCCAGCCGAACCGGCCCGCCGCCGGCAACGCCAGCAGCATCCCCAGCACCACCGCCAGCAAGGTACCCAGGCCAGACATGGCCAAGGTCTCCAAGGCGCCACGCCCCACCGCGCGCAAATGCTCGGCGGACAGGTCTGGCTGCAGGAAGCGCCGCGCATATTCGGCCATCTGCCCCAACCCGCCGTCACCTACCAGCGCCTGCAGGTCCAGCTCCAGGTAAGCGAACGAGGCCACCACCGCTGCCACAAGCGCGCCGAGCACCAGCAGGTTGATCACCCGGTTCATGCCAGCCTCGCCCGCAGGAAGCGGCTGAGCATGTCAGCAAAAGACACCAGCAACAGGAATGTCAGCAGCATGCTCGCCACTTGCGCACCGGCAAACATGCGCATCGACAGGTCGATCTGCTGCCCCAGGCCGCCGGCACCGACAAAGCCCATCACCACCGAAGCCCGCACCGCGCACTCCCAGCGGTAGACGGTGTAGGACACCACCTCCGACACGGCATTGGGCAAGATGCCGTAGAAGAAAGCCATCAGCCGGCCACTACCCGCCTGCAACAGCGCATGGGCCGGGCGCTGGTCGACCGACTCGAAGATTTCCGCATAGACCTTGCCGAGCATGCCGCTGTAGGTAATGGCGATGGCCAGCACACCGGCCGTTGGCCCAAGCCCTACGGCACGCACGAACAGCAAGGCCCAGACGATTTCCGGCACGCTACGCAGAAAGATCAGTAGCCCGCGCACCGGCATGCGCAGCACCCGCGACAACAGCCCGGCCCGGCCGCCGCGCGAGGCCGCCCGCAACGACAAGGCGCGGCTGGCCAGCAGGCTGGCCGGCACCGCCAGCAGCAGCGCCAGGGCCATGCCGGCCGTGGCCACGGCAAGGGTCTGCAGCGTGGCCTCGAACAGCAGCAGCAAAAACTCGGCATCATGCGCCGGTGGCCAGAACGCCTGGGTGAAACTGGCGATCTGCTGACGATTCTCGGCCTGCCACAGCACACCCGGGTTCAGCTCGCTCAACTGCACCCCCGGCCATAACACCGCCAAGGCCAGCAGGGTCAGCAGCAACCGTGGCAGCGCCGCTGGGTCGCGGGTATCGGCCTTCAGCATCGTGGGATCTGTACCGTCAGCGCAGGCGTAGGCCCCGGCGTGGGCGGCGGCGCCAATTGTTCGTTGGCGTAGAGTGCCGCCAGCATCTGCGGGCTGACGGCTGCGGCCGGGCTGTCGAACACCACCTGCCCCTCACGGATACCGATCACCCGCGGGAAGTGCGCCAATGCCAGCTCGACCGCATGCAGGCTGGCCACCAGCGTGACGCCGTTGGCCTGGGCGTGACGGTTGAGCAATGCCAGGCTGTGATCGGCCAGCACCGGGTCCATCGCCGACACCGGCTCGTCGGTCAGCAGCAGTGCCGGCCGCTGATACAACACCCGGGCGATGCCCACCCGTTGCAACTGGCCGCCAGACAGCTGCCCGCACTGCACGAAAAGCTTGTCGGCCAGCCCCAACTCTGCCAACGCCTGGCGCACGCCCGCTACATCGGTCGGGTACAACAGGTTGAGCAAGCCACGCAAGGTGCCCCACTGCCCCAGCCGCCCTGCCAGCACCGCCGTGACCACCCGTTGGCGCGGCGGCAAGGGCGGCGCCTGGTGCACCAAGCCAACCCGCGCCCGCAACCGCTGACGCGCCCTGCCAGACAGCGCCCAGGGCAGTACACCGAACAGCTCCAGCCGCCCGTCACTGGGCTGGATAGCGGTGGCCATCAGGTGCAGCAAGCTGGACTTGCCCGCCCCTGACGGGCCGATGATCGCAACCCGCTCGCCCTGCTCGATGCTCAGGCTCACCGCTTCAAGCGCACGCACCTGGCCGTGGCGCAGGCTGGCACCGTGCAAACGAATAGCCGTCACTTGAGCAGGCCGGCCTCGCGCGCGGCTTGTTCGGTGCCCAGGTAGTTCTCAGGTTTGGTCTCGATGAAACGGCTGGCCGCCTGCAGGTCGAGAATCGCCTTGTGCTCGGGGTTGGCCGGGTCGAGGTCGAGGAATGCCTTTTTGATCTTCGCCTTGAGTGCCGGGTCCATGTTGCCGCGTACGGTCCAGTTGTAGTCGAAATAGGTGGGCGTGGTGGCGAACACCTTGACCTTGCTGGTATCGACCTTGCCGGCATCCACCAGCTTCTGCCAGACACTGGCATTGAGCACCCCAGCATCGACCTTGCCCGCCTGCACCCAGGCCGCAGTGGCGTCGTGGGCACCGGAGTAAGCCACACGGCTGAAGTAGTCCTCAGGCTTTATCTTGTCCTCTTTGAGCATGAAGTAACGCGGCATCAGGCTGCCCGAGGTGGACGATATCGACCCGAACGCGAACGACTTGCCCTTGAGGTCGGCCAGGCTCTTCACATTGGGGTTGGCGGTGATGAACTTGGACGTGAACTGCGCGTCCTGCTCACGCTGTACCAACGGCGTGGCATTGGGGTCTTTGAGATGTACCTGGACAAAGGTGAAGCCGCCCAGCCAAGCCAGGTCGAGGCGGTCCGAGGCCAGCGACTCGACCACCGCCGGGTAGTCGGAGACCGGCACGAATTTCACCTCCATGCCCAGCGTGCGGGACAGGTACTCCCCCAGCGGCTTGAACTTGCGTTGCAGTTCGGTGGGGGCTTCGTCGGGGATGGCACTGACCCGCAGCGTTTCTGCAGCCTGAGCGATCACGGCACAGCAGGACAGCACGAGGCTGGCGACGAGCGCCACAGGGCGTTTGAACATTGACATCTCCAGGGCATTAGTGGGCTTAGGGGCGGCTGCCGCGCCGTCCGTGCAAATTATAAGGCGCCACGGCGCAATGACCAGCTTTGCTACAATCGCGCAACGATTTGATCTGCTGAGGAACGTATGAGCGAGCCAATCCGCCTGACCCAGTACAGCCACGGCGCCGGTTGTGGCTGCAAGATTTCCCCCAAGGTGCTGGACGTGATCCTGGCCGAAAGCGGCGCCCAGGCCCTGGACCCCAAGCTCTGGGTCGGCAATGCTTCACGCGATGATGCCGCCGTGTATGCCCTGGACGAGGAACGCGGCGTGGTCTCGACCACCGACTTCTTCATGCCGATCGTCGATGACCCCTACGACTTCGGCCGTATCGCCGCCACCAACGCTATCAGCGACATCTACGCCATGGGCGGCGACCCGTTGATGGCCATCGCCATCCTTGGTTGGCCAGTCAACGTGCTGCCGCCGGAAGTCGCCCGCGAAGTGATTCGCGGCGGGCGTGCGGTGTGTGCCGAAGCCGGTATTCCGCTGGCCGGCGGCCACTCCATCGACGCCCCGGAGCCGATCTTCGGCCTGGCCGTCACCGGCGTGGTCAGCAAGCGCCACCTCAAGCGCAACGACACCGCCACTGCAGGCTGCCAGCTGTACCTGACCAAGCCGCTGGGCATCGGCATCCTCACCACCGCCGAGAAAAAGGCCAAGTTGCGTGAACAGGACCAGGGCCTGGCACGCGACTGGATGTGTACCCTCAACACCCCCGGCAGCCGCTTCGGCAAGCTCGACGGTGTCATGGCGATGACCGACGTCACCGGCTTCGGCCTGCTGGGCCACCTGGTCGAACTGGCTGAAGGCAGCCACCTCACCGCCCGGCTGAACTACGCCGCAGTCCCCCGCCTGCCGAGTGTCGAGCATTACCTGGCCGAGGGCTGCATCCCAGGCGGCACGCTGCGCAACTACGACAGCTATGGCCACAAGATCGGCGCCTTGAGCGATGAGCAAAAGCACCTGCTGTGCGACCCGCAGACCAGCGGTGGCCTGCTGGTGGCGGTCAGCCCTGAGGGTGAAGCGCAGTTTCTCGCTGTGGCCGCCGAACTGGGCCTGGCGCTGGCACCCATCGGCACCCTGGTCGAACGACAGGGCCATGCAGTCGAGGTGCTTTGATGCGCCCCGACTGCACCGACTACCGCCAGCTGTTCTTGAACGACGTGCCGATGATGGACATGCGCGCGCCCGTCGAATTTGCCAAAGGCGCCTTTCCGGGTGTCGTCAACCTGCCCCTGATGAACGATCTGGAGCGGCAGAAGGTCGGCACCTGTTTCAAGCAGCAGGGCCAGGCCGCCGCCATCACCCTCGGCCACCAACTGGTCAGAGGCACGACCAAGCGTGAGCGCCTGCACGCCTGGGCCAGCTTTGCCCGGGCCCACCCTGACGGCTATCTGTATTGCGCGCGCGGTGGCCTGCGCTCGCAGATTGTCCAGCAGTGGCTGCGTGATGAAGCGGGTATCGACTACCCCCGCGTCAAGGGCGGCTACAAGGCCATGCGCACCTTCCTCCTCGATACCACCCAGGACGCCGTGGAGCACTGCGATTTCGTCCTGCTGGGTGGCCTTACCGGCACCGGCAAGACCGATGTGTTGCAGCAACTGAGCAACGTCCTCGACCTTGAAGGCCACGCCAACCACCGCGGTTCCAGCTTCGGCAAACGCGCCACGGCGCAACCTGCGCAGATCGACTTCGAAAACAAGCTGGCCGTCGATGTGCTGAAAAAGCGCGCACGCGGCATCGAGCAGTTCGTGCTCGAAGATGAAGGCCGTATCGTCGGCAGTTGCACGGTGCCGCTGGCGTTGTACCAAGGCATGCAGCAGTACCCGTTGGTGTGGCTGGAGGACAGCTTCGAGAACCGTGTCGAACGTATCCTGCGCGACTACGTGGTCAACCTGAGCGCCGAATTCGTCGCGCTGCACGGCGAAGAGCTGGGGCGGCGGCTGTTCGCCGAGCGCATGCTGCAGAGCCTGGCCAATATCCACAAGCGCCTGGGCGGTGAGCGATTCCAGCGGTTGTCGGCGGTCATGCGTGAAGCGCTGGACGAGCAACTGCGCTGTGGCTCGGTGGATTTGCACAGGGGTTGGATCGAAGGGTTGCTGACGGAGTATTACGACCCGATGTATGCCTATCAGCGCGATGCCAAGGCCGAGCGTATCGAGTTTGCCGGGGACGCTGTAGAGGTGCGCGAATACCTCAAGGCCCGCTCGTCGTAGGAGCGGCCTTGCGTCGCGAAAGGGTCGCGTAGCGGCCCCAAAATATTCGCGGCGAAGCTGAAATCTGGGGCCGCTACGCGACCCTTTCGCGACGCAAGGCCGCTCCTACACGGGCCCCAACACCCGCTCCAGCTCCGCCGCCCGGTCACGGGTCATGTCCATCACGCACGTGCCGCCTTCCAGCTGTGCCATGGTTCCGCCACTGGCCTGCACATGGAACATACAGTTGCCATCACGGTAGGCCATCCACTTGCGCTGTACATCCCGAAGGGTCTTCTGCTGCCCGGCATCCAGCTTGCCCATCAGTTGCTTGTACACCCGGTTCAGGCGCTGGTCCTGCACGTGGGTCTCGGCGTTGATGCACTCGCTCATGGCCAGGGTGCTTGAAGCCTTGTCCATGCACTGCCCATAGGCCGGCGTATAGTCGTCCGCCACCGCCAGCGGCAGCACGCAGGCCAGTGCCAGGCCTGCCAGGTAATGCTTGATCATGCAAACCCTCCTTGTGAGTATCAAAATGACTGCGGTTGCTCCGGCGGCATCAGCACCTTGCCCGGCTCGAAACGCAACGACGGCATCTGCGTGGCGGCATACAACGCCACCCCCAGCGCAGCAATCAAGGCCACATCAAGCCAGCGCCAGCCAGGCATGTCGGCTGCGCTGCGGGCCTTCCAGCAATGCCAGGCCTGGCCCGCGCAGAACACTACGATCGCCGCAAGCCACAGATAAAAGCCCGCACCAAAGCCGGTGCGTGCATTGAAGTCGTAGCTCTGGCTGTCTGGCAGGCGGTCGATGCCAAAGCTGCTGGCGGCCAGATACAGCGCGGCCAGCCCGCACCCCAACGCCATCCGACGGAACCGCTGGTGGGCAAGAATTGCCACCGCCAACAACGGGTTGGCAAACCACTGGTACAACCCGAACGGCATGCCCCAGGGCCCATACAGCAACATCTGCAAGGCCGGCATGTGGCGGCCGCCACTCATCAGCGCGCCATCGAAAAAAAGCGCGAGCAAGTACAAAAGCAGGCTGATGCTCAGGTAGAAAACGGGCAAGGGGCACACCTGGGGGAAAACGGGACAGGCTGCGACCATAACCCAGGCCCTGCCCCGCTTCCAGATCTAAGTAGGTGCCGCGAAAGGCCAACTACGGTGGTGTGATACTCGGCGGGCGTTGATGCTCGCTACAACATCAAGCAACAGGTGGCTCCAGCAGCAAGCCGTAGATACCCGAGTCGGACAGCTCGCCGGCCACGCACCAACGCGCCCGCAAGGTGCCTTCGAGCACGAAGCCTTGACGCTCCAGCGTGCGTGCCGAACCCTGGTTGCGCGGGTCGATTTCGCCCTCAAGGCGGCGCATGTGCAGGGTATGGGCAAGGTAGTCGATGAAGCAGGTCAATGCCTCGTCCATGTAGCCCCTGCCCTGTACGGCGCTGGCCAGGCAGTAGCCGATTTCGCCACGGCGGGAAACGTCGTCGATATTGAACAGTTGGACCATGCCGATCAGTTCGCCGTTGTCACGGCGGTACATGCCTAGCTTGAGCTGGTCGCCATTGGCATAGGCTTCGCGGTCAGCGGCCAGTGCGCTTTCAGCCTCGGCAAGGTCTTGCCAGGGTGCATGATGCCAATAACGCATGACCTCGGGGTCGGCCATGATCGCCAGCCATTGCGCGGCATCGCCATGGCGCATCGGGCGCAATTGCAGGCGGGGGCTGTCGAGGCAGAGGTCACTGGGGAAACTGCGGGGTGGGGTCACGCCGGATCTCCTGTCCATTGCTGGGGAGATGACAGTTTAACGTCAAGCGGGGCGGCTGGGGGATGCCTTGGGTTTTTATAGTGTTTTGGGGATCATTTTGGGGTCTTGCGGTGGGGCGCAAAGCGTGATCGTGATCGTGATAACCAGCCTGCCGGATGGGTGCAACCCTTGCTCCGGCTTTGCGCAAAGCATGGCTGGATGGGCTGCTACGCAGCCCACTTGAGGGCCCCAAGCTGCACCCAATGCGCCGCGCGGGCGGCGCTCGATCTCAAGAGCGCTGCAGCCCTTGCGTCATGCACCTTTCAGCCATTACTCGCGCCCCGACAGGCCATTCAGGATGACCCTCTCGCGGATACAGGCCACTCAGTAACCTCAAGCTACCTCAGCCCCGTCATCCGGCCAATGTGGCTCGTTAGCCCCTGGCGGGGTCAGCGGCGGTAGCCCATAGGCCGCGCGAGCATCGTCGCAGCTGGGGTTATGCACCCCACCCTCCCACGACGCTTCAAACTCTCGGCAAGGGCTCGAGCGGTTGGCGTAAATGGTACACGCCACCTCTTTGCCAATCTCGCCCGCAAGGCTCACGCAGCGGCAAGGCTTGGCATCGGTGCCGATCATGGCGACCCGGGTGGGGTTGATCTGCACCACCAGGTCGTCAGGCACAACGCCCCCGGCAGACTGGCATTCGCCCCAGAAGAAGGACACACGGAAGTACCCGCAGCAGGCGCCGCAGTCAAGGCAAGGGTTATATTCGGACATGAGGCCACGGAGGGAAGGTTGTTGTTATCGGGGCAGGGCCCGCTGCGCCATTTTCAATCCAACCGGGGCCGGCTGGATAGAGGGGCAATGCAAAAAAAATCGCCGCTGATCCGGGCAGCCCGAAGCCCGAAAAACAGGCGGCCAGCTCACTGGATGGCCGCCCGCCTGACCTATCGCAGGGCCTTGTAAGTGCTGGCATCCCAGTGTTGCAAGCCAAGGCCTTCGCCTGGGTCATAGCTTTCGCCGCTCACTTGGCTGAAGTGCGCCTGGGCTTCGCCGCAGTGCACCAGCCGGTCGTCCTTGCTGCCTTCGGTGAAGACGGTATACGACTGGCTACGCATGGCCTGGTATTGCTCATCGGCAGTGGCCATGGCCAGGTGATGCCGCATCAACTGGTCGTCATCCAGCGCCAGTCGCCTGTCCAAATCGACACCCCAACGGGTCAGGCACACTTCGGCGAAATGCCGCACGATCAAACCGGGCTCAGTCAGCACTTTGCCGTCGCCCGCGCCATCGACCGACGCATTGCCGACCAAGGTGGCATGCCGGCCCGGCATCGGATAAATGCACATGTGCGTGCCGCTCTCTACAGAGGGGATCACGCAGGCAAAACCTTTGGAGCGCTCATCCCGCGAATAGAAACCGACGTACTCTCTGACATTGCCCGCCAGTTTCACCCGTTGCGTCTGGATGTTGCCAATGCCTGGCACCGGGTCGATGGCAAAAATGTTGACCGGGATACCCCGCAGCACCGGGTCTTGCGCCATCGCATTGGCCAGCATATGGCAACTGATACCACCCCGGCTCCAGCCCACCAGGTTGACCTGGGTGGGCAGGCGCGGCTTGCGGAACATGCTGATGATCCGCTCCTGCAATTCCTGCGGGGTTGGGTGGCGGTCTCCATAGTCGTAGGTTCGCCAGAACCAGGATGCCGTTGCGGACGCATCCGGGATCGGTACGCCCGCGTCTTTGAGCTTTGTGTATGCTTCCTCGCTAAGCTTGGTGCGCTGCCAGTTACTTTCGCCCTTGATGACTTGCAGCACATGGTTCACGTTTTCTTCCCAGCCGCGGCCGAACAACTGGCCACTCCAGTTGAAGTAGCCGCCTGGCTCGACGAACAGGTTGTCGTCCTGAAGGTTGCCGCTACCAGGCCCATCGACTGCAATCCAATGAGCGAACTCGAACCCTTTATCGTTGCTGGCCAACGTCGAGACCAGTTCACCGTTCCAGAAATTGGGGTTTGCATCATCGAAACGGTTGGAAGCGGTACCGCAGAAATAGGCTGTGAATACACTCATTTGAATACCTGAACAGGAAGAATGAGTGCTGAAGGTATTGGCGTGCATAACGGGCAGGCAGACGGAAGGCCAACCTCCTGCCCGATGGGGGCCGCGTTGCGGCCCCGCGCGGTTTACTTGTGGGTCAGGCCGTCGGCCCTGAACATCTGACGGATACCGCGGATCGCCTGGCGAATACGGTCCTGGTTCTCGATCAGAGCAAAGCGCACGTGGTCGTCACCGTAATCACCAAAGCCAATACCTGGCGACACGCAGACCTTGGCCTCGGCCAGCAGCTTCTTGGAAAACTCCAGCGAGCCCAGGTGCGCATACTCCGGCGGAATCTTCGCCCAGACGTACATCGACGCCTTGGGGTTCTCGACCATCCAACCCAGCTCGTGCAAGCCCTTCACCAGCAGGTTACGGCGTTGACGATACTGCTCGGCGATGTCCCGCACGCACTGTTGGTCACCTTCCAGCGCGGCGATGGCGGCCACCTGCAAGGGCGTGAAGGTGCCGTAGTCGTGGTAGCTCTTGATGCGTGCCAGGGCATTGACCAGCTCTGGGTTACCCACCATGAAGCCGATACGCCAGCCGGCCATGTTGTAGCTTTTGGACAAGGTGAAGAACTCCACCGCGATGTCTTTGGCCCCGGGCACCTGCATGATCGACGGCGCTTTCCAACCGTCGTAGACGATATCGGCGTAGGCCAGGTCATGCACCACCAGCACGTCATACTGCTTGGCCAGGGCCACCACCCGCTCGAAGAAGTCCAGCTCGACGCACTGCGCGGTGGGGTTGGACGGGAAGCCGAGGATCATCATCTTCGGCTTGGGGATGGACTCGCGAATGGCCCGTTCGAGCTCATTGAAAAAATCCACACCCGGCACCAGTGGCACCGAACGCACCTGGGCACCGGCTATCACTGCACCATAGATATGGATCGGGTAGCTGGGGTTGGGTACCAGCACCGTGTCGCCCTGGTCGAGGGTGGCGAGCATCAGGTGGGCCAGGCCTTCCTTGGAGCCGATGGTGACGATGGCTTCGCTTTCCGGGTCGATGTCGACCTCGTAGCGCTCCTTGTACCAATTGGAGATGGCCCGACGCAGGCGTGGGATGCCGCGGGAGGTGGAGTAGCCGTGGGTGTCTTCGCGCTGGGCGACCTGCACCAGCTTCTCGACGATGTGCGGCGGGGTGGCGCCATCGGGGTTGCCCATGCTCAGGTCGATGATGTCTTCGCCACGGCGGCGGGCGGCCATCTTGAGCTCGGCAGTGATGTTGAAGACGTAAGGGGGGAGACGATCGATGCGCGCGAAGCGGCGCGGCAAACCTGGGTTGGCCATGGTTTCCTCTGCAGACGTAAGCGCCCGGAACCGTCCGAGCGACGTTGGCCGATATAGCGGCCTGGATCAGAAGATAGTGCCGAAACAGGATACCTGTAAAGGACAATTTCCTGTTTTATTATATTTTTTCAGATGTATTTTTTGAAAATTAGAATTTTATGTTTTCAGGGCCGGCCTCTTCGCGGGGCAAGCCCGCTCCCACAGGGTTATACACAGGCATTGGGACTTGCCCTACACCTGTGGAAGCGGGCTTGCCCCGCGAAGAGGCCGGCACAGGAGAACACCCATAAAAAAACCCCGGCACATGGCCGGGGTTTTCGTGTAACAGGCAGCGGTATCAGCGTGCGTAGGTCATCAGCACGTCCGCAGCGGTCTGGCTGTCCACCGACATCATCACGCTCAGGGCGGTAACGGTGAGGATGGAGAAGCCAAACACCTTGCGGGCCCACTTGCTGTCGTCCTCGGCCTTGTAGCCACCCCAGGCCATGTACAGCCAGTACAGGCCCATGGCTGCCGCCACGGCCATGTAGCCGAAGCCGGCGTAACCGCCGAGGGTAAGCATCAGGGTCGCGAGCACGAAGGCCAGCACGTACAGCACGATCTGCTTCTTGGCAGCAAGAATGCCGCGCGCCACCGGCAGAACCGGGATGTTGGCAGCGCTGTAATCCTTGAAGCGGAAGATGGCGATCGCGAAGCTGTGCGGCATCTGCCACAGGCTGAACATCACCAGCAGGGTCACTGCAGCCAGGTCGAAGCTGTTGCTGACGGCGCAGTAGCCGATCACCGGAGGCATGGCACCGGACAGGCTGCCGACCAACGTGCCGTGCACCGATTTACGCTTCAGCCAGAGGCTGTAGAAACCGACGTAGACGATGAAACCGATCAGCGCACAGAACGCCGACAGTGGGTTGGCCTGGACATACAGCAGGCTGAAACCCGCCACCCCAAGCAGGGTGGCGTAGATCAGCGCGAGGGTCAGCGACATGCCGCCCTGGACCATGACGCGGTTCTTGGTACGTTCCATCTTGATGTCGATGTCGCGGTCGATGCAGTTGTTGAACACACAACCGGACGCCACCACCAGGGAAGTACCAACCACCACCGCCAGGAACAGGGCGAAGTCCACATGGCCCTTCGCGGCAAGGAAGAATCCGCCTGCCACGGAAAGCACGTTACCGAAAATGATCCCCGGTTTGGTGATTTGGATAAAGTGCTTAACGGACATGCAGTCTTACCTCACTTGGCCATCATTTCGATGTGGATGTTGAACATGATCCACAGCGACAGGCCGACCAGCAGTGCAATTACCATGGCGGTGAACAGGAACGTCGACACGTTGGAACGCTGCTCTTGCGAGCGGTCCATGTGCAGGAAGTACACAAGGTGCACTACTACCTGGATGACGGCCATGGCCACCACGACCAGGACGGTCAGGTTCTTCGGCAGGCTTGGGAACATCACCAGGCCGAACGGGATCGCGGTCAGGATGATCGACAGAACAAAGCCGATCATGTAGGACTTCACGCTACCGTGATTACCTTCGTGATGAGTGTCGTGTGCGTTAGCCATTACAGAACCCCCAGCAGGTAAACGACGGTGAATACGCAGATCCAGACCACGTCCAGGAAGTGCCAGAACAGGCTCAGGCAGCTCATGCGGGTCTTGGCGGTCGGCGTGATGCCGTGCTTGTTGATCTGGTACATCATGATTGCCATCCAGATCAGGCCGGCAGTCACGTGCAGACCGTGGGTACCGACCAGCGCGAAGAACGCCGACAGGAAGCCACTGCGCTGCGGGCCGAAGCCCTCGGCGATCAGGTGATGGAATTCATAGATTTCCATCGCGATGAAGCCTGCACCGAACAGGAAGGTCACAGCCAACCAGCCCAGTACACCTGCTTTATTGCCAGCGAACATCTTCAGCATGGCGAAGCCGAAGGTGATCGAGGACAGCAGCAGGAACGCGGTTTCTACCAGCACGAAATCGAGCTGGAAGATGTCATGACCCGACGGGCCGCCGGCAAAACTGCCGGACAGCACCGCGTAGGTGGCGAAGAGCGACGCAAACAGGATGCAGTCGGTCATCAGGTACAGCCAGAAACCGAGTACGGTCATCTGGCCCGAGTCGTGGTGGTGGTCGTCATGCCCATGGTCGTGACCATGAGCAGCGCCGTGCATTACTTGACTGGACATTGATTACACCCGCTCAAACGATTCGACACGTGCGCCGGCAGGCAGAGCACCTGCTTTGGCCAGCGCTTTCATGCGCTCGCCTTCGATGCGCGCCACTTCTTCGGCCGGAACCATGAAGCCCTGGTCGTCACGCGCGGCGTGGCGAACGAAGACAGCGATGGTTGCAACCAGGCTTGCGCCAACCAGCCACCAGATGTGCCAGATGAAGGCAAAGCCGAAGACGGTCAGGAACAGGCCCATGAACAAACCGGTAGAGGTGTTGCTCGGCATGTGGATGGCGTCGAACTTGGTCGCCGGCTTGTAGGCAACGCCGGTTTCCTTGGATTCATGCCATGCATCCAGACCAACCTGCTCAGGCATGTGGGCGAAGTTGTAGAACGGAGGTGGCGACGAAGTCGACCATTCCAGGGTACGACCGCCCCATGGGTCGCCGGTCACGTCCAGGTTCTGGTTGCGGTCGCGGACCGAAACGTAGAGCTGGATCAGCTGGCAAGCGATACCGAACAGGATCAGCACGGCGCCGACAACGGCTACGTACAGGTAGGGTTCCCACAGTGGGTTGTCGGAGTGGTTCAGACGACGGGTCATGCCCATGAAGCCCAGGGCGTACAGCGGCATGAACGCAACGTAGAAGCCCGAGATCCAGAACCAGAAGGCAGCTTTGCCCCACTTCTCGTTCAGGGTGAAACCGAAGGCTTTCGGGAACCAGTAGGCGAAGCCGGCGATGTAGCCGAATACCGCACCACCGATGATCACGTTGTGGAAGTGAGCAATTACGAACAGGCTGTTGTGCAGAACGAAGTCGGCACCTGGTACTGCCAGCAGAACGCCGGTCATGCCACCGATGGAGAAGGTGATCATGAAGCCCAGGGTCCACAGCATCGGCGCGGTGAAGCGCACACGGCCCTGGTACATGGTGAACAGCCAGTTGAACAACTTCACACCCGTCGGAATGGAGATCAGCATCGTCGCCAGGCCGAAGAAGGTGTTGACGCTGGCGCCGGCACCCATGGTGAAGAAGTGGTGCAGCCATACCGCGAAGCCCAGGATGGCGATTGCGCCCGATGCGTAGATCATCGAGTGGTGGCCAAACAGACGCTTGCCGGAGAAGGTCGAAGTCACTTCCGAGAACACGCCGAAGGCCGGCAGAATCAGGATGTAGACCTCAGGGTGACCCCACGCCCAGAACAGGTTGACGTACATCATCGGGTTCCCACCAAGCTCGTTGGTGAAAATATGGAAGTCCAGATAACGGTCAACAGTCAGCAGAGCGAGTGCAGCGGTCAGAATCGGGAAGGAAGCAACGATCAGCACGTTGGCCCAGGTGCAGGTCCAGGTGAAGATCGGCATGTCCATCAGTTTCATGCCAGGTGCGCGCATCTTCATCACGGTGACGAGGAAGTTCACACCGGTAAGCGTCGTACCCAATCCGGAGAGCTGTAGCGCCCAGATGTAGTAGTCGACACCCACTCCAGGGCTGTACTGAATGCCCGCGAGCGGCGGATAGGCAACCCAACCGGTCTTGGCGAATTCGCCGACGCCCAGGGAGATGTTGACCAGCAGCACGCCTGCCAGCAGCAGGTAGAAGCTCAGGGAGTTCAGGAACGGGAAGGCAACGTCACGTGCACCGATCTGCAGAGGAACCGCAAGGTTCATCAGGCCGGTGAAGAACGGCATCGCCATGAAGATGATCATGATCACACCGTGAGCGGTGAAGATCTGGTCATAGTGTTCAGGCGGCAGGTAGCCTTCGGAGCCGCCGGTAGCAGCAGCGAGCTGTGTACGCATCATGATGGCGTCGGCAAAGCCGCGCAGCAGCATGATCATCGCGACGATGATGTACATCACCCCGATTTTCTTGTGGTCGACCGTGGTCAGCCACTCGGTCCACAAGTAGGTCCACTTGCGGAAATAGGTGATAAGGCCGACGACAGCGATACCGCCGAGCGCGATCATGGCAAGCGTCACCATGACTATCGGCTCGTGATAGGGTATCGCCTCCAGGCTTAATTTACCGAACATCTCTTACTCCTCTGCACCGGCAGCTGGTTGCGTACTCGATTCCACACCCGTGGTGGTGGCCAGATCTTTGCTGCCTGCTTCTTCGTGGACCGGCTTGCCGCGGTTCATGCCTTCGTACTTGTCGACGATGGTCTGGAACAGCTCCGCTGGCGCCTCGCTGTACAGCGCGACTGGGTTGTATTCGCTAGGCTTGGCCAGTGCTTCGTACTCGGCCTTGCCCAGTTTCAGAGGCGACTGCTTCACTTCGGCGACCCACTTGTCGAAGTCTTCCTGGGAAGTGGCAGTAGCCTTGAATTTCATGCCGGTGAAGCCAGCACCGCTGTAGTTGGCGCTGATACCGTCAAACACACCGTTCTCGTTGGCGATCAGGTGCAGCTTGGTGGTCATGCCGGCCATGGCGTAGATCTGGCCGCCCAGGCCCGGGATGAAGAACGAGTTCATCACGGCGTCGGAGGTGACGCGGAAGTTGACCGGAGTGTTAGCCGGGAAGTTGATCTTGTTGACCGTCGCGATGCCCTGCTCCGGGTAGATGAACAGCCACTTCCAGTCCAGTGCGACCACGTCGATCTGGATCGGCTTGACGTCCGAATCCAGCGGACGATACGGGTCCAGCTTGTGGGTGGACTTGTAGGTGACATAACCCAGCGCGATGATGATCAGGATCGGGATGATCCACACCGCAGCCTCGATCTTGGTCGAGTGCGACCAGTCAGGCGTGTAGGTCGCAGCCTTGTTGGAAGCACGGTACTTCCAGGCGAACGCCACGGTCATGATGATGACCGGAATCACCACCAGCAGCATCAGGCCGGTAGCGATGAGGATGAGGTTCTTTTGCTCAATGCCGACCTGACCTTTCGGGTCGAGCAGGGTCCAGTTGCACCCACTGAGTAAAAGCATGCCTAAAAAGGGCAATATGCCAAACAGTCTGGGGTAACGCTTTTTACTCATCTCACGACCTCTAGATCAGCTTGCTTCAATGCAATTTGTGTTTTGGTAGCCAACACTTCGTCCTGCCAAGTGAGGCATTTCGCGCCCGTACTCGCTCCTGCCTGGGGTCCGACTGCAGGACCTTGGCTCAAGCGTGTTAGCGGTGCTTATGGTTTCGTAGGCAACAGGCCTGTACTTCAGACCAAGTCCATTTGGTGCGGGAAAACGCGGAGGGGTGTCCGCTCGGTATCGCCGCTGGGCGAAACTTGACGAAGTCAGCAAAAGGGAGCGCTGGGGCTTCCTTCAATCCTGCGACTCGCAAGCAGTGCCGAACGGAAATTGGGGGCGATTGTAGATAGGTCGCCAACCCTTGACTATGACTTATTGAGCAACAGTCTTTTACAGAATACGTAACAATGCACCCCGAAGAATCAACTTCGCGACAGTTTGTCGCACCCCGCCCGGTAGCCCTCAAAGCCGCATTCTACAAGGCTTCGTGATTGATCTGGATCAAGCGGGGAGCAACTTTCTGCGCATCTCACGCGGTGCAAAAGACCTCACACAATTCGGGACTTTTGTCTAAGACTGACGTCGGTTGCGGTAGATACCCAGCGGTACCAGAATGGCGGTGAGCACGAACGCGACCAGTGCCCATTGCGCCAGCGACAGACCGAGGATCGGTGGGTACGGCGTGCTGCAGAAGCCGTCGACCTGGAACGCCAGTGGCCACAGCTTGGCCAGGGGCAGGTCATCGACGATTGGCTGCAGGGTATCGATGCCGCAACTGACCATGGGGTTGGCGAGTATATACACATGGTTGCCGGCCGCAACGATTCCGCCCACCGCGCTGAGCACCACCAGGCCTTCGAACAAGGTCAGGCTGCGGCGCCCCGGCATCGCGGCGGCGATGAAGGCGAACACGGCGATAAACAGAAGGGCATAGCGCTGCAGGATGCACAGCGGGCAAGGCGCCTCGCCCAGCACCACTTGCATATAGAGGGCGCCACCGATCAGCGACAGGCAGATCAGCCCTAGCAGCACCAGAAAGCGCCGTTCCCGATTCAGGCGCGATGTTTGTTCGTTCATTGCCGATTCCTTCGATGGATAGTGGCCGCGTGGTCCGCCTGCCTGTGCGCAATTCTACACGCTGGGCAGGGCCTTTTGAGCGTGCCGAGGTGGCGGCGTGATGGCACTGCGCGGGTTATCCGGAGATGGCTGAGACCGGCCTTGGCGACGTCGGTTCAACGCCCCACGGCAAAAAAGCGGCTACCCGGGTGCCGCACAGGAGCAAGCCCCTCGACACCCGGGAGTGAAGGATACCGTGATTAAAGGAGGATTAAAGATGAAAGGTTCGGGGCCTGTTTCATCTCTCCTTTATATAGATGAGGTGCTCTGGGCAGGCACGGCCTTGTCGGGGCGCCTACCCACAATAGGCGCAAGTTACTCCAGCGCTGCCGCCGGCCCGAAGAACTCGTAGCGGCTCTGCTGTTCAGGCACGCCCAGGCCCTTGAGGTGACGTTTGATCACTGCCATGAAGCCCTTGGGCCCGAGGAAGTAGGCATCGACGTCACGCTCACGCCCCAGCCACTGCGCCAACAGCTCCTGGCTCAGCAGGCCCACGGCATCGGCCTGGTCGTCGGCATCCTGCTCTGCGTAGCAATAGAAGCGCTTGAGCTGCGGGTGGCGCTCGGCCAGCCCATCGATCCAGTCACGGAAGGCGTGCACGGCACCGTTGCGCGCGCAGTGGATGAAATGCACCGGGCGCTGGGTCGCAAGCGCCGCTTCAAGCATCGCCAGGGTCGGGGTGATACCCACACCACCACTGATCAGCACCAGCGGCTTGTCGCTGGCGGCCAGGGTAAAATCGCCCGCTGGCGGGAACAGTTGCAACGTCTCGCCCACGACCAATTCGTCGTGCAGGTAATTGGAGACCTTGCCGCCGGCTTCGCGCTTGACGCTGATGCGGTATTGCTTGCCGTCGCACAGGGACGACAAGGAGTAGTTGCGACGCTGCTCGGCACCGTCAATGAACAACTGCAGGCCAATGTACTGCCCTGGCTCGGCTTTGAGCACCGGCTTGCCATCCACCGGCGCGAAGTAGAACGAGACGATCTCGCTGCTCTCCTGCTCGCGGCGTACCAGGCGAAACGCGCGGGTACCGCGCCAGCCACCGGCGGCTTGTTCCTTCTCTTTATAGAGGCTTTCTTCGGCGCCGATGAGGATGTCGGCCAACTGGCCATACGCGGCGCCCCAGGCAGCGATCACTTCAGGGGTGGCGATTTCCTTGCCGAGCACTTCTTCGATGGCACGCAGCAGGCAGCTGCCTACGATCGGGTAGTGCTCCGGGAGGATCTGCAGCGCGACGTGCTTGTTGATGATCTGCCCGACCAGGCCACCGAGCTGTTCGAGCTGGTCGATGTGGCGGGCATACATCAACACGCCGTTGGCCAACGCACGTGGCTGGTCGCCGCTGGCCTGGTGGGCCTGGTTGAACAGCGGGCGTACTTGCGGGTACTCGTTGAGCATCATCTTGTAGAAGTGGGTGGTCAGTGCTTCGCCGCCGCTTTCCAGCAGGGGTACGGTGGCCTTGATGATTGCACGTTGTTCGGCATTGAGCATTGCAACGACTCCTGAACCTGTGGCTTGTAATGATTGAATTAGGCATATCACCAATCGTGCCAACTTTTATCGCCAGCAAAATCAAGGGGTTGACGCAGGCCATGTCATAATGACCCAGGCCGGCGTATAGTCATAATGACCAATAGGAGTCCTTATGACTGCAAAGCCCCTGCTCACCGCCCTCCTCCCTCTGGTCAGCGACCTGTCCCGCGACCTGAGCGACCACGAACGTTACCGTCGACTGCTTCAGGCCATGCGTGGGCTGTTGCCTTGCGACGCTGCCGCGCTGCTGCGCCTGGACGGTGAGTGGCTGGTGCCTCTGGCGGTGGATGGGCTGAGCGCCGATACCCTGGGCCGACGCTTCAAGGTCAGCGAGCACCCGCGCTTCCAGGTCCTGTTGAGCCGCCCGCAACCCACTCGCTTCCCCAGCGATTCGGAACTGCCCGACCCCTACGACGGCCTGGTCACCGCCGCCGATGCCGACCTTGAAGTGCATGACTGCATGGGCTGCCCCTTGATGGTCGACGAACGCCCGTGGGGCCTGCTGACCCTCGACGCACTCACCCCAGGGCAGTTCCAGAGCCTGGAACTGGATGCCCTGCAGGCCTTCGCCAGCCTGGCCGCCGCCACGGTGACGGTGGCCGAGCGCATCGAGCACCTGGCCCTGCGCGCAGAAGACGAACACCACCGCGCCGAGATCTACCGCCAAGCCAGCACCCAAGACAAGCAGCTGATTGGCCAGAGCGCCGCGCACAAACGCCTGGAAGAGGAGATACGCCTGGTCGGCGGCAGCGAACTGACCGTGCTGATCACCGGTGAGACCGGCGTCGGCAAAGAGCTGGTGGCCCAGGCCCTGCACCAGGCCAGCAACCGTGCCGACAAGCCCCTGGTCAGCCTCAACTGCGCCGCATTGCCCGACACCTTGGTGGAAAGCGAACTGTTCGGCCACGTGCGCGGCGCCTTCACCGGCGCCCATGGCGAACGCCTTGGCAAGTTCGAGCTGGCCAATGGCGGCACGCTGTTCCTTGATGAAGTCGGTGAACTGCCACTGATGGTGCAAGCCAAGCTGCTGCGGGTGCTGCAGAGTGGCCAGCTGCAACGCCTGGGGTCGGACCGTGAGCACCGGGTCGACGTGCGCCTGATCGCTGCCACCAACCGTGACCTGGCAACAGAAGTACGCGACGGTAACTACCGCGCCGACTTCTACCACCGCCTGAGTGTGTACCCGCTGCACGTGCCGCCGCTGCGTGAACGTGGGCGTGATGTGCTGCTATTGGCGGGCTATTTCCTCGAACAGAACCGTTCGCGCCTGGGCCTGAACAGCCTGCGCCTGAGCAGCGAAGCCCAGGCCGCGCTGCTGGCCTACGACTGGCCAGGCAACGTGCGAGAGCTGGAACACCTGATCGGTCGCTCGGCACTCAAGGCGCTGGGCCAGCACCCCGACCGGCCACGCATCCTCACCCTGGATGCCATCGACCTGGACTTGCGTGCCGCCCCCGCGTTGCCCCCCCTGCCCTCACCCACCCCGCTGCAAGCGGCGTCATTGCCCGAGGGTGGGCTGCGTGAAGCCATGGATGACTACCAACGCCAGGTCATCGAAAACTGCCTGCAACGGCATGCAGAAAACTGGGCCGCCGCTGCGCGCGAACTGGGCCTGGACCGCGCCAACCTCAGTCGGCTGGCGCGTCGGCTGGGGCTTCGCTGAGGGCTATCTACCAAAGGATTAACCCAGAAAGCCATCTGGTTGCTTCCTGCTGGGCTGCTATATCTCCCTAACCACCGGTATCACGGCCGTCATGGTCGAGGCTGCGCGCAACACGTTCTTTCACGTTGCGCCGGCCCTGGGTCGCGAAGTCGAGCCAGTGTAGCCGCACACCAGCAGGGAGCATCCATGGACAACATCGTCGTCGCCGATAAGCAATCCGCAGTCGCCACCCAGAGTGCCTGGGGCAATGTCAGTCTCAACGGGCCAGGCGTCGTGCAGATGCCGGTTTCTCCCGATAAAGTGGCAACCGTCACCCAGCGCGGGCAAGACCTGATCGTTACCTTGAAGTCAGGCGAGAAGGTCACTATCGGCAACTTCTTCGCCGTGGATCAGGCGGGGGTCGGCAGCGACATCGTCTTCGTCGGTGAAGACGGCACCCTGTGGCATGCAAACTACGATGCAGCAGCATTCACTGGCTTTACCTTCGACGAAGTGGCTTCGCTGGATGAACTGGTCGCGGGTATCGGTGTGGCCGGTAGCGAGATGCCCACCTGGGCGATTGCCGGGCTCAGCCTGCTGGGTATCGGCGGCGCGGCGGCCGCTGCAGACAGCAGTGGCGGTGGCAGCAGCGGCAGCTCGGACCCGGGCGATACCACCGCCCCTGCCACGCCCATCGACCTGCTGGTGTCCCCCGATGGCCTGCGCCTGACCGGGCGTGGCGAAGCAGGCACCACGGTGAACATTCGCGACGCTGCGGGCAACCTGATCGGCAGCGGCACGGTGGGTGCCGATGGCAGTTTCAATGTGTCGCTTAGCCCCCCGCAGATCAACAGCGAGAACCTTCAAGTCACCCTGACCGATGGCGCTGGCAATGTCTCGGCCCCAGGCAGTGTTACCGCCCCGGATGCAACAGCCCCCGTAGCGCCGACCGAGCTTGCCATCAATGAACAGGGTACAACCCTCACCGGCCGTGCCGAGCCCGGCTCCACGGTAGCGGTGCGGGGCGCCGGTGGCGTGCTGCTGGGCAGCGCGGTGGCCGGTGCCGACGGGCAATTCAGCATTGCTTTACAGCCTGCGCAGACCGATGGCCAGGCCCTGGAAGTGACCGCCCAGGATGCGGCTGGCAACACTTCGCCAGCCGCCGGGATCACGGCCCCGGATGTCGAAACACCGCCCGACACTACCCCGCCGGATGCGCCAACCGACCTGCTGATCGCCCTGGCCGGGCGGCAACTCAGCGGCCGCGGTGAAGCGGGCACCACGGTGCAGGTGCGTGACGCCGCCGGCAATGTGCTGGCGACGGGCACTGTGGGTGCAGACGGCACTTTCGTGATCGCGCTTGACCCTGCCGTGATCGACGGCAGTACCTTGCAAGTGACCCTGACCGACGCCGCTGGCAACGTTTCGCAACCAGGCTCGGTTACCTCGCAAGACCAGCTGCCACCGGCACAGCCGACTGACTTGGCCCTGGCCGAGGGCGTGACCCTCACCGGTCGCGGTGAACCAGGCGCCACCGTGCAGGTTCGCGACGCTGCGGGTAACGTGATTGGCACCGCCCTGGTGGGCGCAGACGGCAGCTTCAGCCTGACGCTTTCGCCCGCTCAAGCCAACGGCGAGGCGCTGGATATCCGCCAGGTGGATGCCGCTGGCAACACCTCCGCCCCGCTGCAATTCGATGCCCCGGACATTACGCCGCCTGCTGCCGTCAGCAACATCGTCGTCGGTGCCGGAGGCGTGGCCTTAAGTGGTCGTGGCGAGCCGGGTGCCACGGTTGAAGTGCGCGACGCCAACGGCAATGTGATTGGCACCGGCACCGTATTGGCCAACGGCACCTTCCTGATCGACCTCGACCCTGCCGTACAACCTGGCGAGCACCTGAGCCTAGTGCAGACCGACCCGAGCGGTAACGCTTCGGTTGCCCTTGAATACGATGTGCCCCTGATAACAGCGCCAGCCAGCCCGAGCGACCTGGCCATCGATGCCGACGGCACCACCCTTACCGGTACCGCCCCAGCCGGCAGCCGCGTGGAAGTGCATGATGCCAATGGCACCTTGATCGGCAGCGCCATTGCCGGTGCCGACGGCACCTTCACCCTCGAACTCAGCCCGGTCCAGGCCAATGGCGAATTGCTGGATGTGGTGGCCATCGATGACACGGGCTTGTCGTCCCTGCCTGCGCAGATCACTGCGCCAGATATCACCGCGCCGGCCGCACCGAGTGAACTGACTGTCAGCGCTGACGGCACTGTTATCACTGGCCGCGCCGAACCGGGCAGCACCGTGCGTATTCTTGCCGCCGACGGCACGGAACTGGGTAACACCCTGGTCGGCCCGACCGGCGTGTTCAACATCACCCTCGCTCCGCCGCAAATCGATGGCGAAGTGCTGCAAGCCACCGCTACCGACGCCGCTGGCAATACCTCTACAGCCAGCTCCATCAACGCGCCGGACATCGATGGCGGTGATACCACGCCGCCTGACGCCCCTGTTGATCTGGTGATCGGCCTCGCGGGTCATCAACTCACTGGTCGTGGCGAAGCAGGCACTACCGTGCAGGTGCGTGATGCTGCCGGTAATGTACTGGCGACCGGCACCGTCGGTGCAGATGGCACCTTCGTGATCGCGCTCGACCCTGCCGTGATCGACGGCAGCACCTTGCAAGTGACCCTGACCGATGCCGCTGGCAACATATCGCAGCCGGGCTCGGTCGCTTCGCAAGACCTGCTGCCACCGGCACAACCCACCGACCTGGCCCTGGCCGAAGGCGTGACCCTTACCGGTCGTGGCGAGCCAGGGGCTACGGTTCAAGTTCGCGACGCAGCGGGCACGGTGATCGGCACCGGCCTGGTGGGCGCAGATGGCCTGTTCAGTGTCACCCTCGCCCCCGCTCAAGCAAACGGCGAGGCACTGGATATCCGCCTGGTGGATGCTGCTGGCAACAGCTCGGCTCCGCTGCAATTCGATGCCCCGGACATTACTCCGCCTGCCGCAGTAAGCGGTATTGTCGTCGGCGGTGGCGGCCTTGTACTGAGCGGTCGCGGCGAAGCCGGGGCCAGCGTCGAAGTGCGTGATGCCAACGGCAATGTGATCGGCACCGGCACCGTGGGCGCCAATGGCACCTTCATCATCAACCTCGACCCCGCCGTTCAACCCGGCGAGCACTTGAGCCTGGTGCAGACCGACCCGAGCGGCAACACTTCGGTTGCTCTTGAATACGATGTGCCCCTGATAACAGCGCCAGCCAGCCCGAGCGACTTGGCCATCGTTGCCGACGGCACCACCCTTACCGGTACAGCACCAGCCGGCAGCCGCGTAGAAGTGCATGATGCCAATGGCACGCTGATCGGCAGCGCCATTGCCGGTGCCGACGGCACCTTCACTATCGAGCTCAACCCAGCACAGGCCAACGGCGAACTGCTGGATGTAGTCGCGATCGATGACACAGGGCTGTCGTCCCTACCTGCACAGATCACCGCGCCAGATATCACCGCGCCGGCCGCACCGAGTGAACTGGCCGTCAGCGCTGACGGCACTGTCGTCACCGGCCGCGCCGAACCCGGCAGCACCGTGCGTATTCTTGCCGCTGACGGTACAGAACTGGGCAGCGCCCTGGTTGGCCCAACCGGCGTATTCAACATCACCCTCGATCCACCGCAAGTCGATGGCGAAGTGCTGCAAGCCACCGCTACCGACGCCGCAGGCAATACCTCTACAGCCAGTTCAGTCACCGCTCCAGACATCGACGGCGGCGATACCACGCCGCCTGACGCCCCCCTTGATCTGGTGATCGGCCTCGCGGGTCATCAACTCACTGGTCGTGGCGAAGCAGGCACTACCGTGCAGGTGCGTGATGCCGCCGGCAATGTGCTGGCGACCGGAACCGTCGGTGCAGATGGCACCTTCGTGATCGCGCTCGACCCTGCCGTGATCGACGGCAGTACCTTGCAAGTGACCCTGACCGATGCCGCTGGCAACGTTTCGCAGCCGGGCTCGGTCGCTTCGCAAGACCTGCTGCCACCGGCGCAGCCGACCGACCTGGCCCTGGCCGAAGGCGTGACCCTTACCGGTCGTGGCGAGCCAGGGGCCACGGTTCAGGTGCGTGACGCCGCAGGTAACGTGATTGGTAGCGGCCTGGTGGGCGCAGATGGCAGCTTCAGCCTGACGCTCTCCCCAGCTCAGGCCAATGGCGAGGCGCTGGATATCCGCCAGGTGGATGCCGCAGGCAACAGCTCTGCTCCGCTGCAATTCAATGTCCCAGACATCACCCCCCCGGATGCCGTCAGCAACATCGTGGTCGGCCCTGGCGGCCTGGTACTGGGCGGTCGTGGCGAAGCGGGCGCCACCGTGGAAGTACGCGACGCCGATGGCAACCTGCTTGGCCGCGGTGTAGTCGGCGCCAACGGTACGTTCCTGATCAACCTGGACCCGGCTGCGCAACCGGGCGAACAGCTGAGCCTGGTACAGGTTGACCCAAGCGGCAACGCGTCGGCCGTGGTGGCGTTCGATGTCCCTCTGACGACCGCACCCGCCAGCCCGAGTGGCCTGGCCATCGATGCCGACGGCACCACCCTCACCGGTACCGCCCCAGCCGGCAGCCGTGTGGAAGTGCATGATGCCAATGGCACGCTGATCGGCAGCGCCATTGCCGGTGCCGACGGCACCTTCACTATCGAGCTCAATCCAGCCCAGGCCAACGGCGAACTGCTGGACCTAGTCGCCATCGATGACACGGGGCTGTCGTCCCTGCCTGCACAAATCACCGCGCCAGACATCACCGCGCCGACCGCACCGAGCGAGCTGGCTGTCAGCGCTGACGGCACGGTTATCACTGGCCGCGCCGAATCGGGCACCACCGTACGTATTCTTGCCGCCGACGGCACCGAACTGGGCAGCGCCCTGGTCGGCCCGACTGGTGTGTTCAACATCACCCTCAACCCGCCTCAGGTCGATGGTGAAACGCTGCAAGCCACGGCGACCGACGCCGCTGGCAACACTTCGCTTACCAGCTCGGTCATCGCGCCGGACATCGACGGGGTCGACACTACGCCACCGAGCGCACCGACCAATCTGGTGATCGGCCTTGCCGGCACTCAGCTCAGCGGCCGTGGCGAAGCGGGCACCACCGTGCAGGTGCGTGACGTCGCCGGCAATGTGCTGGCGACCGGCACCGTGGCTGCAGACGGCACCTTCGTGATCGCGCTTGACCCTGCCGTGATCGACGGCAGCACCCTGCAAGTCACCCTGACCGACGCCGCTGGCAACGTATCGCAGCCGGGCTCGGTCGCTTCGCAAGACTTGCTGCCACCGGCGCAGCCGACCGACCTGGCCCTGGCCGAAGGCGTGACCCTTACCGGTCGCGGCGAACCAGGCGCCACGGTGCAGGTGCGTGACGCCGCAGGCAACGTGATTGGTACCGGCCTGGTCAATGCGGATGGCAGCTTCAGCCTGACGCTTGCTCCGGCTCAAGCTAATGGCGAGGCACTGGATATCCGCCTGGTGGATGCTGCTGGCAATACCTCCGCCCCGCTGCAGTTCGATGCCCCGGACATTACGCCGCCTGCTGCAGTAAGCGATATTGTCGTCGGCGCTGGCGGCCTGATGCTGAGCGGTCGCGGCGAAGCCGGGGCCAGTGTTGAAGTGCGTGATGCCGACGGCAATGTAATCGGCACCGGCACGGTGGCCGCCAATGGCACCTTCATCATCGACCTCGACCCCGCCGTACAACCTGGCGAACAGCTAAGCCTGGTGCAGACCGACCCGAGCGGCAATGCTTCGGTTGCCTTTGAATACGATGTGCCCCTGATCACCGCGCCAGCCAGCCCGAGCGACCTGGCCATCGACGCCGACGGCACCACCCTCACCGGTACCGCGCCGGCCGACAGCCGTGTCGAAGTTCACGATGCCAATGGCACACTGATCGGCAGCGCCATTGCCGGTGCCGACGGTACCTTCACCCTCGAACTCAACCCGGCCCAGGCCAACGGCGAACTGCTGGACGTAGTCGCCATCGATGACACGGGGCTGTCGTCCCTGCCTGCGCAGATCAATGCGCCAGACATCACCGCACCGGCCGCACCGAGTGAGCTGGCCGTCAGCGCTGACGGCACTGTCGTCACCGGCCGTGCCGAACCCGGCAGCACCGTGCGTATTCTTGCCGCCGACGGCACGGAACTGGGCACTGCCCTGGTCGGCCCGACTGGCGTGTTCAACATCACCCTCGCTCCGCCGCAAGTCGATGGCGAAGTGCTGCAAGCCACCGCAACCGACGTTGCGGGCAATACCTCGACAACCAGTTCCGTCACCGCGCCGGATATCGACGGCGGTGATACCACGCCACCGGAGGCACCGACCAACCTGGTAATCGGCCTCGCTGGCGCGCAGCTTAGCGGCCGCGGCGAAGCAGGTACCACCGTTCAGGTACGTGATGCTGCCGGAAATGTACTGGCGACCGGCACCGTCGGTGCAGACGGCACCTTCGTGATCGCGCTTGACCCCGCCGTGATTGACGGCAGCACCCTGCAAGTCACCCTGACCGACGCTGCCGGCAACGTTTCGCCACCGGGCTCGGTCGCGTCGCAAGACTTGCTGCCACCGGCGCAGCCGACTGACCTGGCCCTGACCGAAGGCGTAACCCTTACCGGTCGCGGCGAACCAGGCGCCACTGTTCAGGTTCGCGACGCCGCAGGCACCGTGATCGGCACCGGCCTGGTCGGCGCCGATGGCCTGTTCAGCGTCACCCTCGCCCCCGCTCAGGCGAACGGCGAGGCGTTGGACATCCGTCAACTGGACGCTGCTGGCAACAGCTCGGCCCCGCTGCAGTTCGATGCCCCGGATATCACGCCGCCTGGCGCAGTAAGCGATATTGTCGTCGGCGCTGGCGGCCTGGTGCTGAGCGGTCGCGGCGAAGCCGGGGCCAGCGTCGAAGTGCGTGATGCCGACGGTAATGTGACCGGCACCGGTACCGTGGCCGCCAATGGCACCTTCATCATCAACCTCGACCCTGCCGTGCAACCTGGCGAGCAGCTGAGCCTGGTGCAGACCGACCCGAGCGGCAACGCTTCGGTGGCCTTCGAATACGACGTACCGCTGACCACCGCACCGGCCAGCCCGAGCGGCCTGGCCATCGATGCCGACGGCACCACCCTCACCGGTACCGCCCCAGCCGGCAGCCGTGTGGAAGTGCATGATGCCAATGGCACGCTGATCGGCAGCGCCATTGCCGGTGCCGACGGCACCTTCACCCTGGAACTCACCCCGCCGCAAGCCAACGGCGAACTGCTGGATGTGGTGGCCATCGATGACACGGGCTTGTCGTCCCTGCCTGCGCAGATCACTGCGCCGGACATCACCGCACCAGCCGCACCTGCCGAATTGGCCGTCAATGCCAACGGCACCGTCATCACTGGCCGCGCCGAACCGGGCAGCACCGTGCGTATCGTCGCCGCCGACGGCACTGAACTGGGTACTGCCCTGGTTGGGCCGACCGGTATTTTCAGCATCACCCTTGACCCGCCCCAGGTCGATGGCGAAGTGTTGCAAGCTACCGCGACCGATGCTGCGGGCAATACCTCGACAGCCAGCTCCGTCACCGCGCCGGATATCGACGGCGTCGACACCACACCACCGAGTGCACCGACCAACCTGGTGATCGGCCTTGCCGGCACCCAACTTAGCGGGCGTGGCGAAGCGGGTACCACCGTGCAGGTGCGTGACGCTGCCGGTAATGTGCTGGCGACCGGCACCGTGGCTGCAGACGGCACCTTCGTGGTCGCGCTTGACCCTGCCGTGATCGACGGCAGCACCCTGCAAGTGACCCTGACCGATGCAGCCGGCAACGTTTCGCAACCGGGCTCCATCGCCTCGCAAGACCTGCTGCCACCGGCACAACCAACCGACTTGGCCCTGGCCGAAGGCGTGACCCTTACCGGTCGCGGCGAACCGGGTGCCACTGTTCAAGTACGCGATGCAGCGGGCACGGTGATCGGCACCGCCCTAGTGGGCGCGGATGGCCTGTTCAGCGTCACCCTCGCCCCCGCTCAAGCAAACGGCGAGGCGCTGGATATCCGCCTGGCGGATGCTGCGGGCAACACCTCGACCCCGCTGCAATTCGATGCCCCAGATATCACGCCGCCTGCCGCCGTAAGCGGTATTGTCATCGGCGCTGGCGGCCTGGTACTGAGCGGTCGCGGCGAAGCGGGTGCCAGCGTCGAAGTGCGCGATGCCGACGGTAATGTGATCGGCACCGGCACGGTGGGCGCCAATGGCACCTTCACTATCAACCTTGACCCGGCCGTACAACCCGGCGAACAGTTAAGCCTGGTACAGACCGACCCGAGCGGCAACGCTTCGGTTGCCTTCGAATACGACGTACCGCTGACCACCGCGCCGGCCAGCCCGAGCGAGCTGGCCATCGATGCCGACGGCACCACCCTCACCGGTACCGCCCCAGCCGGCAGCCGCGTGGAAGTGCATGATGCCAATGGCACCTTGGTCGGCAGCGCCATTGCCGGTGCCGACGGCACCTTCACCCTCGAACTCAGCCCGGTCCAGGCCAATGGCGAGTTGCTGGACGTGGTCGCCATCGATGACACAGGGTTGTCGTCCCTGCCTGCGCAGATCACTTCGCCAGACATCACCGCACCGGCTGCACCTGCCGAATTGGCCGTCAATGCCAACGGCACCGTCATCACTGGCCGCGCCGAACCGGGCAGTACCGTGCGTATTGTTGCTGCCGACGGCACCGAGCTGGGCACTGCCCTGGTCGGCCCGACCGGCGTGTTCAACATCACCCTGGATCCGCCGCAAGTCGATGGCGAAGTCCTGCAAGCCACCGCAACCGACGCCGCAGGCAACACTTCTACAACCAGCTCCGTCACCGCGCCGGACATCGATGGCGGCGACACCACGCCACCGGAGGCGCCGACCAACCTGGTGATCGGCCTCGCTGGCTCGCAGCTCAGCGGCCGCGGCGAAGCAGGCACCACCGTGCAGGTGCGTGATGCCGCCGGCAATGTGCTGGCGACCGGAACCGTCGGTGCAGATGGCACCTTCGTGATCGCGCTTGACCCTGCCGTCATCGACGGCAGCACCTTGCAAGTGACCCTGACCGATGCTGCCGGCAACGTTTCACAGCCGGGTTCGGTCGCCTCGCAAGACCTGCTGCCGCCGGCACAACCCACCGACCTGGCCCTGGCCGAAGGCGTGACCCTTACCGGTCGCGGCGAACCAGGCGCCACTGTTCAAGTACGCGATGCAGCGGGCACGGTGATCGGCACCGCCCTGGTGGGCGCGGATGGCCTGTTCAGCGTCACCCTCGCCCCCGCTCAAGCAAACGGCGAGGCACTGGATGTCCGCGTGGAGGATGCCGCCGGCAACACCTCCACCCCGCTGCAGTTCGATGCTCCGGACATCACCCCACCTGGCGCTGTCAGCAACATCGTCGTCGGTGCCGACGGCCTGACCCTGAGCGGCCGTGGCGAAGCGGGTGCCAGCGTTGAAGTACGCGATGCCAGTGGCAATGTGATTGGCACCGGCACGGTACTGGCCAACGGCACCTTCCTGATCGACCTCGACCCGGCCGCACAGCCTGGTGCGCAGCTCAGCCTGGTGCAAACCGACCCAAGCGGCAACGCCTCCGAAGCCCTGCTGTACGACGTACCCCTGACCACCGCGCCGGCCAGCCCGAGCGACTTGGTAGTGGCCGAAGACGGCACCAGCATCAGTGGTAATGCCCCGGCTGGCACCCGTGTTGAAGTGCATGATGCCAACGGCACCCTGGTCGGCAGCGTGGTGGCGGGTGCCGATGGCACGTTCACCGTCATCCTCGACCCGGCCCAGGCCAACGGCGAACTGCTGGATGTGGTGGCCATCGATGACACGGGCTTGTCGTCCCTGCCTGTGCAAATCGCAGGACCGGACATCACTGCCCCAACCGCCCCAAGCGAGCTCGCCGTGAGCGCGGACGGCAGCACAGTCACCGGCCGCGCCGAACCGGGCAGCACCGTGCGTATTCTTGCCGCTGACGGCAGCGAACTGGGCACTGCCCTGGTCGGCCCGACCGGCACCTTCAACATCACCCTCGACCCGCCGCAAGTCGATGGGGAGGTGCTGCAGGTCACCGCAACCGATGCTGCGGGCAATACCTCCACAGCCGGCACGGTCACAGCGCCGGACATCGATGGCGGTGACACCACGCCACCAGAGGCACCGACCAACCTGGTGATCGGCCTCGCCGGCAGCCAGCTCAACGGCCGCGGCGAAGCCGGGGCCAGCGTGCAGGTGCGCGATGCCGAGGGCAATCTCCTGGCCACTGGCACGGTCAACCCGGATGGCAGCTTCCAGCTCACCCTGGACCCAGCCGTGAACGACGGCAGCACCCTGCAAGTGGTACTGACCGACGCCGCAGGCAACGCCTCCGAACCCGGCTCGGTCATCTCGCCAGACCTGCTGGCCCCTGAGCAACCGACCGGCCTGGGCCTGGCCAACGGCGTGACCTTGACCGGTAGCGGCGAACCGGGCGCCACGGTGCAGGTCCGCAATGCTGCTGGCGACCTGATCGGCACCGGCCTGGTCAACGACAACGGCAGCTTCAGCCTCACACTGTTCCCTGCGCAGGCCAATGGCGAGGCGCTGGATGTGCGCCTGGTGGATGCCGCTGGCAACAGCTCCACCCCACTGCAATTCGATGCCCCGGACATCACCCCACCGGCGGCAGTCAGCAACATTGTCGTCGGCGCCGACGGCCTGGCCCTGAGCGGTCGGGGCGAAGCAGGAGCCAGCGTCGAAGTGCGTGACGCCGATGGCAACCTGATCGGCACCGGCACCGTTGGCGAAAACGGCACCTTCCTGATTGACCTTGCGCCAGCTGCCCAACCGGGCGCGCAACTGAGCCTGATGCAGACCGACCCAAGCGGCAACGCCTCCGAAGCCTTGCTATACGACGTCCCCCTGACCACCGCGCCGGCCAGCCCAAGCGACCTGGTGGTGGCCGAAGACGGTACCAGCATCAGCGGTAGCGCCCCAGCCGGTACGCGCGTGGAAGTGCACGATGCCAACGGCACCCTGGTCGGCAGCGTGGTGGTCGGCGCCGAAGGCACCTTCACCGTCATCCTCAACCCGGCCCAAGCCAACGGCGAGCTGCTCGACCTGGTGGCTATCGACGGCACCGGCGCATCGTCGCTGCCAGTGCAAGTGGGCGCACCCGACATCACCGCGCCCGCCACACCGACCGAACTTGCCGTCAGTACCGATGGCAGCGTGGTCACCGGGCGTGCCGAAGCCGGTAGCACCGTGCGGATCCTGGCGGCCGATGGCACTGAACTTGGCAGTGCACTGGTTGGCCCGACCGGCATCTTCAACATCACCCTCGACCCACCTCAGGTCGACGGTGAGGTGTTGCAAGTGACGGCCACCGACAACGCCGGCAACAGCTCCACGGCGGGAACCGTCACGGCCCCGGACATCGACGGCGGTGATACCACCCCACCGGAGGCGCCAACCAACCTGGTGATCGGCCTCGCCGGCAGCCAGCTCAACGGCCGCGGCGAAGCCGGTGCCAGCGTGCAGGTGCGCGATGCCGAGGGCACTCTCCTGGCCACCGGCACGGTCAACCCGGATGGCAGCTTCCAGCTCACCCTGGACCCGGCCGTCAAAGACGGCAGTACCCTGCAAGTGGTACTGACCGACGCCGCAGGCAACGCCTCCGAACCTGGCTCGGTCATCTCGCCAGACCTGCAGGCACCCGAACAACCGACCGGCCTGGCCCTGGCCAATGGCGTGACCTTGACCGGTAGCGGCGAGCCGGGTGCCACGGTGCAGGTCCACGACGCTGATGGCGACCTGATCGGCACGGGCCTGGTCAACGACAACGGCAGCTTCAGCCTTACGCTGTCGCCTGCACAGGCCAATGGCGAAGCCCTCGACATCCGCCTGGTGGATGCCGCCGGCAACACCTCTGCTCCGCTGCAGTTCGATGCCCCGGACATCACCCCACCGGCAGCGGTCAGTACCATCGTGGTCGGTGCCGACGGCCTGACTCTCAGTGGCCGCGGCGAAGCGGGGGCCAGCGTCGAAGTGCGTGACGTCGATGGCAACCTGCTGGGCAGCGGTACCGTGCTTGCCAACGGCACCTTCCTGGTCGACCTCAACCCCGCCGCGCAGCCGGGCGAACGCCTGAGCCTGGTCCAGACCGACGCGGCCGGCAATGCCTCTGAAGCCCTGCAATACGATGTGCCGCTGGCCACCGTACCCACCAGCCCAAGCGAGCTGGTGGTCGCTGAAGACGGCACCAGCATCAGCGGTAGCGCCCAGACCGGCACCCGCGTAGAAGTGTACGATGCCAACGGCACCTTGGTCGGCAGCGTGGTGGTCGGTGCCGAAGGCACCTTTACCGTCGTGCTCACACCCGCACAGGCCAATGGCGAACTGCTGGATGTGGTGGCCATCGACAGCACCGGTGCATCGTCCCTGCCGGTACAAGTCAGCGCACCGGACATCACCGCCCCCGACACGCCCACCGAACTCGCTGTCAGCACCGATGGCAGCGTGGTCACCGGGCGTGCCGAAGCCGGCAGCACCGTGCGGGTGCTGGCAGCCGATGGCACCGAGCTGGGCAGCACGCTGGTCGGCCCAAGCGGCGCCTTCAGCGTCACCCTTACCCCACCCCAAGTCGATGGCGAACAACTGCAAGTCACTGCCACCGATACCACGGGCAATAGCTCGACAGCCGGCACCGTCACCGCGCCGGATATCGACAACGGCGGCGATACCACGCCGCCAGAGCCGGCCACCGACCTGGTGGTCAGCGATGACGGGCGCACTGTTTCTGGTCGAGGCGAACCTGGCGCGACGGTCGAGGTACGCAACGACCAGGGCCAACTGCTGCAAAGTGGCACGGTAGGCCCTGACGGCGACTTCACCGTGCAACTGCCGTCGGCGGTTGTAGACGGTTCGTCCCTGCAAGTGACCTTGACCGATGCCGCCGGCAACGTTTCGCAACCAGGCTCGGTGGCCACACCGGACCAGGTTGCCCCGCTGCAACCCACCGATCTGGTGCTTACCGCTGGCAACAGCCTCACCGGTAGCGCCGAACCGGGCGCGCGGGTGAACGTACGTGACGCCTTGGGCGACTTGATCGGCAGCGCCATCGTCGAGCCCGACGGCACCTTCACCCTGACCCTGAACCCTGCCCAGGCCAATGGCGAGACCCTGGCCATCACCGTGGTCGACGCCGCCGACAATGCCTCGGTGCCGTTGAGCTACGTGGCACCGGACATCACCGCGCCAGCGATCATCACCGACGTCGTCGCCGGTGCTGGCAGCCTGGCCGTGTCCGGTCGCGGCGAAGCCGGCGCCGAAGTGGAAGTGCGGGATGCCGGTGGCACTGTCATCGGCACCGGCACGGTGGCCCCGAATGGCACCTTCGTGATCGACCTCGCCAACCCATTGGCCGCTGGCGAGTCGATCGTACTGGTGCAAACCGACGCCGCTGGCAACACCTCGGTGGGCATCGACGTCATCGTTGCCGATGCACCGCTGCCCGAAAGCCCGAGCGATCTGGTGCTGGCGCCTGACGGTTCATCCATCAGCGGCACTGCCCCAGCGGGCACGCAAGTTGAGGTGCGCGACGCCCAGGGCACTGTCATTGGCAGCGTCCAGGCAGGCACCGACGGCACCTTCACCATCGGCCTGACACCTGCTCAGGCCAACGGCGAAGTGCTTGATGTGGTCGCCGTCGATGCCGATGGCAACAGCTCGCTGCCGGCCCAGATCACCGCACCCGACATCACCCCGCCCAACCAGGCCAGCGACCTGCAGCTCAGCGCCGATGGCAGCGTCCTCACCGGGCGCGGCGAGCCAGGCACCACCGTGCAGGTCATCAACGCCCAGGGCGATGTGCTGGGTAATGCCCAGGTCGGCGACAACGGCGTCATCAGCGTTATCCTGACCCCCGCGCAAACCGACGGCCAGGAACTGGACGTGGTACTGCGCGACCCCGCAGGCAACACCTCCAGCGCAACCGTCAATGCGCCTGACCTGGATGGCCCGCTGCAGCCTTCGGGCCTGGCCATCGATACCGCCGGCATCCACCTCACCGGGCAGGGCCAGAGCGGTTCGATCGTGACCGTGCGCGCCGAGGACGGCACCGTGCTGGGAACCGCCACGGTGGCTGCCGACGGCCGCTTCGACGTCACCCTCAACCAGCCGCAGCGCAATGGCGAAAGCCTGACCGTGGAAGCCACCGATAACCTGGGCAACAGCGCAGGCCCGGTCGACTTCACAGCGCCCGATACCACGCCACCGCAAGAGGTCACTGGCGTCGCCATCGATGACGTAGGCACCACCGTCACCGGCACCGGTGAACCCGATGCCACGGTCATCGTGCGGGGGCCGGACGGCACCGTACTGGGCAGCGTCGTGGTCGGTGCGGGCGGCACCTTCGAAATCACCCTGGACACGCCGCAAACCAACGGCCAGGCACTGACCGTGGAGCAACGTGACCCCACCGGCAACTTGTCCACCGCCGTCACCCTGCCGGCACCGGACAGCGAAGCGCCAGACACCCCGACAGGCCTCACCTTGTCGGGCGATGGCCGCACCCTTAGCGGCACCGGCGAGCCGGGTGCGCAGGTTACCGTCACCGGCACGGCCGGCGCGATTGTGGGCACCGCCGTGGTCGAGGCCGACGGCAGCTTCCGCGTAAGCATCGACCCGCCACAACTCAACGGGCAGACCCTGTCCGTCACCCAGGCTGACGGCGCCGGCAATGATTCGACGCCTGGCACCGTGACCGCGCCTGACCTCGAAGCACCGGCAGCGGCGCAAGGCCTGGGCCTGAACCCCGAAGGCACGGTACTCAGTGGCCAGGGCGAACCGGGTAGCACCGTGGAAGTGCGCAACGCAGCCGGCGACCTGCTGGGCACCCTCCCGGTGGGCGAGGACGGCACCTTCAGCGTTACCCTCACGCCCGCCCAGACCAACGGCGAAGTGCTGTCGGTAGTACTGATCGACAGCGAAGGCAATGCATCGCCATCGGCCACCTTCACCGCCGATGACAGCACCGCCCCTACCGCACCGGACGGGCTCTCCATCACCCCCGGCGGCAACGCGATCCAGGGCACCGGCGAAGCGGGCTCGACTGTTGAAGTGCGCACCCCCGACGGCACCTTGGTGGGCAGTGTGGTAGTACCGGCTGGCGGCCTGTTCACAGTACCGCTGGCGCCTGCGCAGCTCGATGGCCAGGCGCTGGACGTGACCTTGACCGACGCCGCTGGCAACCAATCCCTGCCTACCCAGATCATCGCACCGGACGTCACGCCGCCAGCACTGCCCACCGACGTGGTGGTCAGCCCGGATGGCACCACCGTTACCGGCAACGCGCCAGGCGCCACTTCGGTGACGGTGCGGGACGCGGACGGCAACGAAACCACCGAGCCGGTGAACCCCGACGGCAGCTTCAGCGTGACGCTGCCGACCCCGCAGACCAATGGCGAAAGCGTGACCGTGGTCGTCACCGACGGCGCCAACAACGGCTCCGCGCCGATCACCATCACCGCACCCGACACCACCGACCCGCTCCCGGCCACGGGGGTTACCGTCAACCCGGATGGCAGCATTGTCGGAGGGGGCGCCGAACCTGGCAGCACGGTGGTCATCCGTAACCCGGACGGCAGCGAGCGCGGCAGCGAAACCGTGGGCCCGGACGGCACCTTCGTGGTACCGGTCAGCCCACCACTGACGGCGGGTGAAACCGTCGACGTGGTGGTGATCGACCCTGCCGGCAACGAGTCCACCCCGGTCTCGCTGGACGGCCCGGATGGCACCGAAGCCGCCACTCCAAGCGGCCTCGCCCTCAGCGCCGATGGCTTCCTGCTGATCGGCCAGGGCACCGTCGGGTCGCTGATCACCGTGACCGCCGGCGGCACCACCCTGGGCACGGCGACGGTTGGCAGCGATGGCACCTTCCGGGTGTTCTTCCAGAATGCCCAGCTCAATGGCGAGACCCTTGTGGTCACCGCTCGCACCTCGGTCGATGGCAATCCGTCGGTACCGGCCACCCTCGTGGCCAACGACAGCACAGCGCCGGATGCGCCGACCCAGGTTGCCATCGACCGTACCGGCAGCACGCTGACCGGCCAGGGCGAAGTGGGTGCGACCGTTCGCGTGGTCAATGCCCAGGGCGACGTGCTTGGCACCGCGACCGTCGGCAGCAATGGCTTGTTCAGCATCAGCTTCGCGCCAGCGCTGGCCAATGCGCAAAACCTGATCGTCACCCAGGTCGATGGCGCGGGTAACGTCTCGCTCGCGGCCACCCTGCAGGCACCTGACCTGCAGGCGCCGCTGGCAGCCAACAACCTCAGCCTGAACAGCGCGGCCACCGTGCTCAGCGGCGAAGGCGAAGCCGGTGCCAACGTCACCGTGCGTGATGCCAGCGGCGCGATCCTGGCCACCGGCACCGTCAACCAGAACGGCCAGTTCCAGATCACCCTGCCGAGCGCGCAAACCGACGGCAGCCCCCTGCAGGTCACGCTCAGCGATGCTGCGGGTAACGTGTCTGGCCCGGCCAGCATGGCGACGCCAGACCGCACACCGCCTGCCGCCATCAGCAACCCCGTCCTCAGCCAGGACGGCCGGCAGCTGTCGGGCAGCGGTGAAGTGGGCGCCACGGTCCAGGTCCGCAATGCCGCCGGCATCGTGCTCGGCACCGCCGTGGTCGGGGCCGATGGGCGCTTCACGGTGGTGTTCGACACACCGCAGGCCAACGGCCAGGCCATCGGCGTCACGCAAGTGGATGCTGCTGGCAATACCTCGACGGCAGTCAACGTCAGCACCCCTGACCTGACCCCACCCGCGCCGCTGACCAATGTGGTGCTGAACAACAACGGCCTGACCCTGAGCGGCCTCGGTGAAGCAGGCGCCACCGTGACCGTGCGCGGCCCGGATGGCACCATCATCGGCACCGGGCTGGTGGCCGCCAACGGCAGCTTCACACTGACGCTCGACAATGCACAGCTCAACGCCCAGCACTTGAGCGTGACCCAAACCGACGCGGGCAACAACACCTCTACTGCAGTGGCAGTCACCGCGCCGGACTTCACCCCACCACCGGCACCGACCACCCTGGCCCTGGCTGCCACCGGCCTGCAACTGACCGGTAACGCAGAAGCGGGCAGCACCGTGACCGTGCGCGATGCCGCAGGCAACGTGCTCGGCACTGCAGTGGCCGGCAGCAATGGCACCTTCCAGGTCACCCTGAACAGTGCCCAGACCAACGGCCAGACCGTGCAGGTAACCGCCACCGATGCCGCAGGCAACGTGTCGCCAGCCGCGCCTTACACCGCAGCCGATACCACGCCACCTGCCGTCGTGACCAACCTTGCTGTAGCGGCCAATGGCGCGACCCTCACCGGCACCGGTGAAGCCAACGCCACAGTCACCGTTCGCGCACCGGACGGTAGCGTGCTAGGCACCGCCACCGTCGGGGCCGATGGCCACTTCAGCGTGGCCCTGTCACCGGCTGCCATTACCGGCGAAAGCCTCAGCGTGGTGCAGGCCGATGCCGCGCAGAACGTTTCGCCTGCGCAAACCGTCACCGCGCCGGGCGTGCTGGCGCCGGATACACCCGACAACCTGGTACTGGCTGCCGATGGCCTGGCAGTGACCGGCACGGCAACCCCAGGCAGCACGGTGAATGTGTATGGCCCCAATGGCGTACTGCTGGGTACCGCCCCGGTCGCCAACGACGGCACCTTCACGGTCAACCTCGGTAGCGCCCAGGCCAACGGCGAAGTGCTGCAAGTCAGCGCCGTAGGCACCGACGGCAGCACGTCGCTGCCGGCCAGCCTGCAAGCGCCCGACACCACCGCACCGTTGCCACTGGCCAATGTCGTGCTGTCCAGCGACGGGCTGGTGCTCAGTGGCCGCGGCGAGCCGGGTGCCACCGTCACCGTGATCGGTGAAGGCGGCATCGATCTCGGCACCGGTCTGGTCGATGTCAATGGCAACTTCAGCATTGGCCTTGGCAGCGCGCAGATCAACGGCGAACAGCTCAGCGCCAGCCAGTCCGATGTTGCCGGCAACGAGTCCAACAGCATCAGCCTCACCGCGCCTGATCGCGTGGCACCCGATGCCGCCGAGAACCTGGCCTTCGCCGGGGGCGGCAGCCTGCTCAACGGTACCGGCGAAGCGGGCGCCACTGTCCGCGTGCTGGCTGCCGATGGCAGCGTGCTCGGCACCGCGGTCGTGCGTGGCGACGGCAGCTTCCAGGTAGACCTCGGTACGCCGCAGGCCAACGGCCAGCAGGTGCAAGTGGTGCTGATCGATGCCGCCGGCAACCAGTCGGATGCCAGTGCCATCACCGCGCCCGACACCACGCCACCAGCCGCACCAACCGAGCTTGCCATCTCCAGCGATGGCATCACCCTCACCGGCCGCGGCGAGGTTGGGGCAGAGGTCATCGTCACCGCGCCGAATGGCGATGAAGTCGGCAGGGCCACGGTCGACGCCAGCGGGCATTTCACCGTCACCCTCACCCCGGCGTTGGGTAACAGCGAGCTGCTCAGCTTCACCCAGACCGACGCTGCCGGCAACGTATCGGCGGTGGCCACCCTGCAGACCCCAGACTTCACCCCGCCCGCCGCGCTCACCGAGGTCGACATCAGTGTCGACGGCAGCGTGGTGACCGGCCTGGGCGAAGCCGGGGCAACCGTCACCGTGCGCAACACTGCAGGCACCGTGCTGGGCTTTGGCACCGTGCAGGCCGACGGCAGCTTCCGCGTCGAGCTGACCCCCGCGCAGATCAACAGCGAACCGCTGTCGGTACAGCAGGCCGACCCACCCGGCAATATCAGTGCGCCGGTCAACATCCTGGCGCCCGACCTCACGCCACCAGCGCCTGCGACCGAGCTGCGGCTCAACGTGGCGGGCGACCAGCTCAGCGGCATCGGCGAAGCGGGCGCTACCGTTCGCGTCTATGTCGGCATCACCCAGATCGGTACCATCGAGGTCGGTGCCGACGGTAAGTTCGTGGTCGACCTGAGCTCGGCGCAGCTTGACGGGCAGGTGCTGCAAGTGACCCTGACCGATCCGCGCGGCAACGTCTCGCCGATCAGCACGACCACCGCAGCTGACATTACCCCGCCAGCCACAGTGATCGCCGTGATCAACGACAGCGGCACCCAGCTGGTTGGTACCGGTGAAGCCGGCGCCCGCGTCACCGTGGTAAACAACAATGGCGACCTGCTTGGCCAGGTGACAGTCGACCCGGACGGCACCTTCGTGCTCGACCTGAACGCTGCGCAGATCAACGGCCAAACCCTGACCCTCATCGCCCAGGACGCCACCGGCAACCCGTCCGCGCCACTGCAAGTGACCGCACCGGACCTGACGCCACCGCTACCACCGACCGACTTGTTGCTCAACCCGGCCGGCACCTCGATGACGGGTACTGCCGAAGCAGGCACCACCATCACCGTTCGCGGGCCGAACAACGCGGTGGTTGGCACGGTGGAGGTACCTGAGAACGGCCAGTTCACCGTCACCCTCAACCCGGCCCAGAACAATGGCCAACTGCTGACCGTTGTGTCCACCGACGATGCCGGCAACGCCTCGCTGCCTGCCAGCTACCAGACCAACGACACCTCGCCGCCTGCGGTGGTCACGGACATGGCCATCAACAACACCTTCAACGTGCTGACCGGTAAAGGCGAACCCAATGCGACGGTCACCGTCAGCCGCGGCGGCATCGTGCTGGGCACTGGCGAGGTGGATGCTGCCGGCAACTTCCAGGTAACCCTGGTGCCGGCAGCCGGCAGCCTTGCCACGTTGGCGGTGACGCAGTCTGACGGCTTCAACACCTCGGCGGTCGCGACCTATATCACGCCACTGCTGGCACCGCCAGTGCCGCCCACCAACGTGACCCTGGGCAGCGACGGCCTGACCCTGTCGGGCAACGCGCCGAGCGGTGTCGGCATCCGCGTGTACGATGCCGCAGGCAACCTGATCGGCACGGGCGGGGCCACACTCAATGGCACCTTCACCCTGCAACTGGACACGGCGCAGCTCGACGGCCAGCACCTTAGCGTGACGGCAGTGGCACTGGTGGGCGGCGAATCGCAACCGACCTTCGTCCAGGCCGCCGACATCACGCCACCGGCCAACCCGCTGGTGACCGGCCTGTCCGCCAATGGCCTGGTACTCACCGGTACCGGTGAGGCCAATGCTACGGTGACCGTGCGCGACGCCGCCAACAACGTGCTCGGCACCGGGGTGGTGAATGCCGGTGGCGTGTTCAGCATCAACCTGATCACGCCGCAGCTCAATGGCCAGGTATTGGCCGTGAGCCAGGCCGATACGACCGGCAACGCGTCTGGCAGCACCAGCTTCACGGCTATCGATGTACAGCCGCCTGTTGCGCCTACCAACGTGGTCATCAACGGCACGGGTACCGAGCTCACAGGGCGTGGCGAGGCCGGTGCAACCGTGACCGTGCAAGGCCCGAGCGGCCCGCTCGGCTCGGCCGTGGTGCAACCCGACGGTACCTTCACCATCACCCTGACCACAGCGCAAAATGATGGGCAATTGCTGGTCGTACGCCAGTCCGACCCGTCCGGCAACCTGTCCGCCAGCATCAGCCTGACGGCGCCGGACACCACGCCACCGGCAGCGCCGCTGGCAACCATCAACGCCAACGGCACGGCCGTCAGCGGCTCTGGCCAGGTCGGCAGCACCGTCACCGTGCGCAACAGCGCAGGCACCGTGCTGGGCACTGCAACAGTGGGCAGCAACGGCCTGTTCGTGGTCAGCCTGACTGCGGCGCAGATCGACAACCAGGCCCTGAGCGTCACCCTCACCGACGGTGCGGGTAATGCCTCAACCGGCACCGCGCTTACCGCACCTGACCTGACCCCACCAGCGGCCGCCAGCAACCTGGTTATCAGCGCCGACGGCAGCAGCCTCACCGGCAGTGGCGAGGTGGGTGCCACCGTCACCGTGCGCAGTGCCAACGGCACCGTGCTGCAGACGGCGGTGGTGCAACCGGACGGCAACTTCACCGTGGCCCTGAGCCCACCTCAGGATAATGGCCAGTTGCTGTCGGTCACCCTCAGCGACGGGCGCGGCAACGTGTCCGGCAACGTCAACATCACCGCGCCCGACGTCGACGCCAATGCCCCGGTGATCGCCAGCGACAACCTGGTGACCGCCGAGGTCAACCTGGCACCGGTGGTCAGCTCGCGGACTTATCAGGACAGCTTCACGACCTTGCTGGCGGGCTTCACCAAGACCTACACCTGGACGGTAGGTGCCGGTACCACCGTGGACCCGACGCTGACCCTGAACACCAGCAGCGCGCTGTCGCTGCTCGACAACACGACCTTCACCCTGCAGGTGAAGAACGCTGACGGTAACTGGGTGACCTTGGCCACAGGCACCAGCCAAGGCCTGCTCGACCTGATCCTGCTGCCGCTGGGCCAGGGCATCCGCGTCGATATCGGCGTGCTGCAGGCGGGGGACTATCGCCTGACCGTCGGCAGTGGCGGCATCGGCCTGATTACCAACGTGACCACCACGCTGGACATCGAAACCACCAGCCTCACGCAGTTCACCGGCACCGGCACGGCAACATCGGGGAACGTCATCACTGACGTCGGCACCGACGGCGCCGTCGACGCCCTTGGCCCGGACAGCGCCGCCGTCCTTCAGGTCATGAAGGACGGCAGCTATGTCTCGGCGGGCAGCGCCACCACGGTGCAGGGCTTGTACGGCACCCTGGTGATCCGCGGCGACGGCAGCTACACCTACACGCCTAACGGCAGCCCATCGAGCGTCGGCAAGGTCGATGTGTTCAGCTACCAGCTGCTGCATGCCAACGGCGCGTCCGATGCCGCCAACCTGTATGTGCGCATCGACAGCCCACAAGCCACGGAAATCTGGAGCGACAGCAACTACGGCGCACCGGCCACGGTGGTCGACGCGGTCAACGATGCCGGTACCAGCCACCTCACCCTGGCCAACCGGGTAGACACCAACAGTGACACGCTAGGCACGCTCCGCTTGCCATTGATTGGTTCACGCCAGGCCCTCTACGACACTAGCGTTGCCGCCGACACCACGGCCAACCTGCAAGTGGTAGTCAACTCCACCAACCTGTTGAGCCTGCTCAATGGCACCACCCTCGACCTGCTCAAACTCAACCCGGCTACCGGCCAGTACGTGCTGGTGCAGTCGGTCGGTGGCGGCTCACTGATCAGCCTGCTTGGCGGCGGTGCCGGCTACACGTTCCAGAACCAAGGCGCCGGCGCCTACCAAATACGTGTCACCGCAGGCGGCATCGGCCTGGCCAGCTCGATCACCACCAGCGTCAACGCCACTACCACGCACCTGACCGAGTTCGTGGTCAGCGGCGCCACCGCAGTCACCGGCAACCTGTTGACCGACGACAACGTCGGCTCGCCATTGACCGTGCTGAGTGTGATGACGGCGGCCAATACCTACACCATCCCGGGCTACAACGGGGTCAGTGTGGAGGGCAACTACGGCACCTTGCTGGTGCACGCCGATGGCAGCTACACCTACACCCTCGACGCCGGGCTGACCAATGCGGTGATCGGCCAGCATGAAACCTTCACCTACGAACTGACCCACCCCAACGGCACCACCGACACCGCCAACCTCACCATCAACCTGGACAACGCCGCCAATTTCACCGCCACCAGCTCGCTGCTGGCCGACACCGGCGACGAAGGTGTGGCACTGGCCAGTATCGCGGCGGCGGCCTCCAGCGAAGTGATCGCCGGCACCGACGGCAACGACCACCTCGATGGCAGCCAGGGCGGCCACATCACCCTGCAAGGGGGGGCGGGCGACGACACCTTGGTGGTGGTCGACCAGAACTTCGCCAGCGTCGATGGCGGCACCGGTACCGACACCCTGCTGTGGGGCGGCGGTGATGCCAGCATCGACCTGGGTAACCTGGCCGGGCGGGTGCATGACATCGAAGTGATCGACCTCAACGACACCAGTTCGGTGGCGCTGACCCTGAACCTGGCGGACGTGGTTGCGATCACCGAAACCGGCACCGACACACTGGTCATCAAGGGGGATGAAAACGACTCGGTTCACATGACGGACAACTGGGCGCTGGTCGGAAACCAAACCGCCGACGGCATCGACTATAACCAATACACGGCCCAGGAGGATCCAAGCCAGCACCTGTGGGTGCAGAACGGTATCCATGTCGTCTGAGGCCGCTGCAACCCCGCCGGGCCATCGCCCGGCGGCAAGGACGGAATAGCAGTAAGGGAACTATGTGAAGCGAAGCAGTCCGCTGTCACCGCTGTTGCTGGGAGCCTTGGGGCTCCTGGCCCTGAACTTCAACACGGCTGCCCAGGCGGCCGATGACATCGACCCACAACTGCGCCAGATCGGGCCATCACTGTTACGTGATGCGCCCGATGCAGTGCCCGCCCGCCCTGCCATCGGCATGGCCCCCGTCGCCAATGGCGACCGCCTTGGCCTGACCGAAGCGGTGCTGCAAGCCGCGCAATGGCACCCCAGCATCGCCGAGGCCATCGGCAACCTCTACAAGCAAGGCGAAGGCATCAATGTTGCCCGCGCCGGTTACTACCCGCAGATTTCCGGCGGTGTGCGCACTGGCTATGACACCGGCTACGGCGGCGACCGCAACAGCCAGGCGCTCAACCTGTCACTCAAGCAGATGCTCTACGACTTCGGCAAGGTCGACAGCGCCGTCAGCGCTGCCCAGGCCGCCGCCGCCCGCGCCCAAGCCAATATCCTGCTGGTGGTCGACGAACTGGCCCGCGACACCGCCTATGCCTGGGTCGAAACCCGGCGCTACGAACAACTGATCACCATTGCCCGCGACCAGATTCGCGGGGTGGGCGACATCGCCGGCATGGCTCGCCAACGCAGCGACATGGGCGCCAGCACCCGCTCCGACGTGGTCCAGGCCGAGTCCCGCGTGGAAAGCGCCCGCGCCACCCTGGAGGAATACCAGTCACAGTACGAACGCTGGCGCTCGACCCTGGCATCGTTGCTGGGGCGGGTCACGCCACCGGCGCTGGCCGAAGAATCGCCACCCGAGCTGAACCAGGCCTGCAAGCGCCCGGCACAAGGCGACGACCGCTTGCCCGCCGTGCTGATGGCCTTGGCCCAGCGTGCCCAAGGCCAGGCCGAACTGGCCCAGGCCAAGGCCGAAGCCTACCCCACCGTGTCGCTGCAGCCGCAGATCAACCACTACCTGGACAACGACTACGACCGCGACAACTCACGCATGGACCGCACCCAGGCAGGCATCTACCTGAACGTCGAGGTGCCCATCTACCAGGGTGGCGCCATCAGCGCCCGCAGCCGCGCCGCCGGCCATGCGCTGACTGCCGCCGACTCGGCCGAAGATGCCGCCCGCCTGCAGGCCCGTCGCGGCCTGGCCGAGGCCATGGCGCAGACCTCAGGGCTGGGCCGTCGGCTCAGTTCGCTGGAGGCCCGCCAGGTCAGCATTCAGGAAGCCCGCATGCTGTACGGCCGGCAGTACCTGGACCTGGGCACCCGGCCCCTGCTCGACCTGCTCAACGCCGAGCAGGAAATCTACCAGTCACGCTTCGAACTCGCCGGCACCCGCTCCGACCTGCTGCGCCTGGATGTCGACTGCCTTTACAACACCGGCGCCCTGCGCACGGCCTTCGGGCTCGAGGGGCGTAACCTGCAAGGTGTGGAGATCCAGCCATGAACGAATCCGTCAATGTGACCCTGCCCAGCCAGCCCCCGGAGCAAACGGCCCAGCAACGGCCAGACCTGGGGCCTTGGCTTGAGGTCATGCTCCAGGTCGCGCACCACTACCGCCTGGACGTGTCGCCGCAACGCATACGCCTGGCGGCCGTCGAAGATGCCCGCCCACTGGATGAAATTCTTCGCCACATGGCCCGCCAGGCCGGGCTGGCGCTGCGCTTCGTGCGCTTCGATGCCAAAGGCCTGCGGCAATGGCGCACGCCGCTGGTACTGGAACTCGACGACGGCCAGTTGGCAGTGGTCGAGTCGGTAACCGAAGAGGACGACCTGGCGGTAGTCTTCGCCGGTGACCAGGGGCTGACCTCACGCCTGCCGCGCGACACCCTCAAAGGGCGCATCACCCGGGTTGCCCTGCTGCGCCCGGCGCGGCCGTTGCGCGATGTGCGCACCGACGACTACACCGCCCCCTACGACCGCCACTGGTTCGCCCGCATCGTGTTGCGCGACCTGCGCCCGTATGGGCAGGTGATGGTCGCCTCGCTGGTGGCCAACGTGCTGGCCCTGGCCGGCGTGCTGTTTTCCATGCAGGTGTACGACCGGGTGATCCCCGCCGAGTCCCTGCCCACGCTGTACGTGCTGTTTGGCGGTGTAGTACTGGCGCTGGTGTTCGACTTCAGCATGCGCCTGCTACGCCTGAAGGTGACCGACCTGCTGGGCAAGCGCGCCGACCTGCGCGTCTCCGACCTGGTCTATGGGCATGCCTTGCGCCTGCGCAATTCGGTGCGACCCAAGTCGACCGGCTCGTTCATCTCGCAGTTACGCGAGCTGGAGTCGATCCGCGACCTGATCACCTCAAGCACCGCCACGGCCCTGGCCGACCTGCCGTTCTTCCTGTTGTTCCTGTTCGTGTTCTGGCTGATCGGCGGCGTGCTGGTGTTCATCCCGCTGGTGGCGTTGCTGGCCATGGTCCTGCCCGGCCTGCTCGCGCAACGGCGCCTGGCCCGCCTGGCCAATGCCTCGATGCGTGAGTCGGCGCTGCGTAACGCCATGCTGGTTGAGAGCATCCAGGGCCTGGACGAAATCAAGGCACTGCAAGCCGAGGCACGCTTCGAGCGCCAATGGAACCAGTACAACGCCGCCTGCGCCCACACCAACCTGCGCCTGCGCACCCTGACCAACGGCCTGGTGACCTGGACGCAGAACGTGCAGGGTGCGGTGTTTGCGGTGGTCATCGTCATCGGCGCACCGATGGTGATCGCCGGCGACCTCACCACCGGTAGCCTGGTGGCGGCGTCGATGCTGTCGTCGCGCATGATGGCGCCGCTGGCACAACTGACCCATGTGCTGACTCGCTGGCAGCAGGCCAAGGTGGCCCTGCAAGGCCTCGACAAGTTGATGCAGTCACCGGTCGATCACCCCGAAAACGAAGCCCGCGTGCACCTGCCGGCCATCCGCGGCGAGTATCAGCTGCGCCAGGCCAACTTCCGCTACAGCCCGGAGGCCCCGCCCGTCCTGAGCATCGCCCAGTTGGACATCCAGCCGGGGGAACGCATCGCCGTGCTCGGCCGCAACGGTGCCGGTAAATCCACCCTGCTACAGGCCCTGGGCGGTGCCATGGACCTGGTGCAGGGCGAAATCAACCTGGACAGCATCGCCCTGGCCCACCTCGACCCTGCCGACCTGCGCCGCGATGTCGGCCTGCTGCCGCAGTACTCGCGGCTGTTCCACGGCACCCTGCGGGAAAACCTCACCCTGGGTGCCGGCCAGGCCAGTGATCAGGAGTTGGTCGCCGCCCTGGCCGCCACGGGGGCGCTGGACTTTGTCCGGCGGCTGCCCAAAGGCATGGACCACTTGATTCTGGAAGGCGGCGTGGGCCTGTCCGGCGGCCAACGCCAGGCCCTGGTGCTGTCACGCTTGCTGGTGCGCCAGCCGCAGGTGCTGTTGCTGGACGAACCCACCGCGTCCCTCGACGACATGACCGAACGCAAGCTGCTGGATAACCTCGAACGTTTCTGCCAGGGCCGCACCCTGGTGATCGCCACTCACCGCCTGAGCGTGCTGCAGCGGGTCGACCGGATCCTCGTGCTCGATGGCGGGCGCATCGTCATCGACGACAAACGCGATGCCGCGCTGGCGAAACTGCAAGGAGCCCAGGCATGAGCAACCATGAACTCCCGGCGTCCTACCTGGACGGGCAGGACGACCAGGCGGTGTTCCGCGCCGGCCGTATCATCACGATCTGTGCGCTGATGCTGGCGGCGTTCCTGGCGTGGGCGGCCTGGTTCGAGGTGACCGAAGTGTCCACCGGCACCGGCAAGGTGATCCCCAGTTCACGCGAGCAGGTGATCCAGTCGTTCGAGGGCGGCATCGTCGCGCAGATGAGCGTGGCCGAAGGTGACCTGGTCGACCGCGGGCAGGTACTGGCCCAGCTCGACCCGACCAAGACCTCCTCCAGCGTCGGCGAAAGCGAAGCCAAGTACCGCGCGGCGAAGGCCAGCCAGGCCCGCTTGCAGGCCGAGGTGACCGGCAAGCCGTTGGTGTTCCCCGACAGCCTGCGCGACTCACCCGACCTGATCGACGCCGAGACCGCGCTGTACCAGACCCGCCGCCGTGGCCTGGAGCAGACCCTGGCCGGTATCGAGGACTCGCTGCAACTGGTGCGCAGCGAGCTGAAGATCACCGAGAACCTGGCGAAGATGGGCGCCTCGAGCCGGGTCGAGGTGATCCGCTTGAACCGCCAGCGCTCGGAACTGCAGCTCAAGGCCAACGAAGCGCGCTCCGATTACCTGGTGCGTGCACGCGAGGAACTGGCCAAGGCCAGCGCCGAGGCCGACAGCCTATCCGAGGTGATCCGCGGGCGTAGCGACTCGCTGACGCGCCTGACCCTGCGCTCACCGGTGCGCGGCATCGTCAAGGACATTGAGGTCAATACCTTGGGCGGTGTGGTGCAGCCCGGTGGGCAAGTGATGAAGATCGTGCCGATGGACGAGCGCCTGCTGATCGAGACCCGCATTGCACCACGGGACATCGCCTTCATCCACCCCGACCAGGCGGCCAAGGTCAAGATCAGTGCCTATGACTACTCGGTGTACGGCGGGCTGGAAGGCAAAGTAGTCGGCATCTCGCCGGATACCCTGCAGGACGAGGTGAAGCCGGAGATCTACTACTACCGGGTGTTTATCCGCACCGAGCAGGACAGCCTGCAGAACAAGGCCGGCAAGCACTTTGCGATCGTGCCCGGGATGATTGCCACGGTGGATATCCGCACGGGCGAGAAGACCATCCTCGACTACCTGATCAAGCCGTTGAACCGGGCCAAGGAAGCCCTGCGCGAACGGTAATCGTGGGGGCGCTTTGCGCCCCCCGCTCTATCAGGCCAGGCAGCGACAACACGCCCACTAAAGCCCGACGCAAATACGCCGATAACCCGTTATCCCCCTATTCCCACGAAGGTCACCATGGCCACGCAAAATGCCCGCGCGGATTCGCTGTCCTTGCTGCTGTTCACCCTGCGCAGCGGCAAGCTGATGGCAATCAACCTGCTCAAGGTCAGCGAGATCATCCCCTGCCCTTCACTGACCAAGCTGCCCGAATCGCACCCCCATGTGAAAGGTGTGGCCACCCTGCGCGGCAACTCGCTGTCGGTCATCGACCTGTCCCGCGCCATCGGCGAGCGCCCGCTGGCCGACCCGGACGGCGGCTGCCTGATCGTCACCGAGATCAGCCGCTCGCGCCAAGGCCTGCATGTACAGGCCGTGAGCCGCATCGTGCATTGCCTGAGCACCGACATCAAACCGCCGCCCTTCGGTTCGGGCAACCGCTCGTTCATCACCGGCGTGACCCGGGTCGACAACGCGCTGGTGCAGGTACTGGACATCGAGAAGGTCATCCATGCCATCGCCCCGCCTGCCGCCGAGCCACAGCACGGCGCCCTGACCGAAGAAGACGCGAGCCTGCTGGCCGTCGCCAACATCCTGGTGGTGGACGACAGCCAGGTGGCCTTGCAGCAGTCGGTGCACACCCTGCGCAACCTGGGCATCGAATGCCATACCGCACGCAGTGCCAAGGATGCCATCAACGTGTTGTTGGAACTGCAGGGCACCGCGCAGGAGATCAACATCATCGTCTCCGATATCGAGATGTCCGAAATGGACGGCTATGCTTTCACCCGTACCCTGCGTGAAACGCCCGATTTTCAGCACCTGTATATCCTGCTGCACACCTCGCTCGACAGCGCCATGAGCAGCGAAAAAGCCAGGCTGGCGGGGGCCAATGCCATCCTTACCAAGTTCTCCTCGCCGGAGCTGACCGATTGCCTGGTAGTGGCGGCGCGGGCAGTGGTGTTTGCCGAGCGTTGATACATCAAGCGACAAACTCCCCGGCTTGCCGTCGGGGGTGACTCGGGCATAATTCGCTCCCCTCGGAAGATATTTGCCGGAATCGCGTATGAAGTTTTTCAGCTCCCTCCTAGTCGCCTGCGCGCTGTTCAGCGGTGTCGCCCAGGCCTCCAGCAGCCAGGCCTGGAACGAGCAGCGCCAGCAGATGCTCAAGGCGTGCCTTGCCGCCAGCCAGTTCAAGGACGCCCATGCGCGCGGCAAGCCCGCCGAATTCGACGACCAGGTCGGCATGAGTGCCCTGCTGATCGAAGGCGTCTACCCGCAAAAGCACATGCAGCAACGTAGCGGCACCGAATTGTGCCTTTACGACCGCCAGCACCAGCGCGCGTTCGTCAGCGAATGGAACCCGGAAGCCAAGTGACCGACAACCTGCGTTTCGCCTGCACCGGCTGCGGCAAGTGCTGCACCGGCCACCATGTGCCGCTGACCCTCGACGAGGCGCGCCAGTGGGCGGGGGCTGGGGGCCAGGTGGTGGTATTGATAGAAGCCTTCGTGGCCGATGGCCCGGGCATGCCGGAGGAGCAACGCGAGCATGTGCTGCGCCGCTCTCACCCGGTGGCCTGCGGCGACACGGTCGCTCGCGTCTCGGTGACCTTCGCGGCCTTCAACCCGGGGCGCTGTCGCAACCTCGACGACAATGACCTGTGCACCATTTACGACACGCGCCCGCTGGTCTGTCGCATCTACCCGGTGGAAATCAACCCGCATATTCCGCTGCGACCCGAGAACAAGGACTGCCCGACCGAGGCTTGGCAGCAGGGGCCGGCGCTGATTCATGGCAGCCAGCTGGCCGACGCGGGGCTGGCGGCGCTGGTGGAGGCTTCGCGCCAGGCGGATCGTGATGACATCGCGGCCAAGGTTGCGGTTTGCCAGGCGTTGGGCATGACTACCAGTGCGCTGAAAGGGAACGGGTTTACGGCTTATCTGCCGGAGATGGGGGCTTTTGCGACAGCGTTGGCGCAGGTGCCAGAGGATAATGGGGCGCGGTGGACGCTGCATGTGCAGGATGAAGCGTTGACGGCCAGTTTGCGGGGGATTGGGCTGAGCACGACCTCTGAAACGCCGGTTTATTACGCGTTTATTGGGTTTTGAGGGGGTAACGCGGATTGCGGGGGGGGGCCGGGTGCATGGCTTGGGCCTTGTGGCGGATTCGAGATCGAGCGCCGCCCGCGCGGCGCTCGATTTCCGCCCCACCACAAAACCGTCGCCAAACCCGAAACTGTCACCGCTGTCAGCCAGCCGTCATGCTGCCGACCCTCTCCGGGGGCTATAAGCTTGAGTACAGAAAACCGTCTCCCCCTTCTGGCCAAGGTGCCCGCCCTCGATGCGACGTCCGTCCCGCTCTGTCACCCTTGCCGCCTTGGCGCTGCTCATTCTGGTAGCGCTGGGCGTCTGGTTCAGCCAGCGTCAACCAGCGCCCGCCCCCCGCGCCCAGGCAGCGATCCCCGTGCGCGTGGTCAGCGTCACCCAACAAGACGTGCCGCGCTATGCCAGCGCCATCGGTTCGGTGCTGTCGCTGCACAGCGTCGAAATCCGCGCACAGGTGGAAGGCGTGCTGACCCAGGTGCTGGTCAAGGAAGGCCAATGGGTAAAGGAAGGCGACCTGCTGGCCACCCTCGACGACCGCTCGATCCGCGCCAGCCTCGACCAGGCGCGCGCGCAGCTCGGGCAGAGCCAGGCGCAGATCCAGGTCGCCGGTGTCGACCTCAAGCGCTACCGCCTGCTGAGTACCGATGACGGGGTATCCAAGCAAACCCTCGACCAGCAGCAGGCCCTGGTCAACCAGTTGCAGGCCACGGTCAAGGGCAACCAGGCCGCCATCGCCAACGCCGAAGTACAACTGTCCTACACGCAGATCCGCTCACCGGTGACCGGCCGGGTCGGTATCCGTAACGTCGACCCCGGCAACCTGGTACGCAGCAGCGACACCCAGGGCCTGTTCAGCGTGACCCAGATCGACCCGATCGCCGTCGAGTTCGCCCTGCCGCAACAGATGCTGCCCACCCTGCAAAGCCTGCTCAAGGCGCCCAGCCCGTCGCTGGTGCAGGCCTACATGGACGCCGACGGCGAACGCAGCCTGCTCGGTGAAGGCCACCTGGCGCTGATCGACAACCAGATTTCGGCGACCACGGGCACGGTGCGGGTAAAGGCCGAATTCGACAACAAGGACGGGCGCCTGTGGCCCGGCCAACTGGTCACCGTTCGCTTGCGCACGGCAATGCAAGAAGACGCCCTGGTGGTGCCGCCACCCGTGGTGCAGCGCGGCGTCGACGGCCATTTCGTGTATCGCCTGGACGGTGACAAGGTGACCAGCGTGCCGGTCAAGGTGCTGTACCAGAACAGCGGGCTGAACGTTATCGCCGGGGTCAAGGCAGGCGAGCGCCTGGTGCTCGACGGCCAGTCGCGGCTCAAGCCTGGGTCGCGGGTCGAAGTCACCACCGATGCGCCGGCCCCCGCAGAAATGGCCGACGGCCGGGGCCAGCCATGAACGCGCGCAACGGGGTTTCGGCCTGGTGCATCGACCACCCGATCGCTACCTTGCTGCTGACCTTCGCTCTGGTGATGCTGGGGGCCATCGCCTTCCCCCGCCTGCCGGTGGCACCGCTGCCCGAGGCCGACTTTCCGACCATTCAGGTCACTGCCCAGTTGCCAGGGGCCAGCCCGGAAACCATGGCCTCGTCGGTGGCCACGCCGCTGGAGGTGCAGTTCAGTGCCATCCCCGGCATGACCCAGATGACCAGCAGCAGCGCGCTGGGGTCGACCAACCTGATTCTGCAGTTCACCCTCGACAAGAACATCGACACGGCGGCCCAGGAAGTCCAGGCCGCGATCAACACCGCCACTGCCCGCTTGCCGCAAGACCTGCCCAACCCGCCGACCTGGCGCAAGGTCAACCCGGCCGACAGCCCGGTGCTGGTGCTGACTGTCAGCTCGAACCAGATGCCCGGCAATGACCTGAGCGATTACACCGAAACCCTGCTGGCACGCCAACTGAGCCAGATCGACGGGGTCGGCCTGATCAATATCACCGGGCAATTGCGCCCCGCCATCCGCGTGCAGGCGCAACCGGAGAAGCTGGCAGCCATCGGCCTGACCCTCGCCGACCTGCGCCTGGCCATCCAGCAGACCAGCCTCAACCTGGCCAAGGGCGCGCTGTACGGCGAGCACAGCGTGTCGACTCTCGCGGCCAACGACCAGCTGTTCCACCCCGAGGACTACGCCCAGCTGATCGTCTCGTACCGCGACGGCGCGCCGGTGCACCTGCGCGACGTGGCCAAGGTGATCAACGGCGCCGAAAACGCCTACGTCAAGGCCTGGTCCGGCGACCAGCCTGGGCTGAACCTGGTGATCTTTCGCCAGCCCGGTGCCAATATCGTCGACACCGTGGACCGGGTGCTGGCGGCCCTGCCCAAGCTGCAGGAAATGCTCCCCGCTTCGATCGAGGTGTCGGTCCTGCAGGACCGCACCCAAACCATCCGCGCCTCGCTGCACGAAGTGGAGCTGACCCTGATGATCGCTGTGGCCCTGGTGATCGGGGTCATGGCGCTGTTCCTGCGTCAATGGTCGGCGACCCTGGTGGTGTCCAGCGTGCTCGGGGTGTCGCTGATTGCCAGTTGCGCGCTGATGTACGTACTCGGTTTCAGCCTGAACAACCTGACCCTGGTGGCCATCGTCATTTCGGTGGGGTTCGTGGTGGACGATGCCATCGTCGTGGTGGAAAACATCCACCGCCATCTCGAAGCGGGGGACGACAGCCGCACGGCGGCACTCAAGGGCGCCGGCGAAATCGGCTTTACCGTGGTGTCGATCAGTTTCTCGCTGATTGCCGCCTTCATCCCGCTGCTGTTCATGGGCGGGGTGGTCGGGCGCCTGTTCAAGGAGTTTGCCCTGACCGCCACGGCCACCATCCTGATTTCGGTGGTGGTCTCGCTGACCCTGGCACCCACCCTCTGCGCGTTGTTCATGCGCCGCCCGGCCGGCGAGCAGCACGGCGGCTTTGGCGAGCGCCTGGTGAGGTGGTACGAAAAAGGCCTGAACCACGCCCTGGCCCATCAGCGCCTGACCCTCGGCGTGTTCGGCCTGACTCTGGCCCTGGCCGTGGTGGGTTACGTGGCCATCCCCAAGGGCTTCTTCCCGCTGCAGGACACTGGCTTCATTCTCGGCACCAGCGAAGCGGCAGCGGACGTGTCGTACCCTTCGATGATCGAAAAGCACCAGGCCCTGGCCAAGATCATCGAGGCTGACCCGGCCGTGCGTGCGTTTTCGCACTCGGTCGGCGTCACCGGCAGCAACCAGACCATCGCCAATGGCCGCTTCTGGATCGCCCTCAAGCCTCGCGGCGAGCGCGATGTCTCGGCCAGCGAGCTGATCGACCGGCTGCGCCCCAAGCTCGCCAAGGTGCCGGGCATCGTCCTGTACATGCGCGCCGGCCAGGACATCAACCTCAGTTCCGGCCCGTCGCGCACCCAGTACCAGTACGTGCTCAAGAGCAACGACGGCGTGGCACTGAACCTGTGGACCCAGCGCCTGACCGACCGCCTGCGTGAAAGCCCGGCACTGCGCGACCTGTCCAACGACCTGCAACTGGGAGCCAGCGTCACCCGCATCGACATCGACCGCCAGGCCGCCGCGCGCTTCGGCCTGACCACCACCGACGTCGACCAGGCGCTGTACGACGCCTTCGGCCAACGGCAGATCAGCGAATTCCAGACCGAGACCAACCAGTACAAAGTGATCCTCGAACTGGACGCGCGCCAGCGTGGCAAGGCCGAGAGCCTCAACTACTTCTACCTGCGCTCGCCCCTGAGCAACGAGATGGTGCCGTTGTCCGCCGTGGCCCACGTTGCCGCGCCCAGCACCGGGCCGCTGTCGATCAGCCACGATGGGTTGTTCCCAGCTGCCAACCTGTCGTTCAACCTGGCCCCGGGCGTGGCCTTGGGCGATGCGGTGAGCATCCTGGAGCGGACCCAGCGCGAACTGGGCATGCCCGACTCGATCAGCGGCAACTTCCAGGGCGCGGCCCGGGCCTTCCAGAGCTCGCTGTCGAGCCAGCCGTGGCTGATCCTCGCCGCCCTGGTGGCGGTGTACATCATCCTCGGGGTGCTCTACGAGAGCTTTGTCCACCCGCTGACCATCATCTCGACCCTGCCCTCAGCGGGCCTGGGCGCGCTGATCCTGCTCTGGGCCATGGGCCAGGACTTCAGCATCATGGGCTTGATCGGCGTGGTGCTGCTGATCGGCATCGTCAAGAAAAACGGCATCCTCTTGATCGACTTCGCCCTTGAAGCCCAGCGCCATCACGGCATGACGCCCGAGCAGGCGATCCACCAGGCCTGCCTGACGCGCTTTCGGCCGATCATCATGACCACCCTGGCCGCGCTGCTCGGCGCGGTGCCGCTGATGTTCGGTTTCGGCGCCGGTGCCGAGCTGCGCCAACCGCTGGGCATTGCCGTGGTCGGCGGGTTGCTGGTGAGCCAGGCCCTGACGCTGTTCACCACCCCAGTCATATACTTGGCCCTGGAGCGCCTGTTCCATCGCCGTCGGGCCGCCAACGCGGCCGCGCCAAGTGCCAGTTGAGACAAGACCATGCGTGTGCTGATCATCGAAGACGAAGAAAAAACCGCCGATTACCTGCATCGCGGCCTCAGCGAGCAAGGCTTTACCGTGGACCTGGCGCGTGACGGTATCGACGGCCTGCACCTGGCCCTGGAAGGTGACTATGCGGTAATCGTGCTCGACGTGATGCTGCCGGGCCTGGACGGCTACGGCGTGCTGCGCGCCTTGCGGGCGCGCAAGCAGACGCCGGTGATCATGCTGACCGCCCGCGAGCGGGTTGAAGACCGCATCCATGGCCTGCGCGAAGGGGCCGATGATTACCTGGGCAAACCCTTTTCCTTCCTCGAACTGGTCGCCCGCCTGCAGGCCCTGACCCGCCGCAGCAGCAGCCACGAACCGCTGCAGATACAGGTCGCCGACCTGTGGATCGACCTGATGGCACGTAAGGCCAGCCGGGGCGGCCAACGCCTGGACCTGACCGCCAAGGAGTTCTCGCTGCTCAGCGTGCTGGCCCGCCGCCAGGGCGAAATCCTGTCCAAGACCGCGATTGCCGAGCTGGTCTGGGACATCAACTTCGACAGTGACGCGAATGTCGTCGAAGTGGCGATCAAACGCCTGCGCGCCAAGCTCGACGGGCCATTCGACCACAAGCTGCTGCACACCATCCGAGGCATGGGCTATGTCCTGGAAAGCCGTGCGGGCTAACTCCATCGCACTGCGCCTGTCGGCGCTGTTCATCCTGGTGGCGGTGGGCGTGTTCCTGCTGATCGGTACGGCGCTGTACCGCCAGGTGGACCGCAGCCTCGACCTGCTGCCGGCCGCCGAGCTGGATGCGCGTTTCAGTGTGCTGGAGTCCACCCTCAACCGTTTCGGCACGGCCGATCACTGGGCCAAGGTCAGCAACAAGCTCAACCTGCTCAGTGAAGAGGACAAGCGCATCCGCTTCTGGGTGGTCAGCAGCGACCCGGCCTACGACTATGGCCACCCCAGCGAGCTGGTTCGCGCGTTTGCCGAAGGCCCGCCGGGCATGCGCGACCTGCGCCTGCCCGGCCAGCCCTACCCTTACAAGGTGCTGGTCAGCGAGTTGCCGGCGCTGGCCGAGCGCCCACCGCTGCGCTTTCTGATCGGCATCGACACCGAGACCTTCTGGCAGGCGCAGCACAGCCTGCTGGTGGCCATCGTTGGCTTGGCGGTGCTCGGCGTGCTGCTGGCCTCGGTGCTCGGCTACTGGGTGGCGCGCATCGGCCTGCGCCCGCTGCTGGCACTGTCCAACGAAGCCCAGGCATTGGCGCCGCCACGCCTGGACGGGCGCCTGCAAACCCACGACCTGGCCCCGGAACTGGCGCAGTTCGCCGGGGCCTTCAACGCCGCGCTCGACCGGGTCAGCCAGGCCTACTCACGGCTGGAGGCGTTCAACGCCGACGTCGCCCACGAGCTGCGCTCGCCGCTGACCAACCTGATTGGCCAGACCCAGGTGGCACTGACCCGCGGCCGCAGCGCCGAGCACTACTTCGAAGTGCTGCAATCGAACCTCGAAGAACTGGAGCGCCTGCGCAGCATCATCAACGACATGCTGTTCCTGGCCAGCGCCGACCAGGGCAGCAAGGCCACCGCACTGACCCAGGCCTCGCTGGCCGAGGAAGTGGCGACCACGCTGGACTACCTGGACTACATCCTCGAAGACGCACAGGTCCGCGTCGCGGTCAGTGGCGATGCCCAGGCGCCCATCGAGAAAGCCCAGCTGCGCCGGGCGCTGATCAACCTGCTGAACAATGCCGTGCAGCACACCGCGCCCAACCAGGTGATCCAGGTGCGGATCGACAGCGGGCCGAGCCAGGTCAGCATCGCCGTGAGCAACCCGGGGCCGGCGATCGAAGACGCACACCTGCCGCTGCTGTTCGAGCGCTTCTATCGGGTGGATGCAGCGCGCAGCAACAGTGGGGGTGGCAACCATGGTTTGGGCTTGGCCATCGTCAAGGCGATTGCGTTGATGCATGGCGGCGAGGTTTTTGTGCGCAGCGAGGCAGGCGCCAACACCTTCGGCATTCGCCTGCCAAGCGCTCAACTGCGCGGGTTTGCCGCAGAAGCCTGAGCTTTCGCCGCATGATCGTTACCTTTTGCGCAACAGTGCTTATCGTACTTCGCTCTGTTTAAAGTGCCCTGAAGGGACTAACTTTAGCCCTGTCCTCATTAGCACTTGCATCGCAAGAAGGTAGTTTCAAATGTCCAACAGTATGGGTATTGCCAGCGTCTTCGTCCTGTCTTCCCTGTTGTTGTCGCCCCTGGCCATGGCCGAAGAATCCCCGGCTTTCGTCGCCCGTAATGCAGAGCTCGCCGCCGTCCATCAAGAGGCCCGCGACGCTGTAGCCGCACAACAGGCCGACGCCGTAAAAGACGCAAACCAGACAGCTTCCAAGGTGTCCAGCGACGCCAATGCCGACAGCTGATCGGCCGCCGTACCTGCTCCCGTTTTCCCTTGGCTACGCCATGGGCACCGTAGGTGCCGATATGTTAGCCTTTTAAAGCCGCTGCCAATCAGCGGCTTTTTTTATGTGTTTTAACTATCAGCCCGGCGGTAACGTCACCCATAAGAAAGTTGCACATTCAAAAATAAAAACTGCCCCACCGTCAGACCAAAGGAGCTAGTACCGGTGCCTTCCGCGTTTCGTTTTACCCCGTTGTTCATTGCATTGACTGCAACGATGCCTTTCGCCGCCCAGGCAGATGAAGACAAGGCTGATGGCTTCATCGAAGGGTCTTCCCTGAACCTGCATTTTCGTAATGCCTACTTCAACCGCGACAACCACAATGCCGGCGCGCGCGACACCCGCGAGTGGGGCCAGGGCGCAGTGGCGCGCTTCGAGTCGGGCTATACCCCCGGCGTGATCGGCTTCGGCGTGGACGCCCATGCCATGCTGGGCCTCAAGCTCGATGGCGGTGGCGGCCATGCTGGCACCAGCATTCTGCCGCAGCATGTGAAGGACGACGGCGAACTGGGCGCGGCCCCGCATTCGTTCTCTACCGCAGGTGCAGCGGTCAAACTGAAGGGTTTTGACACCGAGCTGAAGGCCGGTGACCTGTTCCTCACCAACCCGGTGATCGCCGGTGGCGAAACCCGCATGCTGCCGCAGACCTTCCGCGGTGTGAGCCTGACCAACACCAGCATCGACGGCCTGCTGCTCGAAGGCGGCCAGGTCAGCTTCACCAAGCCGTACAACCAGAGCGGCCACCGCCGCATCGACACCTACTACGGCTCGCTGGACGAACACGACAAGAGCAAGCACCTGAACTGGGCCGGCGCAGCGTGGAGCGGTAGCGAAAACATCACCGCCAACCTGTACGCCGCCGAGCTGAAGGACATCTGGAACCAGTACTACGCCGACTTCGACTACACCTATGTGGTCAACGACCTGGTCAGCCTCAACCCGGGTGTGCACTTCTATCACACCCAAGACACCGGCCAGGCCCTGCTGGGCAAGATCGACAACAACACCTACAGCGTGCACTTCACCGTCAACGCCGGCTTCCACAGCGTCACGGCTGCCTACCAGCGGGTCAATGGCGATACGCCGTTCGACTACATCAACCTGGGCGACAGCGTGTACCTGGACAACTCGCGCATGTACTCGGACTTCAACGCGCCCAACGAGCGCTCGTGGAAGCTGCAATACGGCTACGACTTCGCAGGCCTGGGCATCCCCGGCCTGAGCACGACGCTGTCGTACTCGCGCGGCGAGGCAGACCTGACCAAAGCCGACCAGAACAACACCCACTACGACTACTACCGCGCCGATGGCAAGAATGCCATGCACTGGGAGCGTGACCTGGACGTGAAATACGTGTTCCAGGAAGGCGACTTCAAGGACCTCTCGGTGCTGGTGCGTTACGCCGCCCACCGGGGCAGCCAGGGCTATGCGTCGATCGACAGCAACAGCGACAACGACGAACTGCGGGTGATCGTCGATTATCCGTTGAACGTGTTCTGACCTGAGTTAGGCGCGAGGGCGACGCTGATAGGGGATTAGGGGCGGGCGGCGCTCGATCTCACAGGCACCGCCCCCTTCCAGCCAAACACGCGCGTGATTCCGTCGGACAAATCTTGTCCGACAATCCCCAGTTCCCTAGAATGGCGCCGCCGCGAATGGCCCTGCCTCAGCAGTAGCGAGCATGCTCACCCGATCACCGCGTTTCGCACTCTACAGGTCGCACCCCGAGCTGATCCTCAACCTGGGCAGTTGCCTTGCCGTGCTCGCCATCGTGGCCATCGTCAGTTACCTGCTGGCCCGTGAGCGCGAAAGCGTCGAACTGTCGGCCATCCGCGCCTCCAACAACATCGTCCAACTGATCGAAAGCGACATCCTGCGCAACGCCGAACTTTACGATCAGTCGTTGCAGGGCTTGATCTGGGCGGTCGGGCGCAAGGAACTGCCGGAGATCCCCGGTGCGCTACGCCAACGCCTGTTGTTCAATGAAGCGTTCGTCGACCGCAAGCGCGGTGACGTGCTCTGGCTCGACAAGCAAGGCAACGTGGTGGGCGATTCCACCAGCACCGTACCGCGCAAGGCCAACTTCAGCGACACCGGGGTGTTCCAGGCCCATTTACACAATGCCGACCTCGGCTTGCTGGTTGGCCCGCCGTTCAAGGCCAGGCTGGGCGACCTGGACTGGTGCATCAGTTTCAGCCGGCGCATCTCCGGCCCCGATGGCGAGTTTGCCGGCCTGGTGGCGGGCGCCCTGCGCCTTTCGTACTTCAGCGAACTGTTCAAGCGCCTGGACATCGGCGATGACAGCAGCATCAACCTGTTCAATACCGACGGCCAACTGCTGGCCCGCCAGCCCACGCGCCCGCAAGACCCGCTGATCGGCACCCACTATGCCGAGCGGCCCAACTTCAAGCGCATCCTTGGCGAGCGCAGTGGCAGCTTCACTGCCCACTCCGCCACCCACGGCACCTCACGCATGTACACCTTCGCCCACGTGGCCGACTTGCCACTGATCGTGTTGGTGGTGCACTCGGCCGACGAAGTGTTCCAGTCGTGGCGGCGTACCGCGATTGTGGTCGGCGTGGCCACGGGCGTGCTGTGCATGGGCCTGCTCTGGCTGACCTTGTTGCTAGGCCGCGAACTGCGCCGTCGCCACGAGGCCGAGCAGGGCCTGGCGACACTGGCTGCCACCGATAGCCTGACCGGCCTGGCCAACCGCCGTCGGCTGGATCAGGTGCTGCGCCTGGAGTGGGCGCGCGCGCAACGCAACCACAAACCGTTGGCAGTGCTGATGGTGGATGTGGACCATTTCAAAGCGTTCAACCAACGCCACGGCCATGCCGGGGGTGACCATGCACTGCGTGAAGTAGCCAAGTGCATCGAGGCCTGCATCAGGCGGCCGGCGGACTTGGCGGCGCGTTATGGTGGGGAGGAGTTTCAGGTGATCTTGCCCGAGACCGATCTGGCCGGGGCGCGGCTGCTGGCCGAACGTATTCGCAGCAGCGTGGCGGCGCTGGCGCCGTTTGCCAATGACACCCGGGCAGTGACGGTGAGCATTGGCATTGGCCTGTACGAAGCAGGCCCCCAGCACGATCTGGCGAGCGTACTGAGGGCTGCGGACGAGGCGCTCTACCGGGCCAAGGCCAATGGCCGCAACCGGGTAGAGGGGCCTACGCTTTAGGAACGGGCGCGGGCGGCGTTACGCAGTGCCTTGACCTGGTCGTGGTTACGCTGCACACCTTGCAGCTGTCTCTCTACCAGGGTGTAAGTCTGATCGCTGGCGGTACGGCCCAGTTTGACCAGTTTCTCACGGGCTTCCTTGTAGGCTTTCAGGGCATGGTCCTCGCCCCGCTCGACCTCGTTCAGCACGGCCTCTTCATCCTTGCCGGTGACCATCGCCTTGAGGTTGACCCAGCCACGGTGCAGGTCACCGCTGATGCTGGTGGATGTCTCAGGGTCGCCACCCAGGCGGCGTACTTCGCTTTGCAGCTCGCCGGCGGCGTTGCCACATTCACCGGCACGCTGGACGAAGAAGGCTTTCAGCTCGGGGTTTTTCACATCTTCGGCCGAGGCCTTGAAGCCTTTTTCGCCATCCTTGCTGTATTCGATCAAGTCGTTGAGCACATCGATCACGTCTTTGTTGGGGTTGCTCATGTTCACGAACTCCTTGGCAGGTGATAGTCATCTGTAATGGAGCAGCGTTCGTGCCAACCCTCGACTTAGAATTAAATCCTTTTAAATCAATTAGTTAAATAACAGCCCAGCCATGCTCGAAGCGGCGTTCTGCATGATTGCCGCTTGGGCCTTCGTGCAGATTGCAGTATGGTCGGCGCTTTTCCACAGCCAGGTGCGCCGATGAAACCGGAAACCCTCGAACTGCTGGTCACCCGGACCATGCCCTTTGGCAAGTATCAAGGCCGCATCATTGCCGACTTGCCGGGCGACTACCTGGCCTGGTTCGCGCGCAAGGGCTTCCCGGCCGGGGAACTGGGGGGGTTGTTGGCGCTGATGCATGAAGTCGATCATAACGGGCTGATGGACTTGCTGGAGCCGTTGCGGCGTAAACATCAGCGGTAGGCAGGGGGCTGCTGCGCAGCCCCAGAACGCTCGATTACCCCTTCACCGGCACCACTGCCAGTTCCACCTGCTCACGCTTCTTGATCACCGCGTACACCACGGCCGTCAGCAGGCTCCCCGCCACGATCGCCAGCAGGTACAGCAACGCATGGTTGATCGCGTTGGGAATCAACAGCACGAACAGGCCCCCGTGCGGTGCCATCAGCTTACAGCCGAAGTACATCGACAACGCACCGGTCAAGGCGCCCCCGGCGACACTGGCCGGAATCACCCGCAGCGGGTCCTTGGCGGCAAACGGGATGGCGCCTTCGGAAATGAAGCACAGCCCCAGGGCCAGCGCGGCCTTGCCCGCCTCGCGTTCGCTCTGGGCAAACTTGTGCCGGGCGATGAAGCTGGCAATCCCCAGGCCGATCGGCGGCACCATGCCGGCAGCCATGGTCGCCGCCATGGGGGCATAGCTCGACGAGGCCAGCAAGCCCACCGAAAAGGCGTAGGCGGCCTTGTTGATCGGCCCGCCCAGGTCCACGCACATCATGCCGCCAAGCACCAGCCCAAGCAGGATGGCGTTGGTGGTGCCCATGCTGTCGAGAAACTGCGTCAGCCCTTCGAGCATCGCCGCCACTGGCTGGCCGACCACATAGATCATCACCAGGCCGGTGAACAGGCTGGCCAACAGCGGAATGATCAGGATCGGCTTGAGCGCCTCCAGGCTGCTTGGCAGCCTCGCCCAACGGGCAATGGCCTTGGCGCTGTAGCCGGCGAGAAACCCTGCAATGATGCCGCCGATGAAGCCAGCCCCCAGGGAGCTGGCCAACAGACCACCGATCATGCCGGGCGCCAGGCCCGGGCGGTCGGCGATCGACCAGGCGATGTAGCCGGCCAACAGCGGCACCATCAGCTTGAACGCCGCCTCGCCGCCAATCTGCATCAAGGCCGCCGGCAAAGTGCCAGGCTCTTTGTAGGCTTCGATACCGAACACGAACGATAATGCGATCAACAGGCCGCCGGCCACCACCATCGGCAGCATGAACGACACCCCGGTAAGCAGGTGCTTGTACACCCCCGTCTTCTCACCCTTCCCGGCGCTGGAGGCCGCAGCGGCATCGGCGGCATGTTCGACCTTGGCTTCGGCCAGGGCCTTGTCCAGGGTGGCGCCAGCCTGCTTGAGGGCGATGCCGGTGCCGCAGCGGTAGATGCGCTTGCCGGCGAAACGCGCCGTGGGCACTTCGATGTCGGCGGCCAGCAGCACCACGTCGGCCTCGGCGATGGCTTGGGCGGACAGTGGGTTACGCGCGCCCACCGACCCTTGAGTCTCCACGGTGAGTTGGTAGCCCTGCTGCTGTGCGGCCTGCTGCAAGGCCTCTGCGGCCATGAAGGTGTGCGCGACGCCGGTCGGGCAGGCAGTCACCGCGACGATCCGCGTGCCAGCGCCACTCACCGCGACCGGGCTGCCGGGCACCTCGGCCAACAGCTGGGCCTTGGCCGCCGCCTCGTCGAGGAAACCCTCGCGGTCGGCCAACGCCTGGGACGGTGTGCTCTGGTACACGCGCTTGCCGACAAAACGGGCCAGGTCCACTGGCCCGGTGCTGACCACCAATACCCAGTCGGCTTCGCTGATCTGTGCCGGCGTCAGCTGCCGCTCGGGGTGCTCGGCGTCCTCCACCTCGACGCTGGTGCTCCAGCCACGACGCTGGGCAGCCGCAGCCAGCAGGCGTGCGCTCAGCACGCTGGACACCTGGCCGTTGGGGCAGGCGGTGACAATGGCAATGTTCATCGGCAACCCTCTTGTTGTTCTGTCACTTGCACGCCCGCTTCCAGGCGTGCCAGTTGCTCGCGGTCACGAATGCCGAAACCGACCTGGGTCACGGCCTGGGCGGCGATGGCGGTGGCTCGGCGCAAGGTCTGCGCGGGCGCCTCGCCAAGCAGCAGGCCATGGACCATGCCCGCCACCAGCGAATCCCCCGCGCCCACGGTGCTGGCAACCCGTACCTTGGGCGGCTGGGCATGCACGGCCAGGTCGCGGGCGAACCAGCTGACGCCCTGCTCGCCGGCGGACACCACCACATGCTCGATGCCACTGGCCAGCAGGCGCTCGGCCGCCGCGCGTTGCTGCGCCGGGCTTTGCACCGCCAGGCCAAGCACCTCGCCAAGTTCCTCGGTATTGGGTTTGACCAACCACGGCGCGCATTGCAGGCCGGCACGCAGCGCTTCGCCGCTGCTGTCCAGGGCAATTTTCAGGCCCTGAGCCTTCAGTTGTTCGAGCAACTGACGGAACCACTCAGGGCTGATACCGCGGGGCAGGCTGCCGGCCACCACCACCGCATCATGCCCGGGGGCGACCTGCAGCAGCCGCCGCAGCAACGCAGCGCGGGCGGCTTCGTCGACCTCTGGCCCCTGGCCGTTGATGTCGGTCACGCGGCCATCGGCTTCGACCAGCTTGATGTTGCTGCGCGTCTCGCCCGCTACGCGGACAAAGCAATCGGTAAAACCACGCCAGTCGATCAAGGCTTCGAACGGCTGCAGGTTGCCCTGCCCGAGGAAGCCGCCAACGGTGACGCTGTGGCCCAGATCGGCCAGTACCTGGGCGACGTTCAGCCCTTTGCCGGCGGCATGGCTGTGCTGCGCCTGGCTGCGATTGACGTGCCCTGGGCGCAAGGTATCGAGGCCGATGGTGATATCCAGCGCCGGGTTCAGGGTGAGGGTGAGGATCTTGGCCATCAGTAACGCTCCACCAGCGCGCGAACCGCCGCGGCGCTGTCTTGTTGCAAGGCTTCGCGCGCCAAGGCGCGGGCCGTCTGGTGATCGGCCTGGCGGACCAGGGCCTTGACTTCGGCAATGCTGCGGGCGGCGACGCTCAACTCGTCAACGTCCAGGCCAAGCAGCACGGCGACCGCCTGCGGGTCGGCGGCCAGCTCACCGCACACGCCCACCCACTTGCCTTCGGCATGGGCAGCGCGCACGGTCATGTCGATCAGGCTCAACACCGCCGGGTGCAGGCCGTCGGCCTGGGCCGACAGGCTCGGGTGGCCACGGTCGATGGCCAGGGTGTATTGGGTCAGGTCGTTGGTGCCGATGCTGAAGAAGTCCACTTCACGTGCCAGCTGCGGCGCCAGCAGGGCCGCCGAGGGCACCTCGACCATGATGCCCAGTTGCAGGTCGGCCACCGGAATTTCCTCACGCAGGCGCTCGACCATGGCCCGCGCTTCACGCCATTCGTGCACCTGGCCGACCATCGGGAACATGATCCGCAGCGGGCGCTGGTCGGCCGCGCGCAGCAAGGCGCGCAGCTGGTCTTCCATCACCTGTGGGCGCTGCAAGGTCAAACGCACACCGCGCACGCCGAGGAAGGGGTTGTCTTCGGCAGCGATCGGCCAGTAAGGCAGCGGCTTGTCGCCGCCGACATCCAGGGTGCGCACCACCAGCGGCCGCCCACCCAGGCCGTCGAGCACGCGGCGGTACTCGGCTTCCTGGGTGGCCACGTCCGGCGCCTGGGGGTGGGCCATGAAAATCAGCTCGGTGCGCAGCAAGCCGACGCCTTCTGCGCCCTGCTCCACGACCTTGTCGATACCGCTGCTCTCGCCGATGTTGGCAAAGACCTCGACGGCATGGCCATCACGGGTGACAGCCGGTTCATGACGATTGGCCCAGGCCGCTTGCAGGCGCTGCTCACGCTGGTCGCGCTCGGCCAGGGCGCGTTGCAGCTCGGCGGCGGCTGGCGCGATGTTCACCACACCGCGTTGCCCATCGAGCAACAATGGCGTGCCGCCATCGAGCAGCAGAATCGCTGCACCGGCGCCGACCACCGCTGGGATGCCCAAGGCGCGCGCGACGATGGCACTGTGAGCAGTCGCCCCGCCCTGGGCGGTGACGATGCCGGCGACCCGGCTTGGGTCCAGCCTGGCCACATCGGAAGGCCCGACCTCGGTCATCACCAGTACATAGGGCTGGTCGGGCTCAACCTGCGCCTGTACGCCGCACAACTGGGCCAGCACGCGGCGGCTGATGTCGCGCAGGTCGGCGGCACGCTCGGCGAGCAAGGCGTCGTGCAGCGACTCCTGCTGCCGGGCGGCCGCCTCGATCACCGCCATCCACGCCGCAGGGGCGCTCTCGCCCTGGGCCAGGCGCTGCTCGACATCATCGGCCAACGCCGGGTCGGCGAGCATTTCCTGGTGGGTGACGAAGATCTCGCCGATGGCCTTGTCGCTGCGCTGGACCAGCGTTTGCAACTCGCCGTTTACCGTTGCCAGGGCCTCGCGCAGCTTGACCCGTTCCTGGGCGGGGGACTCACCGCGCAGCGGGTAGTCGATGTCGCGCTCGACGCAGACGTGCGCCGGGCCACTGGCAATGCCGGGGGCCGCGCCGACGCCCTGAATTCGGCTACCTGCGGCGGGTGCCTGCAGCACCTCCTGCGGCGGGACGGCAAGCGCTGCAGCGCTTTGCGGCAGCGGCTCGACGTCCTCGCCCAGGCCCTGCTCGATGGCCGCCAGCAGCACCGGCAGCGCATCAGCGGCAATACCGGGTTCGGCAATCAGTTCCAGCTCCTGACCACGACGGGCACCGAGGCTGAGCAACTTGCTCAAGCTCTTGACCGACACGGCGGGTTGCGCGCTGTCGGTCAGGCGCACACGGACTTCGCCCTCGAACCCCTTGGCCAGTTGTGCCAGCACCTTGGCCGGGCGGGCATGCAAACCATGCGAGTTGGCCAGCACGATGCGCGCGCTGGGCCAATCTGCCGGCGCCTCGCCGCCCAGCACCTGCAGCACCGCGCGGCTGCTGGTGGCCTGGTAGAGCATCTGCCCGCGCCCTTCGATCAGCACTTCGCACAGGCGCTCGAGCAAGGCCTGATGGGCAGCGCCGAGGCTTGCCAGGCAGAACAAGCCGTTGAGCGGTTGGTCGCGGTAACGCAACGGTTGCTGCGGGGTAATGAATGCCAGGCCAGGCTGGCGCACCTGGCGCTCGCTGTGCAGCCACCACAGGCCCTCGCCCAGTGGCAGCGGCTCGGCCTGTTGCAGCACGGCGGCAAAGCCACTGTCGACGCAACCGGCGCGCTGCAGCAGGCGCGCACCGCGCCAGGCCAGTTCGTCGAAGTCTTCGGCCGGCAGGTTCAGGCCAACCAGTTGCGCATCCAGCGCCAAGGCTTGCGGCGCACCTTGCAACAACTTGAGCAAGGCTTCGGCAGAGCTGGCCCGGCGCAGCGCTTCGGCGAGGTCGGTCTCGCCCAAGGCGCGGGTCAGCAGTTGCAGCAAGCGCAAGTGTTCGTCAGAGCGGGCAGCGATACCGATGGCCAGGTAGACCACCTGGCCATCGCCCCAGTCCACACCCTCGGGGAACTGTAGCAAGCGCACTCCGGTGGTATGCACCAGGTCGCGGGTCTGCGGGGTGCCGTGGGGGATGGCAATGCCCTGGCCGAGGAAGGTCGAGCCCTGCGCCTCACGGGCCTGCAGGCCTTGCAGGTAACCCTCGGCGACCAGGCCGTCGGCAACCAGTTGGTCCGCCAGCAGGCGCAATGCCTCGGCCTTGTCCGCGGCCTTCTGGCCCATGGCTATCTGCCCTGTGGCGAGCTCGAGCATGACCTTCTCCTTTTACAGTGCCCAAAGTCGGGTACTGAGGTTATTGTTGTGAAATTCACGAAAACGGCCAGTTCAACAGCCTTGCACAGGCGGCAGCCAAGGCAGAATATTTGGCAGCTGAAACGTTTAACCTGACCAGGCGGCCACGTTACTCGATAATCTCCCCAGGAAAAAGCCCCATCCTGTCGGACAATTGCGACAATGGTCGTCTGCGCGCGGTGGCAACTCCGGGTCAAACTACCCGGTCAGGCCTCGCAGCCAGCCCCGGTAATAATAAGGAAAATTCGGTGAAACTCAGCGATATCGCCCGTCTGGCCGGTGTGTCCGTGACCACTGCCAGCTACGTCATCAATGGCAAGGCCGAACAGCAGCGCATCAGCAGCGGCACTGTCGAGCGTGTGCGCGCGGTGGTCGAGGCCCATGGCTTCACGCCCAACCCGCAAGCCGCCGGCCTGCGCAGCCGACACACCCGCACATTGGGCTTCATTCTCCCTGACCTTGAGAACCCCAGCTACGCGCGCATCGCCAAGCAGTTGGAACAAGGCGCCCGCGCCCGGGGCTATCAACTGCTGATTGCCAGCAGCGATGACCAGCCCGACAGCGAGCGCCAGCTGCAGCAACTGTTCCGCGCCCGCCGTTGCGACGCCCTGTTCGTCGCCAGCTGCCTGCCGGTGGAAGACGACAGCTACCGTGAACTGCAGGACAAGGGCATGCCGGTGATCGCCATTGACCGCCGCCTGGACCCAGCGCACTTCTGCTCGGTCATCAGCGATGACCGCGATGCCAGCCGCCAGTTGGCGGCCAGCCTGCTAAACGCTGCCCCGCGCAGCATCGCCCTGATCGGCGCGCGCCCTGAGCTTTCGGTCAGCCAGGCCCGTGCCGGCGGCTTCGACGAAGCGCTGCAAGGCTATGCCGGTGAAGTGCGGCGCTACCAGGGCGAGGCATTCAGCCGCGAATGCGGCCAGCGCCTGATGCAGCAACTGATCGACGAGCAAGGCGGGTTGCCCGATGCCTTGGTCACCACTTCCTACGTGCTGCTGCAAGGGGTGTTCGACACCCTGCAGGCGCGCCCCGCCGACTCGCGCCAGCTGCAGCTGGGCACCTTCGGTGACAATCAACTGCTCGATTTCCTGCCGCTTCCGGTCAATGCCATGGCCCAGCAGCACGGGCTGATTGCTGCCACCGCACTGGAGCTGGCCTTGGCTGCAATCGAGGAAAAACGCTACGAACCCGGCGTACACGCCATCGGTCGAACCTTCAAGCAACGGATCACAGCGGGCTGAGCATGCGCCTGATCGACACCCACACCCACCTCGACTTCCCCGACTTCGATGCCGACCGCCCGCGCCTGCTGGCCAACGCGGCGGCGCGAGGGGTTGAACGCATGGTGGTGCTGGGGGTGTATCAGGCGAACTTCCAGCGGGTATGGGACCTGGCCTGCGCCGAGACGCAGGTGTTTGCAGCCCTTGGGCTGCATCCGGTCTATCTCGACCAGCATCGCCCCGAGCACCTCACGCAACTGCGCGACTGGCTGGACCGCCTGCGCGGCGACCCGCGCCTGTGCGCTGTGGGTGAGTTCGGGCTGGACTACTACCTCGAAGCGCTGGACAAGGGCCGCCAACAGGCGCTGTTCGAGGCCCAGTTGCAACTGGCCTGCGACTTCGCACTGCCCGCCTTGCTGCATGTGCGCCGCAGCCACGCCCAGGTGATCGCCACGCTCAAGCGCTACAAGCCGGCGCGGGCGGGGGTGATCCATGCGTTTGCGGGCAGCTACGAAGAAGCGCGTGAATACATCAAGCTCGGGTTTCGCCTTGGCCTTGGCGGGGCAGCCACCTGGCCCCAGGCGTTGCGGCTGCGCAAGACCCTGGCACGGCTACCGCTGGAGAGCGTCGTGCTGGAGACCGATGCGCCGGACATGGCCCCGGTGATGTACCCGGGTGAGCGCAACAGCCCGGAGCACCTGCCTGAGATCGCGGCGGCGCTGGCGCAGGTGATGGGGGTCGATGTCGAGCAATTGGCCGCTGCCAGCAGCCGTAATGCCTGCGAGCTGTTTGGCTGGTAGCCAGCTACCTGGGTAGGCTCAGACCAGCACCGTCCACAAGGCGAACCCGGCATACCACAGCACCGCGCAGCGCAGCAGCAACTCCCACAAGCTGTCCAACCGGCTCAAACCACGCTGGCTGTCTTCTTCCTCGGGAATATCGTCGGCAATCCGGCCGACCCGGGCCACCAGGTGCCCGGCGCTGATGTGCCAGTTGAGCAGTTCGTGGAGCATGACGCGGGTGACCGCGACGAAATTGCCGACCAGCGCGAAGCTCAAGGCCAGCACCCGCACCGGCAGCCAGTCCATGATGTGCCGCAATTGCTCGGCACGCGCCTTGAGCGCGGGCTGATTGCTATGCTCGCCGCACAGCGCCAGCAGGCGATAGGCCAACGCAGCACCTGGGCCGAGCACGAAATACCAGAAGATCACGGCAAAGAAGCTCTGGTAAACCTGCCACAGCAAATAGCCCTGCACGCGCACCAGCAGGCTTTGCGGTTCGTCGGCCACCAGGCCCAGATCGCGCTCGGCAACGTGCAGGGCGGCCTGATCATCACCGCGCCGCCAGGCATCGCGAAACGGCCCCAGCGCCGCCTTCGCATCACCGCGGCCCAGGCTGTAGACCAGCACCAGCAGGTGTACCGGCAATGCCAGCAGGCCATAGGCCACCGGCTCCAGCACATGCAGCAGCAGTACCAGCACCGCTACCGGCGCCAGCACCAGAATGGCCAGCGTCCACCACGGCTGCACCTTGCCGCTGCGCTCCAGGCGCACCATCTCGCCCAGGAAAAAACCATCACGCTGTACTTGATGGCGCAGTGCCGAGAACTTCTCGACCCACAGCGCCAGCAGCAGAACCAGAAAACTCATGGGTAATCCTCGTTATCCTTCACGGTTTGGCGATAGCGGCCCCAGTCGAATGCCGGGCCTGGGTCGGTCTTGCGCACCGGCGCAATGTCGCTGTGGCCCTGGATGCGCGCCAGGCCGATGACCGGCCAGGCGTTGCGGATCTGCCGGGTAAGCTGCGCCAGCGTGGCGTACTGGGCATCGGTGTAAGGCAGGTCGTCAGTGCCTTCGAGCTCGATGCCGATGGAAAAGTCATTGCAGCCTTCACGCCCGTCGAAGCTGGAGACGCCAGCATGCCAGGCGCGGTCGAGCAATGACACGAACTGGGTCACGGCGCCATCGCGCTCGACGAACAGGTGCGCCGACACCGTCAGCTGGCAGATGCTCTGGAAATAGGGGTGCTCATTGGCGTCCAGGCGGTTCTGGAAGAACTCCTGAACCTTGCCGGTGCCGAAACACGCGGGCGGCAGGCTGATGTTGTGGATCACCAGCAGGGAAATCGACTCGCCCTCGGGGCGCGCGTTGAAGTTCGGCGAAGGGCAGTGGGTGATTCCGTGGAACCAGCCGGTGGCGCGGTCCAATTGCATGGTGGCAGATCCTGAAAAACGCCGGGTACAGAACAGCAGTATGCCCTGCGGGCGAGGCCGTTTGCATGTGAATCATTGTAAGGGGGTCAATGCACCTGCTGTTGCCGCAGCCCTTCAAGCACCGACGCCAGCGCCCGTTCGAACAGCAAACCGTCATCGAGCACACGCGCATCCCCCCGCTGCAGCGCCTGGGCCAGGCTGCCAGTGCTCCATTCTCGCACCTTCATGCCCGTGCGATTGGCAAAGACCAACCGATCATTGCTGTCGATACGTGCCACCAGCTTGCAGCGCAGTGGGTCGTCTTCATCGAACACCTCGACCCAGGTGCCGATACGCAGGCGCTGCACTTGGCGCAGTTGCGCGGCGAACCCATCGGCAATGTGCAAGGGCGCACAGGCCGGCTCTTCGGCGAGGGCCAGGACGATGTCCTCGGCTACCCGTACCTCTTGCAACGCCGGGTGGTCATCGGCCAATGGCGGTACGCAAGCCGAGCAGGCACGCAGGTGCAATTGCTCCAGTTGCTGGAAGAAGTCGCGGGTGGCGGACGAGTCCAGCGCCACGCCAGCCAGGCCTTCACGCAAGGCCTTGAGCAGGCCTGGCACCTGTTGCAGCAGTTGCTCGCAGGCCTGGTGCGGGGCAATGCTGACGAGCAGAGTGTCCATGGTGGCCAGGGCATCACGCCACACGGGCGAGCCTTCGCCCTGCTTGAGCCACGCCAGCAGCAGCACCTGGCTCCAGGCCTGCACCAGCATCTGTACCACCACCTGCGGCAACACCCGCCCGCGCAGACGCTGGTTGAGCACTTGCTGCACCCGCAGGCGGGCCTGCAAGGTGCGCGCCCGGCCCTCTTCGGCGTCTCGGGTGCGCTGCTCGAGCAGCTCGTTACGGCGGCGCTCGTCGTGGCTGAAGGCGAGGAATTCGTCGAGCAGTTCGGCGAACAGGCACGCGTCCTCGGTGTAATCGTTGAGCAGGCGCTGAATGATTCGCTCCACCCGCAGATGCAAACTGTCGCGCAGGCCCTCACCGCCGTGCTCCCAGCCGATCGCAGCAGCAGCGATCTCGTTGAGCAGGCGGCGGGCCGGGTGGCTGGCACGGCTGAACAACCCCTTGTCGAGCAGCGCGACCTTGAGCAGCGGGATATGCAAACGCGCAATCAGCGCCCGCAGGCTGGGCGGCAGGTTGTGGTCATTGTGGATATAGCCGAACAGCAGGCCGACCAGGTTGATCATGTCTTCATCGGCGGTGGCGATGCGCCGGCGGGTGCCACTGCGCACACTGACGCGCAACAGCAGTTGCTCAAGCTGCTGGCCGAGTTCGAAGTCATCTGCCGCTTGGGTGGCGGGTACATAGTGTTGCAGGTGCGAGAGCAGGCGCAGCAGGTCGCCGGTGCTGATCGGTTGGGCAGCGGCCACAGCCTGCAAACGCGGTGCGATCTGCCCACGCGACGGGGCCAGCAGTGCCTGCAGCGAAGCAAAAAACGCTTGCCCCGCACTGTCCGCGCCCACCTGCCCCTGTGCCTCCAGGTTTGCCGGCCGGCGCCCGGCACTCATGCGCCGGTCCTCGGCACGCCGACGCGGTGCGGGTTGCAACTCGGGCAGCACGCCGGCGGCGGCCAGCAACTGGTTGGCCTCCGCGTAAAGCACATCGACATCACGCAGCACGTAGCGCTCGAAGAGCTTGAGCAACACCAGCTTCACCCGCAGACCGACCCCCAGGTTGCGGCCCGCATCGAGAAAATAACCGCACAGGGCAGCAGGCCCGACCGGGTTCTGCTGCTCCGCTACAGGGCTATCGAGCAAGGCCTGCAAGCGCAGGCCCAGTTGCTGGAGGGCAATGCCGTCACGCGAGAGCACCCGCGCGACCATCCCTTCAAGCGCCGATGCGCGCTCCAGTTGCGCCTTGCTCGCTGCGCTTTGCGTTTCACCCAGGCACCCCAAGGGGTCGACCTTGCCGATGCTGGCGAAGGTGTCGTAGAAGGTATCGAGAAAGCCCCGCTCGATGCTTTTGCGCTTCAGGCGCACGTCGCGCATCGCTTCGAAATACAGGTTCTGGTCGCAGCGCTCGAAGGCCTTGTCGGCCATCTCGAACAGGGTGTCGTCGGCGTTGTCGAACAAGGCTTGCAGGCCTTGGCGCAATTGCAGTGCAGCCTTGTCGCGCACTTGCAGGAGCAATACCGGAAGGCAAGGCAGAGGCGTGCGCGCCCCTCTGTCGATGGCTGCCGCCAGCGGCACCACCTTGCCTTCTTTATGCATCCCGAACTCCTTGCAGGCTCGCTTGCCCGAGCGGGCAATAATTCGTCAAAGCTATGACGCCAAATACTGGGCACTATTATCAGCAAAAAATCTGATAGCTGCCAGCGCCGTTTCGCGTACGGGGAAATGACCCTGCTTTGCCGCACATGCTCACACCGACCGACCAAAGGTCACCCGCCAGGGCGCTGTACACACCGGCCCCCTGCCCTATAATCGCCGGCATCTAGCTTGTGGAGCCGACCATGCCGAACCTACGCCTCGCCGACCTGACCGCCGAAATCGAAGCCAACGTGCGCCGCGCGCTGCTGGAGGACATCGGCAGTGGCGATATCACCGCGCAGCTGATCCCTGCCGAGCGCCTGGCCAAGGCGACCATCATTACCCGCGAGGACTGCGTGATCGCCGGCACCGCCTGGGTCGACGCCGTGTTTCGCCAGCTCGACCCGCGGGTAGCCGTGCACTGGCAAGTCGCCGACGGCGACCGCGCGCTGGCCAACCAGCCGCTGTTCCACCTGGAAGGCCCGGCACGCTCGCTGCTCAGCGGTGAGCGCAGTGCGCTCAACTTTTTGCAGATGCTGTCTGGCGTCGCCACGCGCGCGCGCTTTCTGGCCGACCTGGTCGACGGCACCCAGGTGCGCCTGCTCGACACCCGCAAGACCCTGCCCGGCCTGCGCCTGGCGCAAAAGTACGCAGTCACCTGTGGCGGTTGCGACAACCACCGCATCGGCCTTTACGATGCCTTCCTGATCAAGGAAAACCACATCGCCGCCAGCGGTGGCGTGCCTGAAGCGGTCGCAGCAGCGCACCGCATCGCCCCTGGCAAACCCGTGGAAATCGAGGTCGAAAGCCTGGACGAACTGCGCCAGGCCCTGAGTGCGGGCGCGGATATCATCATGCTCGACGAGCTGACCCTGGATGAAATGCGCGAAGCGGTGCGCATCACCGCAGGCAAGGCCAAACTTGAGGCCAGCGGCGGCGTCAACGAGAGCACCTTGCGGGTGATTGCCGAAACCGGCGTCGATTACATCTCCATTGGTGCCATGACCAAGGATGTGAAGGCGGTGGACTTGTCGATGCGCTTGAGCCTCTGAAGGCGCAGAAAATTGCAGGCATGAAAAAACCGGCCAGATGGCCGGTTTTTTTTTAACGTTGGATCAGAACGAGGCGTTGGCCAAGCCGTCCAGGTAACGCTCGACGTCCAGTGCCGCCATGCAGCCTGCACCGGCCGAGGTGATGGCCTGACGGTAGACGTGGTCGGCCACGTCGCCCGCTGCGAACACACCTTCGACGTTGGTGGCAGTGGCGTTGCCTTCACGGCCGCCATTGACCACCAGGTAGCCGTCCTTGAGGGTCAGCTGGCCTTCGAACAGCGACGTGTTCGGCGTGTGGCCGATGGCGATGAACACGCCGTCGACCTTGATTTCGTCGCTGCTGCCATCGTTGTTCTTCAGGCGCGCACCGGTCACGCCCATGTTGTCACCCAGTACTTCGTCCAGGGTGGCGTTGAGCTTGAGCTCGATCTTGCCTTCGGCCACGCGGGCGTTGAGCTTGTCGACCAGAATCTTCTCGGCACGGAAGGTTTCGCGACGGTGAACCAAGGTCACCTTGCTGGCGATGTTGGCCAGGTACAGCGCCTCTTCAACCGCGGTGTTGCCACCGCCGACAACGGCTACCGGCTTGTTGCGGTAGAAGAAGCCGTCACAGGTAGCGCAGGCCGAAACACCCTTGCCCATGAAGGTTTCTTCCGACGGCAGGCCCAGGTAGCGAGCGCTGGCGCCAGTGGCAACGATCAGCGCGTCGCAGGTATAGGTGCCACTGTCACCTTGCAGGGTGAATGGCTTGTTGGCCAGGTCGACAGCGTTGATGTGGTCGAAGACGATCTCGGTCTCGAAGCGCTCGGCGTGCTCTTGCATGCGCTGCATCAGGGCTGGGCCAGTCAGGCCATGGGGGTCGCCCGGCCAGTTGTCGACTTCGGTGGTGGTCGTCAGCTGGCCACCGGCCTGCATGCCGGTGATCAGCAGCGGCTTGAGGTTGGCACGGGCGGCATAGACTGCGGCGCTGTAACCGGCAGGGCCGGAACCGAGGATGATGACGCGCGAATGACGTACTTCAGACATGTCGAACTCCTGTCGAGCCGGCCGCACGGGGCCAGCATCGGTGTGCCGGCGGTGCCAGCTGGAATTTAAAAAGGACCCACGCAACCTTGGGGAAGGCTACAACGCGTCGGTCCAGAACCTAAAAGTTGAGCGCACTGTAGCGAGGTCGCAAAGATTAAGGAAATATCCTTCGACAATCCACCTCATAGGCATCGTCTATTCAGCAATTTCATTCACGAAAAACGCCCTGATGCTTTTGTTACAGCCGGTTTCGCCGACATCGCCCGCCTTTCGTCGGCGCAACAAACTCGGTAAGGTCAGCGCGTTTTCCTTATGTTCGGAGTGTCTCGATGCAAGCCCCTGTCCTCTCTGGCCCCCAGTATCTGCGCGAAGGCCTGAAACTGGTGCTGAGCCCGAACCTGCGGTTGTTCGTGCTGCTGCCCCTGGCGGTCAACCTGCTGCTGTTCGGCGGCCTGATCTACTTTGCCGGCCACCAGTTCAGTGTGTGGGTCGACGCGCTGATGCCGACCCTGCCAAGCTGGTTGAACTTCCTCACGTACATTCTCTGGCCACTGTTCGTCGCCCTGGTGGTGCTGATGGTGTTCTTCACCTTCACCTTGGTGGCCAACGTCATTGCCGCGCCGTTCAATGGTTTTCTGGCCGAAAAGGTCGAAGTGGTGGTGCGCGGCGAAGACAATTTCCCCGCGTTCAGCTGGGCTGAGCTGGTGGCCATGGTGCCGCGCACCTTTGGCCGCGAGATGCGCAAGCTGGGCTACTTCCTGCCCCGGGCGATCGGCCTGTTCATCCTGTCGTTGATCCCGGTGGTCAACGTGATCGCGGCGCCGCTGTGGCTGATTTTTGGGGTATGGATGATGGCTATCCAATACATCGACTACCCGGCGGACAACAACAAGATGAGCTGGCAGGACATGCTCGCCTGGCTGCGCAGCAAGCGCTGGCAGTCGCTGGGCTTTGGCGGCATCACCTACCTGGCGCTGATGGTGCCGGTGGTGAACGTGCTGATGATGCCAGCGGCGGTGGCCGGTGCTACGTTGTTCTGGGTGCGGGAAAAGGGCGACATCCGCGTCAGCAAGCCGGCCAATCAGGACGCCTGATAACCACGTAAGAGATGCCCTTTCCCAGCCTACTGATACACAAGGCTGGTACACATGGCACTGATAGCACAACCATTCAGGCACCCCGACTCGGGCATTTATTACCTACGTCGCAGGGTGCCGGATGACCTCAGGCAAATCATCGGTAAGACTGAGATACGCCGCTCGTTAAATACCCGACACCACCAGCAAGCGAAGGCTGCATTTGCCCTTGCTTATGCAGAGTCCGAGAGGCTGTTTAATGATGCCCGCCAGAGCCTCTACATTGAGCCCCGTAAGCAAGATACGATAGTCCAGCCTCTACCTACGCCAACTCTGCCTGACCTCAAGGAAAGCTCCATAAGGCTCTCAGAAGCGCTCAGCCGCTACGTCCAGTCCATCTCCCTGTCTGGTAGATCTGAGTACGTTTCGCGGCGCCATGCGGTGGACTACAGCCGTGCCGTCAATCGATTCATTACAGACATGGGTGACAAGCCAATCGCCTCGATACAGCCATCGGACATCCATGCATTCGCGGCAAACTTGATTCAGCCTGCTGAGGAGAAGGTAAGGCCGCTGGCTACCTCATCTACTCGCTTGCTGTTGGCCCGACTGTCATCGGTGATGGCCTTCACCGTCGATTCAGGTCTGCTTGAAACGAATCCCGTAACCGCGTCGCGCATTCACAAGAGACTGGGGTCGGGCAAACCAAAACGACGCTTGGACGATAACCGAGGCTACACCTGGGACGAGCTGGTTACGCTTTTCAGCCACACAGAATTTCAACAGCTACGAAATGCCGAAGGTCGGCCAGGTAATGCTGTGTACTGGATACCTTTAATAGCCGCGTACACAGGAGGCCGACGTGAGGAGCTGGCTCAGCTCTATGTGGAGGATATCCACCAGCATGAGGGCGGCGCTTGGTTCATTCGGATCATTGATGATCAGCCCGACAAGTCAGTTAAGACGGACAGCAGCCGCAGGGAAGTCCCTGTTCATCCCGACCTAATCGCCCTGGGCTTGCTCACACTCGTACAAAACCGCAGGCCTGGAACCAGAGTCTTTCCGCAGTTAGTAAAGGTGAGCGACGGCTTTGCAGGGATCGTGTCCAAGACATGGCGACCAGTTACGCAGCGTTGTGGTGTGTACCAACCTGGTCGTAACCCACTGCATGCTTTCCGGCACAGCTTCAAGACCCTTGCAAGAGAGCACGGTATACCTAAGGAGGTGAGTGACTGGATCACTGGCCATGCATCGGGTCACATAGGGGACAGTTACGGCGTTAACCCCCTCTCCCGCATGGCAATGGAGATCCAGAAGCTTCCCAGTCTTGCTAAAGCTGCCGGACTTCTCTGACGAAGATACCCGTGAGATGCATCCCTGCCGTCTCAAGGCGGTTCGACCGGCGAGAGGCTCCACAGCTACGGCATACGCTCATCGATGACCTACATGACGCTGGGGTTCAGGATTCGCATATCAAACGGATTGCTGGACATGAAGATGGAGCAGTCACCTTCAGTATCTACGGCAGCCGTAGCCCTCTGAGGGCGATGCTAGAGGCCCTGAAGCACATCCACATTCCAGGCTGAATGCTTTGCACGCAGAAGCGCTAGCCTGAACCCTAGGTTGTCTACACGGCTGGGTACTTACCCATTTGGGTGCATGAGTAACCATCCCGACGCCTGTTGTCTATACATCTACTCATTTGCGTACGTACGCACGTACGCACTTGTATAGGTAAGCCATTGATCAATGGATCAAGCAATCACTTGATCAATGGCTCACGTGCTTGAGTGCTTGAGTGCTTGAGTGCTTGAGTGCTTGAGTGCTTGAGTGCTTGAGTGAGTAATTACGCACCCAATCAATTAATTAAGCAATTAAGCAATTAAGCAATTAAAGGCAAATCAACGACGAACAATAGTCACAATAAAAAATTATTTACCCTATTGACATGAAGGAGAGTCGAGTCAAAAATGATCGCCATCAACTTCACAGCCAACTACATACACTATCTATCCGAAACTTATTTGTAGCCACACCCCTTCACACCAATCGACTAATGAAAATCATCAACACCTTAATAGCACCGCCCGGAGCGGGTAAAACCACCTGGCTAATAAATACTCTCAATGAAAATCGTAGGCAGCGGTCAATAATTGCATTTCCTACCAAGCTTCTTTCCACAGAAGTGCAAAGCAGGTTGAAAACCTTAAACCTTGAATTCAATGCAATTGATAGCGACACAGTAGAAGGCTCTGTAACTCAATGCTTGGAGACAAACCTACTACACCAAAACGATCAGATAATCATATGCACGCATGAGTCTCTCAGACTGATTAAACCAAGCACGCTACAAGGCTGGCATATATACATAGACGAAATACCTACAACATGGGATTGTGAAACACTCACCTTTACAGAAATTTCATATCAAGCAGTAATAGCGCAATACATTGACGACAGCGAAGCAGGCAGCAAGCAAATAAAAGTGAAAACTGCCTGCAAGCAATTAATTCACGAACTCGCCACAAAGCACGATACAACAATATCGAAAGAAGCCCGCAAATTATTTAAATCGCTTTTAGATCAAAGGTACGCAATTGAAATTGACCCGCTGGACGTCAAGAAAAATAGAACCGTACGAGTAATCGGAGTCAAAGACTATATCCCTGCATTCGAGGCAGCAGAGTCAATTACCATCATGGGCGCAGAGATTGAGAAATCGCTTCTTGGAGTTATTTTGAGGGGAGCAGGCTGGACGACCCTCCCGATCAATGCAGACCTGGGTTTTGAAGGCTACCAGAATAAGGTCATTATCCACCCATTCCTCGAAAACAAACCTTATTCGAAGAAGATTGCACTAATGAAAGGAGGCAAGGAAAATAACGAGTACCAAGAAGACTGCTTGCTTGACGCCTGGCTGAGAAAGGATGTTCTGCGAATAATTGGTTCTAAGAAAGCGATCCTAGTTGCACACGCCTGGTGCGCAATTCCTCTATCTGAGTCCAGCAACATAACGCCCATCAAGATCGATAGTCGTGGAGTCAATGAATATAATGATTACACCATTGCTGTCTGCCTTCAGCATGGCAACATAACCCCTATCGAGAACAGAAGCATTCCGACCCTGGCGGAACTCCTTTCGAAAAACTGCTCTATTGATGCGAAGCAAATTAGAGAGGCTATCAAGTACGAGAGATTTTATGAATCTACTCTGCAATCTGTTTGCAGGACCGCTCTACGATCACGAGACCATGGAGATGAAATTTTACTCTTCGTCCAAGATCAGTGCATAGCTAAATTTCTTCTCGATAAAATTCAAGACTGCATCATAGACAACACTTACTCCGAGGTAGTGGTGAGCGAGAAATCTTCCGCCAAGACCATTAGAGAAAGTCTTCAACAGCAAGCAGTCATGTTATGGAGCAATGGGCACAAAGAAGATTCTATTGCTGATAAATTAGGAAAAACCACAAAAACAATAAGGAATTGGCTCAAACCTCACAAACAGCTTAGAGCAATACAAGGGGGTTAGAGACTGGAAATTTTCCCTTAAGAATTCTCTAAGAGATTTTTTCCACCGACCTTGATAATCAGCATCACGATCATCAACAGTCGAGCTAACCAGTGCAAAAAGTAAAGTCCAGGAGGCAGGTGAACACCACCACTGCCCCTTCTTATAGTCCTGGCGTGAGGCAAGAATACAATTCTATGCAGAGGGAAGGAACAAGGGCGAGCAGAGCCCCTTCCCGCTCTTGATCTTGCTGTGTAGATATACACTGCAGCCTCAGCCACGATTAGTACACGCTTAAGAGCACGCAGCGACCATGGTCAAATTTAGCAAAGTGTACTCATGTGCACCATTACACTATTTAAGAGTTATCAGCAGAGTGGGGAGGGCTTTCCTCCTCCCTCCACCTAGACATAAACACAAGCATCACTCCGTGCCCAGCGGCACAGGTGTGGGATAACGGTGCAGGTCACCAAAGACGGAAGTAAGCAGGGAGCATACAATGCATGCCCCTTGCTTGCTCACTACTGGACGCAACAAGCGATTTAACGCAAGACCATTCCCGGCTGAAGGATTGAAGCTCTAATGATGCAATCGAAGATTCCATCCTGCTTCGCGTCTTCGTTCACAGCATCCAGCCAGCCAAGCTCAGACAGCCTCATCATGGCACGAGAAATACGTTCGCTATCGATGCAACAAAGGCGAGGCAAGGACTCAATCTCAATTCTCGCCCCTCCTTCACTGTCCATCCGTGCCAAGAGAAGCAGCATCAGTGACACCTCATCTGGGCACGCTTGTATTAGCGCCGCCATCAGCTCGAATGTACATCGCGGAGGATGTACTGGCTCCCCATGGTCATAGATCAAAGGGGGTCTGCCGTCCCATTTATCCGCCATCAGCTGATACCCCGCACGTTGCCGATAAAGGCTACCATTGCGTGATGCTTCGTCTGGGCCAGCTTACCCGGTTCCTCGAATAAGGCTTGACTGGCCCACGCCTTGTCTTGCTCTTGACCGGGGATGCTTTCGGGTGAAACGTGTCGTTCAGTCATAAGTAATCCTCTGCAATGCAGTTAAAAGTTCGTTTGTCTTACGGACTTACCGGCTTACTGACTTACCGCTGGATCACGTTTCGCAGACCAGCTACTGGGAAAATTTGTCCTCCGTCAATAGAGCACGCCTACTCGTCTCATACTGGGTCGCAGCCATGGCATCTTTGGGTGCGGATATGGTCATCCCAGCCACATAAACCGACCACTTCGAGTACAAGTCCTTACTCAGCTCCAGGGTCTTGGTAGACACCTTGGCTTGCTTGAGGCGGGCGATGGCTTCATTCCCCAGCTGGTACGCGTATTGCTGGCAGTCCGCTAATGCTTGAGCGCGGTCGTCTGGCCGCTTACTCGACCCATAGCCACGAAGCTGACTGTAGAGGATGTAACCCATTGCTGCTTCCTGGCCGCATCTCCCGGCGTTGTGCTCAAGCACATTCTGGAAATTCCAAGCCGGAGAGAAGGTGTCTTTGTACTTGACTTCAATCGGCGTGAACGTCCATCGCTCAGCAGGTGCAGCATCTGTGTACACGATTGGTTCGTACCGGGACTGAGCACACCCAGCCAAGAGACCCAGCGCTCCTGCGACCGCGACGCTTCTAATCGTACAACGCATCGTCAAACTTCTCTCGTAGTGGTATCACTGAATCCTGATGGCGCTATAGCCTTTGCCGATCATGCAGTTCTGGTACGCCTTCTGCTGCTTGAGCTGGATGTTTGCACCCTCGGCAATGGTGCCACGGTACTCCCAGTCGGCAACCTGGATCATCGCAGACTGGTTCTGGCACTTGGCGTCATCCTGCATCACCGTCTCATCAGAGGCCCCAGGCTTCACCATCCGGTACTGCGGGGTAGTACAGCCAGCCACCAGCACCACAGCCCCGGTAACCAGCAAGGCCAACGATCTTCCTTTCAACATCAACATTCCAGCCTCTACTTGAGTAGCGACCATCACAGCCGCCGCTGCAATAGCAACATGCCATTGTCCGAGCAGGATGATGCCATGCCGCCAAGTAAATTCACAGTATACTGTGAAGACGCAAGCACAGCCCGCCCCGAGAGTGCTACCTCATACAGAGGGGGTACGGTTTGGACGCAGGGCTGGCATTCGGTAGGGTTCTCCGTGAAAGACGGAAGCAGGCAGGACTGACGCAGGAGAAGCTGGCGCTGGAAGCGGATGTGCAAAGGAACTACGTCAGCCTCATTGAAAGGGGCGTTCACCAGCCCACCATCAACATCATCTTCAAGCTAGCATCCGCACTCGGGTGCAAACCGTCTGACCTAGTTGCAGACGTCGAGACGCTCCTCCACGATTGACCCTTGCTCGCTACGACAGTAGCTCGGCCTGCTTAATCCGAGGCCAGGTAACGCTACTTTGCGCTACAGCCCCTACAGATCAAGCTTTCGATTACTAGACGCATAACTAATCTCGAACTAATTACCCCAACGCGTATTTTCTGGAAATGCCCTCCTCTCACTAACATCTAAGGCCCTAGGTACGTGGCATTGATGGTGACGGCGCTAAGCAAATGTCGCCATACGGCCTTATCTCCCGCAATTCGGTGAAGTGCGGCCACCAAGCTGCCTGGACTTTCCCCCAGCGGGGAGTAGTAACCTTCCTGTAATGAAGGGGCTTGTGATGTAGCCCAGTCTTACCCGCCATCGAGCGGCGCCGTGAAATGACCATTACAACTGTTGATCGGTCGTTGTAACAGTTGTAAAGTGGCATCACTAGCCGCTCGAAAAGAATCGCCACCATGGAAGTTGTCGCCTACTACCGAGTTTCGACCAAGGGCCAGGGCGAGTCCGGTTTGGGCCTTGAAGCCCAGCGGGAGTACATCAAGTTTGCTGCCGAGCAGCATGGCTGGGTGGTGGTGGCTGAGTTTCAAGACGTCGGCGTATCAGGTTCGATTCACCCGCTAGAGCGTCCAGCAGCTTCCAAGGCGTTTGCAGACGGTCGCCCAGTAGTGGTGGCCAAGCTGGACCGCCTGAGCCGCGACGTAGAGCATATAGCGGGCTTGATGAAGCGCCACAAGTTTCGTGTGGCCACTATGCCCACTGCGGACACGTTCCAGTTGCATATCTATGCTGTTCTGGCCGAGCAGGAACGCACTTTTATCAGCGAACGCACCAAAGCCGCATTAAAGTCGCTGGAAGCTCGTGCAGCAGCAGGGGACTTAGAAGCGGTGCAGAAGATCGAGAACCGCTCTCAGGCACTCGCCAAGGGCCGGAGTAAGTTGAACAGAGGTAGAGGGCACGCCACCCAGCGGCGCCAGGCAGACGACCGTGCCGCACTGGTCAAGGACGCCATAGAGCTGTGTGTACTCAAGGGGGCCAGTAGCCTACAGGCCGTGGCCGACTGCCTGATAGCACGCAACATACCTACCGCCCGTGGAGGTCAATGGTCAGCAACATCAGTGATGCGAGTGATGCAGCGGCTGGAATTGCAACTGGTCAAGTGAGCGGCACTAGAACAAGGTTCTATGTGCAACTATCCTACGGCATCAGCCCCTAGAGTGAGCACACCATGGAAGACCGGGACGCGGCGATAGCGAACGCCCTTGAAGCGTTGCAAATTAACCAGACTGCGTTGAGGGCAGCGGTGGAAGAGGTAAGTACATGGATCAGGCAGCGGGGGTCAGTCAGTGTCCACGATAATGTAATGGTCACGCTGGAGGCACTTGACCTTCAAGCAAGCAGCATAGCCTCTGCAATAGAACGCCTACGCTCATAGCCGCCTTCGGGGCGGCGTTTCTTTGACTGCCATATTTCAGGGAAATCATGCCAAGTGCCCGTTCAACTAGGCAAAGGCGTTAAGCACCGACCCACACTTAGCCGATTCTGGCCGGTTGCCCAGTGCCCCGCTACATATTTTGCCCCTTAATTAGCTAGTCGCATTGTAAGAGGCGACGACGCTTTTGAAAATCCAGAGACACCAGGATGGCGAGAGCAAGTTGCCTGCTTAAAATTTAGGTAGATTATACATGATCAGTTGCCGAGTGTATTCCACCGCCCACTAGGACGCGAGCCATAGGCTCGCTCGGTCGACTATCAAAGTCTCATACATGCAGTGCAATACGTCACAAAGTAATGAACACACTTGAGCTCGCACTAAATTTCGCTTTTCGATCCCGTGTTACCGACATTCTAACGCATCTATAAATTCAGACTTTGTCGTAAAGCCCTCAACATTATTAAGCGCAGTTAGCAAAGCATTATATATCGCAAGCGTTGCTATGAATAAAGCCTCTTTTACCAATAGCGATGGAGACTCAACATCATCCCTCATAAAATAAGATTTTGATATGCAACCAGAAACCTTTTCTTGATCCACGTCATCAAATCTGACCACGTTTGAAATTCGCTTGGCAATACAGGACGCAGCATGTTCCTGGCTGTGCCTTAGATAAACTTTTTCTGCTGATAAAATTGTATAACGCAAGCGATCTGTATCGCTCGCCATCGTACAACCTTTGCTATACAGAATCATAGCTGATCGCACAGCCCTCTGAAACTCATTAAGCGAATAAGCATCCAAAAGTTGGCCTGCTTTCGCAACCCCCTTAGCGAGCAATTCGTTTACACCCCTACTAGATAACTGCCAGTAAGAAATAAACTTATCCCCACCGCCTTCATAGTTCATAAAGCCTGCAGCGGAAATAGCAATAATTTTTTTAACAGGGACAAACTCGTTCCCACATAACGCCAAGGGAGATCGAGCATCTGCATTTGGCGACCTTGGAGAAAAGAAACGGATCAAGTCTACGCAGTCTTTAGCTAAGACATACGAAGCCTTATGAATAAATGATGGGTGCACTTTCATTTGCACTTTGACCGCAGCAAGCCCCTGGTACTTACTACGTAGATCACCGATTAACTTATCGAACCCCACCTGCTGCCCCTCTGCGATGGGACGTAGATCGGACTCAACCTTATCAAACACCTCACCACTTACCGGCGCAATCACCACTTCGCCAAACTCAAATGGCTCTTCGACTTCCAGTTGGGCTATCGGGTAAAAAACCTCGTACTCGACCACTTCTTCTTCAGCACGCTTGTACAAATAATCATAGAAGGACTCAACTACCTCAGAGCGCCAGCTGTACCTGCTCCACGAGATGAATGCTTCTAGTACAAACTCATGATCAAATCGTGACCTTACCCAATGATCATTCGCAATCTCATCATGCAACTCTTGAACAAGAGACAGTTCAACTTCGCGAAGTCCGTAGCTTTTACCAGTCTCATGCACAAATAGCACTACAGCCTGATCACTTACATCATGGCCCCGGATCACTGCATTTTTTAAATAGTCGTCATCCAATAAAGTCAAGCTAGGCCGCTGACTTTTGAAGTCTCTTTCAGAATCACCTTTCGAAGGCATTTCAAACTCAGTTATCTTTTCTAAAAGCGACTCTGCAAGACCATCTACAACTTGTTGAATCCTAGGCTTCTCTTCCGTACCGCTTTCATCAGAGCCTACACTTAACGTACTAGTCTCTCCTGGAGAGGACGGGAGCTGATTTATTAATTGCAGCCTCTGCAATTCGAGGAGGTCTTCAGAATGATGAGATACCAACCTATCTTCCAACCACAGGGTAAACGCATTAATCTCTTCAAGATATTGCTTAGTAAACTCTTGAATCTGGATGAACTCACTAGCGTTCCGTAGATAGCTTTTCGATAATGATTTCCATCCATCCCAGTTCAATAGTTCGGCGGTCCGAATCCTTACTCCGGCCTTGAAAACAAACCCGTCATCTGTATTTGTGCCTTCAAGATACATTTCCGAATTGGGAAGCCCTTTGTGCACTATGTAATTCCTCATATCCTGCACGAACTTACACACAGGAGATGCAGCAACAGTTGACTTTATTCTCTCAAGTATCTCATCATGAACTTTCTCACCGCCGTACAGCTCTGCTAGCATTACTCGCGTATGATCAACGAGTGTCATCGCCGACGCCACAAAGTTATGTAGATACCTTTTTAGCTCTCTATGCGCCTGACTCCCTGCGTCCTTGTTATTTACGTACATCAAGGAAAGCCCAATTTCTTCATCATGCAACTTCTCAGCCGCCATTAGCAGCTCAGTACCATTCATGCGCAGAATATTGGTGGAAAAAGTTCGCAACTGCTGCTCATTTATAAACCGCATACCTCTAGATTCATGAATAGCTCTTATATTTTCTGGCCAAGACGACCGATCTTCATTACTCATGCTTCCCCCCACTGTAATTTAATATCAAACCAAGCAAGCATTCAAATTAAGAATCGCACACCAACATGAGCAGCACACCGCAAAAATTACTTATAATGATAGACCGCCGCACATCACTTTCCTGATGAGTCATCTCATTAATATTAACTCGCATGAGACCTTCCGGCACAATTGATAGCAATCACCTGCATTCCACCGATTCCGAAACTCTCTTGACTGCCCCATAGTCATCCATGCGAGCCATGATTAATCCTATAGGCTGCTGTGCGATGGCTCCGACCGGAAGCCCTGGTCCATCGTGCCTAATGTATGCCCCATGACAGCCTGAGCGTGTGTGCAGGAGGCGCTGAAATAACGCCTTATAGCATCCCCTAGGACCTTCTCAAAGCATCCACCTAGCTGATACATTTCCCGCTCAACCCATTGGGAAAGGGCCTTGATTTACGTGGTTTGCAGACGATGTACTAGGCTTTTGCTGTACATCGACTACCCGGCGGACAACAACAAGATGAGCTGGCAGGACATGCTCGCCTGGCTGCGCAGCAAGCGCTGGCAGTCGCTGGGCTTTGGCGGCATCACCTACCTGGCGCTGATGGTGCCGGTGGTGAACGTGCTGATGATGCCAGCTGCGGTGGCCGGTGCTACGTTGTTCTGGGTACGCGAGCGTAACTGAGCCTGGCACGCGCTGGTGTAGGAGCGGCCTTGCGTCGCGAAAGGGTCGCGTAGCGGCCCCAGGTTCTGTGGCGCAGCAAAAATCGCCGGGGCCGCTTTGCGACCCTTTCGCGACGCAAGGCCGCTCCTACAACAACAACAACAACAACAACAACAACAACAACAACAACAACAACAATCACTGAGCCAGTCGGCTGGAAAACTGCCCCACCACGTCCACCACCCGCTTCGCCCCGTCCTGAATCTCGACGATCACGTTGCCGGTCTCATCGGCAAGCGCCAGCCCCTGCTCGGCCTGGCGCTTGCTGGTGTCGATGATCGCCACCGCAGCCTGGGCCAATTGCTCGTTCTGCTGCACGACCCGGGCAATCTCTTCGGTGGCAGTGCTGGTACGCGAGGCCAGCTGGCGTACTTCGTCGGCGACCACGGCAAACCCCCGCCCCTGCTCCCCCGCACGGGCTGCCTCGATGGCGGCGTTGAGCGCCAGCAGGTTGGTCTGCCCGGCAATGTCGCTGATGGTCTTGATGATTGAGCCGATCACCCGCGACTGAGTGTCCAGCGCCTGGATACCCTCGGCCGCTTCCTGCATCGACGCCTCCAGCCCACGCATGACGCTTACGGTTTGCGTGACCACCTCGGTGGCCTTGCGCGCGCTGGTGTCCGTGCCCAACGAGGTGTTGAAGGCGATGTCCGCCGCCTCGGCAACTGCCTGCTCCTGGTTGACCTGGTCGGTGATCACGGTGGCAAATTTGACCACTTTGTACAGCACGTCATGGGCATCAAAGATCGGGTTGTAGGACGCCTCCAGCCACACTACCCGGCCATGGGCATCGATGCGCTTGAAGCGCTCAGCGATGTACTCGCCCCGGCGCAGCTTGTCCCAGAACGCCTGATAGCCTGCCGAACTGGCTTCTGCAGGCTCACAGAAGATGCGGTGATGCTTGCCGCAGATCTGCTCGAGACGGTAGCCGACCGCGCTCAGAAAGCGTTCGTTGGCAGTCAGGATGGTGCCATCGAGGCCAAATTCGATCACGGCGGTCGAGCGCATCAATGCCTTGATCAGGCTTTCGTGCTCGCGTGAGGTTTCGATGGTGCGGGTAAGGTCGCTCGAGTGCAGGGTGAAATACTTGAGGCGCCCTTCGCTGTTCTTGACCGGCTGCAGGATGGAGCGCAGCCAGGCTTCCTGGCCATTGCCACGCAGCAGGCGGAACGCCCCGTTGAGGTGCTCGCCACGGCTGATGGCACTTTTCATGCGCTGATAGAAATCCAGCGTCTTCACATGGGGCGGGACAATGTCTTCGAGTTTGCGTCCAAGCAGTTGGTCGGCACGGTAGAGCATCTCGCTCTCGAAGTTGCCGTTGACCATCTCGATCCGTCCTTGGGGGTCGAGCTGGAGCACCAGCATCTCGCTGTCGAGGCTGCTCTTGACCTGTTCGACCGACAGCAGGTCTTCACGCAGTTGCTGGATTTCTTGCTTGAGCTTGTTGTTGAACATTCCCGCTCTCCTGGAGCGCAGCACGTAATCGAATGCATCTTCATCGGCTGGTGGTGGCAGGTTCTTGAGCACCCTGCAGACAAATATTCACACCGTTGAAACAACCGGCGATCAGGCGTCACCTGCACGTCACAAGGCCGTCACATGCGCGCAATGCTGCAGGAGGACACTTTTTGTCATGAATACACCCGCCCTGCGTATCACCCTCGTCAGCGAAACCTTCCCACCGGAGATCAACGGTGTCGCCAATACCCTTGGCCGCCTCAGCGAAGGGTTGCGCCAACGCGGGCATGACATCGAGATCGTGCGCCCACGCCAAGCCGGCGAAGCGCCTGTGCAAAACGACCCGCAACTGATGCTGTGCCGCGGCTGGGGCTTGCCCGGCTACCCCGGCCTGCAATGGGGCGAAGTGTCCATGCACAAGCTGCTGCGGCGCTGGCGCAGACAACGCCCGGATGTGCTGTACATCGCTACCGAAGGGCCATTGGGGCTGAGTGCGCTGCGCGCGGCACGGCGCCTGGGGGTGCCGGTGGTCAGCGGTTTCCATACCAACTTCCCGCAGTACTCCGGCCAATATGGCTTGGGTTTGCTGGCACGCCTGCTCACCCACTACCTGCGCTGGTTTCATCGCCGCACGGCCATCACCCTGGTGCCCAGCGTCAGCCAGCGCCTGGAGCTTGAACGCCGTGGCTTCGAGCGCCTGGAACTGCTGGCTCGCGGCGTCGATGCCTGCCTGTTCAACCCGGCCCGGCGCAGCCAGGTGCTGCGTGAAAGCTGGGGGCTTGGCCCGGACGATATCGCCGTGCTGCATGTCGGGCGCTTGGCGGCAGAAAAGAACCTGGGGCTGCTGCGCCCGTGCCTGGACGCGCTGAAGCAGACTTATCCACAGAAGCGCCTGCGCCTGATCGTGGTCGGCGACGGCCCACAGCGCGCCGCCCTTGAACAACAAGTGGCTGATGCCGTGTTCTGTGGCGCCCAGCGCGGTGAGGCACTGGCCGAGCACTATGCCAGCGGTGACCTGTTCCTGTTCCCAAGCCTGACCGAAACCTTTGGCAACGTGGTACTCGAAGGCATGGCTTCGGGGCTGGCGGTGGTGGCCTACGATGAGGCGGCGGCCGCGCAACATCTTCGTCATGGGCACAGTGGCGCGCTGGCCATGCCCGGGGACCAGGCGGCCTTTATCGATGCCGCCTGCTGGTTGCTGGAAGAGGAAGAAACCCTGCGCCGAGTACGCCTGAATGCCCGTCAACACGCCAGCCGCCAAGGCTGGCCAGCAATTGTCGAGCAGTACGAGGCCTATCTGTATGGTGCCTGCAAACAACGCGCAGGCGCGGCGCAACAGGCCCCGGGCACTGCGCTGGCGATCAAGCCAGGTTCGACAGCCCCGCGCGGCTGAGGAAAAACCTTAGCCCAGGGCCTTCTCGATGGCCTGAACCACGGCAGGGTCATCCGGCGCAGTGCGCGGCGAGAAGCGCGCCAGCACGCGGCCGTCCTTGCCTACCAGAAACTTTTCGAAGTTCCAGCTGATGTCACCGGGGAATTCAGCCCCCTCCCCTGCCAGCAGGCGATACAGCGAGTGGCGTTGTGGCCCATTGACCTCCAGCTTGGCGCCCAAGGGGAAGCTGACACCGTAGTTGAGGCTGCAGAATTCCTGGATTTCCTTCTCGCTGCCAGGCTCCTGGCCGGCAAACTGGTTGCAGGGCAGCCCCAGCACGCTGAAACCCTTGCCCTTGAACTGCTGTTGCAGCTTTTCCAGCGAAGCGTATTGCGGCGTCAGGCCACACTTGGAGGCAACGTTGACCACCAGCACCACTTGGCCCTTGAACGGTGCGAGGGGCAGATCCCCGCCGTTCAGTGCCTCCAACTTCAGGTCGTGAAATGCACTCATGATGTAATCCCCTCTCAGGTTCCCGATGGCCGCGTGGGCGAAATCCGCCCAATAAAAAAGCGCTCGTCCAAGCCGTCCACCTCCCGTTGGGAAGGCAAATGGCTTGCCCGAGCGCCTGGCGACTCTCTGAGCTTAGCGCAGAAAATCAGTGGTGATGGCCACCTTCACCGTGGATGTGACGGTGAGCGATTTCTTCTTCGCTGGCGTCACGCACGTCGACAACCTTGACCTGGAAGGTCAGGCGCTGGCCGGCCAGCGGGTGGTTGCCGTCAACGGTAACGTCGTCGCCGTCGAGGTCGCGAATGGTGACGATCTGCATCTGGCCATCCGGCGCCGAGGCGTGGAACTGCATGCCGACTTCCAGCTCGTCGACGCCTTCGAACAGGCTGCGGTTCAGGGTGCTGACCAGCTCGGCCAGGTATTCACCGTACGCGTCTTCCGGCTCGATGGAGACATTCAGCTCGTCACCGGCCTGTTTGCCTTCCAGGGCTTTTTCCAGGCCCGGGATGATGTTGCCGGCACCGTGCAGGTAAACCAGCGGCGCGCCACCGGCGGAGCTGTCGATGGTCTCCCCGGCGTCGTTGGTCAGGGTATAGTCGATGGAGACAGCCTTGTTGGCGGCGATCAGCATGGGGCAAGACCTTTTGCAAAAGTATGTAGAGCGGACAAGTGTAACCAAGCCATCGCCCGATTGCGAACGCGCCTCGGCCGAGGAACAGCCCATCAGTCGGATCACTGGCTTCCATCAGGACGAAGAAGGCCACTGGGTGGTCGAGCTGTCGTGCGGCCACACCCAGCACCTTCGCCACCAACCGCCCTGGCAAGCACGCCCGTGGGTGCTCGATGCCGCTCAGCGCCAGCAGCGCATCGGCCAGGCTTTCGCCTGTGGCTGGTGTGCACAGGCGGCCGATAGCGCTACCCTTGGCCGTTGATTCCTTGCACCGCTTTATTTCGAGAAGCACGCATGCAAACATTTTTCATTGCGCCGACCGACTTTGGTGTCGGCCTGACTTCAATCAGCCTGGGCCTGGTTCGCACCCTTGAACGCGCAGGCCTGAAGGTCGGTTTTTTCAAGCCCATCGCCCAGCCGCACCCCGGCGATACCGGCCCCGAGCGCTCCACCGAACTGATCGCACGGACCCACGGCATCAAGCCGCCCAAGCCGTTGAGCCTGGCGCACGTCGAGCGCATGCTCGGCGATGGCCAACTTGACGAACTGCTCGAAGAAATCATCCGCCTCTATCAGCAAGCCTGCGTGGGTAATGACGTGGTAGTGGTCGAGGGCATGGTGCCGACCCGCCACGCCAGCTACGCGGCGCGGGTCAACCTGCACCTGGCCAAGAGCCTGGATGCCGAGGTGATTCTGGTGTCGGCGCCGGAAAACGAGGTCCTCAGCGAGTTGTCCGGCCGGGTCGAGCTGCAGGCCCAGCTGTTCGGCGGCCCACGCGACCCGAAAGTGCTCGGGGTGGTCCTCAACAAGGTGCGCACCGAAGAAAGCATGGCGGACTTCGCCACGCGCCTGCGCGAGCACTCGCCGTTGCTGCGCGGCAACGACTTCCGCCTGCTGGGCTGCATCCCTTACCAGCCCGAGCTGAACGCCCCGCGCACCCGCGATGTGGCCGACCTGCTTGGCGCCCAGGTGCTCAACGCCGGGGACTACGAGCAGCGGCGCATGAGCAAGATCATCATCTGCGCACGCACCGTGGCCAACACCGTGCCATTGCTCACACCTGGCACCCTGGTGGTGACCCCGGGTGACCGTGACGACATCATTCTGGCCGTGAGCCTGGCGGCGATCAATGGCGTGCCCCTGGCCGGCCTGCTGCTGACCAGCGACAGCAAGCCCGATGCGCGCATCCTTGGCTTGTGCCGCGGCGCCCTGCAAGCCGGCCTGCCGATTCTTTCGGTGAGTACCGGTTCGTACGACACGGCCAACCAGCTCAATTCACTGAACCGCGAGATCCCCGTGGATGACCGCGAGCGTGCCGAGTTCATCACCGATTTCGTCGCCAGCCACCTCGACGCGGCCTGGCTGCATCAGCGCTGTGGCACACCACGTGAGGTGCGTCTGTCGCCTGCGGTGTTCCGCTATCAGTTGATTCAACGCGCACAACAGGCCAACAAGCGCATCGTCCTGCCCGAGGGCGCCGAGCCGCTGTTGGTGCAGGCGGCGGCGATCTGCCAGGCCCGTGGCATCGCGCGTTGCGTACTGCTGGCCAAGCCCGAGGCCGTCGAAGCCGTTGCCCGCGCCCAGGGCATTACCCTGCCGCCAGACCTGGAAATACTCGACCCGGAGCTGATTCGCGGGCGCTATGTCGAACCGATGGTCGAGCTGCGCAAAAGCAAGAACCTCAATGCGCCCATGGCCGAGCAGCAGCTGGAAGACCCGGTGGTGATCGCCACCATGATGCTGGCCCTGGATGAGGTCGACGGCCTGGTCTCGGGCCTGGTGCACTCCACCGCCAACACCATCCGCCCGGCCCTGCAGCTGATCAAGACGGCGCCAGGTGCCAGCCTGGTGTCTTCGGTGTTCTTCATGCTGTTCCCCGAGCAGGTGCTAGTGTACGGCGACTGCGTGATGAACCCGCACCCCAGTGCCGCAGAACTTGCAGAAATTGCCCGGCAGAGCGCCGAATCGGCACAGGCCTTCGGCATCGCGCCGCGTGTGGCGATGATCAGTTATTCAAGTGATTCGGCGAGCGATGAAGAAGTCGAGAAGGTGCGCGAAGCGACACGCCTGGCACAAAGCGCGGAGCATGATCTGCTGATCGATGGGCCGTTGCAGTATGACGCTGCGGCCAACCCGGCCATCGCCCGGGAACTGGCACCAAACAGCCCGGTTGCCGGGCGAGCCACGGTGTTCGTCTTCCCCGACCTCAATACCGGCAATACCACGCACAAAGCGGTGCAGCGCAGTGCCGATGGGGTCAGCCTGGGGCCGATGCTGCAGGGGTTGCGCAAGCCGGTGAACGATTTGCCGCGCGGGGCTCAGGTGGACGATATCGTGCATACCATCGCCCTGACGGCGATTCAGGCCAGCGTCGTGCGCTGAAGCCTTGGGGCTGCTTGGCAGCCCCAAGGCGACCCTCATGACTTACGGATACTGCTGAACCTGCCCTTGCTGGTCATACTGCTGACCTGGGATCGGCTTCAGGTTGACCTCCACGCGACGGTTCTGTGCCCGGCCGTTGGCGTCGCCGTTGCTGGCGATCGGCTGGTCCGGGCCCATGCCACGTACCGAAATGCGCGAAGCATCCACACCCTGCGACGTCAGGTAGGTGCTGACCGCCTGCGCGCGGCGCTGGGACAGGTCCATGTTGTGCTGACGGCTGCCGGTGCTGTCGGTGAAGCCGACCACTTCGATGGTGTTCTGGTTGAACTGCTTGAACGAGCCGGCCAGGTTGTTCAGCGGCGAGTAGAAGCTTGGCGCGATGTTGGCCGAGTCGGTGGCGAAGGTGATGTTGCCTGGCATGATCAGCTTGATCTGGTCGCCCTGGCGCTGCACCTCGACGCCGGTATTGGCCATTTGTGCGCGCAGTGCGGCTTCCTGTTTGTCGGCGTAGTAGCCGTAACCGGCTGCTGCGGCACCCACTGCGGCGGCGCCGATCAGCGCACCTTTACCCCGGTTGTTGTGGTCGATGGCGGCACCGGCGACAGCGCCGGCCAACGCGCCCAAGCCGCCGTACTTGGCGGTCTTGCTCATCCCCGTGGAGCCCTGCGCCTGACCCTGGTTGTCGTACGGGTTCTGGCTTGCGCAGCCAGTCATCAGGGCTGCAGCGGTTGCGACGATAATCAGACGACGCATGGTGAACATGGACAAGCTCCTACTGAAATTCATAAATGCGGCAGACCGCGAATGGATCTATGCCAGCCTTGGATTGCCAAGCGGCAAAAAAATTCCATGAACACGTTTTCACGCAGGTTCATGCCCGCACGAACGGGTTCTCGCGCATCTCGTCACCCAGGCGGGTGTCTGGCCCGTGGCCTGTGACCACGATGGCCGTTTCATCCAGCCGGTACAACCGCTCCTTGATCGAACGAACGATAGCCCGCTGATCACCGCCCCACAAATCGGTGCGGCCAATACCGCGACGGAACAGGGTATCGCCGGCAATCAACAGCTTGGCATCGGCGAACCAGAAGCTCATCGAGCCGGGCGTGTGCCCCGGGGTATGCAAGGCCACGCCACAACCACAGGCCAGTTCCTCGTCATCGCTCAGCCAGCGGTCTGGGGCAGGCACCGGGGTGTAAGGTACGCCGAACACCTGGCACTGCATCTCCAGGTTGTCCCACAGCGACTGGTCGTCCTTGTGCAGGTGCAATGTCGCGCCAGTCAGTTCCTTCAACTTGCCCGAGGCGAGGAAGTGATCGAAATGCGCGTGGGTGTGGATGATACTTACCAAGGTCAGGCCATGGGCTTGCAGGCGGGCGAGGATCTTCTCCGGGTCACCGCCTGGGTCGACGACGATGGCCTTTTTGCTCAGCGGGTCGCCGATCAGGGTGCAATTGCACTGCAGGGGGCCTACGGGGAAGGTTTCGCGGATGAGGGTGGGGGGAGCGTGGTTCATTCAACGTCTCGGTAGTAAAACAGGGGGATCTACGCAGTTCCTGGAATGAGAAAACCACCGAAGCATCATCAATCCGCTGAAAATCGGAATGCGAAAACTCACCTTCGGTAAACGAAAAACCGGCACTTTGGCCGGTTTTTACACAGAAGACCTGAGACAGTCAGGTACAGGAGCTGGTGCGGCTTGGTGATGGCATTTTGATCTTCAGGATGAAGCGCCTGCGAGAGGGCCAACCGGCTCAAGCTCTGCCCCCTTCCCTTTAGCGACTTGTAGGAAACGCATTTGGTTTTCGGAAATTCGACCTGCGAGGCGTCTAGCCTCAGCCTCAAATTTCGCCACCAATAGCTTTTCCTGCCTCTTTGCGGATCGCATGATTACCTCCAAAGCCTGATCGGGCATAGCACGGATACTATTAGGGATCTATCTGGATCACAAGCCGACCATCAGACGTGTTTGTGAATCCAAGCGCTTCATATAGTGGCCTTGCCCCAGCGAGAGGGTCTTGCACCTCGATCTCCCGACAACCCAACATTCGGGCGTAATAATCAACGGCCAACAGTGCCAGAGAGGCGACCTGCCCCTTCAGCGGATGAGACCTACAAGGGTTGCTCTCCAACAATATGACCTTTATGCACAGGCGGCTTCTTCGGGGGCTTGCTTAACAGAGACCGCAGAGCTCAGTACCGTACCAGATAGAAAGATCGAAACCCTTCGTGTCTTTATCTTTCCAGGCAGAAACCTCCTCCCAAGGGAACAGGGCGACACCCTCTGACCACTCAAGGGAAGCAGTAATGGCTTCATACGTTATGGGCTCCATTCGGACACTGGTAGTCGCGATAGAGTTGCTCAAAAACTCTGGTTGACGGTGCAGGAACTCATTGACAAGGGCTCTGGCCTGGGATCGAAAGACTTGGTAACGAAGATTAATATTTCGCTGCCTCATGGAAGTCCCTTCCACCGAATGGACTCCATAACCATTCAGAACTCAAGCCCGACTGATCCCATTCGCTCCCAAATCAGTAGTTCTGCCGATTGCGGCGAATTCAAGTCACATTGACTGATGAGCGAAGCCAGGTCGTACGGACCCATCTTGACGCTATTCATATTGCTCACTGCCCGCCCCTCACCTTCAAGCCGGTCTGGAAGATCAGGCAGAGTCCATGAGTGGAGCTTGGATTGCTGAACAGGGTTGCTCATGATTCATTCACTGGCAGTCATTTGGAATCGGATATCTACCAGCTCGAACCCTAATGAAAAAGGGCTAAAAATCCCTCTTAGCTGTCTTCGGATCCTTCCCACAGTACATCGGGAAACCTTTCCTCCAAGTCGACCGGAAAGGTTACGCTTTATGACAATAGAGGCACTTTTTCAGCCTTTCACCTCAAGGCAAATACAACCTGAACAACCCGCCCCCAAGCGCCCCGCCATTTGAAATCTCGATGCGCCCCTTCACCCCATCGCTCTCATGCAGCGCCGCGATCCGCGCAGCGAAGTACAGGCCCAGGCCAGTACTGCCACTGTGTGAATCGATCCCCTGAATGAACTCTTCCTGGCGTTCGAGCATGCGCTGTGGATAACCCGGGCCGTCATCGTTGACGCAGATCACCAGTTGGTTGGCCTCTTCCTCGATGCTGATCAACAAGGCATGCCCGGCAAAACGGGTGGCGTTGGTGATCACGTTGGCGATCACCGACGCCACCAGTTCGCGGTCGAAAAAGCCCAACGGGTTGTCGGTGTCGATACGCCAGGTGGCGAGGATGTCGTTGTGCTTGAGTACTTCCTGATGGGCAGCCAACTGGGCTTCGATGAAGTCGTCCAGCTCGTGGTAGTCCGGGCAGACCGGCAGCTGGTTGACACCCAGTTTGTACAGCCCCAACAGCTGCACCAGCATACCGTTGAGGTGGCGGAACTCGTGCTCCATCACCCCTTGCTCGGTGCCAGTGCGCAACTCTTCGGGCAAGCGCGCCAGCCACTGGTCATGGGACTGGATCAGCGCTGACAGGGAGTTTTTGAGGTCGTGCACGGTGGAGGCGATCACCGTGGAAAAATCCAGCCCCTGATTGTCTTGATTCATGCGCCGAACACTCGGATGTGCAGTTTGCCATAGCGGTCATAGCGGTTGTCGCTGGCCGGGATGCCGGCAACGCTGGTCAAGGCGTTGCGGCATTCCTGCATGATCGCAGGCTGTGGGTCATCCCCCCCGATGCGCAGCAGCGCCTGGGCGGTGTTGAGGGCGATGCTGATGTTCTTCGGTTGCAAGGCCAAGGCCTTGCGGAACAACTGCAGCGCTTCGTCGAGCTGACCTCCCTGGTAACTACGCACTCCCTGGCGGTTGAGGGTTACGGCTTCGGTGATCGCATTGAGTACGGCCGGATCATCCGTCAGCTTGGCTACCTTCTGCATGACCTTGGGGTCATCGCCATAGCTTTCCACACAGCTTTTGAGCACCCCAATCGCGGCCGCTTCCTGCCCTGACGCCTGCAGTTGGGCAGCCACTGTCAGCGCAGCATCGACCGAGAAGAACTGTTCCATCTTGTCCAGACGCTGCATGGCCTGCTCGGTGAGCTTGGCGGCCGTCTCGGCGTCACCGGCCTGCTGCAGGCTCGCGGCTTTCATCATCCGGGCGCGCACCTGCAAGCCTTGATCCTCGGGGTTTTCCTTGGCCACTTCACTGAGCACGGTGTTGATCTCGACGCGGGTCCGGGCGTCCAGGCCAAAGCCTGCGTTCTTGCTCATCAAGGCCTGCACCAGGCCAAGGTTGTTCTCGGCATCCTTGTAGCGCGAACTCTGCCCCTGGTTCACTGCATGGCGGAACGCCTTCGAGGAGGTTTCAAAGTCCTCGTTGCCCAGCGCCAGCTTGCCCAGCGTGGCCTGCCGACGTACCGACAGCGGCGACAGCCGCACTGCTTCTTCCAGCATGTTCTGCGCGCGCTTGTTCTCGCCCTGCGCCACCAGCACTTCGGCCATGCCGTCGTACAGGCCCGGCATGATCGGGAAGGCCTTCAGTGCCTGCTCGTACACGCCCTGAGCCTGGGCATTCTGGCCACGCTTGTGCATCAGGCTGCCCAGCGCCGAGTACACCCACGGCTGCGGGCGGCTGGCGAGAATGGCCTTGAGGAACTTTTCCAGCTCGTCAAAGCGATTGAGGTTGCGCAGGGCATCGGCCCGGTAGCGCAGGCACAAAGGGGCGAAGCGCGGGTCCTTCTTGCACAGCTCGGCGCAGGCCGCCAGGACTTCGGCCGGGCGACCGCGGTCCAGGGCCTGGAGGATCGGCTTGAGCAAGGTCTTGCGCTGGAACAGCTTCTCGACGCGCTGGGCCAGGCCTACCCGGTTGAACGGCTTGGTCAGGTAGGCATCGGGCTCATGCTCGATGGCACTGAGGACGATGGCCTGGCTGCTCTCGGCCGTCACCATGATGAACACGCACTCATGGCTGATGTGCTTGTCGAGGATCAGGTCTTCGAGCACCTGCTGGCCGTTCTTCTTGCCGTCGCCCAGGTGGAAGTCCTGCAGGATGAAGTCATAACGTTTCTGCGCGCACATGCGCAGGGCCTGCTCGCCGCTGTCGGCAGTGTCCACGTCGCGCACACCCAGCTCGCGCAACATGGAACGTGTCGACGTACGAAAGTCGGTGAAGTCGTCGACGATCAGAAAGCTCTTTTGCCCGTACTGCAGCATCAACACGACCTGTATTGGGATGATTGAAAAATCGCGCAAGGCGATGCATACCACCGAATGCTGTATCGGCAACCGGTCGGGAAAGATGAGGGTTGAGCATGCAGCGCGCTAAACAATTGCGCGCAGTGGCCTCAAGCCATTACTTTAGCGAGCAAACCCCGCGAGGGCTACCTCAGGCCAGCAAGCCCAGCGATTTGGCCTTGGCCACCGCTTGCGTCCGGCGCTCGACGCCCAGCTTGCTGTTGATGTGGCTGGCATGGGTCTTGACGGTATGCAGCGAGATAAACAGCCGCTCGCTGATCTGCTGGTTGGAACACCCCTGCGCGATCAGTTCAAGCACAGCCCGCTCCCGACCACTCAACGCCTCGCCGCTGCCGCTGCTGACCACAGGTAATGGCGGCAGGCGCTTGAGCAGTTCGGCCTGCACCGCGCAACCGGGGTGCGCTGCAAGCTGCTCGTGCAGCCACTGTGGGTGTTTTTCGAGCAACGTTTGGAAGGGGTGCAGCACGCCGCCCTGCGCGGCTTCGAGCGCCTTGGGCAGCAGCCCGGCAGCTTGCGCTTCACGGCCCTCCCCTAGCAGCAGGGCAAGCCACTGGCACAGTGCACTGACGGCCAGCAGCATGCCGCCACTGGCCAAACCCCGTTCGACCAGCCCCGACAGGCGCTGAATAGATTCATCTGTGCGCAGCTGGATACGCGCCAGCAACGCCTGCTGCAGTTCGATATGCAGTGGCAGCAACGGGTGAAACTCCGGGGCCGCTGCGGGCTGCTCGCCGCCGTAGGTCTGCCCCAGCCGCAGCAACCACGACTCGGCAAGGTCGGTACGCCCTTGCGCCAGCCACAGCTCGCATTTGACCAGGGTAATCATGGCCAGGTAGTAGATCGGCGGAACATCCCAGATGTGCATCAGCCGCTCCGCCTCGGCCAGCTCGGCGAACGCTTCGGCGAAGTGGCCCTCGCGGCCATCGAGCGTCGCAATCACACAGTGGCCGATCAGCACGCTGATGTCCCGGCAGGCCCGCGCTTCACCCAGCCCCGCACGCAGGCGCGCACGGCCTTGGGCGGCTTGCAGGCGCGAAACCAGCAGGTAGCCCTCGTACAGGGTCAGCCGCGCCCGCACCGCATACAAGCGCTGCCCCGACAGCCCCTGCAGGCGCTGCAAGCCTTGGCGCACTTCGTCCAGGGCCCGCAACACTTCACCACGGGCATGCAGCACCCGCGCCCGATCATAGTGCGCCAGGGCCTCGAACAGCGGGTTGCCGACACGCTGGGCCAGCTCCAGAGCTTCGCGGTTCCAGCCCCGCGCATGCCAGAAGTCGGCATCGGCAATGGCCAGGTTGGACAGTGTCGACAGGCACACCAGGCGCTGGCCATAACGCTTGCACGGCAGGCTTTGCAGCGCTTCACCGCAATAAGCCAAGGTGCGCTCGCGATCACCCCGCCCGCGCGCGATGACGCCGCTCAGCGCCAGCCACTGGGCCAGCATCGACTTCTGCGCGGTCGCCGACGGTGCAGGCAGAAAACGGCTGAGGTAACCGGCCAGTTCTTCGGCCGCATCCAGCTGGCAAGCCAACCCCAACGCCCAGCTATACAGCACGATCAGCCGCGGCGTGCTGATCAGCAAGCTTTCTGGGAGGTCCATCTTCCAGCGCAGCAGCATGCCGACGTTCTGCTCGGCCAGCAGCTGCTCCTCGGAAAGGCTCTGCACCAGGTCGGCAGCCACATCGAGGTGGCCGGCACGCAGCGCCTGTTCAACCGCCTCGTCCAGCAAGCCTTGCCCCTCGAACCAGCGGCAGGCACGCAAGTGCAGGCCCGCCAGCGGTTCGCTGGCCTGGCGGCTACGCAGCAGGTCAGAGAACAGGTGGTGGTAACGAAACCAGTGACCGTGCTCGTCCAGCGGCACCAGAAACACCTGGTGAGCCTGCAGGAAGCGCAGGATCGCGGTACTGTCCTCGCGGCGACGCAGGGCATCGCAGAGCGGCGCACAGAAGCGCTCCTGGCACGCCGTTTCGTAGAGAAAGGCCTGTACGTCCGCCGGCAGGATCTCGATGACTTCTTCCAGCAAGTAATCGCGTATCAGCCCTTCGCCGCCATGCAAGGCGTGGGGCAAGGCATGCTCATCGCCTGATTCGCTGGCCGCAAGCTGCCAGAAGCGTAGCCCGGCCACCCAGCCGTCACTGCGCTGGATCAGGTTGTCCAGTGCCTGGCCACGCAGGCCGGTGGGTTGGCGGCCGATTACCGCCAACGACTCGTCAGGCGTCAGGCGCAGCTCCTGCTCGTTGAGTTCGACCAGTTGCCGGGACAGACGCAAGCGCGCCAGGTGCCAATCCGGACGCTGGCGGCTGGTGATCAACAGCACCAGGCCATTGGGCAAGTGATTGAGGAAAAACTGCAGGCAACTGTCGAGTACCGGCCCTTGCGCCAGGTGATAGTCATCCAGCACCAGTAGCAGGGGCGTATCGGCTTGCAGGTACTGCGCCAGCTCGTCGAGCAGGCCGTCGAGCCACTCCTCGAAGGCGAATGGCTGGTGACGCTGGCGCATTTTCAGCAGGCCCATGGCCTGGCCACCCAAGGCGGGGCAGTACTGCTGCAGGCCTTCGAGCAGCCGCTCAAGAAAACGCCCGGGGTCGGCATCGCGCTGGCTCAGGCCAAGCCAGAGGCTTCGCCAGTGCTCGGGCAGTGCTTCGCAGAACTCGATGGCCAACGAGCTTTTACCAAAGCCCGCCGGCGCGTTGACCAGCAGCAACCGCCCGTTCAGGCCTGCCTGCAGGCGCTGGCACAGACGTGCACGCGGCACGTGGCCGTCCGGCAGCGGTGGCCGAAAGAAACGCCCGCCCAGCAGGCCGAGGGCCTGGCTGGCGAATCCATGCGTACGGGACAGATCTGTCATGGCCGGCTCGTTCTGATGGGAAGACAACGGCGATACGGATGCTTGCGAGACTAGCGGGTAACGCAGCGCATTTGAAGATGATGGGCGCAATTGCGCTGTAAAAGACTACGACAAAAAGCAACAACCCTGATGGACGAGCACTAGGCCGGGGCTTTGGCGGAACATTCACCGGCCTTATCGCGGCCCTGCAGGTGGCCGCGAATTGCGCAGTGGCTGAACAGAAACGCCCCGGCAAGCCGGGGCGTTCTGGGGATCACACGGAGTTGCAGGTTATCAGCTCAACGAATACCCGACTGACGCAGGGCCGCTGGCTGGAAGTCGGCTTTGCTGGCACTGAAGCCAAAGTCGTAAGCGCGCTTCTCTTCGTTCTTCATGCCCAGCGCCAGGTAACGACCCGACTGCAGGTCGTAAATGGTTTCCAGGGTGTACCAAGGTACTTCTTTGTTGTAATACGGCTGTGAATGGGCTTCGGAAACGCGCCACAGCTGGCCACGACCGTCGTACTGATCGATCACTGCAGCCTGCCAGGTGTCCTCATCGATGTAGAAGTCACGCTTGGCGTAGACGTGCCGCTGACTCGGTTTGAGCGTTGCAACCACGTGCCAGACGCGGCGCAGCTCGTAACGGGACAGGTCCTGGTTGATGTGCCCGGCCTTGATGATGTCGACGTACTTCAGCTTGGGGTCATCCAGCTTGAAGGCGTTGGAGGCGATGTACAGTTCCTTCTTGCCTTCCAGCTTCCAGTCGTAGCGGTCTGGCGCACCGTTGAACATGTCCAGGTTGTCCGAGGTACGCAGGCCGTCGGCAGCAGTACCCGGGCCGTCGTACGACACTTGCGGTGCCTTGCGTACGCGACGCTGGCCGGCGTTGTAGATCCAGGTATTGCGCGGTTCTTTCACCTGGTCGAGGGTTTCGTGCACCAGCAGCACGGTACCGGCCAGGCGTGCGGGCGCGGTCACTTCCTGCTTGAAGTAGAAGAGGATGTTACCCGGGTTGTTCGGGTCGTAATCCTTCATCTTGTCGCGGAAGACGAACTGGTCCGAGAAGTTCACAGCGACGAACGAGCCGTTCTGCTGCGGCGTGGCCTGGATCACCAGACGACTGACACTGCCCCCACGGTAGCGGGTAATGTGGTTCCAGATCACTTCCAGGCCGCTTTTCGGGATCGGGAACGGCACCGCCGTGTCGAAGTTGTTCAAGCCGTTGCCGCCTTCCACCAGCGTGGTCTGGGTGGCGTTTTTCTTGATGGCGGCGAACACGTCGGCAGGTACCGTGGAGCCGCGATGGGTCTTGAATACCGGGATCCTGAAGCTGTCCGGGTAGCGTTTGAACATGGCCAGTTGGCCCGGAGAAAGCTTGTCCTTGTACTGATCGGCGTTCTGCGCAGTGATGGTGAACAACGGCTTTTCACTGCCATACGGGTCGGCCAGGAAGCCCTTGCCGTCGACGCTACCCGCCGTCTTCGACAGCGGCTCCCACGGGCCGATCGAGCCATCGGCGTTGCCGGCCTTTTCGGCGCCCATCGGGGTCAGGGTACTGCCCAACTTGGCCGCCTCGTCGGCGGATACCGCAGCCATGACGCTGGTCGCCAGCAGGGACAGGCCCAGTACACCGGCTTGCAGCACACTTCTGGTCTTGTTCATGTTGTGTCGTCCTGAATCAGTATTCTTAGAAGTTCACGCCGAAGCTGAGGGCGACGAAGTCGCGGTCATCCACGGTGCTGTACTTGCCGTCGAAGAAGTTGGTGTACGACAGGCTCGCCGTATAGGTGTTCTGGTACTCGGCGTCCAGGCCCAGGCTGACGGCCTTGCGGCCTTCCTCGAAGTTGGCACCAGGGCCAGGCGAGTAGCCGGAAACGTCATGCGACCAGGCCACGCTGGGCTTGAGGTTAACCCCGGCGAAGACGTCGTTGTAGTCCCAGATGACCCGGGCGCGGTAGCCCCAGGAGGTGCTGGTGGTGTAGCCGTCGTTCTCGCATTTGCGATTCAGGTTGGTGGTGGATGCCCCAGCACCTGCGCCAGCGATGGTGCTGCCATTGAGCGCCTGGCAGGTGTCCGCACCGCCGGTAGCAGGCAGCGGGCCAGGCCCGAAGACCGGGTCACGGCCGTAGCGGGTCTCGCGTGCGTTTTCCAGGCCGCCAACGTGGGTAACCCCAACTTCGCCCACCACAGTCATGCGGCTGGCGCCCATTACCTGGTCGAAGAAGTGCGTCAGCGTAGTCTGGAACTGGGTGATTTCCTTGCGACGGTAGCCGTGCAGGTCTTGGCCGGGGGTACCGGAGAGCAGCGAAGCGTTGGTCAGTGCGCCACCAATCGGACGCACGCCCGAGAACAGGATGTCGGTGGTATTCAGTTGCACGGGGGCATTGGGGCGATAGCTGACTTCACCACTCCACGCCGTACCCGTAGGCAGCGTAGTGGAGAAGCTCAGGCCGTACAGGCGGATGTCCTCGGGGTACTCGACGAAGTACTCGGAGTTACCGGCCACAATCAGCGGTGCCAGCGCTCGCAACTGTGCAGGCAGCGCGCTCAGGCCGGCGAACACCGACGGTGGGGCGCCAGTGGCACTGAAGATCGGCGCGCGGCTGTGGTAGTTCATGAAGTAGGCACCGAACTCGGTGTCCAGCGGGTCGAACATGTAGCGCAGAGCCACGCCGAACTGGCCGCTGTCACGGGCATCACGGTCGGCGCCGCGGCGCACCATCACCCCTTCTTCGTTGATGTTCACGCCCTGAGTGGCGAGGAACTGCTGGGCTGCGCCCGGCACCGTGCGGCTGCTGTTGAGCACGCGCAGGTTGTCGGTACAGCCGTCGGCGATGATATCTGGCTGGGAGAAGAACGTGCCGCAGTTGTCGACGACGGTCTGGTCCCATTCGATCTGATAGAAGGCCTCGGCCGACAGGTTATCGGTCAAGCTCTGGGAGATGTAGAACATGTTGACCGGGATCAGGCCTTCCTTGATCTCGGCCCCCGGGCGGCGGAACGCGGACACGTCGATCGGGTTGATCGAGTTGATGCCGCCGCCGATGAAGGTACTCTCACCCCAGCTGACAACCTGCTTGCCCAGGCGCACCGAGCCTGGCATGTCGCCAATCGAATAGTTGTGATAGACGAACGCATCGAGCAGTTCGGCACCGGAAGACTTGGCGCCTTCCTTGCGGTTGGAGTCGCTGATGTCCTTGAACTCGCGGCTTTCGTCCTTCAGCTCGAAGTCGTACCAGTACTTGCCACGCACGAACACGCCGGTGTCACCGTACTTGAGTTCGAGGTCATGGATGCCCTTGAAGATCTTGGAGAACGTTTCACCCTTCTTGAAGTTCAGGTGGCCATCGTCGGAGGTCTGCGACAGGCCTTTGCCGCCGTTGTTCACCCCGATCAGGTTCTTGTTGGGGTTGGCCGTCGACCAACTGGCGCCGATGGAGAGCGACGAGTCGAACTGGCCTTCGATTTCACCAATGTTGAAACTGACAGCGAAAGCAGGACTTGCGAGCGTGGAAGCAAGGCTGACGGCCAGGGGCAACTTGGCCCGGCGCCAGAACAGGTTTGCAGATTTCATCGACGCTACTCCATGTACTTTTTTGTTATGGCAGTGAGTCCTTTCAGAAACGGCCCGTGGGACCGGTATGCAGGCTTGCGCCTGCGGCAACACGGCTTGCGCGTGTCGCCCTCCCCCATTCCTGAAAATCCCCTGGCCTCGACTATAGCCAGCAAGGCACAGGCGCTTGATCCCTCTAAAGTGTGATTTGCGCTCCGTGCCGCCAACTCGCACCGACGTTTTTCTTCGTGACGCGCTGGCAGTGCTGAAGCATGGCGCATTTTGGCTGTTTGGCAAGGCGCCGGGCTCTCTAGCATGCGGGTCGTGTTCTGACGTACACGACCCGCACGGTGCTCACAGAGTCGACAGGAACGCGCTGTTACTGGCCTGCCACTGGACGATGTCCTGGCGGATGCGTTTCTTGTCGAGTTTGCCGACACTGGTCTTGGGAATTTCAGTAACAACGGCGATCTGGCTTGGAATTGCCCACTTGTTGATGTGCCCCTCTTCGACAAAAGGCTTGAGGTGGTCCTTGAGCGACTTGGCGTCAATGGCCTGCCCGTCGCGCACCACCAGCAGGGCAAAGGGTCGCTCGCCCCACTGCGGGTCGGCGACACCCACCACCGCCACTTCGCGCACCGCCGGGTGACGGCTGATCAGGTCTTCGAGGTCAAGCGAAGATACCCACTCGCCGCCGGTCTTGATCACATCCTTGATGCGATCGCGGATATCGATGTAACCCATGCCGTCGAGGGTCGCGACGTCACCGGTGTGCAGCCAGCCGCCCTGCCACAGCTCTTGGCTCTTTTCCGGCTCCTTGAAGTAGCCCATGGTCAGCCACGGGGCTCGCAGCACCAGTTCGCCCTGGGTCTCGCCATCGGCCGGGAGGAAATTACCCTCGCCGTCGACGATCGCCGCTTCCACCAGGGGCACCGGCACGCCGGCCTTGATCCGGTAGGTGATGCGCTCATCCTCGCTGCCGGCCTGCAGTTCGTCGTTCAGGTGCGCGGCCGAAATCAACGGGCAGGTCTCGGACATGCCGTACGCCGCCGTCAGCTGGATACCGCGCGCCAGTGCAGCCTGGTACAACGACCGGTTAAGCGAACTGCCGCCGATGATGATCTTCCAGCCACCGAAGTCCTCGCCCTGGGCGCTGGGGCAATTGAGCAGCATCTGCAGGATGGTCGGCACGCAATGGGAGAAGGTGACTTTCTCTTCACGCCACAGCTTGACCAGCATGTCCGGCTCGTAGCGCCCCGGGTACACCTGCTTCATGCCAAGCATGGTGGCGGCGTAAGGGATGCCCCAGGCATGCACGTGGAACATCGGGGTGATGGGCATGTACACATCGTTGCTGCCCAGCAGGCGCACGCTGTCGATGCTGCCGGTCACCGAGGCTTCAGCCAGGGTGTGCAGCACCAGTTGCCGATGGGTGAAGTACACCCCCTTGGGGTTGCCGGTGGTACCTGTGGTGTAGAAGGTGGTGGCCACCGAGTTCTCGTCGAAATCCGGGAAGTCGTAGCGTGGGCTGGCGGCGGCGAGCAACTGTTCGTACTCGCCGACCAGGTTGGGCAGCTCGGCGGTCTTGTCAGGGCCATCGGTCAGCAGCACGGTCTTGTCGACCGTCGTCAACTGACCGGCGATGGCCTGGTAGAGCCCGACGAAGTCACTGTTGACCAGCACCACCCGGTCTTCGGCGTGGTTCATGGTGTAGAGGATCTGTTCCGGTGACAGGCGCACGTTGATGGTGTGCACCACCGCGCCGATCATCGGGATGGCGAACATGCATTCCAGGTAGCGATGGCTGTCCCAGTCCATCACCGCCACCGTGTCACCGGCCTTGACCCCGGCTTCGGTCAGGACATTGGCCAGGCGAGCGATACGCTCGTTGAGCTGTGGATAAGTCAGGCGCAACTGATCGCGATAAACGATCTCGCGGGTTTTCTCGTAACGGCTGCCGGACATCAGCAGGCGTTTGATCAGCAGCGGGTAGGCGTAGGCGCCTTCGGCGGGTTTGATGATGCGGGTCTGCAACATGGGTATCCCTTTTCTGAAAAGCGGGCCGGACAAGTCTGGATCTACTGTAGTAGCTCAATGTGACGGTCAAATCAGCCGAAGGAATGATTTGGGCCGTTGAGGTATGAGTGGCAGGCGTTGACGCGCGGTAACCGCGGGCTAGACACTGCGGCTAACCCCTTCGGGCTTTGCACCGAAACCCATGCCCATTGCCCGCCCCGCCACCGGAGAACCCCATGCCCAGCCCGCGTCGCGCCGTGTTCCTCGATCACCAGTCCCTGGACCTGGGTGACCTTGACCTGTCGCCCTTGCAATCGCAGTTCGAGGCGTTCGAGCTGTTTGCCGCCACCCGCCCGGAGCAGGTCGCCGAACGCCTGCAGGGCGCCGTCGCGGTGATCAGCAACAAGGTCATGCTCGATGCCGCAGCCCTAGCGGCCAACCCGCAGCTCAAGCTGATCCTGGTGGCCGCCACCGGCACCAACAATGTCGACCTGGCAGCGGCCCGCGCCCAAGGCATCACGGTGTGCAACTGCCAGGGTTATGGCACGCCGTCGGTGGCCCAGCACACCCTCGCCCTGCTGCTGGCCCTGGCCACGCGCCTGTGCGACTACAACCAGGCGGTGGCTGACGGCCAATGGGCCAAGGCCAACCAGTTCTGCCTGCTGGACTTCCCCATCGTCGAGCTGGAGGGCAAGACCCTTGGCCTGCTCGGCCATGGCGAGCTGGGCGGCGCGGTGGCACGCCTGGCGGAAGCCTTTGGCATGCGCGTGTTGAGCGGGCAGATCCCCGGCCGCCCGGAGCGCGCCGACCGCATGCCGCTGCAAGACCTGCTGCCGCAAGTCGACGCGCTGACCCTGCACTGCCCACTGAACGAGCATACCCGGCATATGATCGGGGCCGACGAGCTGGCCCTGCTCAAGCCCGGTGCCCTGGTGGTCAACACCGCCCGGGGCGGACTGATCGACGAGCAGGCACTGGCCGACGCCCTGCGCCAGGGCCACCTCGGTGGCGCCGCCACCGACGTGCTCAGCGTCGAGCCGCCGGTCAATGGCAACCCGCTGCTGGCAGGCGATATCCCCCGGCTGATCATCACCCCGCACAGTGCCTGGGGTGCAGTGGAGTCGCGCCAGCGCATCGTCGGCCAGCTCAGCGAGAATGCCCAGGCCTACTTCGCCGGTCAGCCACGCCGCGTGGTCAGCTGAGCGCAGCGTTAGCCTCTGCTACACTGCGCGACTTTTTTCCAGGAGGCGTCGTCCATGGACCCGCGCAGTGAAGTGTTGCTCCGCCAGGCGGACCTGTTCCAGGGCCCGCTGCTGATCGCCGGTGCGCCCGCCGACGATCTGCTCGGCCACCTGCCCATGGCCCATGGCTGGACCTGGCATGCCGGCGACCAGGCCATGCTCGAAGGGCGCTTTGCCGGGCGCAGCCACTACGGTGTCGAACCGCCCCCGGTGGCCTTCGACAGCGCCGTGCTGTTTCTGCCCAAGTCCCGTGAGCTGGCCGCCTACCTGCTCAACGCCCTGGCGTCGCGCCTGGCCGGGCGCGAGTTGTACCTGGTCGGGGAGAAACGCGGCGGTATCGAAGGCGCGGCGAAGCAACTGCAGGCCTTTGGCAAACCGCGCAAGCTCGACAGCGCCCGGCATTGCCAGTTGTGGCAAGTGACCGTCAACCAGGCGCCAGCGGCCACGCCGCTGCAAAGCCTGGCCGAGCGCTTCGAGCTCGACCTCGAAGACGGCCCACTGCAGGTGGTCAGCCTGCCGGGCGTGTTCAGCCATGGCCGCCTCGATCGCGGTACCGCACTGCTGCTCAAGCACCTCGATGGCCTACCGTGCGGGCATGTACTGGACTTCGGTTGCGGTGCCGGCGTGCTGGGTGCCACGGTGAAACGCCGCTATCCGCAAAGCCGGCTGACCTTGCTGGACGTCGACGCCTTCGCCGTGGCTGCCAGTCGCCTGACGTTGGCCGCCAACGGCCTGGAAGGTGAAGTGATCAGCGGCGATGGCATCGACGCGGCCCCCACCGACTTGAGCCTGATCCTGAGCAACCCGCCGTTTCATACCGGGGTCCACACCAACTACCAGGCGTCGGAGAACTTGCTGAAGAAATCCAGCGTTCATCTGCGAAAAGGTGGTGAAATGCGCCTGGTGGCGAACAGCTTCCTGCGCTACCAGCCGCTGATCGAAGGGGCGCTGGGCAACTGCCAGGTACGCGCCGAGGCCGACGGTTTTCGTATCTACCAGGCAACACGCGGTTAAAAACAGCGCTTGCCGAAACCGATTCGGCTAGGCAGAATCCGCACCGTCCTAGGGGAGTAGTCTCCCGCGAGCACCCAGCTCGCCCGGCACGCGTCAACATACTTGGCCCACAGGCCATGGCGCGTGCGACCCGCTATGCAGCGCCTGCATAGAGAGATCCGCACAGACGGATCCGCGGTTTGACAAGACCTATGACACGCACACCTTACCCGGGGCGGGAAGGCTGTACGTGTCATAGCCGTGTCGACCCGCCCCCGTAGGAAACCTGATGCTGGAATCCCTGCTGGTCCCCACCGCCATCGTTGCCCTCGCCGAAATCGGCGACAAGACGCAACTGCTCGCGCTCATTCTCGCTGCCCGCTTTCGCAAGCCTTGGCCGATCATCGCCGGTATAATCGCCGCCACCCTGGCCAACCATGCCGCCGCAGGCGCCGTGGGTGCGTGGGTCGGCGGGTTCTTCAGCGACTCGGCGCTGCACTGGATCCTGGCCGCCAGCTTCACCGCCACTGCACTGTGGACGCTGGTGCCGGACAAGATGGATGACGATGAAAATCCCGCGCGCCGCTTCGGCCCGTTCCTGACCACACTGATTGCGTTCTTCCTGGCCGAGATCGGCGACAAGACCCAAGTGGCCACGGTGATGCTTGCAGCACAGTACCCACACCTGATCATGGTCATCATCGGCACCACCCTGGGCATGCTGATTGCCAACGTGCCGGTGGTACTGGCGGGTAACTTTGCGGCGGATAAACTGCCGTTGACGCTGATTCGTCGCCTGGCGGCTACCGCGTTCATCGTGCTGGCGGTCGTGGCCGTTTATTCGGCGATGAAAGCCAGTGGCTGGGTGGGGTAACACAAAGCTGGGGGCGCCTTGCGTTGCAAAAGGGCCGCAAAGCGGCCCCCATCGCAATGCTTACTTCTTGGCCGCCTGATACAACGGCATCACCTTCGGAATGGCTGCCTGCAACGAGGCGATACGGCTCTCGGACGCCGGGTGAGTGCTCATGAACTCAGGCGGCGCGCCTTCGGAAGCCTTGCTCATCTTGTTCCACAAGGTGATCGCGGCATTCGGGTCGTAACCGGCACGCGCCGACAGCTCCAGGCCGATCAGGTCCGCTTCGTTCTCGTTGGAACGGCTGTTGGGCAGGGTCATGGCGTAGTTCACCACGGTATCGGCCAAGGCCATGCTGCTCTGGCCCAGTCCGAAGAGGGCGCCCGCGCCCTGGCGGGCCATTTCCACACCATAGGCCTTGGACATCGCTTCGCGGCTGTGCTCACGCAAGGCGTGGGCGATCTCGTGGCCGACCACCGCTGCAATCTCGGCATCGGTCAGCTTGAGCTGGTCGATCAGGCCGGTGTAAACGATGATCTTGCCGCCAGGCCCGCAGTTGGCATTGAGCTCATCGCTCTTGATCACGTTGACTTCCCACTTCCACTGCGCAGCATCCGGGCGGAAGATCGGCGCCTGGGCGATCAGCCGGTCAGCGATGACCTGCACGCGCTTGGCGTCGGCGCTGGACTTGTCCAGCACGCCTTTGTTCGACGCCTCACCGAGGGTCTGCTGGTAGGACTGGGCATACATCTGGTTGACCTCATCGGTCGAGAGCATGCTGAACATGTACTGCTTGCGCTCGACACCGACGGCCCCGCCGCTGGTCGTATTTACCGACTGGCAGCCTGCCAGCAGGATACCGGCGCTCAACAGACTGACAACAAATGACTTACGCATGAAAACACTCCCTTTTACATGCGGCGTATCCTAGGCCTAGTCGCCCAGGCCCGCCATAGCCGCAGGGAAGAATTTTACCGGCACTGCAGCCAGCGCATCAGGCCGGGGTCAGGCACTCTGGCGCATCGAGCTTCGGGTCATTGACGAAGTGTGCCAACGCCCGCTCACGCAACGTGGCCGGCGGGCTTGCCAGCAATTCATGCAACCGCGCCATCGGCGTATCAGGGGCCAGCCAGGCCGCTCGCCCCGCCTCATCCAGAATCAAAGGCCGGCGCTGGTTCATGGCCGCCTGGGTCACCACCGCGCAACTCAACCAGACTTGGTCCTGTACCGGATACGCCTCCCACACCGCTGCGAAATACAGCGAAGCCCCCTCCCCTGGCGTCAGCCAGTACGGGCGTTTGCGCACAGTACCGCGCCACTCATAGAAGCCATTGGCCGGCATCAGGCAACGGCGCTGGCGAAACGCCTCGCGGAACATCGGTTGCTCGGCAAGGGTTTCGGCGCGGGCATGGGCAGGCGTACGGGAAAGGTCGGTGAGCCAGGCCGGGGTCAGCCCCCAGCGCGCCTTGGCCAGTTGCTGCTGGCCGTCGAGCTGGCGCTGTATCAGCACCGAAGCACCCGGCGAGATATTCCATTGAGCCGGCTGGCCGGCCGGAAAGCCCGGCAGACTGGCAAGGGCCTGGGGCCAGCGAAACAGGGCGTAACGTCCACACATGAGCGAATTCTGAACCTAGCAGATCAAGGTACCGGGATAGCTCTCCGGTTCGTCGCCAACCAGTGGCTGGGCAGCATTGTACGCATCGATCAGCTGCCGTGCGTATTCGGCCTGCTCGTCGGGCACGGCCAGCGCCAGCAAGCCCTGCATCGGTAGCTCACCGGCAGCACCGACCAGGTCGCGCCCAATCAAATGTACCGAGACACCTTCACTGGCCAGCATGCCCATCAGCATTTCGGCCTCCAGCAAACTCTCCGGTTCGTAGATTCGCTGCATCAGGCATCGTCCTCGCGTCTGACCTCAAGCATCCATTCGTCACCGTGCACCTGCAAAATGAACACCACAGGCTGGCAACACACTTGGCAATCCTCGGTGTAGCGCTGGTCGCCACCGGAAATATCGACAGTGGTTTCCACACGTTCGCCACAATAAGGGCAATCATAGAAGTCGGTTTCCAGCATCGCGGCCTCCGCGGTGACTTATGCGTATAATTGCCGGTCTGATTACAGGGCCTGCGTGTGTTCGAGCCGTTTTTCGGACCCCGTCCCTACCTTATTACCCTAGCCGTTTCCAACAAGAGAGCATGATGGGCGAATTCGATGCCATCCGACCGTACGACGACGCTGAGGTCCCTGCCGTGCTGGCACGCCTGCTCAGCGACCCGGCATTCCTCGATATCCTCACCCACTTCCGCTTCCCGCGTGCGGCTGGCCCCCTCGGATGGCTGCTCAAGCCGCTAATCGCCCGTCGCCTGCGCAAGGAGTTCGCCGGCGTCACCTGCGTCTCGACCTTGCAGGACAAAGTCGAGTACTACGTCGATCAAACCATCGAACGTGCCACCGATGGCGTCACCTACTCGGGCGTCGAGCAGCTCAAGGCCGGCACCGCGTACCTGTTCCTGGCCAACCACCGCGACATCGTCATGGACCCGGCCTTCGTCAACTACGCCGTGTACCACGCCGGCCTGCCGACCCCACGCATCGCCATCGGTGACAACCTGCTGCAAAAGCCCTTCGTCAGCGACATGATGCGCCTGAACAAGAGCTTCATCGTGCACCGCTCGCTCAGCGGTCGTCGCGAAAAGCTGGCGGCTTACCAACTGCTTTCGGCCTACATCAACCACTCGATCCGCAACGATACTGCGTCGATCTGGATCGCCCAGGCCGAAGGCCGTGCCAAGGATGGTGACGACCGCACCGACTCGGCGATCCTCAAGATGTTCCACATGAGCCGCAAGGACGAACCGTTCGGCGCGGTCATCCAGAGCCTTAACCTGACGCCGGTGTCGATCAGCTACGAGTACGACCCCTGCGACCAGGCCAAAGCCCGTGAGCTGTACATCCGCGCCACCACTGGCACCTACAAGAAGGCGCCGGGCGAAGACGACAACAGCATCGCCAAAGGCATCACTGGCTACAAAGGTCGTGTGCACATCAACTTTGCAGCGCCGGTGACCGAATACTTCGAAGACACCAAGCAGTTGGCAGCCGAAATCGACCGGCAGATCCTCGGCGGCTACCGGCTGTTCCCGGTGCACTACCTGGCCTACGCGATGTGGGACGAAAAGGATGAGGCACTGCAGGTGCCGAGTGCCGAGAAGGTGTTCCCGGCCGAAGAGTTGGCGCGGGCCAAGGAAGAATGGCAGCGGCGCCTGGAGGCATGCCCCGAAGAGCAGCGGCCGTACCTGGTGTTGCAGTATGCGACGCCGGTGCGCAACCAGTATCAGGTCAGGCAGCAGGCACCGGTCGCCTGACTAACCTTGGGGCTGCTCTGCGGCCCCAGGTTTTCAGACCCAGGTACTGAACCAGGACAACAACAGCGCCAGGGCCAGGCACGAAAAACCGAGAATATAGAAGTAACGCGGCACCCTCAGGTCAAACGCATCCATCACCCCTTCATCCATTGCCAGGCTTTCACGCGTGACCGCCTCGCGGCGCCGTGCGCTGTGCAGCAGCAGGCCGCCTGGGCAGGTCATCAGCAATGCCAGCAGGTTGATCAGCTTGGTGGGATGGGCGGCCAGAAACCCCCAGAGCACTTGCAACGACATCACGCTTCCTCGGTTTGAACGACAACGAAGGCCGGCATTCTACCCAACTCCGACCCAGGCGCCCGGCCTGGGCGACAAAGTGTCACTAAATTTCATCTGTCACATGCTCGTCATCAGAACAGGCCACCCTGTCGGCCTTTCCCCGATCCGGAGCTTGTTCATGCTGCACGCCGAAAACCAGGACCGCCTCTATCTCGTTGCCCAGAGCGACGAACAACAGGCGTTGATCGACGGTTTCGCCATCAATGTGCAAGACCGGCAGTGGCTGGTCTATTGCGCATTGGGAGGGCATGCTCATGAAGACTTGCCAGAGGTGGATGTTGCCACCGGTTTCAGCGTGCTGGATTTCCACATCCTGGCGGCCTGAAGCCCCCGCAGCCACCCACAAAAAACCCGCTGCCAGGCAGCGGGTTTTTTGTAAGGCAACTGACGGCTTACTCGGCCAGCACCTGCCCGATGGTCGGGTCTTTGAACAGGCGGGTCAGGGCGTCGCTCAGCACATCACTGACCAGCTTGGTGTTGGTTTCCTGGTTCGGCGCCATGCCGAAGCGCTGATCCAGCGAAGCGCCGTAACGGCCGCTGTAGCGGCGGTTGGCGTTGGCCACGTCGGCACGGAAGGTGGCGCCGATGGTGGCCTCGGTCACGTACAGGTTGTCCTTGGGCGACTGGTATTTCAGCTCGGCCAGGGTCACGGTCAGTTGCGGCGCATTGTTAGCGTTCGGCGTCGGGGTGAAACCGAGCAGGCGTACAGCGGCTTCGGCCTGGGCCTGCAGCTTGGGCAGCACATCATTGCCACTGACGCTGATGGTGCTGGTCTCGGGGTACATGCCACCGCGAGTGCCCAGGGACTGCGAAGCCCGACCATCAACCACCTTGACCACCACCGGCTGACCCTGGCCGACAGGTGCGAGCTGGGCGGTGAGCTTGGGTTGCGGGCTGAGTTGTTGCGGGCTGTGGGCACATCCGACCAGGCTGAGGCTGGCCACGGCGATCAAACCGAACAACAGACGTTGCAACATGCGCGTTTCTCCAGAAAATGCGGCTAAGGCGCACAGTATACCCAGCCTCGCACAGGCCAGTCATCGCCAAGGCTGCGCTGTCACAATCGTTTCATGCCCCTGCCGTTATCCTTGGCCCAGCCCTAACACAAAGGACTCACCGCCATGGCCTCGCTCTGGACCCTGCTCTTCCAACGCCCGCGCCACCGCCCCTATGCCCACCTTGACGCCGACGGCAAATGCCTGGCGTTCAAGCACTGTAGCCAGCCGCCAAGCGGCAGTGGCTGGGTGCAGGTCAGCGAAGTGCAGCTCGCCTGGCTGGGCCGCCAACTGCCCGCCAGCGCTCGGGTTTGCGCGCGCGCAAACAACCGTTGGCATCAACGCAGCCTGCCGGCCTGACAAACGCTGCAATAAAAACCACGAATAACGACCTTTCTGCCCGCGACATCGCTATAATCTCCCCCCGATTATAAGGACGTCTCCTGATCGGGCCCCGCATTTGCCGCTTGACCCCGGCACCTTCACCGCTTCGCCCACAGAGAGCCTTCCACTCAGGTCTTGCATCGGCTGTCGTGCCTGCTTTTCCGGCCCTTCGCACTGCATGAACCTGTGGGTTGCCATCGCGCAGTCCCCTTTTGAGGTTCACGTCTCCAAAAGAGCGTGAAAAAACGGTTTTTCACAACTTCACGAGAGTGTGGCGAGCAAATGAACAGTCTGGCATGTGCAAAAGCAGCAGATGTGTCCCGAACAGCCCTGAACAGGCGGCAACTGCGCTCATCCCGGATGAGTATTTGAGGCCGCTCCATAACGCACGCACGACACCTTGACCATAAGTCGAATTGCCGCACCTGTGGCAAACGGGGTTCAATACCTGAACCCGAAGACTGATTGGCGGTGTCCGCGGAAGTTGCAAGAACTGCGAAAAGTCGGACATGGCGATCCTGGCAAACCCAGGTCCTATGCTGTCAATTAGGTAGCTGTAGATTGTGGAGACGCGTTAAATGGCGCAGAACGAATCGGTTGATGTAGTACTGGTAGGCGCGGGCATCATGAGTGCCACCCTGGCCGTACTGCTCAAGGAGCTCGACCCGACCCTGAAGCTTGAGGTCGTCGAGGCGATGGACTCCGGGGCCGCGGAAAGCTCCAACCCCTGGAACAACGCAGGTACCGGCCACGCTGGCCTGTGCGAGCTTAACTACACGCCCCAGGCCGCCGATGGCAGCATCGACATCAAGAAGGCCGTGCACATCAACACCCAGTTCGAGGTCTCGCGCCAGTTCTGGGCCTACCTGAGCAAGAAGAGCAACTTCGGCTCGGCGCGTGCTTTCATCAACCCTGTCCCGCACCTGAGCTACGTCGAAGGTGAAAAGGGTGTGTCCTTCCTCAAGAAGCGCTTCGAGCTGCTCAAGCAGCATCACGCCTTCACCGAGATGGAATACACCGAAGACAAGGCCGTGATGAAGGACTGGATGCCGCTGATGATGCCCGGCCGCCCGGCCGACCAGCACATCGCCGCCACCCGCGTGGCGAAAGGCACCGACGTCAACTTCGGCGCGCTGACCAACAAGATGCTCAAGCTGCTGGCCGACACCCCGGACACGCAGGTCAAGTACAGCAAGAAAGTCGTCGGCCTGCGCCGTAACGGCAGCGGCTGGACCGTGAGCATCAAGGACGTCAACAGCGGCGGCAGCCGTGAAGTCGATGCCCGCTTCGTGTTCCTCGGCGCCGGCGGCGCGGCCCTGCCGCTGCTGCAGCTTTCCGGCATCCCCGAGAGCAAAGGCTTCGGCGGCTTCCCGGTCAGCGGCCAGTGGTTGCGCTGCGACAACCCGGAAATCGTCAAACTGCACCAGGCCAAGGTCTACAGCCAGGCCGCAGTCGGCGCGCCACCGATGTCGGTGCCGCACCTGGATACCCGCGTGGTGGACGGCAAGACCTCGTTGCTGTTCGGCCCTTACGCCGGCTTTACCACCAAGTTCCTCAAGCATGGCTCGTTGATGGACCTGCCGCTGTCGGTACGCATGGGCAACATCGGCCCAATGCTGGCCGTAGCCCGCGACAACATGGACCTGACCAAGTACCTGGTCAGTGAAGTGATGCAGTCGATGGAGCAACGCCTGGAAGCCCTGCGTCGCTTCTACCCGCAGGCTAAAGCCGAAGACTGGCGCCTGGAAGTGGCCGGCCAACGCGTGCAGATCATCAAGAAAGACCCGAAAAAAGGCGGCATTCTGCAGTTCGGTACCGAGCTGGTCTCGGCTCAGGACGGCAGCCTGGCGGCGCTGCTCGGCGCATCGCCGGGTGCTTCGGTCACCGTTTCGATCATGCTCGAACTGATCGAGCGCTGCTTCCCCGAGCAGGCCAAAGGTGCCTGGGCTGCCAAGCTCAAGGAGATTTTCCCGGCTCGCGAGAAGACCTTGGCAACCGATGCTGCGCTGTACCGCAAGATCAGTGCCGACAACGATGCGGCGCTGGAACTGGTAGAAGACAGCCCGGCCCAGCATTACGCCTGAGCTGGCTGAAACGAAAAAACGCCCCTCGGGGCGTTTTTTTGTGGCTGCGATACAGGCTACACATCAGCCCCGAGCTTTCTCGATGACCTCGATGTACTCCGGCGCACCGCGCTGGTCGGCGATTACCTCGACAAAGGTCTTGCCGTGCTCGTCCTTGCCATCCAGGTCCAGGCCAGCTTCGACGAAGAAGCGGACGAAACGCTCGAAGTCGTCAATACGCAGACCGCGGTAAGCCTTGATCAGCTTGTGCTGAGAAGGCGAAGTCACGCCATCGGCCGGCTCGAACTGAAGGTACGACTTGATGTAGTCGTCGCTGATTTCGTCACCGATTACCTGTTTCTTGTCTTTACGCATTGCCGACTCCAACTGGACCATCACGGAATTTCGAAGGCCGGCAGTTTACCCCCCGCAGGGCGCACGCCTCAACGCGTACGTACGGTCCCGGTGTGCAGGTCGGCCCAGATATGGCCGTTGCCATAGGTCAGAAACTGTACGTAGAGCGTCTCGTTGCGCAAAAGGTCCATGATCACGCGGTAATCGCTGACCGGGTAATTGAGGCTCAAGGTGCGGGTTTTTTCGTCATAGACCGGTTTTTTCAAGCTTTTGCCGGGCTCGCCATCGAAGGTCAGCAGCACCTGGGCAAGGGTGGCGCCCTTGCTCAGCGGCTTGCCCTTGAGGCGCATCTGCAACGAGGCGGTGATCGGGATCGGCTGCTGGTCGGACTGGCGCTGGGCACCTACTACGACCGAATAATCGGTCACCTGCAGCAGTTGCTGACCAGTCGGCGCTTCCTGGCGCAACGACAGGTCATCGGGCGGCAGAAACTGGCTGTGCAGGGGTGCTGCACCGATCGGCAGGCTGACCGCCAGCAGGAGGGGAACAATCGCACGCATGTGAGGCTCCTTGGCATGAACAGGCACTCTAGCATGCTGTGTTCAGCCTGTACCGGAGCCGCCGCTCAATCGAACTGCGCGCGCATCCAGGCCTGGTACTCGGCCACGCCCGCTTCGCCTTCGCGTGGCGCCCAGTGCGCATGCTCGCCCTCGCCCACCGGCCGGTACGGCCCGGCCTTGCACTCGAACAAGATGCTGTCTGGCTCCAGCACCACCAACCCATGGTAGGTACCGGGTGCCAGGTCCACGCCCAGGCAGTCACCGCCAGCCTGCAGCACACGCTTGTCGGTCAGCGCGCCCTGCTCATCGAAAATCAGCAGGCCCAGGCGCCCCTTGAGCACGATCAGTGCTTCGGCCTTGTCGTCATTCAGATGCCGATGCGGCGGGATGTACGTGCTCGGCTGCAACCCGACCGCCATGCGGTGGCAGGGCTCTTCCATCTCGTGGAAATTGTGGTGCTGCCGCCCGCGAGGGTTGGCGGCAGCCTTTTGCGCCAGCCCAGCGAACAGCGATTGGTCGATGAACGCGGGCTGGCGCATGGTCACAGCCCCTTGACGGCGAAGATGCCGTTGGCGTTGCGCCAGTAGCCTTTGTAATCCATGCCATAGCCGAAGATGTAGCGATCGACGCACGGCAGGCCGACGTAGTTGGCCTTGAGGTCCGGGCTGGCCTTGCGGTCGTGGTCCTTGTCGATCAACACCGCGGTGTGCACCGAGCGAGCGCCGGCGTGCTTGCAGAACTCGATGATGGCGCTGAGGGTGTGGCCTTCGTCGAGGATGTCGTCGACGATCAGCACGTCACGGTCGATGAACGAGACTTCAGGCTTGGCCTTCCAGAACAGCTCACCGCCGCTGGTCTGGTTGCGGTAGCGGGTGGCGTGCAGGTACGACGCTTCCAGCGGGAACTGCAGGTGAGTCAGCAGCTTGCCGGTGAAAATCAGGCCGCCATTCATCACGCAGAAGACCACCGGGTTCTTGTCGTGCAGGTCTTTGCAGATCTGCTCGCCGACCTTGGCGATGGCCGCTTCGACTTCGGCTTCGTTGTACAGACAGTCAGCTTCGCGCATGACTTGACGGATGTGCTCGAGATCGGCGGACATTGCGCTCTCCGGGGGTATTTTGGAAAAGCGGGCAAAGGTACGCATCCGCTCGTCACAGATCAAGCATTTATGGACTAACGTCCAAAAGGACTACACGACAGCACAGGTTGAATAGATTAATCTAGCGCGGTTTTTTTGCCCGCCTTTCGGAGCCCCCCCTATGCCCACTCGTGAGATCCGCCATCCGCTGATCCGCCACAAGCTCGGCCTCATGCGCCGTGCCGACATCAGCACCAAGAATTTTCGCGAACTCGCCCAGGAAGTCGGCGCGCTCCTGACCTATGAAGCCACTCAAGACCTGCCGTTGGAAACCTACGAGATCGACGGCTGGTGCGGCAAGGTGCAGGTCGAAAAAATCGCCGGCAAGAAGATTACCGTGGTGCCGATCCTGCGCGCCGGTATCGGCATGCTCGACGGCGTGCTCAGCCTGATTCCGGGTGCCAAGGTCAGTGCCGTTGGCGTCGCGCGCAACGAGGAAACCCTCGAAGCCCACACCTACCTGGAAAAGCTCGCACCGGATATCAACCAGCGCCTGGCCTTGATCATCGACCCGATGCTGGCCACCGGCGCCTCGATGGTCGCCACCATCGACCTGCTGAAAAAGGCTGGCTGCAAGGAAATCCGCGCCATGGTCCTGGTTGCAGCACCGGAAGGTATCGACGTGGTGGAAAAAGCCCACCCCGACGTACAGATCTACACCGCCTCGATCGACCAGCGCCTCAACGAGCACGGCTACATCGTGCCGGGCCTGGGTGATGCCGGCGACAAGATCTTCGGCACCAAGCAAAAGGACGCCTGACCATGCAGGACGGCTTCAACGACCCGCTCTGGCGCCAGGTCGTTTCGGGCGCGCAGATGCTCTTCGTGGCATTTGGCGCGCTGGTGCTGATGCCACTGATCACCGGCCTCGACCCGAACGTCGCGCTGTTCACTGCTGGCATCGGCACGCTGCTGTTCCAACTGGTCACCGGCCGTCAGGTACCGGTGTTCCTGGCGTCGAGCTTTGCCTTCATCACCCCCATCATCCTTGCCAAGGGCCAGTTCGGCCTGGCCGAGACCATGGGCGGCGTGATGGCCGCAGGCTTCGTCTACACCTTCATGGGGCTGATGGTCAAAATCAAAGGCACCGGTTTCATCGACCGCATGCTGCCGCCCGTGGTGATTGGCCCGGTGATCATCTCGATCGGCCTGGCCATGGCGCCGATCGCCGCCAACATGGCCATGGGCAAGGGCGGTGATGGTGCTGCGCTGATGCCTTACCAGACCGCCATGCTGATCTCGATGCCGGCGCTGCTGACCACCTTGATCGTCGCGGTGTTCGGCAAGGGCATCTTCCGCCTGGTACCGATCATCTCCGGCGTGCTGGTGGGCTTTGCCCTGGCGTTCGCCTTCGGTGTGGTCGACACCGCCAAGATTGCCGCCGCGCCTTGGCTGGAGATCCCCAACTTCACCGCGCCGGCGTTCAACTGGCAGGCCATCCTGTTCATCGTGCCGGTGGCGTTGGCGCCGGCGATCGAACACATCGGCGGGGTGATCGCTGTGGGCAGCGTGACCGGCCGCGACTACCTGAAAAAGCCCGGCCTGCATCGCACCTTGCTGGGTGATGGCTTGGCGACCACGGCTGCCGGCCTGTTCGGTGGCCCGCCCAACACCACCTACGCCGAAGTGACTGGCGCGGTGATGCTGACCAAGAACTACAACCCGAAGATCATGACCTGGGCGGCGATCTTTGCCATCACCCTGGCCTTCATCGGCAAGTTCGGCGCGCTGCTGCAGAGCATTCCGGTACCGGTCATGGGCGGTATTCTGTGCCTGCTGTTCGGTTCGATCGCGGCGGTGGGCATGAACACCATGATCCGCCACAAGATCGACCTGGCCGAAGCGCGCAACCTGGTGATCGTTTCGGTGACCCTGGTGTTCGGCATTGGCGGGGTCTTGATCGGCAGCGGTGACGGCCCGGACGACTGGGGCCTCAAGGGTATTTCCCTGTGCGCCGTAGTGGCCATTGCCCTGAACCTCATTCTGCCGGGCAATGATGGCTGGAAGAACAAGAAGCTGGATGTGTAAGAGCGGCCTTGCCAGACCGCTCGCAAAGGGCCGCAATGCGGCCCTTTGCATTCAAGCCTTTTCGCACATCCCCGCCAACACCCGCACCCACTCCGGGTGATCATTCAGGCACGGCACCAGCACCAACTCCTCGCCCCCCGCCTCGATGAACTGCTCCTTGCCGCGGTCGCCAATCTCTTCCAGCGTCTCGATGCAATCGGCAACGAACGCGGGGCACATCACCAGCAGCTTCTTCACCCCCGCAGCAGCCAGTTCATCCAAGCGATTCTCGGTGTAGGGTTCGATCCACTTGTCCCGCCCCAGCCGCGACTGGAACGACACCGACCACTTGCCGTGCGGGATACCCATTTTCTGCGCAAACGCCTTGGCCGTGGCCTGACATTGCCCTCGATAGCACACTGCGCGCTCCTCGGCACTGGCGTCCTTGCAACAATCGGCCGCTCGGAAATCATGCTTGCCGGTGGGGTCCAGCTTCTTCAGGTGCCGCTCCGGCAGCCCATGGAAACTCAGCAGAAGGTGATCGTAATCCTTCTCCAGATAGGGCCTGGCACTGGCCACCAGCGCGTCGATGTAGTCGGGATGATCGTAGAACGGCTGCAGTACACGCATCTGCAGCGGCAGCTGGCGTTCGCTGATGGTCTGCTTCGCCTGCTCGACCACCGTGGTAACCGTACTGTCGGCAAACTGTGGATAAAGCGGTGCCAGGGTGACCGTGCGCACGCCTTGGGCGGCCAGGCGCTCGAGCGCCTCGGGCAATGCCGGCTGGCCATAGCGCATGGCCATCTCCACCGGGCCATGGGGCCAGTGCTCGACCATCGCCGCTTGCAGACGGCGGGTCAGCACCACCAGTGGCGAACCGTCCTCCCACCAAATGGAGGCGTAGGCGTGCGCCGACTGTTCCGGGCGCTTGATCAAGATCAGTGAGACCAGCAAGCGCCGCACCGGCCAGGGCAGGTCGATCACGTACGGGTCCATCAGGAACTGGTTGAGGTAACGGCGCACATCGGCCACCGAAGTGGAGGCCGGGGAACCCAGGTTGACCAGCAGCAGGGCGTGATCAGTCATGCAGCGTCCTATGTCAGAGGCGGCTGGACAAGTCGTCCAGGGCCGATTGCAGATCATTGAAACGGAAGGTGAACCCTGCCGCCAGCAAGCGCACCGGGCGCGCCCGCTGGCCACCGAGCAACAGCGTCGACAGCTCGCCAAGGCCGGCCTTGAGCAACAGCGCAGGCACGGGCAGCACGGCCGGCCGGTGCATGGCCCGGCCCAGGCGCTTGGCGAACTCGCGGTTGCGCACAGGCTCTGGGGCGCAGGCATTATAAGGACCGCTGGCGTCCTTGTGCTGCAAGAGAAAATCAATCAGGGCGACCTGGTCGTCTATATGGACCCACGGCATCCACTGCCGGCCATCGCCCAACGGCCCGCCCAGCCCCAGTTTGAAGGGCAGGCGCAGGCGCGACAAAAAGCCGCCATCGCTGGCCAGCACCAGCCCCGTTCGCACCAGCACCACCCGGATGCCTTGTGCCTGCGAACGCTGGGCGGTTTCTTCCCAGGCGATGCACAACTGGCTGGCAAAATCTTCGCGTACCGGCTGCGATACCTCGGTCAGTTCGCGCTCACCGCCATCCCCGTACCAACCCACCGCAGACCCGGAGATCAGCACCTCCGGGCGCTGCTCGCGGCTGCCCAGCCAAGCCAGCAACTGCTCGGTCAGGGTGACCCGGCTGGCCCACAGCAGGTTACGCCGGGCGCCGGTCCAAGGCCGATCGGCAATCGGCGCGCCGGCCAAGTTGATGACCGCATCCAACTGATCATCCGCCTGCAGTTCTTCCAGCCGGGCGATGCCGCGCACCTGGCTACCGCACAGTTTGGGTACCTGATCAGGCCGGCGGCTCCAAACCGTAAGGCGATGGCCCTGGCCGAGCCAGAGCTGGCACAGGTGCCGGCCTATCAAACCGGTGCCGCCTGTCAGCAATATATGCATGGCTGTGTCCTCGCAGAATGCGGCAGTGGTCTATTTTTAGAACAAGGCACTTTTTTGACCCGACGCTCTCGGATAAACATAGGCCAACCTGCTCTATAAAGCGGAATAACCTTATACAAAATTTGTGCATTGTACAGGTTTGCCTGACAGCGTAGTCTGCTCACAGCAAGGTTTGAAGAGGCCATCATGACAGTACCTATTGCCATCATCGGTGCCGGTATCGCCGGTCTGTCCGCCGCCCAGGCGCTGCAAAAGGCCGGGCAATCCGTGCATTTGTTCGACAAAGGCCACGGCAGTGGCGGGCGCATGGCCAGCAAGCGCAGCGACGCTGGCGCGCTGGACCTCGGCGCCCAGTATTTCACTGCCCGTGACCGGCGTTTCGTCGATCAGGTCCAGCAATGGGTGGCTGCGGGTTGGGCCGAGCAATGGAAGCCGCAACTGTACAACTACCGCGACGGCGAACTCACACCCTCCCCGGATGAGCAGACTCGCTGGGTAGGCGTGCCGCGCATGAGTGCCATCACCCGCGGCATGCTCAAGGATGTGACGGTCAACTTTGGCTGCCGCATCGCTGAAGTATTCCGCGGCAAGCAGTACTGGCACCTGCAAGACACCGAAGGCTGCAGCCACGGCCCGTTCAGCCGCGTGGTGATCGCGGTGCCTGCGCCGCAGGCAACGCCGTTACTGGCCTCGACGCCCAAACTGGCTGCCGTGGCCGCTGGCGTGCAGATGGAGCCTACCTGGGCCGTCGCCCTGGGCTTCCAGACGCCACTGGACACCCCCATGCAAGGTTGCTTCGTGCAGGACAACCCGCTCGACTGGCTGGCCCGCAACCGCAGCAAGCCCGGGCGTGACGAGCACCTCGACACCTGGGTGCTGCATGCCACGTCGAGCTGGAGCCGGCAGCATATCGACCTGCCCAAGGAAGAGGTGATCGAGCAGTTATGGGGCGAATTCGCCGAACTGGTCGGCTGCGTGGTGCCGGCACCCACCTTCTCCCTCGCCCACCGCTGGCTGTATGCACGCCCCACCAGCCACCATGAGTGGGGCGCGTTGGCCGATGCCGATCAGGGCCTGTACGCCTGCGGCGACTGGTGTTTGTCCGGCCGCGTCGAGGGGGCTTGGCTGAGTGGCCAGGAAGCCGCTCGCCGGCTGCTGGAGCATCTCGACTGAACGGGCGCTGAGCCTGTACAAAAAAATCAGTTTGCATAACGCCAAGGCTGTGCTGGAATAAACTTGTACAAAATAGATATCGCGTACAAGTTTACCGGAGACAGCCATGCAATCCCCTTCCGCTCACTGCAAGCCTCGCATCGCCATCAGCGCCTGCCTGACCGGGCACAGTGTGCGCTACAACGGTGGGCACAAGGCATCCGACTTGTGCCGCGCGCAACTTGAAGCGCACTTCGAATGGCTGCCGGTTTGCCCCGAGGTCGCTATCGGCCTCGGTGTACCGCGCGACCCTATTCGCCTGGTAGGCAACCCGGAGCAGCCGGAAGTGGTCGGTACCCGCAACCCCGGCATGGACCTCACCGGCCCGCTGCGCACCTATGGCGAGCAGATGGCCGGCGAGCTCGACGATATCTGCGGCTATATCTTCATGCAGAAGTCACCTTCGTGCGGGTTGGAGCGGGTCAAGGTCTACCAGGATAACGGCCACCCTGCGTTGCATAGCGGACGTGGTGTGTATGCCCAGGCCTTCTGCAACCTTCGCCCGGACCTGCCGGTGGAGGAGGAAGGCCGCCTGCATGACGCAGTGCTACGCGAAAACTTCATCAGCCGCGTATACGCCTATGCCGATTGGCAGCGCCTGCTGGCCGAAGGCTTGAGCCGCGGCGCCCTGGTGCGGTTTCACTCGCGCTACAAGTACCTGCTGATGGCCAACAACCCCCATGCCTACCGCACCCTGGGGCGACTACTGGGCAGCATGAGCCGGGATGACGACCCGCAGCAGGTCGGCCCACACTATTTCAGCCAGCTGATGCAGGCCCTGCGCCGCTGCGCCAGCCGTGGCACGCACTGCAACGTACTGCAGCACCTGAGCGGTTACTTCAAAGATGCCCTGACCCAGCAGGACAAGGCCGAACTGCAAGCCATCATCAGCCAGTACCAACAGGGCGTGGTGCCGCTGGTGGTGCCGCTGACGCTGCTCAAGCACCACCTGCGCAAGCACCCCGACCCTTACCTGATGCAGCAGGCCTACCTGCAGCCACACCCCGAAAGCCTAGGATTGCGCAATGCCGTCTGAGGCCCTGCTAGCGATCGGCGAACTCGCCCGCCGCACCGGCGTCAACCCAGTCACCCTACGGGCCTGGGAGCGCCGTTACGGCCTGCTCAAGCCACAGCGCACCGCAAAAGGGCATCGCTTGTATTCCAACGAGCAGGTCGAACGGGTCGAAGCGATCCTGGCCTGGCTGCAGCGCGGCGCATCGGTGGGGCAGGTGCGCGAGCTGCTCGATAAACCGGCCAGCACCGCCCCACACAGCAACTGGCAGGCGCGACAGACGCAGTTGATCGAGGCTATCGCCAACCTCTCGCAGCGGGCACTTGACCAGCAACTCAACCAGGCCATGGCGCTGTACCCCGCCATTACCCTGTGCGAGCAATTGCTGCTACCCCTGCTCGACAGCCTGGACCTGCGCTGGCGCAACTATTTCAATGCACGGCTTGAGCAAGTGTTCTTCCACAGCTGGCTGCGCAGCAAACTCGGCGCCCGGGTGTATCACGACAACCAGCTGCTACAGGGTGCGCCAGTGCTGCTGGCCGAAGACAGCGAACGCGCCTTCGACCCTGAGCTGTGGCTGTGCGCCTGGCTGCTCAGCAGCAACGGCATCCCCGTCGAGGTGCTTGAACAGCCGGTGGGTGGCCCGCAACTGCAACGGGCCATCGCCGCGCTGCAACCGCGCGCCCTGTTGCTGCACCTGGGGCCACGCATCGACATCAAGGCCTTGCAGCGCACGCTGCAGGGTACGCCGGGGGCAAAACTGCTGGGCGGCGCCACGCTCGCCCTGCATGAAGCCCAACTGAACGCCCTCGACCTCCCCGACCTGCTCCTGTTCGATACCCCGCAGGCGGCATTGCGCTTGCTTCAAGGCAATGACCGCCGGCCTGTAGAGATGAATGCACCATGCAATTGATCTGGCTGCGCAGCGACCTGCGCATCGACGACAACACCGCCTTGAGCGCCGCCTGTGAGCGCGGCCCGACCGTCGCCCTGTGGCTGCTCAGCCCCGGCCAATGGCAGGCTCACGACGACGCCGCCTGCAAAGTAGACTTCTGGCTGCGCAACCTGCGCGCGCTGCGCCAGGCACTGGGCACACTCAACATCCCGCTGCTGATCCGCTCAATTGACAGGTGGGATCAGGCATCCGATGCAATAATATCAGTATGCCATCAGCATCGGATAGATAGCGTGCACTGGAACGACGAGTACGGCATCAACGAACAGCGCCGCGACCAGGCTGTGCGGGCGCGGCTGGAGCAATCAGGCGTGCAGGCGCACAGCTACCTCGACCAGCTGTTCTTCCGCCCTGGCACCCTCCTTACCCGCAGTGGTGACTACTTCCAGGTCTTCAGCCAATTCAAGAAACGCTGCCTGGAGCATCTGCACCGCAGCCTCCCCGCGCTGGCCCCACGGCTAAAGCCCCAGGCGCCTCTGGCGATCGCCAGCGACCCGCTACCTGAGCATGTGCTGGGCTTCGACCCAGTACCGCGTGCCTTGCGCGATGGCTGGCCAGCGGGCGAAGCCGAAGCGCAAGCACGGCTGTCGCGTTTTCTCGAAGAGCGGGTGGAAGACTACCAACACCAGCGCGACCTCCCGGCCAAGCCCGGCACCAGCGAGCTCTCCGCCTACCTGGCCGCCGGGGTGATTTCGCCCCGGCAATGCCTGCACGGGGCCTTGGCCAGCAACCGTGGCGAGTTCGACAGCGGCAGCACCGGCATCCAGACCTGGGTCAACGAGTTGCTTTGGCGGGAGTTCTACAAGCACATCCTGGTGGGTTATCCACAGGTATCCCGTCACCGCGCTTTCCGTGCCCAGACCGAAGCCCTGCCCTGGCGTGATGCACCTGAAGACCTCGCGGCCTGGGAACAGGGGCGCACCGGTTTTCCGATCATCGATGCCGCCATGCGCCAGTTGCTGCACACCGGCTGGATGCACAACCGCCTGCGCATGATCGTCGCCATGTTCCTCAGCAAGAACCTGCTGATCGACTGGCGCAAAGGCGAGCGACATTTCATGCGTCACCTGATAGACGGCGACCTGGCAGCCAACAACGGCGGCTGGCAGTGGAGCGCATCTACCGGCACCGACGCCGTGCCCTATTTCCGCATCTTCAACCCGGTTTCGCAGTCTCAGCGCTTCGATCCGCAGGGGCGCTTCATTCGTCACTGGGTACCGGAACTGCAGGCGCTGGATGATAAAGCCATTCATCAGCCAGTTAAGGCTGTGGATCTTTTTGCTACCCATTCGTATCACAATCCAATAGTCGATCTCGGCAGCAGTCGCCAGCGCGCATTAGAAGCCTTCAAAGGCCTTCCGCGTCGGCAGCATTAAGGGGCAGTATCGTGAATAGAGCTCGCAGTGTCTGGGTGACAGGGGCCACTAATGGATTAGGGCTGGCATTGGTACAACAGTTGCTCGAACAGGGGCACCGGGTAGCCGCAAGTGGCAGGGAGTGTGAAGCACTGGACACGCTGGGCGAACGCTACGGCACGCAATTGCTGCGCCTGCCGGGCCAGTTGCAGGCGCTGGATCAGGTCGAGGCAGCCAGCAAGCTGCTATTGGGCAACTGGGGGTCGCTGGACTGCCTGATCATCAATGCCGGCACCGGTGAGTATGTGGCCGAGGCCATACCTGATGCCGAGCTGTTCGAGGCCATCGCCGCCAGCAACCTGCTGGCCAGCGAACAATGCCTGGCCAGTGCCTTGCCGCTGCTGACCAAGGGTGAAGCGCCTCAGGTAATGGCGATCCTCAATCGCTATTCAGCCTCGCAGCTGTTTGCGCCCACACAGGTTTCCAGCGGTTTCAACAGCACCGCGCAGTGGTTTCGCGAGCAACGCCAGGTACTGGGTCAACTGCAGATCAGCCTGACGGTGGTGGCGCCGCAATCATTGAAGACCCCCGTGACACCGGCGCAGGCTATGCCGGAGATGTGGACAGCGCAGAGCGCTGCCGAAGAACTGCTGCGGCGACTGCCGCTTCGAGAACCTGAACTGGTGCTGGAGACGCTGGACCCTAGCAGTTTGTGGCCGCTGCCGCGCTGACCCAAGGGTTGGCAAGGTGCTACCGCAGTGGGAGCGGCTCACCCGCTCCCACTGCCCAAGCAGGTGGGTTACAACGCCATACGGTAATGCAGGCTGTAGCTTTCCACACCATCGTTGGGCTGCTTGATACCGGCGTTGGAATAGTGGATGGCGCGCACGCCAATTTCATGCCCACCGGCAAAGCGCAAGCCGAAACCGATCCGGTCCTCGAACTGGAACGCCGAGCCTAGCTCGTTGCTTTCAAGCTCGGTGCTGGAGAAGGCCGCGACACCGATGCCCGCCTCGATGTAAGGCTTCACTGATTCCCCGGCAAACTCATAGACGAACACTGGCGCAAACGACAAGCTGTGGTTGCTCGCCGTCTCGTCACCCTGCCAATAGGTGTAAGCCCCATCCCAATAACCGGTGAGACGACCAACGCTGGTCTGCCACCAGCTCGCCTCCCAGTTCGACTGCAACCCCAGCCGATAGACCATGGTAGAGTCACCGGTCTGCCCCACCGAAAATGAAACATCGGCAGCCTGCGCCGACACCACTTGCCCCAAAGTTAAGGCGGCAACCGCCGCCAAGCCGAGCAGTTTCCTCATAAGAAACATCCTTCTTCCTGATGCTGTTGTTAGTGTTCGCCTCTTGCCAGGCAAATCGGTAGAAATCGGCAGTGGTACGATAGTTCAGCTGCTTTTGACGTTTTTTTCACAACGCAAAGCTTTGCACACTGTCGGACTTATGCCACAGCAACGGTAGGATTTTTCTCAGAGTTTGCGGGTCGGCACTGGTCCAGAAGCGGGTATCCAGCGCCGGGCCCTCGGCCAGCAGGTCGTTGGCGTGCAACAGCCGTTGCAGCTGGCGCGCCACGGCGGCGCCGGTATCGATGATGGCCACGTCTGCCGGCACCATGTCGGCCAGCAAGGGGCGCAGGAATGGGTAATGGGTGCAGCCAAGAATCAGCGTATCGCAGCCGGCATCCAGCAGTGGCTGCACAAACCCGAGCAGCAACTGGCGCAACGCGGGGCTGCCCAGGTCGCCGGTTTCAATCAGCTCTACCAGCCCTGGGCAAGGCTGGGTGACCACCCGTACATCGCTGGCGAAGCGGTCGAGCAATGCCGCGAACTTGGCGCTCTGCAAAGTCCCGGTAGTGGCCAGCACCCCGACCACACCGGAGCGGGTGGCGGCGGCTGCAGGCTTTACCGCAGGCTCCATACCCACCAGCGGCCAGACCGGGTACAGCTCACGCAGGTCGGCAACCGCCGCCACCGTGGCGGTATTGCAGGCCAGGACCATGGCCTTGGCGCCTTGCTGCTGGAAGAACTCGGCAATGCGTCGGCAGCGCTGGCGGATGTAATCCGCCGACTTCTCACCGTAGGGCACGTGACCGCAATCGGCCACATACAGCAGGGTTTCGTTGGGCAGCAGGCGCTGGATCTCGGCAAGCACCGACAAACCGCCGACCCCCGAATCCATCACGCCAATCGGCGCCGAACGCTCAGCCATCGCGCTTGCCGCAGACAGCGCAGGCCGGGTCGCGCTTGACCCGCAGTTCACGTATGCGCGTGCCGAGGGCATCGATCAGCAGCAGGCGGCCCACCAGTGGCTCGCCGAACCCAGCCAGCAGCTTCATGGCTTCCAGCGCCTGCAGGCTACCTACCAGCCCCACCAGCGGGCCGATCACGCCGGCTTCGCTGCAGGTCAGTTCATCCTCGCTGCCATGGCCATACAGGCAGTGGTAACACGGGCTGTAGTCACGCCGTGGGTCGAACACCGAAAGCTGGCCCTCGAGGCGGATCGCCGCCCCACTGACCAACGGCTTGCCAGCAGCGACGCAGGCGGCATTGACCGCCTCGCGCGTGGAAAAGTTGTCGGAGCAGTCCAGCACCAGGTCGACCGCAGCCACCGCTGCGGCCAGCGAATCTTCGTCCAGCGCCTGGCGGTGAGCGACCAGGCTGATCTCCGGGTTGATCGCCCCCAGGCGCTGCAGCGCCGAGTCCACCTTGCTCATGCCGACGCTGTCGCTGTCGTGCATCACCTGGCGTTGCAGATTGGTCAGGTCGACGGTGTCGAAATCTGCCAGGTGCAACTCGCCCACCCCCGCCGCAGCCAGGTACAGCGCCACAGGTGAGCCCAGCCCACCGAGGCCGACGATCAGCGCCTTGCTCTGCTTGAGGCGCAACTGGCCGTCGATATCGATCTGCGCCAGCAGCACTTGCCGGCTGTAGCGCAACAGTTCCTGATCACTCAGCATGGCAGGCGCCCCAGGGTAATGCGTTCATGGCTGCCCAGGTCGATGCGGCTGGCAACCTCGGCAAAGCCTTGTTCAGTCAGCAAGGCGCGCACCGCCGCTGCCTGATCATAACCATGCTCCAACAGCAACCAGCCGCCTGGCAGCAAGTGCTGCGGCGCCTGGGCAATGATCACGCGCAGGTCGTCCAGGCCATCGGCACCTGCCACCAGTGCGCTGCTGGGTTCGAAACGCACATCGCCAGCGGCCAGGTGGGGGTCTTCGCTGGCAATGTAGGGGGGGTTGCTGACAATCAGGTCGAAACGCTCATCGCCGAGCTGGTCAAACCAGTGGCTGACGCGCACCTGCACATTGCCCAGCCCCAGGCGCTGGCGGTTGCGCTCGGCCAGCGCGGCGGCCTCCTCGACACGGTCCACCGCCATCACCTGCCAGGCCGGGCGGTCGCCGGCCAGGGCCAAGGCAATGGCCCCGGTGCCGGTGCCCAGGTCGAGCACCTTGGCAGGTGTCGCAGGCTGAAGCTCCAGGGCGGTCTCGACCAGCAGCTCGGTGTCCGGGCGCGGGATGAGCGTATGCGGTGCCACTTCCAGGTCGATCTTCCAGAACCCCTGCTGCCCAAGGATATACGCCACCGGCTCACCGCTGCGGCGGCGCTGCAGGTAACCGGCATAAGTGTCGGCCGCTTCGCTGCTGACGATGCGCTCGGGCCAGGTATGCAGGTAGCTGCGCGACTTGCCGATGGCCGCAGCCAACAACAGTTCGGCGTCCAGCCGCTCGGTGGGCGATTCGGGCAACTGCGCATTGCGCAGCAAGCTGGCGATGATGGTCATCAGTCCCCCAGGGCGGCCAGTTGATCGGCCTGGTACTCGGCCAACAGCGGTTCGATCACGGCGTCGACGCCACCGGCAAGGATGTCGTCCAGCGAATACAAGGTCAGGTTGATGCGGTGATCGGTTACCCGGCCCTGTGGATAATTGTAGGTGCGGATACGCTCGGAGCGGTCACCGGAGCCCACCAGCAGCTTGCGCTCACTGGCGATGGCATTCTGCGCGGCGCTGGTCTGCATGTCGTTGAGCTTGGCCGACAGCCAGGACATGGCACGGGCACGGTTCTTGTGCTGCGAGCGTTCTTCCTGGCACTCGACCACGATACCGGTGGGCAAGTGAGTAATGCGAACCGCCGAGTCGGTCTTGTTGATGTGCTGGCCACCGGCCCCGGAAGCGCGGTAGGTGTCCACGCGCAAGTCGGCCGGGTTGATCTCGATCACCGCCTGCTCATCGGGCTCGGGCAGCACGGCCACGGTACAAGCGGAGGTGTGGATGCGCCCCTGCGACTCGGTCTCGGGCACCCGTTGCACACGGTGCGCACCAGACTCGAACTTAAGCTTGCCGTAAACGTTTTCGCCTTCGACGCGGGCGATGATTTCCTTGTAGCCGCCGTGTTCGCCTTCGTTCTCGGACAAAATCTCCAGACGCCAGCCACGCTTTTCGGCGTAGCGCGAATACATGCGGAACAGGTCACCCGAGAAGATCGCCGCCTCGTCACCACCGGTGCCAGCGCGGATTTCGAGGAACACGTTACGCCCGTCGTTGGGGTCCTTGGGCAGCAGCATGCGTTGCAGCTGCGCCTCCATCGCCAGCAGTTGCTCCTTGGCTTCGCGCACTTCCTCCACGGCCATTTCGCGCATATCCGGATCGCTGTCCTTGAGCAGCGCCTGGGCACCTTCAAGGTCGTCCTGGACTTTGCGCCATGCCTGATAGGCCGTGTGAACCGGCTCGACCTCGGCGTATTCGCGGGAATAAGCACGGAAACGCGTCTGGTCGCTGATGACCTCAGCGTCACCGAGCAGTGCGGTCAGTTCTTCGAAGCGGTCCTGGAGAATATCCAGTTTGTTCAGCAGCGACGCTTTCATTGCAGGGATTTGTCCGTCGAGCCCTCGTTGAGGGCAAAGAGTTCCTGGGCCATGGCCAGCGCATCGAGGCGGCCCTCGGCCGAGAGCTTTTTCAACTGCACGCTGGGCGCATGCAGAAGTTTGTTGGTCAGGCCCCGGGCCAGTTGGGCCAGCACGTCCTCGGGGTTGCCGCCGTTGGCCAGCAGGCGCTGGGCTTTTTGCAGCTCTTCGTCGCGCAGGCGCTCGCTTTGCTGGCGGTAGGCCTTGAGCACGTCCACCGCAGCCAGTTCGCGCAGGCGCACCATGAAGTCTTCGGCGCCCACCGACACCAGCTCTTCGGCAGCCTGGGCCGCACCCTGGCGGCTCTTGAGGTTTTCTGCGACTACGTCGTGCAGGTCATCGACGGTATACAGGTAGACGTCGTCGAGCTCGCCCACTTCGGGTTCGATATCACGCGGCACGGCGATGTCGACCATGAAAATCGGCTTGTGCCGGCGTTGTTTCAGCGCGCTCTCGACCGCGCCCTTGCCAAGGATCGGCAACTGGCTGGCGGTGGAGCTGATGACGATGTCACTGTTGGCCAGTTCCTGGGGGATGTCGGCCAGCAGCACGGCATGTGCGCCGAACTGCTCGGCCAGCGTGCTGGCACGCTCCAGGGTACGGTTGGCCACCACGATCCGGCGCACACCTTGCTCATGCAGGTGGCGGGCGACCAGGGTGATGGTCTCGCCGGCCCCGATCAGCAGGGCCTGGCTGCGGCCCAGGTCACTGAAGATCTGCCGCGCCAGGCTCACCGCGGCGAACGCCACCGAAACCGGGTTTTCGCCGATCGCGGTGTCGGTGCGCACCTGTTTGGCGGCACTGAAGGTGGCCTGGAACAGGCGCCCGAGCAGTGGGCCAACGGTACCGGCCTCACGCGCCACGGCGTAGGCGGACTTCATCTGGCCGAGGATCTGCGGCTCGCCGAGCACCAGCGAATCGAGGCCAGAGGCCACGCGCATCATGTGCCGCACCGCATCGTGCTCTTCATGGATGTAGGCGCTGGCGCGCAGTTCATCCAGGCTCAGCCGGTGGTAATCGGCCAGCCACAGCAGTACGGCCTCGGCAGACAGGTGGTCCTGCTCTATATAAAGCTCGCTACGGTTGCAGGTCGACAGGATCGCCGCTTCACGGCTGGCGGTCAGTCGGCAGAGCTGTTGCAGGGCGTCCACCAGCTGCTCTGGGGTAAACGCCACGCGCTCGCGTACGTCTACCGAGGCAGTCTTATGGTTGATACCAAGTGCAAGAAAGGCCATGCAAGGTCGCTGGTTGTGACGAGAAGCCGATAATTGTCCTCTTTCGCAGGTTTTAGAACAACCACCGTTCGCTATTGTCGTGTAGGAGCGGCCTTGCGTCGCGAAAGGGCTGCGCAGCGGCCCCGGCATTATCTCTGACAAACCTGAAAACCTGGGGCCGCTACGCGCCCCTTTCGCAACCCAAGGCCGCCCCCAACAGGCCACCCCCACACAGGTGGCGGAACCTGGGCGCCCCTGCCATGGTCGCAGTTAAGCAAATGCTTCGCAGGTGGGTTTGCCCCCGCGCTTGTGTCATCATGCTCCGACCGCCGGTGAGTCCTTTTAAGCCTTTCTATGAACAGACACTACGCACTGCTGCTTGCCTTCGCCCTGCTCCAGGGTTGCCAGAGCCTGGCCCCGCAAAAAGCCGAGCCACCCGTTGCCGAGGCCGGCAAGGGCGAGGCCGAAAAACCCGTGGTGTACGGTTCGTTCAAGCAAGACACCCTATATAGCCTGTTGGTAGCGGAGCTGGCCGGCCAGCGCAACCGCTTCGACATCGCCCTGGCCAACTACGCCGACCAGGCCGAAAAAACCCAGGACCCTGGCGTTTCCGAACGCGCCTACCGCATCGCCGAGTACCTCGGCGCCGACGAGCCGGCCCTGGAAAACGCCTTGATCTGGGCCCGCAACGACCCGGACAATCTCGACGCCCAGCGCGCCGCCGCCATCCAGCTGGCCCGGGCCGGTCGCTACGACGATGCTATGGTCTACATGGAAAAAGTCCTGCAAGGCCAGGGCGATACCCATTTCGACTTCCTCGCCCTGTCGGCCGCCGAGACCGACCAGAGCACCCGCGACGGCTTGCTGCAGAGCTTCGAACGCCTGCTGGTCAAGTACCCGGAAAACAGCCAGCTGGTGTTCGGCAAGGCGCTCCTGCTGAACCAGGACGGCAAGGCCGAAGAAGCGCTCGAACTGCTCGAGGAGCACCCGCCGCAAAATGGCGAGATCGCCCCGATTCTGCTGCGTGCCCGCCTGCTGCAAGCGCTCGACCGCGGCAAAGAGGCGCTGCCCCTGCTGCGTGGCGCGATCCGCGACAACCCGGATGACAAACGCCTGCGCCTGACCTACGCCCGTACCCTGGTCGAGCAGGACCGCATCGCCGATGCCAAGGGGGAGTTCATCAGCCTGGTCCAGCAGTACCCCGAGGATGACGAGCTGCGCTACTCGCTGGCACTGGTATGCCTGGAAAACAAAGACTGGGATGAAGCCGAGGGCTACCTGCAGGAGCTGGTCGAACGCGACAGCAACGTCGACGCCGCCCACCTGAACCTGGGCCGCATCCGCGAGGAGCGCCACGACCCCGAAGGCGCCTTGCGCGAATACGCCCTGGTCGGCACCGGCCCCGACTACCTGCCGGCGCAGCTGCGCCAGGCCGACATCCTGATTGCCAACGGCCGCGGCACCGAGGCTTCGCGCCTGCTCGCCGAAGCCCGCGAAGCCCAGCCGGACTACGCCATCCAGCTGTACCTGATCGAATCGGAAAGCTACAGCAACAACAACAAGGACGCCCAGGCCAACCAGGTGCTGCAACAAGGCATCCAGCGTTACCCGGACGACCTCAACCTGCTGTATACCCGCGCCATGCTGGCCGAAAAGCGTGATGACCTGCCGCAGATGGAGAAAGACCTGCGCGCCATCATCGACCGCGAGCCGGAAAACGCCATGGCCCTGAACGCCCTGGGTTACACCCTGGCCGACCGCACCACCCGCTACGCCGAGGCCAAGGCGCTGATCGACAAGGCCCACCAGCTCACCCCGGATGACCCGGCGGTGCTCGACAGCCTGGGCTGGGTCGCCTACCGCCAGGGCAACCTGGACGAAGCCGAAGGCTACCTGCGCCAGGCCCTGGAACGCTTCCCCGACCACGAAGTGGCTGCGCACCTGGGCGAAGTCCTGTGGGCCAACGGTAAGCGCCGCGAAGCCCGCCAGGTCTGGGCCAAGGCCTTCGAAGCCCAGCCCGACAGCCCCATCCTGCGCAAGACCGTACTGCGCCTGACCGGATCAGAGACCCTTTAACGCCATGTTCCTGCGCCATTGCATCACCTTCACCCTGATCGCCCTGCTCGCGGGCTGTGCCGGCTTCGGTAGCCGTGAAGCCCTGCAGGGCCATGGCGACCCGCAGCAGTGGCGCCAGCACAAAGCGCAACTCAGCACCCTCGACGGCTGGCAGATCAGCGGCAAGGTCGGCATCCGCGCCCCGCGCGATTCCGGCAGCGGCACGCTGTTCTGGTTGCAGCGCCAGGACTACTACGACATCCGCCTGGCCGGGCCATTGGGCCGTGGCGCTGCCCGCCTGACCGGCCGCCCCGGCGGCGTGGTGCTGGAAGTGGCCAACCAGGGCCGCTACGAAGCCACCAGCCCGGAAGCACTGCTGGAAGAACAACTGGGCTGGCAACTGCCGGTTTCGCATCTGGTCTGGTGGGTACGCGGCCTGCCCGCGCCCGACAGCAAGAGCCAGCTGACCCTGGACGGCGACAGCCGCCTGGCCAGCCTGCAACAGGATGGCTGGCAGGTGCAGTACCTGAGCTATACCGAGCAGAACGGCTACTGGTTGCCCGAGCGCCTGAAACTGCACGGCAAGGACCTCGACGTGACGTTGGTGGTCAAGGACTGGCAGCCGCGCCAGCTGGGGCACTGATCGATGACCACCCTTACCCTGCCCGCCCCGGCCAAGCTCAACCTGTGGCTGCACATCATCGGCCGCCGCCCGGACGGTTACCACGAGCTGGAAACCGTCTTCCAGTTTCTCGACCATGGCGACGAGCTGAGCTTCGCCCTGCGTGAAGACGGCGTGATCCGCCTGCACACCGAAATCGAGGCGGTGCCCCACGACAGCAACCTGATCGTGCGTGCCGCGCGCAAATTGCAGGAACAATCCGGCACCCGCCTTGGCGCCGACATCTGGCTGACCAAGGTCTTGCCCATGGGCGGTGGCATCGGCGGCGGCAGCTCGGACGCCGCGACCACGCTGCTGGCGCTGGCGCACTTGTGGCAGCTGGACTGGGATGAAGATCGCCTGGCCGGCCTGGGCCTGACCCTCGGTGCCGACGTGCCGGTGTTCGTGCGCGGCCACGCGGCGTTCGCCCAGGGTGTGGGCGAGCAACTGACCCCGGTCGACCCGATCGAGCCCTGGTATGTCGTGCTGGTGCCGCAAGTGTCTGTCAGTACTGTAGAAATTTTTTCACATCCGCAGTTGACACGTGATTCCCTCCCCCTTAAGATGCGCCCCGTTCCCGAGGGAAACAGTCGAAATGACTGCCAACCGGTGGTAGAGCAGAGTTACCCAGAAGTTCGCAATGCGTTGAATTCACTGGGCAAATTCACTGAAGCTCGATTAACCGGCACTGGAAGTTGTGTGTTTGGGGCCTTCCCAAGCAAAGCCGAAGCTGATAAAGTTCTGGCCCTTCTTTCAGCGACCCAAACAGGGTTTGTGGCGAAAGGAAGCAATGTTTCGATGTTGCATCGCAAGCTGCAAAGTCTGGTCAAGAAGTCGAGTGCCTAGCGCTCGCAGCAACAGATACAGGGGCGTCGCCAAGCGGTAAGGCAGCAGGTTTTGATCCTGCCATGCGTTGGTTCGAATCCAGCCGCCCCTGCCATTTTCCTATACTCATCCAGGTATACCCTCAGCCTTCAGGTACTGCGCGTGTCCAAGATGATGGTCTTTACGGGGAACGCTAACCCCGATCTGGCTCGGCGTGTCGTACGTCAGCTGCATATCCCTCTCGGTGACGTCTCTGTCGGTAAATTCTCCGACGGCGAGATCAGCACTGAGATCAATGAAAATGTCCGCGGTAAAGACGTCTTCATTATTCAGCCGACCTGTGCCCCGACCAACGATAACCTGATGGAACTGGTAGTGATGGCCGACGCCTTCCGCCGCTCCTCAGCATCCCGAATCACCGCCGTGATTCCTTACTTCGGATACGCCCGCCAGGACCGCCGTCCGCGTTCGGCACGTGTAGCCATCAGCGCCAAAGTTGTCGCTGACATGCTCACTGTCGTGGGTATCGACCGTGTACTCACCGTCGACCTGCACGCTGACCAGATCCAGGGTTTCTTCGATATCCCAGTCGACAACATCTACGGCTCGCCCGTATTGGTCGACGATATCGAAGACCAGCGTTTCGAGAACCTGATGATCGTCTCCCCGGACATCGGTGGTGTCGTGCGCGCACGTGCCGTCGCCAAGTCCCTGGGTGTCGATCTGGGTATCATCGACAAACGCCGCGAGAAGGCTAACCACTCCGAGGTGATGCACATCATCGGCGACGTCGAAGGGCGCACTTGCATCCTGGTAGACGACATGGTCGACACCGCCGGCACCCTGTGCCACGCGGCCAAAGCCCTGAAAGAACACGGCGCTGCCAAGGTTTACGCCTATTGCACGCACCCTGTCCTGTCGGGCCGCGCGATCGAGAACATCGAGAAGTCGGTACTGGACGAGCTGGTGGTGACCAACACCGTTCCGCTGTCCGCCGCTGCTCAAGCCTGTGACCGTATCCGCCAGCTGGATATCGCACCGGTTGTCGCTGAAGCGGTACGCCGCATCAGCAACGAAGAATCGATCAGCGCGATGTTCCGCTAAGCGGAACACGTGTTGATGTGAAGCGCCCCGCCCCAGCATTTGTTGGGGCGGGGCTTTTTTGCCATTCCCGTTGGCGCTGGTCGCAAACGCCCTCGGGAGGCTATTTTGGAGAAACAAAATGACTGATTTCACGCTGAACGCCAAAGTGCGTACTGACCTGGGGAAAGGTGCGAGCCGCCGCCTGCGTCACTCGCTGAGCATCCCTGCCGTTGTCTACGGTGGCGATAAAGAAGCGCAATCCCTGACCATCGTGTCGAAGGAAATCGCCAAGCTGTTCGAAAACGAAGCTGCCTACAGCCACGTGATCGAGCTGAACGTTGACGGCGCCAAGCAAAACGTCATCGTCAAGGCCATGCAGCGTCACCCAGCCAAGCAATTCATCATGCACGCTGACTTCGTTCGCGTCGTTGCTGGCCAGAAGCTGACTGCCAAGGTTCCGGTTCACTTCATCGGCGAAGAAGCGCCGATCAAGAAAGGCGGCGAGATCTCCCACGTTGTTTCCGAGATCGAAGTTTCCTGCGAAGCCAAAGACCTGCCTGAGTTCATCGAAGTTGACCTGGCTAACGCTGAAGTCGGCACCATCATCCACCTGTCGGACCTGAAAGCTCCGAAAGGCGTAGAGTTCGTCGCTCTGGCCCATGGTGATGACAAGGCTGTTGCCAACGTTCACGCGCCACGCGTTGCTCCAGAAGCAGAAGGCGCTGCCGAGTAATCCACTCGCACGCCGGTGTTGATCGGGTTACAGTGCCGCGCGCGCTGTAACCCACCAACTCCAAGGAAGAGCCCCTGACGTGACCGCCATCCAGTTGATCGTTGGCCTGGGTAACCCCGGCCCCGAATACGAACAGACCCGGCATAACGCAGGGGCTCTTTTCGTTGAACGCATTGCCAGCGCCCAGCGCGTCTCGCTGACCGCTGACCGCAAGTATTTCGGCCTGACGGCTAAATTCAGCCATCAGGGCAACGACGTTCGTCTGCTCATCCCCACCACCTACATGAACCGTAGCGGCCAGTCCGTGGCGGCCTTGGCCAATTTCTTCCGCATCAAGCCGGAAGCGATTCTGGTGGCGCATGACGAACTCGACCTGCCTCCGGGCGTCGCCAAGCTTAAACGCGGCGGCGGCCATGGCGGGCACAACGGCCTGCGCGACATCATCGCGCAGCTCGGCAACCAGAACGACTTCCACCGCCTGCGGCTTGGCATCGGCCACCCGGGTGACGCCAAACTGGTCTCCAACTTCGTCCTGGGCCGCGCGCCGCGCGCCGAGCAGGAGAAGCTCGACGCCAGCATCGATTTTGCCCTCGGCGTGCTGCCAGATGTCCTCGCTGGCGATTTCGCCAAGGCGATGCGCGAGCTGCACAGCCAGAAGGCCTGATTTCCTAGAGAGGGAATACCCATGGGTTTCAATTGCGGCATCGTCGGCCTGCCCAACGTCGGCAAGTCCACCCTGTTCAACGCCTTGACCAAGTCCGGCATCGCGGCGGAGAACTTCCCTTTCTGCACCATCGAGCCGAACAGCGGCATCGTGCCGATGCCCGACGCGCGTCTGGCTGCCCTGGCAGAGATCGTCAAGCCTAACCGCATCCTGCCGACCACCATGGAATTCGTCGACATCGCCGGCCTGGTGGCAGGCGCGTCGAAAGGTGAAGGCCTGGGCAACAAGTTCCTCGCCAACATCCGCGAGACCGACGCCATCGCCCACGTGGTGCGCTGCTTCGAAGACGAGAACGTGATCCACGTTTCCAACAGCGTCGACCCCAAGCGTGACATCGAGATCATCGACCTCGAACTGATCTTCGCCGACCTCGACAGCTGCGAGAAGCAACTGCAGAAGGTTGCCCGCAATGCCAAGGGTGGCGACAAGGAAGCCCTGGCGCAAAAGGCCATCCTGGAAAAGCTGATCCCGCACTTCACTGAAGGCAAGCCTGCACGCAGCCTGATGAAGCACATGGCTGACGACGAAAAGGCCGTCATCCGTGGCTTCCACCTGCTGACCAGCAAGCCGGTGATGTACATCGCCAACGTCGCTGAAGACGGCTTCGACAACAACCCGCACCTGGACGTGGTCAAGGCCATCGCCGAGGAAGAAGGCGCGGTCGTGGTACCGGTGTGCAACAAGATCGAAGCCGAAATCGCCGAGCTGGACGACGGTGAAGAGAAGGACATGTTCCTCGAGGCCCTGGGCCTGGAAGAGCCTGGCCTGAACCGCGTGATCCGCGCCGGTTACGAGCTGCTGAACCTGCAGACCTATTTCACTGCCGGCGTGCAGGAAGTACGCGCCTGGACCGTCCGCATTGGCGCCACCGCGCCACAGGCTGCTGGCGTGATCCACACCGACTTCGAAAAAGGCTTCATCCGCGCTGAAGTAGTGGCGTATGACGACTTCATCCAGTTCAAGGGTGAAAGTGGCGCCAAGGAAGCCGGCAAGTGGCGTTTGGAAGGTAAGGACTACATCGTCAAAGACGGCGATGTGATGCACTTCCGCTTCAACGTCTGACGCTCAGCGTTTGCCTGTCAACAAAAGCCTCCGTATGGGGGCTTTTGTATTTGTGTTGTCCCGTTCGCCCCTATCCCCCTCAGTGCGCCCACTGCCGCGCCCTGCGCCTGTCGATCCAGATCAGCAAGACGCTGGCATACACCGAGACAGCCAAGAACAGCGCCATGCGCACCGCAAAGGCCCGGTACACGTCCTGCCCTGCCGCGCTGTCCTGCACCGACTGCCCCAGCAGAATCAGCATCGTGGTCAGGCAACTGACCCAGTAAGCAGGGCCGTGCCGCGTCGCCACCGCCCGGTAGAGCCGCCGGGCCTGCCAGAGGGTGAACAGCAACACCCATAGAAAAAACATCCACAGGTGCACGAACAGGCTCAAGGCACTCCACAGCAGGATCGCCAGCAGCCCGGCTAGCAGGGTCGAACCAATCAGCTCTCGGCTGGCATTGCGGGCATGGGTTTCGCCGGCCTGCTGGCCCAGGCTCACCGACTTCATGATCAGCGGCATGAATGCATCCGGGGCAATCAGCGCCAGCAAGAACGCCGGCATGACAATCAGCGTGGCACGCAGCGCAACCCAACTGGCGCGCGCGCTGGGGAGCGGTGGCGGGGACGGTTGCGCGGGGGCATCGACAGGTTCGGGAAACAGTACATGCGCCAGCGCCGTGCCCAGCGCCGCCAACAGCATGCCTTTGGCTAACGCCTCGACCACCGACAGCGCCAAGGTGAAATCATGGGTGCCGGCTGCGGCGATCATGGTCAGGCCGATCACCAGCAGGTTGGCCACCAGGCCATTGCCGCCCTTGAGCGCGTAACGCAGCACCAGAAACACCCCAACGCCGACCAACAGCACCCCACTCACCGGGGCATGGCGCAGCAGTGGAATCAGCAACAAGCCACTGCCACAACTGAGCAGCACCAGCACCGCCAACGCCGGTGCCGCGCGCAACGGCAGCGGCTGGCTGCGGGTGGCCAACAGCAGCACCGCAAACACCGGGGCCAGGATCGGCACGGGCAGGCCGATGCCGAAGCTGACCGCCAGGCACAGCGCCACGCCCCAGGCCAGGCGTAGCGCCCGCAGGCGCCGCCACTCAATAGGCATACGACAGCCAGCTCATCAGCCACATGAACACGCGGCCCAGCACGTTCAGCGGGTTGCCCTCGCTGGGCAGCGCCATGACTTCGGCCTGGCCGCCGACCCGCAACCCGGTCTTGTCCTCCAGCTGGTCACGGTCCAGCTCGACGATCACCGGAAAACGCTGCGCCGAGCGCAGCCACTCGCGGCTGTTCTGCACGCTCGGCAGGGTACCCGGCGGGCTGCCCTGCCCCACGCTGACACCATACCCAATGCTGCGTATGCGCCCCTTCAGCACCACCCCCGGCAGCGCATCGAGCACCACCAGCACCGCTGTGCCGGAGCGCAGGCGGCCGAGGTTGTTTTCGGTCATGTCGGCGCTGATCCACACGTCATGGATCGCGATCAGGGTCATCATCGGGCTGCCGGCCGCCACATAATGGCCAACGTCTGTGCGCAGGTCAGTGATCAAACCGTTGGCATCGGCGCGCACCACGGTGCGGGCCAGATCCAGACGGGCCTTTTCAACATTCGCCGCAGCGCTGCGCAACTGGGCGTTGTCTGCCTGTGAACCGCCCTGCTGTTCACGTGCCCGCTCGACTTCGGCACGGGCCGCCGCCACCTGGCTGATGGCTTGGTCGCGCGTGGCCTGGGCCCCTTCCAGGCGGCGCACCGACACCGTGCCTGGGTCTTCCTCGATCAGTCGCTTGAGCCGCTCGGCATCCTGGCGCGCCTTGCGCTCGTTGGCCTGGGCCGCCAGCAACGCCGCCTTGGCCGAATCGATGCCGGCGGTGTTGGCGCCGATCTGCCTGCGCACGGTATCCAGGTCGGCCTCGGCGCGAGCCAGGGCAATGCGGTATTGCGCCGGGTCCAGCTCGAACAGCACCGCGCCTTGGCGTACCTCCTGGTTGTTGCCCACGGCCACGCGCTTCACCGGGCCGGCTACCTCGGCGCTCACCGGCACCACGTAGGCTTGCAGGCGGGCCTGCTGGGTGTAAGGCGTGAAACGGTCTGCCAGCAAGTACCAGAGCAGGCTTATGGCAATCAGCAGCAATACCCAGCGCATGCCACGATCAGGCGCTTGCGGGGGCGGTGTTTGCGGGGCGTCGCTCATTTCGGTTCACCGGGTTGCTGTGCGGTAGGGGGTGGCGCGTCCAGCAGGTCTCCCCAATCGGTGCGTTGCTGCATCTGTCGACGCGTGGCCGGGTCGACCGCTGCACGGCCTGGCTGCCAACCGCCGCCCAGGGCCTTGTACAAGGTCACCACGCTGCTGACGGCATTGCCGCGGCTGACCAGGTAACCGTCTTGTTGCTGCAGCAGCAGTTGCTGGGCATCGAGCACCCGCTGGAAGTCGGCAAAGCCTTCGCGGTATTGCGAGGTGGCCAGGCTCAGCGAGCGCTGCGCGGCTTGCGAGGCCTGGTCGCGAATACCCGCGCTCTGCAACGAGCGCACCAGGCCGCTGGCTGCATCGTCGGCCTCGCGGGCGGCTTCGCGCACGCCCTGCTGATACAGCTCGATTAGTTGCTGCAAGCGGGCATCCTCCACACGCACGGCGTTCTTGCGCCGGCCATAGTCGAACGGGTTCCAGATCAGGCCTGGGCCGGCGGCGAGGTCGAAACTGTCGGGCAGGTGGCTGGCCGTCACGAAGCTCCAGCCGATGCTGCCCAGCAGGCTCAGCTGTGGATAAAGGTCCGCTTCGGCCACGCCCACCAGCGCCGACTGCGCCGCGACGGCCTGCTCGGCGGCACGGATGTCCGGGCGTCGCAGCAACAAACGGGCGGGAACGTCTTGCAACAGTGCCCGGTCTGGCAGTGGTAACTGCCCGTAACGAGGTTGCAACTCCGGCAGCGGCCCCGGTGGCCGCCCAAGCAGCGAACACAACACGTTGCGCAAGGCATTGAGCTGGTTTTCGAACTCGGGGATGGTCGCCTGCGTCGCCAGGTACTGGGTGCGTGCCTGCTGCCAGTCGAGCTCATCATGCTCGCCATGGCGGAACAACCGCTCGGTGATCTCCAGGCTGCGCGCCTGGCGCTTGGCGTTTTCCTCGGCAATGGCCAGGCGCGCCTCGGCGGTACGCAAGGCAAAATAGGTGTCGGCCACCTGTGCACGCAACAACAGCATGGCATCGGCGTAGTTGGCCTCGGAGGCAAAGTACAGGGCATCGGCCGCCTCGATGGCACGGCTGAAGCGCCCCCAGAAGTCGATCTCCCAACCAATGTCGAAGCCCACGCTGGACTGCCAGAACACCGAATCACGGGCGTTGGCGGTACCGGACTGGTCCTGCTTGAGGTAGAGGCTTTGCGCGCGCAACTGCTGCAGTTGTGGATAACGCCCGGTCTGCACGATGGCCAGTTGCGCACGTGCCTCGGCGACGCGCAGCCCAGCCACGCGCAGGTTGGTGTTGTGCGCATCGGCTTGGGCGATCAGGGCATCCAGTGTCGGGTCGGCGAACACCGCCCACCACTGGCGAAAATCCGGCGCCGCGGCGCTACGGCTGGCCTGCTCCAGCAGCGGGGTGCTCCAGGTGTCCAGCCAGGGCGATTGCGCCGGCGGGTAGTCCGGACCGACCTGCGTACAGCCTGCCAGCAAAGCCACCAGGCCCAGTGCGCGGCGCCAGCGAGGTCCGGGCATGCCAGGCCCCGGCTCAAGCCGACGGTTCGGCAGGGTCTTCCGGCACCTGCAACGCCACCCACTGCCAGAACAGCACATAGGTCACGCCCAGAATCACCGGGCCGATGAACAGGCCAATGATGCCTTTGACCACCATGCCGCCCAGCGCACCGATCAGCACCACCGGCATCGGCACATCCACGCCGCGCCCCAGCAACAGCGGCTTGAGCACGTTGTCGGCAAGGCCGGCGACGAACGTGTAGATGGCAAACACGATGGTCGCGACGGTGAAGCCTTCGGCATGGAATACATAGGCGATGACCGGTAGCGTGATCAGCGTGGCCGGCGCCTGGGCGATGCCCAGCATAAGGATGGCGATTGCCAGGATCCCCGCGCCCGGCACACCCTTGACCACAAAACCTACGCCTATCAGCAGCATCTGGATGAAGGCGATGCCGATCACACCCTGGGCGACGGCGCGAATGGTGGCGGTGCACAGCCTTGCAATGGGCTTGCCGCGCGACTCACCGGAAACCCGAATGGCAATGCGCTGCGCCGCCACTTCGCCGCGCTCGCCGAAGGCCATGATCACCCCCGAGATGATGATCGCCGCGATGAACATCAAGAATGCCCCCCCGGCACTGGCAGCGGCGCCCAACAACACACGCCCGGCATCCTTGAGCTGCGGCATCACACTGTTGAGCACCCCGCTCAGGCTCTCGGAAGCCGCCAGCCACAAGGCATACACGCGCGGCCCGATCAGCGGCCAGGTGGCCACCGACTCCGAAGGCGTCGGCACGCTCCAGGCACCGCTTTTGAGCAGTGTCACCAAGCCGTCCACAGACTCGCTGATCGACACCACCACCAGGTAGATCGGCACCAGCAACACCACCAGCACCAAAAGCACCACCAGCGTTGCCGCATAGCCGTCCTTGAGCCCCGTGCCGCGTTTGATGCGCTGGTGCAGCGGGTACAGGGTCACCGCCAGGATCACCGCCCACAGCATCAATTCCAGAAAGGGCTGAAACACCTGGAAGGCGAAGATCACCAGGGCAGCCACCAGGCCTGCCTTGATCAATACATCGAGCAGGCCCCGCGACAGGGCACTGTCCAGCTTGAAACTCGGCTGCATGCTTCACCTCCGCACATTCATTTTGCCAACGGGTGCAGTTCAGTGGTCGGTTTGACGCTCAGGCGGGGACGCCTCAGCGTTGCTCAACTGCCGTGTCAGGCCCATCATCACCAGCGGTACCACGGCCATCGACAAGGTGATGGCCAGCACCAGCAGGTCGTGAACCTGCTGCTCCAATACCTGGTGCTCACGCGCCAGTTTGAACACCACGAAAGCAAACTCGCCGCCCGACGCCAGCACCACGCCCAGGCACAGCGCCTGAGCACGGTTCAACCCGCCGGCCGTGCGGCCCAGGGCAACCAACAGTGGCAGCTTGATGCCCACCAGCAGCAGCGTGAGCCCAAGCACGGCCAAGGGCATGCCGAACAACAGGCGCAAGTCTGCGCTCATGCCCACGCCGACAAAGAACAGCCCGAGCAGCAACCCTTTGAGCGGCTCGATCTGGGTTTCCAGTTCGTGGCGAAACGGCGACTCGGCCATCAATACGCCGGCCAGGAATGCGCCAAGGGCCATCGATATGCCTACATGCTCCATCACCCAGGCGGTGCCCAACACCACCAGCAACGCAGTAGCCGTGGACAGCTCCGGCAACCCGGAGCCGACTGTCCATTTGAAAATCGGGGTCATCAAGTAGCGGCCGCCGATAATGATCACACCGATGCCGAGCGCCACAGCCAGCAGCGGCCAGTTGCCTTCATCTGCATGGCTGACATCACCGCCAAGCAAGGGCACCACGGCAATCAGGGGGATGGCGGCGATGTCCTGGAACAGCAGAATCGCCACAGCCAGGCGGCCGTGGGGCTTGCCCAGGTCCTTGCGCTCGGCGAGCACCTGCAAGCCGAACGCCGTTGATGACAGCGCAAGCCCCAGCCCCAGCACAATGGCCGCCGGCTTCGACTGGCCAAATACCCCATAGGCGAGCAGGCCAAGTGCAGCGGCGGTCAGCCCGACCTGCAACGAGCCGATGCCGAACAGGGCGCGGCGCATGGTCCACAGGCGGCGGGGCGAGAGCTCAAGGCCGATCACGAACAGCAGCATCACCACGCCCATCTCCGACAGGCGGGCGACGTTGTCCGGGTTGCCCAGCAAGCCGAGCACCGAGGGGCCGATCAGGATGCCGGCCAGCAGATAGCCAGGCACTGCCCCCAGTTTCAAACGTTGCGCCAGTGGCACCAGAAGCACCACGGCCAGCAGGAACACCACCGTCGCCTGCAGCAGGCTGCCGTCATGTGGCATAGGATTTCATCCTTTAGGCTCCCCGCAAGAGGGAGTCAGAAGCGCTCTTCGACCACCTTGAACGGGTAGGCCACCGCCTTGTACTTGCCGACCTTGCCGCGCTTGGGCAACTTCACGACCTGGTCGCGGGTGATGTCCTTGTAGGGAATGCGAGTGAGCAGGTGGCTGATGATGTTCAGCCGCGCCCGCCGCTTGTCGTTGGAATGGGCCATGAACCAGGGTGCCCAGGAGGAATCCGAGGCGGCGAACATCGCGTCGCGCGCCTTGGTGTAATCATCCCAGCGGCTATACGACTTCAGGTCCATGGGTGACAGCTTCCACAGCTTGCGCCCATCGCTGATGCGGTCCTGCAGGCGGCGGGTCTGCTCTTCGGCGCTCACTTCCAGCCAGTACTTGATCAGGATGATCCCCGACTCGACCATCATCTTCTCGAACAGCGGCACCACCATGAGGAACTTGTCGGCTTGCTCATCGCTGCAAAAGCCCATCACCCGCTCGACGCCGGCGCGGTTGTACCAACTGCGGTCGAAGATCACCACTTCGCCCGCAGCGGGCAGATGGCCCAGGTAGCGTTGCACGTACATCTGCGACTTTTCCCGCTCGGTAGGTGCCGGCAGCGCCACCACACGGAACACTCGCGGGCTGACACGCTCGGTGAGGGCCTTGATGGTCCCACCCTTGCCCGCGCCGTCCCGGCCTTCAAAGACGATGCACACCTTCAGGCCCTTGGCCACGACCCATTCCTGCAGCTTCACCAACTCGACGTGAAGTTGCTTGAGTGCCTTCTCGTAGGCCTTGCCGCCCAACTTTTCCGGCTGTGCCTGTGGGGTCTTCTTCCTGGCTGACTTCGACATGGGTAGCTCCCGGCGGCGAATGAAGGTTCAGTATGGTCGATCCACGGGGGTTTGCCGCTTCGCTTGCTACCACAGCACCGCCCCCCTTTGGAGAGGGCGGACAATGGCCGGGTTATTTGGCCAGCTTGTTGTAACTGGTCATCAGGTTGCGGTAGTCGGGAATGTGGTTGGCGAACAACGTCCCCAGCCCTTCAACGTCGTTGCGCCAGTCGCGGTGCAGCTCGCAGGCGACACCGAACCAGGTCATCAGTTGCGCCCCGGCGGCCTCCATGCGGCGCCATGCCGAATCGCGGGTCAACTCGTTGAAGGTGCCAGAGGCGTCGGTGACGACGAAGACCTCGAAGCCCTCCTCAAGGGCCGACAGTGCCGGGAACGCCACGCACACTTCGGTCACCACACCAGCGATCAGCAGTTGCTTCTTGCCCGTGGCCTTGACGGCCTTGACGAAGTCTTCGTTGTCCCAGGCGTTGATGTTGCCGGGGCGGGCAATGTAGGGGGCGTCGGGGAACTGCTCTTTGAGCTCGGGGACCAGCGGGCCATTGGGGCCGGTTTCGAAGCTGGTGGTGAGGATGGTCGGCAGCTTGAAGTACTTGGCCAGGTCCGACAGGGCCAGAACGTTGTTCTTGAAACGGTCCGGGTCGATATCCCGTACCAGCGAAAGCAGGCCGGTCTGGTGATCGACCAGCAGGACTGCGACGTTGTTCTTGTCCAGACGCGTGTATTGGAAGGCCATGGTGGAGCTCCTTGCATCAGCGGATAGGGAGTATCAGCGTAGGCAAGGATGAGCGACTGCGGTAACCGTCAGTCGGGTCCGTTCTTGAGATCGAGCGCCGCCCACGCGGCGCTCGATCTCATAGGCGCCAAAACAGCCAAGGCGAGCCCCCACCGCTCACTTCACAATTTCCTGAACTGATTATTTGCCCCCAGCGATTTTTCCCCTCGCCCACCGCCACCAGAATCGCTCACCACAATCACAAAAACCGTGAGGCCACTCCCGTGGACCAGACACTCCAGGTACGGCAGGCCGCCGCCGACCTCGTCGATGCCTTTGCCAGCAACGACACCGCTCGCTACTTCGCCTGCTTCAGCGAAGACGCCACCTTCCTCTTCCACACCTTGGCCCAGCCGCTGTTGTCGCGCCGCGCCTATGAAGACCTCTGGGCCCAGTGGCAGGCCGAAGGCTTCGCCGTGCTGGCGTGTGAATCGGGCAATGCCCAGGTGAGCCTGCAAGGCGACGTGGCGATCTTCATGCATGATGTGGCCACGCATATCCGTATCGCCGGTGACGAACACCAGCTGGCTGAACGCGAGACCATCGTGTTCCGCCGCCACGGCGAACGCTGGCTGGCCTGCCATGAGCACCTGTCGGTCGTCACCACCGCCTGAACCTTCTTTTGCGGCCTTGCCGCTCTGCCATCGCACCCACAATAAGGCCCGCGCACCGCGCCGGCCAACAACAACCGCGCTGGAGCATCACCATGAGCCAATCGACCGGTATCGAGACCAACGGTGTCGAACAGATCCCCGACGATCAACGCCACGCCGCCCCGCTAGACCTGTTCCGCCTGATCTTCGGCGGTGCCAATACCTTTGCCACTGCCGTGCTGGGCAGTTTCCCGGTGCTGTTCGGGCTGTCGTTCCAGGCCGGGGTCTGGGCAATTTTGCTCGGGGTCGGCATCGGCGCCATCATCCTCGCCCCCATGGGCCTGTTCGGTGCGCTCAACGGCACCAACAACGCGGTGTCTTCGGGCGCGCACTTCGGCGTGCACGGGCGTATCGTCGGCTCGTTCCTGTCGTTGCTCACCGCCGTGGCGTTCTTCTCGCTGTCGGTGTGGAGCTCGGGCGATGCCCTGGTCGGCGGTGCCAAGCGCTTGGCCGGCTTGCCGGAAACCGACTTGACCCTGGGCCTGGCCTATGGCCTGTTCGCGGTGCTGGTACTGGTGGTGTGCATCTTCGGCTTCCGCTTCATGCTGTGGGTCAACAAGATTGCCGTGTGGGCGTCGAGCCTGCTGTTTCTGCTAGGCATCGTCGCCTTCGCCGGTCCGTTCGATGCCGGATACGCCGGCAGCGTCAACCTCGGCCAGGCGGGTTTCTGGGCCGCCTTCGTCGGCGCGGCGATCCTGGCCATGAGCAACCCGGTCTCGTTCGGTGCCTTCCTCGGCGACTGGTCGCGCTACATCCCGCGGGCAACCCCCAAGCCGCGCATCATGCTGGCCGTGATCGCCGCCCAGGCCGCGACGCTGATCCCCTTCCTGTTCGGCCTGTGCACCGCCACCCTGGTCGCCAGCCAGGCGCCGGACTACATCGCGGCCAACAACTACGTCGGCGGCCTGCTGGCGGTCTCGCCTAGCTGGTTCTTCCTGCCGGTGTGCCTGATCGCGGTGATCGGCGGCATGTCCACCGGCACCACTGCGCTGTATGGCACCGGCCTGGACATGTCCAGCGTGTTCCCGCGCCTGCTCAGCCGTGCCGGCGCCACCTTGCTGATCGGCGTGCTGGCGATCGGTTTCATCTTCATTGGCCGCTTCACCTTCAACCTGGTGCAGAGCGTGTCGACCTTCGCCGTGCTGATCATCACCTGCACCAGCCCCTGGATGGTGATCATGATCCTCGGCCTGATCACCCGCCGCGGCTTCTACCATGCCGATGACCTGCAGGTGTTCACCCGTGGCCAGCGCGGCGGCCATTACTGGTTCACGCACGGCTGGAACTGGCGCGGCATGGGGGCGTGGATCCCCAGCGCGGCGGTCGGCCTGTGCTTCGTCAACCTGCCGGGGCAGTTCGTCGGCCCGCTGGGCGACCTGGCCGGCGGCATCGACCTGAGCCTGCCGGTAACCCTGGGGCTGGCCGGGGTACTTTACCTCGTGCTGCTCAACCTGTTCCCTGAACCTGCTGGCGTGTATGGGCCTGATGGCCCGCGCTGGGTGCGCTGCAAACGCACCCCGCATGCGCCGCTAATCACTGCCGAAATAGCCTGACTGGAGTCTGCCCATGACCACTTCTCACTACATCGCCGGCCGCTGGGTCGAAGGCCAAGGCAGCGACTGCATCAGCGTCAATGACCCTGCCCTGGGCCTGCCCTTCGCCGAATTGATGGCCGCCAGCGTCGCCCAAGTCGACCAAGCCGTGGCTGCCGCCCGCGAGGCCCTGCACGCCTGGAAGCAGACCGGCACCGGCCAGCGTGCTGCGTACCTGCGCGGCTTTGCCGAGCAGCTCGGGCAGCGCCGTGAAGCGTTGATCACCCTGCAGATGCGCAACAACGGCAAGCCGCGCCACGAGGCCGAAATCGACCTGGACGACGCGATTGCCACGTTCAATTACTACGCCGACCTGGCTGAGCAGTTGCCGCAGAAAAACTGCGACGTACCTCTGGCCGCGCCTGGCTTTACTGCCCGCACCCGTCTGGAGCCGGTTGGCGTGGTCGGCCTGATCGTGCCGTGGAACTTCCCGCTGGTGACCAGCGCCTGGAAGCTTGCCCCGGCCTTGGCCGCAGGCTGCACCGTGGTGCTCAAGCCCTCGGAGGTTACCCCGCTGATCGAGCAGACTTACGGCCAGATCGCCGATACCCTGGGCCTGCCCGCAGGTGTGCTGAACATCGTCAACGGCAAGGCCGAAACCGGCGCCGCGCTGAGTGGCCACAATGGCCTGGACAAGTTGTCGTTCACCGGCAGCAACAGCGTCGGTAGCCAGGTGATGCGCAGCGCTTCGGCGCAGTGCCGGCCGGTGACCCTGGAGCTGGGCGGCAAGTCGGCGATCGTGGTGTTCGATGATTGCGATGTCGAGCAGGCGGTGGAATGGATTGTCGCCGGCATCAGCTGGAACGCCGGGCAAATGTGCTCGGCCACCTCGCGCTTGCTGGTGCAGGACGGCATTGCCGATACACTGCTGCCGCGTTTGCAGGCTGCACTGGACAACCTGCGGGTGGGCAACCCGTTGAGCGAAGAAGTGGACATGGGGCCACTGACCAGCCAAGCGCAGTGGCTGAAGGTTGCCAGCTACTTTGCCACTGCACGGGAAGAGGGTCTGCAGTGCCTGGCCGGTGGCAAGGCGCTGGACCGTGACGGCTGGTTTGTCAGCCCGACGTTGTATGTGGACGTGCCGGCAGACAGCCGCCTGTGGACTGAAGAAATTTTTGGCCCGGTGCTGTGCGCACGCCGCTTCGCCACCGAAGCGCAGGCAATTGCCGAAGCCAACGACAGCCGCTTCGGCCTGGTCGCCACCGTTTGTTCAGCGGACCTGGAACGCGCAGAGCGGGTGGCCGATGCCCTGGACGTTGGCCATGTGTGGATCAACTCGGTGCAGGCGGTGTTTGTCGAAACGTCGTGGGGCGGCACCAAGGGCAGCGGCATTGGGCGAGAGCTCGGGCCTTGGGGGTTGTCGGGGTATCTGTCGGTGAAGCATGTGACGCGGTGCCTGGGCTGATATCGCTGGGGCCGCATTGCGGCCCTTTCGACGGCAAGCCAACGCCTACAGGGATAGCGCCAGCGCTCGAATGGCGCGCCAACCTGTGCGAGCTGGCTTGCCGGTGAAGAGGCCAGCACAACCAATAGAAATCTCCCGCGCGTGACTTTGCCCTCCCCCCGCCAAGTCCCACTCCCTGGTACCCCCACAATCACAACACCAGGCCGGACCACCATGCACCCTCAACGCACCGCCTTGCACAACGAGCTGCACGCCCGCCCGTCGCTGTATTTCGATGGCCCTGCGCATGTCTTCCACCTCGCCCTGCTGGGCGGCGATGCCGCCTGTAACGCGCTTTTGCAGCGCTGCTGCCCGCAGGCTGCAGATGCCGGCGCTGCGCAAGGCATCACCCAGCTCGATGGCCACCCGTTCAAGTGGGAGCGCCATACCGAGTTCTTCACCCTGACCCTGGTAGTGCCCTGCTCGGCCGCCGACACCCAATGGCAACCGCTGCCTGCAGTGCTGGCCGATGCCATCGCGCCCCAGGCGGCGCAATTGATCAACGCGGTGCAAGTGCTGGTGCGCGACGAGCAGGACCTGAACCTGCCCGATTACGGCTTCAAGGACCCCTGCGGCTCCTGCGTCGGCGGTGGCGATGCGGTGGTGTGGAGCGACTTTCGCCTGACCGCCGACGGCACCAACCGCTTCCTGTTCATCAACCGCCGCCTCAATGCCTACCGCCAGGGCCGCATGATCCGGCGCCTGCTGGAGATCGAGACCTACCGCATGATGGCCTCGCTGACCCTGACCACGGCCAAGGCGCTGAGCCAGGAACTGGACGCCTTCGACAAGACCCTGGTGAGCCTTTCCGAACGCAGTGCCGGGGGCGATGGCCGCGACTCCAAAGGCCTGCTCGACGCCATCGCCCACCTGTCGCGGCAGGTGGTCAGCCGCACCGTGAAAACCCGCCATCGGTTCGGCGCCACGCAAGCTTATGCGCAGCTGGTGTTCGAGCGCCTGGGCGAATTGCGCGAGAGCCATGTGGGCGATTGCCAACGCCTTGGGGTGTTCATCGAGCGCCGTTTCAAACCAACGGTGCGCTACTGCGCGGCGACCGAGCAACGGCTGGAGCAGCTGGCGAAGAACGTCGCCAACCTGGGTGACCTGTTGCAGGCGCGGGTACAGGTGGAGATGGAAGAACAGAATGCCGGGATTCTGCACAGCCTCAATGCCCGGGCCGATGCCCAGGTGAAGATCCAGCGGGCGGTGGAGGGGCTGTCGATCATCGCCATCACCTATTACCTGCTGAACCTGTTCAAGCTGCTGTATGGCGGGTTGAATGTGCTGGGGCTGGAGCTGACGGCGAAGGATGCGCTGATGGCGATGGCGCCGCCGGTGTTGCTGGTGCTGCTGGTGATATTGCTGCGGATCAGGCAGGCCAAGCAGCATTGAAGCGGGGGCGCTGGGCGCCCCCCAATACTCACGCCGGCTCGTCGGCCGGGCGCGAACCTTCCTGCAGCAACACCATGCTCTGCGGCGAAGACAAGGGGATCCCCTCATCACGCAACCGCCCAAGAATGGTGAACAGCAGGTCACTGCGGGTGCCGGACACCTGCCGCGGCCCGGCCACGTAACCACTGACCGCAATCACCATGCCACTGCTCGTCAGGTCCTTGAACGACACCGAACTCGCGGGTGCATCCAGTATCGCTTCGTGCTCGTGATACGCCGCCAGCAGCAGGTCGCGCACGCGGTTGGCATCGGTTTCCAGCGGCAAGGTCAGGGTCACGCTGACCACCCCAAGGGCATTGCCCATGGTCACGTTGCGCACGTTCTGCGAAATGAACTGCGAGTTGGGCACGATCACCGTCGAGCGGTCAGACATCTGTATCTCGGTGGCGCGCACGTTGATGCGGCGGATGTCACCCTCGACACCGGCCAGGCTGACCCAGTCGCCCACCTTTACCGGGCGCTCGGTAAGCAGGATCAGACCCGAGATGAAGTTCTGCACGATCTGCTGCAGACCAAAACCGATACCCACCGACAACGCACTCACTACCCAGGTCAGGCTGGTCAGGTTGATACGCAGGGTCGACATCACCAGCATGGCCAGGAACAGGAAGCCCAGGTACCCCACCAGGGTCACCAGCGAGGCACGCATGCCGGCGTCCATGTCGGTTTCCGGCAGCAGGCGCTCGCTCAACCAGCGCTTGAGCACACGGATGCCGAACATGCCGCCGAAGAACATCGCCACGGCCAGCAGGATATCTTGCGGCACGATGTTCAAGTTGCCGAGCATCTTGCCACCGGTGCCATCCCAATCCCCCAGGCTGAGCAGCAACTCACCGGGGCTGGTGCCCGAAGGCGTGAAGGCCAGCAGTACCGCCAGGAACAGCAGCACGGTACGGCCGATGCCAGCCAAAATGGTGCTGGCCTGGGCCTGATGGCGTGGAGCCAGGCCCAATGTCGATGCCAGGGCCAGGCCGCCCGGTTGGCGGGGCGACAGCAGGGTTTCGCACAGGTCACCGAGGAAGGTGGTCAGCAGGTAGGCACAGGTCGCCACCACGCTGATCCACAGCAACTTTGCCGTAAGAAAGTACGCCAGGGTCAGGAAACCGGCCAACAGGGCCAGTACGATCAGCCCCACCCATACCACGATGACGAAGGGGATCAACCCCGCCAGGCCAGTCGGGCGTTCCAGCTCATGCTTGCGCAAGGTGCGGCGGTAGCGCAGCAAGGCCACCGAGAAAATTACCGCCACCACCAGCGCAGTCAGGCCGTTGGTCGCCACGGTCAGCGCCAGGCTGGTACCGATCACACTGTTGATGCGCTCCTGGGTCAGCAGCACCATCAACGCCAGGGCCAGCAGTTTAGGGAACCAGCCCAGGGCGCTGGCCACCTCATCGTGGATCGGTGGCAGGCGCCAGGACGGGCGCTGCAGCATCAACATGGCGCGGCCCAGGCCTGAAATGAAGGCGCTGAACACCACCAGAGTAAGGATGTGGTTAGCCAGGCTGGCGATATCCGTGCCCAGCTCGGCGCTGCTTTCCAGGCCCCAGCGCAGCAGCGACACGGAACCGGCGATGGTGCCCAGCGTCGCCAGGCTGACGCTCAGGGCCAAGGCGCTGCGGCGCAGGCGGCCTTCGGGTAGCCAGCGGATCATCGCATCTGCCAGCAAGCGCTCAAGCAGCCGACGAACCAGCGTCCACACCAGGATGGCCGCCACCAGGCTGCTGAGGAAAAACCAGCGATGTTCGGCACTGAACGCGCTGGCCACGGCATCGGCCGCCTCGCCACGCAGGTCGCGCAAGCGTGCCACGTCTTCATCGGTGGGGCGGATCAGCGACTGCCAGAACGCGGGGGTCAGCGGGCTGGTGGCGCGGCTGGTGACCTGCGAGTTGAACTGGCTGCGGCGCAGGTTGACGATCTGCGTGGACAGGTCCCGGGCCGACTGGGTCAGCTTGGTGGCCTGCTCCTGCTCGGCCAGCACGGTCTTTTTCTGCGCTTCGAGGTCCTTGCGCTGAAGGGTGATGCTGGCAGGCTCATCCGGCTGCTTCGGGCCCAGCACCTTGAGCTTGTCGTCCAGGCCTTGCACATCGGCAGTACGCAGCGCACCAAGGGCATCGGCCTGCCGCTGAACCTGTATGGCAGCCTGGCGCAGTTGCGAAAGCACATCGTCATTGGCGCTGCTGGTCACGCCCTGGCGGATCAGGTCGAGTCGATCACTCAACTGTTCAAGGCTCGCGTTCTCGTCGAGCACCGGCAACTCGGCAGCCGCCAGGCTGGCGGCTGGCGGGGCCGGAGCGGACCAGGCCGGAGTGGCCAACGCCAGCATCAGGGCCAATACGCCTAGGCAATAACGGGCAAGGCTGAGACGCCTCATCGAACAATCCTCTATGCATTTCGATTTGGCGGGGGATTCTACGCGGCTTCACGCGATCAGGAGAGTGCCGTTTCTCGCTTGAGCAGTTGCTGCTTGCGCTCCACCCCCCAGCGATAGCCGCTGATGTCGCCGTCGCGACGTACCACCCGATGGCAAGGAATGGCCACGGCAATGCGGTTGGCCGCGCAGGCCATGGCCACGGCGCGGACCGCCCTGGGTGCGCCGATACGCTCGGCGATGTCGGTGTAGCTGACCCGACAGCCGGCAGGTACCTCACGCAAGGCCTGCCAGACCCGCTCCTGAAATGCCGTGCCTTGGATATCCAACGGCAGCGCAAGGCCCAGCGCGGGGGCTTCCACAAAGCCCACCACCTCGGCGACCACCCGCTCGTATTGGATATCACCGCCGATCAGCCGAGCGTTGGGGAACTGGTCCTGCAAGGCCTGCAACAGGAGCTCGGGGTCATCGCCCAGCAGAATCGCGCAGATACCCTTCTCGCTCTGGGCAACGAGGATCGCCCCCAGCGAACACTGGCCCAGCGCAAAGCGAATGGTCGCCCCTGCCCCGCCGGCACGGTAGGCCTTGGGCCGCATGCCCAGGCGCTGCCCGGCACTTTCGTAGAACCGGCTGTTGGAGTTGTAGCCAGCGTCGTAGATGGCATCGGTCACCGAGCGCTGATCCTGCTCCAGGTGCTCACGCAGGCGTCGGGCGCGAAACGCAGAGGCATAGGCCTTGGGGGTGAGGCCGGTTTCGGCCTTGAACAGGCGGTGCAGGTGAAAGGGGCTGACCGCGAGCTGCGCGCTGAGCTGGTCCAAGTTTGGCCCGCTGGCAGCGCCCTCGATCAGGCGGCAGGCACGCGTCACCAGCTCGCTGCGCCGGGTTGCACTGGCACCGCTGTCACCCGCGCAACGCTTGCAGGCGCGGTAGCCGGCGGTTTCGGCGGCGGCGGTATCGTTGTAGAACGCGATGTTCTCGCGCTTGGCCATGCGCGACTTGCACCCTGGTCGGCAGTAGATACCCGTGGTGCGTACGGCATAGACGAAGTGGCCGGCGGCGGCGCTGTCACGGGCCTGCACGGCTTGCCAGCGCTGCTCGGGGGTGGTGTAGGGTTTCATCGCGGGTTACCTCTTGTCTGTCTCGCCTGTACCGCCAATGCAAAAACATCAGGCCCGCCACAGGTACCAGGCTGCCACGGTCCGGTACGGGCACCAGCCACCGCCCAGCGAGCGCATCTGCGCCGGCGTCGGTGCTTTCTCCAGCCCCTTCAGTCGACGATACCCCTCGCGTACCGCGAAGTCGTCGACCGGCAGAATGTCCGAGCGCTCAAGGCTGTAAATCAGCAACATCTCCACCGTCCAGCGCCCTACCCCACGCAGGGCCACAAGGCGTTCGATCAACACCTCGTCAGCCATGGCCAGCGCCTCCTGGCGGCTGGGCACCAAACCCTCGAGCCGAGCTTGGGCAATACCCTGCACGGTGGCCGTCTTGCTCGCCGAGAAGCCGCATGCGCGCATCGCTTCAGGTGTCACGGCCAGCAATTGCTCCGGGGCGGGAAAACTGCCCTCGGGGAACAGCGCCAACAGCCTTCCCAGAATCGACTCGGCGGCGCGGGCATGCAACTGCTGGTAGGCAATTGCCCGTACCAGCGCCTCATAAGGCTCGCGCCCGGGCGTTGCCTGGTGCAGGCACGGCCCGATCGCGGCAATGTGCCGTGCCCAGTCCGGGTCCGATGCGGCCAGGTGTCGGCTGGCCTCGCGGTAAGCTTCGGGCGAAAGGTCAGCCAGAATCATTGCGCCTCCAACAGGTCGATGACAGGCCCAGCTTAGCCCAACCGTTCATCGGTGAAACGCCGGATCTTGCGAGGCTAATTCCTGGCATACCATTGATCCGCGCCGCGCTCCGCGCATAGAATTGAGAACTATTCACAATCACGCACGTTCACCGGATCAGGCCTTCGCTACGATGCAGACCACCGACACGCTCAAGCCGACCGAGGTTGCTCTGCTCTATCAGTCCCACCACGCCTGGCTCAGCGGCTGGCTGCGCAGCCGGGTCGGCTGCCACGAGCATGCCGCCGACCTCGCCCAGGATACCTTCGTGCGGCTGTTGCGCGCCCGCCAGGCTTCGCCGCTAAAGGAACCCCGCGCCTACCTGAGCGCCATCGCCCGCGGCCTGATGATCGACCAATTCCGCCGCCGCGCCCTGGAGCGGGCCTACCACGAAAGCCTGGCCCTGCTGCCCGAAGCCGAGGTGCCCAGCGAAGAACACCGGCTGGTCATTCTCGATACCCTGGAGCGCCTCGACCGCGCCCTGCACACGCTGAAGCCGCGTACACGTCAGGCCTTTCTGCTGGCCCAGATCGACGGGCTGAGCATCACGCAGATCGCCGTGCAGCTCGACGTGTCCCGCGCGACGATCGAGCGCGACCTGGCCAAGGCCCTGGGTGTCTGCTACCGGTTGCGTTATGTCGACCTCTGACGGCGCGCCCGCACAGGCCCAGGTCGACCAGGCCATCGACTGGCTGGTGAAGCTGCGCTTCGACAACCCCAGCCCGCGCACCGAGCGGCAATTCCAGCAATGGCTGGCCAGCCATCCGCACAACCCCAAGGCCTGGCAGCGCGTCAGCAACCTCAGCGACGAATTGGCCGGGCTGCCCAAGGCCCTGAGCCGCAGCACCCTCGACGCCAGCCAACGCCAGCGCAGCAGCCGCCGTGACCACCTCAAACTGCTGGCGCTGCTGGCCGCCGGCGGCAGCCTGGGCTGGGCCGCGCGCGAACCGTTGGGCCTGCCGCAGCTACTGGCCGACAGCAGCACCGCCACGGGCGAACGCCGGCAATTGCACGGCAGCGATGGCAGCCGCATCCAGCTCAACACCGACAGCGCCATCGGCCTGCGCTACAGCGCCGAACAACGTCAGCTTGAGCTGCTACGGGGCGAGGTGAGCCTGGACAGCAACGCCAACGACAACCGCCCTTTCCGCATCGATACCCGCGTTGGCACCCTGGGCACCCGCGACGGGCAACTGCTGCTACGCGAAAACGACAAGGGCTTGCTGCTGGCAGTACGCGGTGGCGAGGTGACGTTGTTCCCCGCCTCTGCCCACGCACGGTTGGTGCATGCCGGCGAAACGCTGCAAGTGCAGGCCAACGGCAACTTGCAGGCCGTCAGCCTGCACAGCGACCCTTGGGGCTGGACCGACGGCGTGCTCAGCGTGCAACAGATGCCGCTGGGGGAATTTACCGCCGAACTCTCGCGCTACCGCCCGGGCCTGCTGCGCTGTGCTGACGACGTGGCAAACCTCAAGGTCTCCGGCACTTACCAACTGGCCGACACCGAGCAGATTCTGCAACTGCTAGCCCGCAGCCTGCCGGTGCGGGTCGACTACCGCACGCGTTACTGGGTGAGCATCGGCGCCGCCTGAAAAAACCTGTGATCAGTCCGCCACTGCGCGCAACCGCCCTGCCCGCCGGTACGACTGCCGGGCAAAGCAGACAAACAGCCCCGCCATCAGCGCCAGCGCCATCGGCAACCCGTGCGGCGCCACATCCATCGCCGCGCCGCTGACCAGCGGCCCGACCAGGCTACCCAATCCCCATAGCAGGCCGACACTGGCATTGGCCGTGACCAGGTCCTGCCCTTTGAAGCGCTGCCCGATCAGCACCAGTGCCAAGGTGTAGATGCCCCCCGCTACAGCGCCCAGCACCACCAGCAGTGGCCACAGCAACCAGGTCATCTGCAGCAACCACGGCAGGCCGATGCCGATCAGCATCGCCACCAGGCCGCACACCAGGTGCAGGCCGGTGCGCTCGACCCGGTCGGCCAACCAGCCCAATGGCAGCTGGAACAGCATGTCGCCGGCAAACACCACCGTCACCATCAGCGCCGCCACGCCTACGGCAAAGCCATGGCTGGTGGCATATACCGGCAGCAGCGACAGCACCACGGCATCGAAGAAGGAGAAGAACAGCACCGCCACGCACAAGGCTGGCGCCACGCGGAAGAAGCCGGCCAGGCCAAAGCTCTTTTCGCCTTCTTCATGCTCCACATAGTCGTTGGGCACCGTCAGCACGATGCACAGCAGGGCCAGGCCATAGCAGGCGGTGACCACGCCGGTGATCCATGGGCTGTTGGCCCCCAGCACGGCCAGCATCGCCGGGCCGAGTACCTGGAAACCGGTAAAGCTGGTGGCGTACAGGGCCATGATCTTGCCGCGATTGTGCTCGGGGCACAGCTCGTTGACCCAGGACTCGCCCAGAATGATGGCAACCCCCATGCCGATGCCCAGGCCCAGACGCAGCAGCGCCAGCAGCCAGATCGAGTCGAAGGCCGACTCCAGCAAGGCGATGCTGACGGTGCACAGGCTGAAGCACAGCAGGTAGATCGTCCGCCGGGTCAGCAAGCGGCAGCAGGCGTCGACCATGAACGCCGAGAGCATCATCCCCGCTGCGGGGATGGCTGAGATGATGCCGATTTCCAGGGTGCCTGCGCCGGCCTCATGCAGGCGCAACGACACCAACGGCAGGCTGGCCCCCAGGCTGAAGCCCACCACCGACACGGCGAACAACAGGCCCGCCAGCAAACGCATGTTCATTTACCACTCCTTGCAAACCGAAAAGACGAGCAAACACGAGCGCGCACGCCAGGGCGGCGGACGACGCAAAAGCGCAGATCAGTTCAGGGCAAGGTGTGGCGAGAAGGTGAAGGCAAACAGCACGCTGCGCCGACGCTTGAGCACCGTGTCACTCGGCCACGCACGACGCAGTGCCTGCAGTGCAGGCTGGCGAGCATTTGGCAGGGACGGGTTACGGCGCATTGCTTTGACTACGCAGGTTGGAGAAAAGAGGCGGCACTCTAGGCCAAGCCAGGTGGAATCGTCAATCCAAGGGCCGCTCGCAATCCCTGTAGGAGCGGCCTTGCGTCGCGATGGGCTGCGCAGCAGCCCCCAAACGCCTCAGCGCTTACGCGTACTAGGCAAAAACACCGCCAACAACCCGAACAACGGCAGGAACGAGCACACCCCATACACATACTCGATACCGCGCAGGTCCGCGACATAGCCAAGCAGCGCGGCGCCAATCCCACCGAAGCCGAACATCAAACCGAAGAAGATCCCGGCAATCATGCCCACGCTGCCCGGCACCAGTTCCTGTGCATACACCACAATGGCGGAAAACGCCGATGCCAGGATGAAGCCGATCACCACGCTCAGCACCGTGGTCCAGAACAGGTCGGCATACGGCAGCGCGAGGGTGAAGGGGGTGACCCCCAGGATGGAGAACCAGATCACCGCCTTGCGCCCGATACGGTCACCGATCGGCCCGCCAAAGAACGTACCCGCCGCCACCGCGCCCAGGAACAGGAACAGGTGCAATTGCGAGCTGGCCACCGAAACGTCGAACTTCTCGATCAGGTAGAAGGTGAAGTAGCTGGTGAAGCTGGCCATGTAGAAGTACTTCGAGAATACCAGCAGGCCCAGCACGATCAGCGCCGCGATCACCCGCTTGCGCGAGATGCCATGGGTGGCCTGCACGGCCTTGCGCGCCTTGGCCTGGTTCAGGTGCTCCTTGTACCAGCCCCGCAGCATCAGGGTCACGGCGAAGAAGAACAGCCCCGCCAGGCCGAACCAGGCGACGTGCGTCTGCCCGAACGGGATGACGATGGCCGCCGCCAACAGCGGCCCCAGCGCCGAGCCGGTGTTACCGCCCACCTGGAAGGTCGACTGGGCCAGGCCAAAGCGCCCACCCGAGGCCAACCGTGCAATGCGCGAAGTCTCTGGGTGGAAGGTGGACGAGCCGATGCCGACCAGCGCCGAGGCCAGCAGGATCATCGGGAAACTGCCGACAAAGGCCAGCATGACGATGCCCACCAGTGTGCACAAGGTGCCCAGCGGCAGCAGGTTCGGCGCAGGCCGACGGTCGGTAAAGAAGCCCACCCAAGGCTGCAGCAGCGAGGCAGTGATCTGGAAGGTCAGGGTGATCATGCCGATCTGGGCGAAGCTCAGGTCGTAGTTGGCTTTGAGCATCGGGTAGATGGCCGGCAGCACCGACTGGATCAGGTCATTGATCAGGTGCGCCAGGGCGCAGAAACCGATGATGCGCATCACCAGGGGGTTGGCAGGGTTCGCCGCTGCGCTGGTGGAAGCCGTGGAGGTGCTACTGGTGGCCATGTGCCTGAATCTCCGTCCGCAGATTTGGGATCCGATTATCAGGAAACAAATAGATACATAGCTACCTTTTTTATCCCTCCGTCGAGACGTACTTGTAAATGGTTCTCAATATATTTAGCATCCTCGACTCATTCCCCTGTCATCGTTGGGCGAAACGGCCCCTATCGTGAGCAGACCGATCCCATGAGCCCGATGCCCGCCAAACAATTCCAGCCCGACCCGCAGCAGGAAGCCCTGGAGTGGTTCTCCCGTTTGCGTCAGCCCGGGTGTGACGAAGGCGAACGCCAGGTGTTCGCCGCCTGGTGCCAGAAGCCGCAAAACGCCCAGGCTTACGCTGAGCTGGAAACCTTCTGGCAACAGCTGCAACCCGCACCGGCTCGCCTGCAACCCCGGCAGCTAACGGCGCGCCGCAGCCACCTGGGCAAATGGCTGGCGCTGGTGTTTCTACTGGTGCTGGGCGCCTTGGCCTACCTGTACTGGCCGCTGATGCAACGCTTGGGCAGCGAAATGCACACCGACGTTGGCGAACGCCGCAGCCTGCGCCTGGCCGACGGCTCGACCGTGCACCTGGACAGCGCCAGCGCGATGAACGTCGACCTGCGCGGGCGTACCCGCCAGTTGCACTTGGTACAAGGCCAGGTCTACCTCGAAGTACTGCTCGATGGCCGCGCCATGGAAGTGGACGTGGGCGATGCGCGCATCCAGGTATTCGGTACCCGCCTGCAAATTGCCCGCTTTGCCGACCACAACGAACTGGTGGTGCTCAGTGGCAAGGCGATGGTGGTCCAGGGTGGCGAACAGCGCCTGGTCTCTGCCGGCGAACGGGTGACATTCGATGCCACACGGATCGACCCTGTACAAAAAGCCGACATGAAGACCGCCGACAGTTGGCGCAACGGCCGCCTGCGAGCCACCGACATGCCGCTGGGGCAGGTGTTGGAGCGCCTGGCGGGGTACCAGGGGCAACGCCTGTGGATGCTCGACGAGCAGGCCGCCCATCGACGCGTGAGCGGCGACTTCAGCCTCGACCGCCCTGCCGAAAGCCTTGCCGCACTGGCCAGCACCCAGCAATTGCAGCTGCAGGGCGTGCTCGGCCACTGGCTGATCGTGCGCTGAGGCCTGCCCTGGCGGCTAAGTTTTTGAAAGCGTGCAAATTTTTTTTGAAATGAGTGTTGACAGAGGGGCATCACAAGGGAATAATGCGCGCCATTGGCTACATAGCTCAGTTGGTTAGAGCATAGCATTCATAATGCTGGGGTCCGGGGTTCAAGTCCCTGTGTAGCCACCAAACATGATAAAGGGCTTACCGAAAGGTAAGCCCTTTTTCTTTGCCTGCGAAAAAGCACAGCCTGAGCTGTTTGGGCGCGGCCTATATGGCCAGCACCCCAACTTGCAATCGTCACATCAACGCACACCTGTGACTGCCACCGCCAAGCCCAGGCCGATCAATGCCAGCCCGATCACCCGGTCCACCAGCCGCTGTCGCTCGATCATCGCCTTGCGCAACGCCGTGCTGGAGAAAAACACGGCCACCAGACTGAACCACAGCCAGTGAGCAAAAGACATGAACGCGCCGTAGGCGAAGTCCAGTGCCAACGGGCTGCCCGGCTGCACCACTTGTGTGTAGGCGCTGATGACGAAGAGCATGGTCTTGGGGTTCAAGGCATTGGTGAGAAAGCCGGTGCGCAGCGCGGCCGCAAGGCTGGCGCCAGTGTGCCGGTCGATACCGTCCAGGCTGATGCGCGCGGTGTTGGTCAGCGATTTGTAGCCCAGGTAGACCAGGTAACCCGCGCCCACCACCTTCATGCACAGGAACAGCGTCGGGCTCTGGCTGATGATCACCGCAATGCCCAGTACGGTGTACAGCACATGCACCTGTACGCCCAATGCAATCCCCACCGCAGCCGCCAGCCCGGCCTTGCGCCCCTGTGCATAACTGCTGCGGGTGACCATGGCGAAGTCGGCGCCAGGGCTGATGACGGCGAGGACGGTGAACAGGGCTACGGCGATGAGTTCGGTCATTGGCGGGTCTCGATAGGCGATGGAAATGCACAGACGCGCCGATTATCCTGGGCTTATTAACTGGGAAAAATCGATTTATAGTGGCGGTTATCCGCTAGTTTTTCTCACAGACCAGCACAGCATGAAACTGCCGCCCCTCAACGCTTTCCGCTACTTCGACATCGCCGCCGAAACCGAAAGCTTCGTGCGCGCCGCCGAGCGCCTGCACGTCACCCATGGCGCGGTCAGCCGTCAGGTACGCCTGCTCGAAGCAAGCCTTGGCGTCGAATTGTTCGAGCGCCGCAACCGGGCCATTTTCCTCACTGCCGCCGGCCGCGCCCTGCAGGGCACCACCCAGGCCATGTTCGAACAGCTCGAAGGCGCCGTGCAGCGCCTGCAACAGCAGGCCAGCGACAATGTGCTGGTACTCTCCTGCGAGCCCACCATCGCCATGCGCTGGCTGATCCCGCGCCTGCCCCACTTCAACGCCGCCCACCCCGACCTGCAGCTGCATCTGGTAGCCGCCGGTGGGCCAGTGGACTTTACGCGCAGCGGCGTCGACCTGGCGCTGCGCCGCGATGACTTCCATTGGGACCGCCAACTCCATCACCGCAAGATCTGCGACGAATGGATCGGCCCAGTGTGCCGCCCCGGCGCCGTCACCAGCCTGGATGGTCAACGCCTGCTGCACAGCCGCACGCGGCCCAGCGCCTGGCCCACCTGGCTGCGCCTGAGCACGCAACGGGCCAGGCACACCGAGCGCAGCGACTATGAGCATTTCTACCTGTCGATCCAGGCCGCCAGTGCAGGCCTGGGCCTGGCCATGGGCTCAGCGCTGATGGTGCGCGACGAGCTCGACAGCGACCAACTGCAGGCCCCCTTCGGCTTCTTGCGCGACGGCTCTGCCTATCACCTGCTCAGCCCGCAGCCGCTGGACGATGGCGGCAAGCGCCAGCGTTTTGCCGAGTGGGTTATCGATGAATGCGAGGCGTGCCTGGTTCACCTGGGCCTGGTGCAAAACGACGAGCCCGCACTGCCATCACCACCCCAGGTGCGATAGCCGGCGGTGTCGATGTGGATGCGACCTGACGGATAACGGCCCAGGCCCATGTTCCAGGCATGGCCGTGTTGTTGCCAGAAACTGCACAGTGGGTTGGGGTCGGCCCAGGCCGGCAACAGGATATCGACGGCGAATGCGCGGGTATGGGCGCTACCCACGGCACCGCCCGCACATCGGTTGAGGCTGGGGTCGCGGTAGGCCGAGACCACTTCGAACTGGCGCAGGATGCCCTGGTCGTCGAGGGTGTTGAGCAATGACAGCGTCGAGCGCACTGCGGGCCATTGGCTGGCAGGTGGCACGGCGAAGGGGGATGCCCGGCACAGCTTCCAGTCAGAGGCCGAGCGAAGCAGTTGATGGATCGGCACCACCCCGTACAGCCGGGCATCCACCAGCATTTCGCGGAAGGGGCGTGTTTGATGATCGCCGGCCCATTGGGCGAACATCCACAGGTCACGGTCATCGGCGTGCGCGACACTAACCACCCACATGCCCATTGCCATCAGCAGCCACTTCGCGCCTGTCATCCCCACTCCCCTGCTCAACGAGATCGAACACCCTGTTTCAAGTTATGTAAGCAGAAACGCAGGGCAACACACCGCCTACTCCAACGCCCGCAACCGATACTGCGGTGGCAGTTGGGCAAAGCCGCTGATGGTGGTGTCCAGGCTCTTCCAACGCCCGTCCTTGATGCCATAGATGCAACCATGCACCGACAGCTCCTGCCCGCGATGCCAGGCGTTCTGCACGATGCTGGTGTGGGCCACGTTGGCGACCTGCTGGATGACGTTCAGCTCGCACAGGCGATCGACCTGCGCCTCTTCGGTTTCCAGCTTGGCCAGTTCGCCGCGTTTTTCGTAGTACAGGTCGCGGATCGAACGCAGCCAGCCGTCGATCAGGCCGAGCTGGCGGTCCTGCATGGCAGCGCGCACGCCGCCGCAACCGTAGTGGCCGGTGACCAGGATGTGTTTGACCTTGAGCACTTCGACGGCGTACTGGATCACCGACAGGCAGTTCAGGTCGGTGTGCAGCACCACGTTGGCGACATTGCGGTGGACGAACAGGTCGCCAGGCAGCATGCCGACGATTTCATTGGCCGGCACGCGGGCGTCGGAGCAACCGATCCAGAGGAACTCGGGGGTTTGCTGACGGGCCAGTTTGGCGAAGAAATCGGGGTCACGCTGGGTGATGGCATCGGCCCAGCGTGCATTGTTGTCGATCAGTTCCTGCAGGTCGTGCATGGTCTTGCCTCATCAGGTTGTACCTGTGTGACAAGGCCTGCACTCGAGGGGTCACTCCTCGAACAGGGTGCAGGCCATCACCAGGGCATCTTCACGGCCGCCGGCCATCGGGTAGTAGTCACGGCGGCGGCCGATTTCGTTGAACCCGTAGCGCTCGTACAACCGATAGGCCGACTGGTTGCTGGCGCGCACTTCCAGGAAGCATTCGCGGCCATTGAGCTGGTAGGCCCGCGCCATCAGGTGCTCAAGCAGACGCAGGCCCAGGCCGAACCCTTGGTTCTCGGGTTTGACGGTAATGTTGAGCAGGTGCGCCTCGTCGATGATCACATTGATCACGCCATGGCCGACCTGCTGCTGGCCGTCGAACATCAGCCACACTTCGTAGGACTTGAGCGCATCCTGAAAGATTCCGCGGGTCCAGGGATGGCTGAACGCGGCATATTCGATCTTAAGCACGGCATCCAGATCCGCCTCGGTCATCGGGCGGAAACTGATCGAGTCACTCATTCAACGCTCTTCCAGCGCGCCATCAGCTGGCGCATGGCTTGCCAGACGTCCGCCTTGCGCTGCGGCTCGTCCATCAACAGTTCAAGGCCCGGCAAGGCCCAGGCATCGCCCAGGCCCTCAAGCTTCAGTGTTTGGTAGTAGGTGTGCGCGTCGGTATTGCCGGCAAAGCGCAGCGCGGGCAGGCCGATCAACCACAAGCAGGTACAGGGTGCCTCTTCCAGGCGGGCCTGGATGAACCCCTGGACGAAATCGCGTGCAGCGTCCGGGCCTTGGTCCATGTTGCCGCGCACCAGCAGCGGCCAGCGCACCGGCTCACCGATGATCTGTGGGGCATCGGGCAGGCCGGCGGCGCGCAGCATGTCCTTGAGCAACAAGTAGGACGGGTCGCGGCTCTGGAACGGCTGGCCGGTGGCCAGTTCCACCAGCAGCAGGCAGCTGCCGGCGCGCAGCAGTTGCAACGAGAAGCGCGGTGGCGGCACCGGCACCGGGCGCGGTGCGGGGGCTGGCTCTTCGGCTTCGACGGGCTTGGCGGCAGGCTTGGGGCTGCTGCCTGGGCGCGGAATCTCGATTTTCGGGCGTTCGCCGCTGCGCGCCTGGGGGGCGGCAGGGGCTTCGTTGGCGGCGGGCGCTGGCTTGACGTCGAAGTCAAGGTCTTCGACCGGCGCCACCGGCAACAACAGTTCCGGGCGCGACGGTGCGGCGAACGGCAGTTCGGCGCGCGGCAGCCAGTGCACCACTTGCATGGCGGAAAGGTAGGCGCGGCGACGGGGTTCGGTCAGCACGAGGCGGGTATCCGGGGGGTTATATCAATCGGGCATTGTAACGCGTACGGCGGGGTTTTTGCAGCGCCTGGGAGACCAAGCGCCGCCCGGGCGGCGCTCGGTCTCCCAGGCGCCAAAGCCCTCCCGCCATACACACAAATAAACAAAGGCCATTTCTCATTACAGACCAAGGGGTGAAATCCTCCCCCCCGTATGCAGTACAATCGCCCCCTTTTTCTTGGCAACGAGTCGAAGCCATGATCGAACCCAAGCGCGTCCTGCGCGCCCTAGCCGAACACTGGGCCCTGATCGAGCCGCTGTGCGAACGTTTCGACCAGGGCACCCTGAGCCTGGTCGAACTGCGTCAGCATGTGGCCCGCCAGCAGGTCGAGAGTACCCCGCAGGACATCACCCAGCTGCTCGACGTGTGGATCCGCCTGGATATCCTGGTGCCGGTGGCCAAGAGCCCGAACCGCTTCGAGCTCAACGCCCAGATCCACGACTTCCTCGCCTACCTACGCCGCGAACACCGCTTGGGCCTGTGCCTGGAGATCGAAGCCTACCTGCGCCACCTGGAACGCCTTGCCGGGCACATCCAGGATGCTTTCGACAACCGCGACAGCGACGACCTGGCGCGCCAGTTGCGCCTGCTCGACATGCGCGTGCGCGATGTGCTGAAGAAGCTCGACAACGACGAGCAGGCCCTGGTGGCCGTGGCCGAGCGGGCCAAGACCAGCAACCGCCAGATCCCGCTGCGCCAGCGCTACGCTGAAGTCCTCGCAACCTGGGACGAGTACGTCGAGCCGATGATCCAGCTGGTCAACGCCGACGGCGCCTTCGAACAGGGCGTGCGCAAGGTCGAAACCGTGCTGCTGCGCCTGCTGGGCGAGCAGGCGCGCCTGGGCCACCTGGTCGACGACGACATGCTGCTGCGTACCCACGCGCGCATCCTGGAAATGCAGACCAGCGCCCAGCTGACCCTGCGCCACGCCCGGGAACTGCTGCTGCCACTGCGCGAAGAAGCGCGCCGGCACAACGCCGTGACCCGTGGCGCCGCCCTGGCGCTGTCGGTGATCCGCCGCAAGGGCATCGATGCCGTGCCGCAAGCGGCCATGCCGATGTTCACCCGGCCGCAGAGCACCTTCCTCGGCAGCGCCAGCCAGGTCGAGGCCTATGTCTACGCTTTGGCCCGTTTCGAGCCCAAGCCTGCGCGCTTCCCCAAGGCGCACAAGACCGACAAAGACCCATTGCCGCGCGCGCCACGTACGGTCAAGGAAATGCTCCAACGCTGCGAGCAGGCCCTGCCGCTGCCCGACCTGATGGTCTGGCTGCTGGAGCAGGAGCCCGACGGCGCCACCGACGAACTGCTGTACTGGTTCTCGCGCCTGTCGCGCGAGAAGCGCTTCCAGCGCGAGCGCCTCGAACGCCGCGACTACACCACCCACGAACACCTGGTCAGCCTGCGCTCGTTCGCCCTGACGTCCAGCCGTGAAGACGTCGCCAGAACGACTGCCGAATCCAACGCGAGCCCAGCCAATGCATCTTGATCTTTCCGAACTGTCCCAGCTCGCACCGATCTTCCGCGAGCTGTTCAAAGGTTTCCACGTCAGCCGCCGTGACCCCGAGCTGTACGCTCAGCTGTCGAACTTCCAGGACCAGTACCGCACCCTGTTCAAGGCCCTGGGCTTCGAACTGGTGTGCGACACCCGTGGTTTCTATTACTTCGTGCCCGAGCTTGCCGCCGCGCAGGTCAACAAGACCGCCCAGCGCCTGTCGCTGTTCACCTTCATCCTGGTCGAGCACCTGGCCGACCAGGGCCGCGACCCAATGGCCGTGCTCGACGGCGGCAGCATTGGCCGCGACGAACTGCCATCGCTGCTGGAAAAGTACCGCGACCTGTTCCTGCAGGCCGAAGTGCAAACCGTCGAAGAGCTGGAAGAAAAAATCCTGCGGCGCATGACCCAGCTCGGCTTCGCCTTCGAGGAAGGCGGTATCTACCGCTTCCTGCCGCCGATGCACCGCTTCCTCGACGTCTGCCTGTCGGTGCAGCAGGACCGCGACCTGGCCGCCACCCTGCACAGCGACCTGCCTTTGCCGACCCCGGTACTGGCCGAGGAAGAAAGCCCGGAGCAACTCAACCGCACCGACGACCCGCTCGACCTGTCGCCATTCGAAGGCGACGAGAGCGAAGAGGACGCCCTGGCCCGGGCCATCCGCGAAGAGCAACAGGAGATTGACGCATGAGCCAGGAACGCTACGGCATCCGCCGCTTTGCTTTGCTCAACACCGCCGGCTACAGCCTTGGCCTGTTCCCGCTGGAGCACCCGCTGTCGGTGTACGGCGCCAACAACCTGGGTAAATCGGCCTCGATCAACGCCCTGCAGTTCCCGATCCTGGCGCGCATGTCCGACATGAGCTTCGGCAAGTACAGCCTGGAGCAGTCGCGTCGCTTCTACTTCGCCAGCGACACCTCGTACATCCTCTGCGAACTGAACCTGCCCCACGGCCCGCACGTGATCGGCGTGGTCGGCCGCGGCCCGGGCGGCGGTTTCGGCCACCAGTTCTTCGCCTACAAGGGCGAACTGGACCTGGCCCATTACCAGAAGAACGACACCTGCCTGCGTCAGAAAGAGCTGTTCACCAACCTCGAGCGCCTGGGCCTGAAGGCCTACGAGCTCAAGCCCGACGAGCTGCGTCGGCTGCTGGTCGGCGGCCACACCTCGGTGCCGCTGGACCTGACCATGATCCCGCTGCGCTCGACCAGCGAGCAAAGCCTGAAAACCTTCCGCGCGTTGTTCATCAACCTGCTGCACATGCGCGAGATCACCGCAGCCAAGCTCAAGCAGCTGTTCCTCGACGCCTTCGAGCACAGCCTGCGCTCGGGCAGCGTCGACTACATCGCGGCCTGCGAAGAAGCCTTCCGCGACGTGCGCCGCATGGAGCAGGACTACAACGCCCTGGTCGCCGCCGGCCCGCTGGTCGAAGCCCTCGCCGGTGGCGTTGCCCAGCGCGACATTCTGCGCGGCAAGCTGCACCGCCTCTCGCCCCTGCTCGACAACCTGCTGGGCACCTGGCAGGAATACGCCATGGCGCGCAAGGAAGAGCTGGTCATCCAGTCCGAGCACTACCGTGGCGAACAGGACCGGCTGCAGAACGACCAACGCGGAGGCACCCAAGAACTGATGCGGCTGGAGCGCGAGATCACCGGCATCCAGCGCTGGCTCGGCGAGCTGTCGGTGCTCAAGCGCCGCTTCGCCCTGGTCGATGACGTCAAGGTCCTGGAGCAGCAGTTGCTGGCCGCCAAGGATGCCCACGACGAACTGGCGGGCGCCCTGGCCCAGTCGCGGCAGTTCTCTGCCGAAGACCTGGACGAGCGCGTACGCGACCTGGAAAAACGCGTCAAGCAGGTCAAGCAGCAGCTCGAACACGCCGACAACAACAGCTATGCCCGCCTGCGCGAGGAGTTCTCGCAGCAGGACGTCGACCGCCTGATGCGCCTGTTCAACGGCGCGCTGTTCAGCCTGCCGCTGGGCGAGCGCGGCATCGAACTGGACGACAGCGACCTGTGGGTGAAGTCGCTGGAAGCGGTGCTCGATGGCTTCAAAGGCGAGCGCTTCGAGGCTCCGGGCCTTTCCATCGATATCTCGCACATCGACCCACCGGCCCTGCAGGCGCTGGCCGACCGCGCCGCCCTGCGCGACCAGAAGGACCGCCTGGAGCGCGAGCTCAAGCAGCTCAAGACCCAGCAGGCCGTGGCCGCCGACCGCTCCGCCTCCAAGGCGCAGACGGAAACCTTGTACCAGGCCGTACTGGATGCGCAGAAGGCGCTGGAAGACTTCCGTCGCAGCGAAACGCTGGCGGCCGAAGAACCCGAGAAACTGGAGCACTTGTCACAACTGGAAGCGGCCCAGGACGAGCTCAAACGCTCCAGCGATGCCTTCACCGAGCGCGTCCAGCAACTGTCGGCCAAGCTGCAACTGGTCGGCCGCCAGCTCGGCGACCTGGAGTCCAAGCAGCGCACCCTTGAAGACGCCCTGCGCCGCCGCCAGCTGCTGCCAGCCGACCTGCCTTACGGCACGCCGTTCATGGAAGCGGTCGACGACTCGATGGACAACCTGCTGCCGATGCTCAACGACTACCAGGACAGCTGGCAGGGCTTGCAGCGGGTGGACAACCAGATCGAGGCGCTGTACGCCCAGGTGCGCCTCAAGGGCGTGGCCAAGTTCGACAGCGAAGACGACATGGAGCGCCGCCTGCAACTGCTGGTCAACGCCTACGCGCACCGCACCGATGAGGCCCTGACCTTGGCCAAGGCGCGCCGCGCCGCAGTCACCGACATCGCCCGGACCCTGCGCAACATCCGTAGCGACTACGACAGCCTCGAGCACCAACTGGCGCTGTTCAACCGCGAGATCAACAAACGCCAGGTGTCCAACCTGCAGAGCTTCCGCGTGGTGCTGGCACCGAACAAGGAAGCGCTCAAGCACATCGACCAGATCATCCACAGCGCCGGCCAGTACGAGGAAGGCGAAACCCTGTCGGTGTTCGACCTGACGCAGAACTCCGACCAGGACCACAAGAACGAAGAGGCCAAGGAGTACCTGGCACGGCTGGTGGCGGCCAACCACAACCAGCTGGGCCTCAAGGACCTGTTCGAACTGGCCTTCGAGATCACCAAGGTCAATGGCCAGCCGGTGATCCACGCCGACATCGACGGCGCCGCGTCCAACGGCACCACCATGACCATCAAGGCGCTGACCAACATGTACTTGTTGCTGCACCTGATGGACCGTGACCTGGCCGGGCGCATTCGCCTGCCGTACTACCTCGACGAGGCGGCAGACATCGACGAACGCAACCAGGCGGCCTTGCTGGAAACCAGCCTGCAACTGGGCTTTGTGCCGATTCTGGCGAGTGTGAAGCCGCAGGTGTCGGCCAAGGTGGCGATCGACCTGGAAGGCGGTAGCGGGCCAAATGGCATCTACATTGATGAGGCGGACTGGAAGTTCATCAGCCGGCTGGATGAGGTGAAGGCCGACGTGCGTGAGGATCAGGCCGAAGCACTGGCCTGATTACTCTTCGATAGGGGCCGCTTTGCGGCCCAATCGCGGGGCAAGCCCGCTCCCACAACTACCCCGCCGCCTGTGATGACTGCGCTGAGTCTGTGGGAGCGGGCTTGCCCCGCGAAAGGAGGCCAAAGGCCTCCCAACTTTCACCGGCCTATCAATGAGCCCAAGGCAAGATCGGAATCGCCGTCACCGCATTCTGCGGGCTGCCTTCGATCATGCGGTCGCTATACACCAGGTACACCAAGGTATTGCGCTTCTTGTCGAGGAAGCGCACCACCTGCATGGTCTTGAACACCAGCGAGGTGCGTTCCTTGAACACTTCTTCGCCGTCTTTGAGCTCACCCTTGAAGTTGATCGGCCCCACCTGACGGCAGGCAATCGACGCCTCGGCACGGTCCTCAGCCAGGCCCAGGCCGCCCTTCATACCGCCCGTCTTGGCGCGCGACAGGTAGCACGTCACACCCTCGACCTTGGGGTCATCAAAAGCCTCGACCACAATGCGGTCGTTCGGCCCGAGGAACTTGAACACGGTCGACACCTGGCCAACCTCTTCCGCTGCGGCCAGCATCGGCAGTGCCAATGCCGCCACGGCAATCACCCGCTTGAACCTATTCATACCAGCACCAGGTTGTCGCGGTGCACCAGCTCCGGCTCGGCGCTGTAACCGAGCAGGGCCTCGATGGCATCGGACGACTGGCCGATGATTTTCTGCGCTTCGAGGGCGCTGTAGTTGGCCAGGCCGCGGGCCACTTCAAGGCCGTCCGGGCCGACGCACACCACCATCTCGCCACGGCGGAAACTGCCCTGCACGGTCTTCACGCCAACCGGCAACAGGCTCTTGTTGGCCTGGCGCAGTGCCTGCACGGCGCCGGCGTCGAGCACCAGCGTGCCACGGGTTTGCAGGTGCCCGGCCAGCCACTGCTTGCGCGCAGCGAGCATGCCGCGTTCAGGCGACAGCAAGGTGCCCAGGCGCTCACCCCCCTTGAGGCGATCAAGCACGCGCTCGATGCGGCCACCGATGATGATGGTATGCGCACCGGAACGTGCCGCCAGGCGTGCGGCGCGCAGCTTGGTCTGCATACCGCCACGGCCCAGCGCGCCACCGGTGCCACCGGCCACGGCGTCGAGCGCCGGGTCGTCGGCACGGGCTTCATAGATCAGCTGGGCTTCGGGGTTGTTGCGCGGGTCGGCGTCGAACATGCCGTCGCGGTCGGTGAGAATCACCAGCAGGTCGGCTTCCACCAGGTTGGCCACCAGCGCGGCCAACGTGTCGTTGTCGCCGAAGCGGATCTCGTCGGTGACCACGGTGTCGTTTTCGTTGATCACCGGCACCACGCCGAGGTCGACCAACGTGCGCAGGGTGCTGCGCGCGTTCAGGTAACGTTTGCGGTCGGACAGGTCGTCATGGGTCAGGAGGATCTGCGCGGTGTGCTTGCCGTGCTCGCCGAAGCTCGACTCCCAGGCCTGCACCAGGCGCATCTGGCCGATCGAAGCGGCGGCCTGCAGCTCGTTCATCGCGCTCGGTCGCGAGGTCCAGCCCAGCTGGCTCATGCCCGCTGCCACTGCCCCCGAAGAGACCAGCACCAACTCCACGCCTGCCTCACGCAGCGCGACCATCTGCTCGACCCAAACGGCCATTGCGCCGCGATCCAGGCCTTTGCCATCGGCGGTCAGCAGCGCACTGCCAATCTTCACGACCCAGCGCTTGGCGCCCGTCACCTTGCTTCGCATCTTCTTCCAACCTATGTCGAATCTGTAGATACAGTGGATACAAAAACGCCGCTCCAGAGAGCGGCGTTTAGTGTACTGCAACCGGTCAGTCGCGCACGTAAATGATTTCCGGGCCGTCTTCGTCGTCCTCGAAATCATCGTCCCAACCGTCATCGTCGCCGATGTCGTGGACGCTCTTGACGCCTGTGCGACGCAGGGTACGGGCGTCGTCCAGAGCCTGCAGCTGGGCGCGGGCTTCGTCTTCGATGCGCTGGTCGAGGTCGGCCAGCTCGGCGGCGAAGACCGGGTCGTTGGCCAGGCGGTCGGCGCGGTCTTCGAGGTAGCGCATCAGGTCGTGGCTGAGCTTGTCGGTGCCCTGCTTGGAGATGGCCGAGATCACGTAGACCGGGCCTTCCCACTGCAAGCGCTCGACCACTTCCTTGACCCGCTCGTCGCGCTCGTCGTCCATGACCATGTCAGACTTGTTCAGCACCAGCCAGCGCTCACGCTCGGCCAGCGATGGGCTGAAGCGGGTCAGCTCGTTGACGATCACTTCTGCGGCATCGGCCGGGCTGCTTTCGTCCAGCGGCGCCATGTCGACCAGGTGCAGCAGCACGCGGGTGCGCGCCAGGTGCTTGAGGAAGCGGATACCCAGGCCGGCACCGTCGGATGCGCCTTCGATCAGGCCGGGGATGTCGGCAATGACGAAGCTCTTCCAGCGGTCGACGCTGACCACGCCCAGGTTCGGCACCAAGGTGGTGAACGGGTAGTCGGCGACTTTCGGCTTGGCAGCCGACACCGAACGGATGAAGGTGCTCTTGCCAGCGTTTGGCAGGCCGAGCAGGCCGACGTCGGCCAGGACCTTCATTTCCATTTTCAGGTCGCGCTGGTCACCTGGCTTGCCCGGGGTGGTCTGACGCGGCGCACGGTTGGTGCTCGACTTGAAGCGGGTGTTGCCCAGGCCGTGCCAGCCGCCTTGGGCGACCATCAGCTTCTGGCCAGGGGTGATCAGGTCACCGATCACTTCCTGGGTGGTGGCGTCGATCACCGTGGTGCCGACCGGCACCCGCAGGAACAGGTCTTCACCCTTCTTGCCGGTGCAGTCGGTGCTGCCACCGTTGGCGCCCCGCTGGGCCTCATGGTGACGGGTGTAGCGGTAGTCGACCAGGGTGTTGAGGTTTTCGTCGGCAACCATGTACACCGAACCGCCGTCACCACCGTCGCCGCCGTTAGGGCCACCGTTTTCGATGAATTTTTCGCGACGGAAGCTCATGCAACCGTTACCGCCGTCACCGGCTTTGACTCGAATCGATACTTCGTCAACAAACTTCATTAAAACCGCCCCTCGTCTTCCGACGAGCTGAATACTTAAAAAACCTGAGGCTCTTGCAAAAATGAGCGCGGCGGCCCCGTACGACCGTAGAAACCCACGCCGGCAGCCCATACAAACAGCTTTGCAAGAGGCTCACCACAAACGAAAAAGCCCCGTCGCATGACGGGGCTTCTGGAGCGACGTCGCGATTAGGCTGCGACGATGCTCACGTAACGGCGGTTGAACTCGCCTTTCTTCTCGAACTTGATCACGCCTTCGATCTTGGCGAACAGGGTGTGATCCTTGCCCATGCCAACGCCGTAGCCGGCGTGGAACTGGGTGCCGCGCTGACGGACGATGATGTTGCCGGCCTTGACGACCTGGCTGCCATACATCTTCACGCCAAGGCGTTTCGATTCTGAGTCGCGACCGTTACGGGTACTACCACCAGCCTTCTTGTGAGCCATGGTTCAATTCTCCAAATAAATTCAGGGGATCTAGGGGATTAAGCCTGGATGCCGGTGATTTTGATCTCGGTGAACCACTGGCGGTGGCCCATACGCTTCATGTGGTGCTTACGACGACGGAACTTGATGATGCGGACTTTATCGTGACGGCCTTGCGAAACGACTTCAGCAACAACTTTAGCGCCGGCGACGACTGGAGCGCCGATGGTGACTTCTTCACCGTTGGCAACCAGCAGAACGCGATCGAAAGTCACGGATTCGCCAGTGGCGACTTCCAGTTTTTCGATCTTGAGGAATTCACCTTCAGCGACTTTGTACTGCTTGCCGCCGGTAACGATTACTGCGTAAGACATGGGTATTTCTCCGATAATCCTGCTCACCCAGCGCTTTATATGATGAGTATTGGCTGGCATGGCTGCATGGGGCTGGAACGGCCCGGTGCAATTGCGTAAGGCAGGTGCTGCCCAGGAAGTTAGGGTGCGCGATTGTACGCAACCCCGGTTTTGCTTGCAAGTACCGCCCCCGTGGCGCTGGCACCGCGCCTTGACACACCGGGACCCGCGACCTAGCATGCCGCGCAACGTTAATGGAGCAGCCGATGCAACCCCAAACCTTCTACCGCGCGGTGGCTGATGATTTCAGCGCCGTCGACGAGATCATCAAGAAGCAGCTGACCTCGCGCGTGCCGCTGGTATCGAAGATCGGCGACTACATCACGTCGGCCGGTGGCAAGCGCCTGCGTCCCCTGCTGGTCCTGCTGTGTGGCAAGGCCCTGGGCCGCGAAGGCGACGACCTGCGCCTGCTGGCAGCGACCATCGAGTTCCTGCACACCGCCACCTTGCTGCACGACGACGTGGTCGACATGTCCGGCATGCGCCGCGGCCGTTCCACCGCCAATGCGCTGTGGGGCAACGCACCGAGCGTGCTGGTGGGCGACTTCCTTTATTCGCGCTCGTTCGAAATGATGGTCGAACTGGGTTCGATGCCGGTCATGCAGATCCTCTCCAAGGCCACCCGCGTCATCGCCGAGGGTGAAGTGCTGCAGCTGTCGCGCGTGCGCGATGCCAGCACCACGGAAGAGGTGTACATGGAGGTCATCCGCGGCAAGACCGCCATGCTGTTCGAGGCCTCGACCCACAGCGCCGCCGCGCTGGCCGGCGCCAGCGACGCGCAGCGCGAGGCCCTGCGCACCTTCGGCGACCACCTGGGTGTGGCCTTCCAGCTGGTCGACGACCTGCTGGACTACAAGGGCGACTCGCAGACCCTGGGCAAGAACGTTGGTGACGACCTGGCCGAGGGCAAGCCTACCCTGCCGCTGATCTACACCATGCGCGAAGGCACGCCTGAACAGGCTGCGCTGGTGCGCCAGGCGATCCAGAAGGGTGGCCTTGAAGACCTCGAGCAGATCCGCGCAGCGGTCGAAGCCTCGGGCGCGCTGGACTACACCGCGCAGATGGCACGTGACTACGTGAAGCGGGCTATCGAGTGCCTGGAAGTGCTGCCGGCCAGTGAATATCGCGATGCGTTGATCGAGCTGAGCGAGTTTGCGGTAGCGCGTACGCACTAACATCGCGCCACCTTCATCGCGGGCAAGCCCGCTCCTACAGGCCCATGTAGGAGCGGGCTTGCCCGCGATGCTTTTGCAAGGACAAAACACTTCACAGAGAAAACCTTATACAATATGGGCCTTTTCAACCGCCTGTCTGTTTAAGGAACCGAAGTGAGCACTTTGCCGCCCTGCCCCAAATGCAATTCCGAATACACCTACGAGGATGGCACCCAGCTGATCTGCCCCGAGTGCGCGCACGAGTGGTCGGCCAACGGCGAAGCCGATGCCGCCAGCGATGACGTGGTGAAAAAGGATTCGGTCGGCAATGTGCTGCAGGACGGCGACACCGTCACCGTCATCAAGGACCTCAAGGTCAAGGGCTCGTCCCTGGTGGTCAAGGTCGGCACCAAGGTCAAGAACATCCGCCTGTGCGACGGCGACCACGACATCGATTGCAAGATCGACGGCATCGGCGCCATGAAGCTGAAGTCCGAGTTCGTGCGCAAGGTCTGACCCTCGGGTGCGACGGGGCTACCTTTCTGGTGGCCCTGACAGATCCTGCAACAGGGTCACTGCACCATTCGGCAAAAATACGCCAATAGACCCTTGCTATTTTGATAATAAGAATTATTCTCATTGGAACTGCTATCCAAGGAGAATAGCCATGACCTATCTGATCGACGCCTGGCTGGACCGCCCTCACCCTTACCTGCGCATCTTGCATCGCGAGACCGGCGAAGTGTGCGCGGTACTTGAAGAAGAAGCCCTTGATGAACTGCGCGACCAGGGCGACCTGGACATGAGCGGGCTGAATTCGAGCGAACCTGGGGTGCTCAAGGAGCTGGTGCGGAATTTGTTTCTGTTCTGCTATGCGCGGGCGTTGCGCCCTGGGGGGACGGATTGGAACTGAGGCCGGCTAAGCCGGCCCCATAGGCATTACAGAACGTCGAGCAGCTCGACGTCGAACACCAGTACGCTGTGCGGGGGGATGCTGCCAACGCCTTGGGCGCCGTAGGCCAGCTCGCTCGGCACGTACAGGCGCCATTTGCTGCCAGCGTTCATCAGCTGCAGGGCTTCGGTCCAGCCAGCGATCACGCCGCCTACCGGGAATTCAGCCGGCTGGCCACGCTCGTAGGAGCTGTCGAACACGGTGCCATCGATCAGGGTGCCATGGTAGTGGGTGCGCACGTTGCTTTCGCGGGTCGGCTTGGCGCCTTCACCTGCGGTCAGCACTTCGAACTGCAGGCCCGAAGCCAGGGTGGTGATGCCTTCGCGCTTGGCGTTTTCGGCCAGGAATTCCTTGCCGGCACCAGCCGCTGCTTCAGCCTTGGCAGCTGCCTCGGCTTGCATGATGTCGCGGATGACCTTGAAGCTGGCCGACAGGTCGGCTTCGCTGACGCGGCTGTCGGCGCCGTTGAAGGCGTCGGTCAGGCCGGCCAAGATGGCGTCCAGGCTGACGCCTGGTGGCGGGTTGTCACGCAGTTGGCCACCCAGCTGACGGCCGATGCCGTAGCTGACGCGGGTTTCGTCGGTAGACAGGTTGAGTTCGGACATTGTCGTGCTCCACTGCAGGGCGCAGTGAAGCCGCGCCCTTGATGAAAAGGGCGAGCAGCCTAGCACACTGGGGCGCCTGGAGCAGCTACCAGGCCGAACGCTGGGAAATCGGTACTTTCAGGTCTTCTTCGGGGTGCGTGCCCATGCCGCACATTTCGTCCTGCACTGACCAGTGCAACAAGTTCAGTGACAGCAATGGAAGGGCTTTGAGCAGGTCACGCGCTTCTTCCACGGAGTGCACGCGCAAGCGTTGCCCACGGCTGTCGGAAAGCGGATGCGCACGGCCCTTGACCCGGGCCTCAAGCAGGTAATCACCACCTTCGATGGCGATCAGGTTGAGTTCGTCGACATGGCCAACCCTGGCCTCGGTATTGAGCTGATGCAGGTTCATGAGAGCACCTCGCAGCGGGAACCGCATGAGTGCTCATTTTTTGTACAGGGCCAGGGAATACACAAGGTAAAACTGACGCCACTCGTCAGTTTTACCCTATCAAGCGGGCTCAGTGCTTGGTGAGCTTGTCCAGGTAACCCATGCAGAAGGCCGACACCACGAAGGTCATGTGGATGATCACGTACCACATCAGATAGTCGGTGGAGATGTTCTGTGCGTCCATGAACACGCGCAGCAGGTGAATCGACGAAATGGCGACGATCGAGGCAGCAACTTTCATCTTCAGCGAAGATGAGTCCATCTTGCCGAGCCAGTTGAGCTTCTCTTTGCTGTCGTCGATGTCCAGTTGCGAGACGAAGTTCTCGTAGCCGGAAATCATCACCATCACCAGCAGGCCACCCACCAGCGACATGTCGATCAGCGACAGGATCACCAGGATCAGGTCGGCTTCGCTCAGGGCAAATACGTTGGGCAGGACGTGAACGACTTCCTGGAAGAACTTCAGGGCCAGGGCCAACAGCCCGAGGGACAAGCCGAAGTAGATAGGGGCGAGCAGCCAGCGCGAGGCATACATCGCATTTTCGAGAATACGTTCCATGGAGGGTAGGGACTCGTCAGGTGACTGAAAAAGCGACGGCGAGTATAGCCAGCCACCTGCTGCAGCAAAAGCCCGGCTCCGCTATGCAGGGCAATCGCGACACAAGGCCGCACCCGGCCACCGCTGTGGGAGCCGCCGTGTGTCGCGAATGGGGACGCAGCGGCCCCAGCAATCGCCTAGCTTTCCGGATGGAACTGATAATCCCCCAGGTTACGACAGCGCTCGCCATTGATGCGCCGCAACTGGGCCTGCAGGTGCAGGCACCAGATCTGCGGGTCTTCGGCAACCTGATACCCGTGTAGCGTCAGGCTGTCGACAATGGCATTGAGCACCGACTCGGCCACCAGCGGCCCGTGAAACGGCCCCTGGGCCTTGATGGCCGAAGGTTGCTCGCCGGCCATGCCGGCGGCGAACAGCAGCGTCCACATGCCGTTGTCGCCGGCCAGTGGGCGGATGCTGCATTCGATGCGGGTCACCAGGCCCAGGCACTGGCGAGTAAGGCTGAGGTTGCGCATGGCCGCGTCCCCTCCAATGAGCCCTGTTCAGCCTGAAACCCTCAGGCTGTTTCCATCCTGAACGCTGATACCGTCCTAAGTTCCAGCATAGAGGAACAGCACAGAAAGTTGGAAAACCGGCGCTGAACGGTAGCACATCGCCGCCAGCGCCGGTTTATTGACTTAGGCCGGCTTAGCCTGCGCAATCACCTCTTCCAGGCGTTCCTTTTCTGCCTCTTTGATGTCCTCTTCACTGATCATCTCGGCGATTTCGCGCAGGCGCTCCACCACGCGGGCGTTGACGCTGCCCTCGGTGAACTCGCCATTTTCATCCGCCGTGCCGGCCTCCTCGCCCACCAGCAGGCTCAGCGCCTCGTCGGCCTGGCTGACCGCATACACGTGGAACTGCCCGCCTTCGACCGCCTGCAGTACCCGCTCGTCGAGCATCAGCGTGGCCACGTTGGCACGCGGGATGATCACGCCTTGATCGCCGGTCAAGCCGCGCGCCTCGCAGAGCCGGAAGAAGCCCTCGATCTTCTCGTTGACCCCACCCACCGCCTGCACTTCACCGAACTGGTTGATCGAACCGGTGATGGCAAAGCATTGCTTGAGCGGCGTGCGCGACAACGCCGAGATCAGCGTGCACACCTCACCCAGCGAGGCACTGTCACCGTCGACGTAACCGTAGGACTGCTCCAGGGCAATGCTCGCCGAAATGGCCAGCGGGAACTCCTGGGCGTAGCGGCTACCCAGGTAGCCGGTGAGAATCATCACGCCCTTGGAGTGGATCGGCTGGCCCAGGTTGACCTCACGCTCAATGTCGACGATGCCGCTGCCGCCGGGGTAGACCGTGGCCGAGATACGCGCCGGCATGCCGAATGCCGAATCACCCACCTCCAGCACCGTCAGGCCGTTGCACTTGCCGATGGCCGCGCCTTCGGTGTCGATCAGGATGATGCCGGCGAGCATGTCGTCCAGCACCCGCTGCGACACACGCCCGGTGCGGGTGGCCTTGGCCTTGAGCGCACGCTCGATGTGCCCGGCGTCGGTCATCTCGTCGCTGGCCAGCTGGCGAATGAAGTCGGCCTCACTGACCAGCTGGAACAGGTCACCGATGCGTGCCGACAGCCGCGACTGGTTTTCCGCCAGCCGGGCGCTGTAGGTGGCCAGGCGCGCCACGGCGTCGCTGGTCAGCGGCGCCATGCCTTCTTCGTTGGTGCGGGTACGCAAGAGCTGGGCAAATTGCTCCAGGTTCTCGTCGACCATGGGCATGTCTTCGTCGAAGTCCACCAGCACCCGGAACATTTCCTGGAAGTCCGGATCATGGTCCTGCAGCGCGTAGTAGAGCTGACGCGAGCCGATGATCACCAGCTTGACGTTGAGCGGGATCATCTGCGGCGTCAGGCTGACGCTCGCCACCCGGCCCAGCTCGCCCAGCGGCGACTCCATCTTCAGCTTGCGCGACTGCAGCGCCCGCTTGAGGGCATCCCAGACGAAGGGCTCGCCGAGCATCTTCTCGGCTTCAAGAATCAGGAAGCCGCCGTTGGCCCGGTGCAACGCCCCCGGGCGCAACTGGCGGTAGGAGGTGTACAGCGCGCCCTGGTCGGTGCTGTATTCGATCCGGCCAAACAGGTTGTCGTAGGTCGGGTGCGGCTCGAACACCACCGGCGCGCCACCGTCGTGGTGATGACCCACCACCAGGCTCGGCGCGTATTGCTCTTCGAGCATCTTGCGCGCCACGGCGTCGGTCTTGCTGTCATCGACCAGTTGCTCGACCACGGTGCGCAGCAGGTTCAACTGCACCGACTGCAGGTAGGCGCAGACCGCCGCGTTCTCGGCGTACTTTTCCGACAGCGGCGCCAGCAGCGGCTGCAGGGCCAGGGTAATGGTTTCTTCGTTGAGCTGGCGCAGCTGGTTGTTCGACTCACGCTTCCACTGCGGCAGGCTGGCCAGCTCTTCGTTGAGGCGCTCCTCGAGCAGGGCGATGTCTTCGTGGAACTGCTCACGCACCGCCTCCGGCAGTTGCGCGAACTCGGCCTCGTCCAGCGCCTTGCCTTCGGCCATCGGGGTGAAGGCGACGTTACTGGCGTCGCGGTACAGGGCCACGTCTTTTTCCAGCGAAGCGCGCTCGATCACATCCAGGGCGCGGTCATAACGCTGGTTGAAGGCACGGTCGATGGCGCCCTTCTTCTGCTGGTACGACGGGTGCTCGAACACCGCCGGGAAGGTCGACAACAGGTTGTCGATCAGCCCGTTCATGTCGGTGATGAATTCACCGGCTGTGCCCGAAGGCAGCTCCAGGGCACGCGGCTCGCGGGTGTCTTCGTAATGGTTGACGTAGACCCAGTCGGCAGGGGTGTGTTGGCGCTTGCCCTCGGCCTTGAGGTAGCGCTTGACGAACGAGAAGCGGCCGGTGCCGGGCTCGCCCATCACATACACGTTGTAGCCAGGGCGGGGCATGGCCACGCCGAATTGCAGGGCCTCGACTGCTCGCTCCTGGCCCAGGACACCTCGAAACGGCTCCAGATCGTCAGTGTGGGTAAAAGCAAACTGCTCGGGGGAAAAACGCCGGGTCAGGGCTTCAGGCGCAAGACGCAGGCGCGCAGCGACAGGATCGGGCATTGGGTTTCCTTACTTCGGCGGGGCGGATACGCAGCATTCTGGCGCTGCCCGCGCGCGCCTTGCAAGGCTCGGCGGGACTTTATGTCGCAGTCGCGATAACACAGCGCTTCAGGCAAATTTTTCGCAATCAACAACGCAACCTTTAGATCGTGCCTAAACTCCAAGCTGCGCGGGTGGGTGAAAAGCTTTCCCGCCTGGCAACCGAGTTGCCAGAAACCCTGACCCTTGGTTAAGACAAATAGAGAACAAATGCTATGAAACGGATTCTTCTGGGTACTCTGTTCACCGTGGTCTCCCTCAATGCCATGGCCGAGGCGCCTGGCGGCCCGAACTGCGGCTGGGGCAACATGCTGTTCGAAGGCCAGCGCGGTACGCCGGCCCACTTCCTGGCTTCCACCACCAACGGTACCTCCGGTAATGCCACCTTCGGCATGACCTCCGGCACCAACGGCTGCTCCACCAAGGCTTCGCTGACCTATGGCGGCAAGTCCTGGTTTGCCATGAACGGCATGATGAACGAACTGTCCGAAGACATGGCCATGGGCAAGGGCGAGGCTCTGACCACCTATGCCGTGGTACTGGGTGTAGCGCCTGAAGACCGCACCTACTTCGAGTCGGTCACCCACCAGCACTTCAACCAGATCTTCAGCAGCGCCGACGTCACGGCCGAAACCGTGCACAGCAACACCCTGGCGGTGTTGAAGAGCGACCCACGCCTGGCCAAGTACGCAACCGAGGCTTAAGTGCAGCTTGCCCCGCCCCACCTCCGGGGCGGGTTTCGCCTTTTTTTCGGCATCGTGAAGAAGTAGTTGCCCGATATGCTCAAACGCCTCGCTTACCTGGCGCTGTGTGCCTGCGCCCCTGTTCATGCTGCGCCTGCGCTGGATGAAGGCCGTATTCAGCAACTGGCCAGTACCCCCTACTGGATCGCCCTGGGCCATTACGAGACTGCCAAGCTCGGTGGCTGGCGAAGCTATGTGGACGACACCCGGTTCTTTCTCGCCGAGGATGGCGCGCACCACCCCGACCAAGAGCTGCGGGCCACGGTGCAGGCGCTGTATGCGTCGGCCAGCCTGGGCGACAAGCATGCCCAGTGCGTCTTTCCGGCACGCACCCGTTGGCTCAAGGAACAACTGGGGCTGACTGACCTGCCGCAGCCCGACTGCCAGGAATTCAAGACCTGGTACACCTCGATCGACCCGCACAGCGCCGCGCTGATCTTCCCGGCGGCCTACCTGAACAGCCCATCGTCGATGTTCGGCCATACACTGCTGCGCATCGACCAGTCCACCACCCACAGCGACGACACCACGCTGCTGAGCTACGCGATCAACTTCGGCGCCTACATCGAAGGCAGCGACAACAGCATCCTGTACGCCTGGAAGGGCCTGATGGGCGGCTATCCAGGCCTGTTTGCGCTGATGCCGTACCAAGAGAAGCTGTCCGAGTACCGCAGCCTGGAAAACCGCGACCTGTGGGAGTACAAGCTGGACCTCACCCCGCAAGAGACCGGGCGCATGGTCGAGCATGTGTGGGAGCTCAAGCAGATCCAGTTCGATTACTTCTTCTTCGACGAGAACTGCTCCTATCGCCTGCTGGAACTGCTGCAAGTAGCCCGGCCGAGCCTGGACCTGACCTCGCAGTTTCCGCTGACCGCCATCCCCACCGACACGGTCAAGGCGGTGCGCCAGTCTGGCCTGGTGGCCAGCGTCAACTACCGGCCTTCACGCGAGCGCGAACTGCTGGCCCGCGCCGAGCCTTTGGCCCCCCACGAAAAGCAGCAGGTACTGGCGGTCAGCGCCGATACCGCGCAGTTGCAAAGCCCGGCCTTCACCGCCCTGCCGCGCGAGCGCCAGGCGCTGGTGCAGGACGCCGCCTACCGCCTGGAGCGCTACCGCGCCAACGGCCAGGAGCGCGACCCGGGCCAGGCCACGCGCAGCTTCGAGCTGCTGCGGGCGATCAACCGCAACCCGCCGCCAGCGCTGGATATCGAGCGCCCCGGGCTGCCCGAAGATGGCCATGACTCACGCACCTGGCAGCTCGGTGTCGGCACGCGGGAAGACCGCGCCTACGCCGAGTACGGCCTGCGCATGGCCTATCACGACCTCAACGACAACGCCTACGGCTTCCCGCTGGGCGCGCAGATCGAGATCTTGCAGCTCAAAGTGCGCCAGTACGAAGGCAACGACTGGCAGGTACAGCGCCTGGACCTCGCCACCATTCGCTCCCTGACGCCGCGCAACGCGCTGCTCAAGCCGTGGTCATGGCAAGTGACCGGCGGCCTGGAGCGGGTGCCGGGCAAGCATGACGACGAGGTGCTGGTAAGCCATGTGAACGGCGGTGCCGGCGGTACCTGGCAACTGGCCGATGGCTTGCTGGGCTTCGCCCTGGGCACGGTACGCGTGGAGCACCACAACGACTTCGCCGAGTTCATTTCCCCGGCGGCGGGCTTCAACGGCGGGCTGCTGTGGCGCAACGGGCTGGGCAACATGACGCTGGAGGCCAAGGGCGACTTCTTCACCAATGGCGAGGTGCGCCGCAGTGTAAGCCTGAACCAGCAATGGGAAATCAGCCGCAACCTGGGCCTGCGGCTAAGTGCGTCGCGTGAGTTCAGCCACCTGGCGACGGCGCAGAACGAGGTGATGCTGGAGCTGAAGTGGTACCACTACTGACTCTTTGACGCTGTTTTGACAGCCCACCGACAAACCGCCACCTAGACTCTCCCGCATCAACTGGAGGGTCTGGTGGCTATGTCGCGGTACTGGTTAGGCCTGTGCTTTGCCTTTTTGCTGTCTGGGTGCGCAACGACCCACGAACAGATGCTCAACCACGGTTACCCGCCCGCCTACGCCGATGGCTTCCAGGATGGCTGCAGCAGCGGCCGCCAGGCTGCCGGGCTGATGGTCGGCGACTTTCGCAAGGACGTGCCGCGCTACCTGCACAACCGCCAGTACGAAAGCGGCTGGGACGATGGTTTTCGCCAGTGTCACGCCCTGCAGAACAGCGAAGAGCAGCGTCAGTACCGCGACCGCTACTGGGACCAACGCGACCGTGACTGGGAGCAGGAGAAAGACCGCGGCGCTGCGCGGGCCTACCGCCACCCCTAGGTCGCAATCGGACATCCTTTGAAACCGGCGGCCTGCCATCATGGTCTTCAGCACAAGGAGGCCACCATGAGCCGAGCATTCGTCAACGAAGACCAGGCCGCCGCCCAGGCCGACCAGCCGGTAGAGCGGCGGGTCAGCGAGCAGCCCAACTACGTCACGGCCCTGGGCCTGGCGCAACTGCAGCAACGGGTGGCCGAACTCAACACAGTGCGCAGCCAGCTGCAGGCCCAGGGCGAGCGTGCCGACAAGCAGCGCCTGGCCGATACCGAGCGTGACCTGCGCTACTTCAGCGCCCGGGTGCAGAGTGCCCAGGTGGTGCCAGCCGCCACTTCGCGGAGCAAGGTGCAGATTGGTAGCCGGGTGAGGTTTGTCGATGAGCACGACCAGGCGCACGAGGTGCAGCTGGTTGGGGAAGATCAGGCCGATGCGGGGCGCGGGTTGATCAATTGGGGGGCGCCGCTGGGGCGGGCTTTGCTAGGCGCGGGGCCTGGGGATGAAGTGGTTTGGCGGCGGCCGGTAGGGGATCAGACGATCGAGGTGGTCGCCATCGAGGGTGAGGCGTGAGGCCGCCCCCACACCTGTAGGAGCGGCGAGCCGATGGGGCCGCAAAGCGGCCCCATCGGTTTTGGATCAGACCACGCCCTGCGCCAGCATGGCATCAGCTACTTTCACAAAGCCGGCGATGTTCGCGCCCTTGACGTAGTTGATCTTGCCGTCAGCCTCTTCACCGTAGTGAACACAGGCATGGTGAATCGACTGCATGATGTTGTGCAGCTTGCTGTCCACTTCACCGGCCGTCCACAGCAGGCGCATGGCGTTCTGCGACATCTCCAGGCCCGACACGGCCACGCCGCCAGCGTTGGACGCCTTGCCCGGAGCGTACAGGATGCCCGCGTCCAGGAAGATATCCACAGCCGCGAGGGTGGTCGGCATGTTGGCGCCTTCGGCCACGCAGAAGCAGCCATTGCGCAGCAGGGTGCGGGCGTCTTCGGTGTCCAGCTCGTTCTGCGTGGCGCACGGCAGGGCGATGTCGCACGGCAGGCTCCACGGGGTCTGGCCCTTGCGGAACTCCAGGCCGAACTCGCCCGCCAGGGTGCTGAGGCGACCACGCTTGACGTTTTTCAGCTCCATCACGGCGTCCCACTGGGCGTCGCTCAGGCCCGCTTCGGCGTACAGGGTGCCCTCGGAATCGGACAGCGAGATGACCTTGCCGCCCAGGTCCATGACCTTGCGTGCGGCATACTGTGCCACGTTGCCCGAGCCGGAAATCGCCACGCGACGGCCATCGATGCGCAGGTCGCGGCGCTTGAGCATCTCTTCAGCGAAGTAGACGCAGCCGTAGCCGGTGGCCTCTGGGCGAATCAGGCTGCCGCCATAGGTCATGCCTTTGCCGGTCAGTACCGAGGTGAACTGGTTGGCCAGGCGCTTGTACTGGCCGAACATGAAGCCAATCTCGCGGGCGCCCACGCCGATGTCACCGGCAGGCACGTCGACGTCGGCACCGATGTGGCGGTACAGCTCGCTCATGAAGGCCTGGCAGAAGCGCATCACTTCTGCATCGCTCTTGCCCTTCGGGTCGAAGTCCGAGCCACCTTTGCCGCCACCCATGGGCAGCGAGGTCAGGGAGTTCTTGAACACCTGCTCGAAGGCCAGGAACTTGAGCACGCTCAGGTTGACCGACGGGTGGAAGCGCAGGCCGCCCTTGTACGGGCCGATGGCGCTGCTCATCTGGATGCGGTAGCCGCGGTTGACCTGGACCTTGCCCTGGTCATCGACCCACGAAACGCGGAACAGCACCGCGCGCTCGGGTTCGACCATGCGCTCCAGGATACCGGCCTGCAGGTAATGGGGGTTGGCTTCGAGGAACGGCCACAGAGTGCGCAAGACTTCTTCCACTGCCTGGTGGAACTCGGGCTGGGCAGGATCGCGTTGCTTGAGGCGCGCGAGGAAATTATCGACAGATTCGACCATGGTAGACATCTCACCAAGAGGGATTGGACTTATTGGTTTTTTTTCGAATGTACCAAGAAGCAATCGCACGAGAACAGGGCGTGATGTCGTTTTTTTGAAATTATTTGGTGCGTTTTATATAAATGTATACAAAATTGATGGATTGTTGTTAGCAGGTCGGGCCTCTTCGCGGGGCAAGCCCGCTCCCACAGGATCTATGAAAGGCCCCAGATCGCTGGAAATTGTGTGGGAGCGGGCTTGCCCCGCGAAGGGGGTGGCACCCATTGATGCCAGGCACAAAAATGGGGCCCCTGAGGGCCCCATTCTTGTGCATCGAAAACGGGCTTACTGGGCCAGCTTCTTGTGCCGTACACGGTGCGGCTGGGCAGCAGCATCGCCCAGGCGCTTCTTGCGGTCAGCTTCGTACTCGGTGTAGTTGCCTTCGAAGAACATCACGTTCGAGTCGTCTTCGTACGCCAGGATGTGCGTGGCCACACGGTCCAGGAACCAACGGTCGTGGGAAATCACGATCGCGGCGCCTGGGAAGTCCAGCAGGGCTTCTTCCAGCGAACGCAGGGTTTCGACGTCGAGGTCGTTGGACGGTTCGTCGAGCAGCAGGACGTTACCGCCCTCCTTCAGGGTCAGGGCCAGGTGCAGACGGCCACGCTCACCACCGGACAGGTCCTTGACGAACTTCTGCTGGTCGCCGCCCTTGAAGTTGAAGCGGCCAACGTAGGTGCGCGACGGGATCTCGTAGTTACCGATGCGGATCTGGTCGGAACCGTCGGAGATCTGCTGGAACACGGTCTTGCTGCCGTCCAGGTCTTCGCGGCTCTGGTCGACACAGGCCAGTTGCACGGTTTCGCCGATCTCGATGCTGCCCGAGTCCGGCTGCTCCTTGCCCATCAGCATGCGGAACAGGGTCGACTTACCGGCGCCGTTACCACCGATCACGCCGACGATGGCGCCTTTGGGCATGGCGAACGACAGGTTGTCGATCAGCACGCGATCGCCATAGCCTTTGGAAACGTTCTTGAACTCGATGACCTTGTCACCCAGGCGCGGGCCGGCCGGGATGTAGATCTCGTTGGTTTCGCTGCGCTTCTGGAATTCCTGCGACTGCATTTCTTCAAAGCGCTGCAGACGTGCCTTGGATTTGGACTGGCGGGCCTTGGCGCCTTTGCGCACCCACTCCAGTTCCTCTTTCATGGCCTTCTCGTGGGCGCTCTGCTGCTTGGATTCCTGCGCCAGACGGTCCGACTTGGCTTCCAGCCAGCCCGAGTAGTTGCCTTCGTACGGGATACCGGCGCCGCGGTCCAGTTCGAGGATCCAGCCGGCGACGTTGTCGAGGAAGTAACGGTCGTGGGTAATCGCTACCACGGTGCCGGGGAAGTCGTGCAGGAAGCGCTCCAGCCAGGCCACCGAGTCGGCGTCCAGGTGGTTGGTCGGTTCGTCGAGCAGCAGCATGTCGGGTGCCGACAGCAGCAGACGGCACAGGGCCACACGGCGCTTTTCACCACCGGACAGGTGTTCGATTTTCGCGTCCCAGGCCGGCAGGCGCAGGGCGTCGGCGGCAACGTCCAGCTGGCGCTCGAGGTTGTGGCCGTCGGCAGCCTGCAGGATCGACTCGAGCTTGGCCTGCTCGGCGGCCAGCTTGTCGAAGTCGGCGTCGGGTTCTGCGTAAGCCGCGTAGACCTCGTCCAGGCGAGCCTGGGCGTCCTTGATCACGCTGACCGCTTCTTCGACTACTTCACGTACGGTCTTGGCCGGGTCGAGTTGCGGTTCCTGCGGCAGGTAGCCGACGTTGATGTCGGGCATCGGACGGGCTTCGCCGTCGAATTCCTTGTCGACGCCCGCCATGATCCGCAGCAGGGTCGATTTACCCGCGCCGTTCAGGCCGAGCACGCCGATCTTGGCGCCTGGGAAGAACGACAGGGAGATGTTCTTGAGAATTTCGCGCTTCGGCGGCACGACCTTGCTCAGCCGATGCATGGTGTAGACGTATTGAGCCAAAACCAAGCCCTCTAAATAGGTAAAGACATCGACGAACGCCCCGGCAATGGGCCAGGGGGATGTGTTTACGGGGTGTCATTGAACAAAGTCGACCATTCTACGCCAACGCGCGGCGTTGCATAGGAGGGCCGGGTGGGGGGATCAACAGGGGGCCGCTTACGGCCCATTCGCGGGACAAGCCCGCCCCTACAGGTCGATTGCGGCTGTGGGAGCGGGCTTGCCCCGCGAATGAACCAGCAAACACAATTGCCCGAAAAGGCTCAGACGTGACGCTGTTTGGCCTTGCCCCGCGGCAACCGGCAACCGCCACCCTGCTCGGCCAGGCGCGCGGCCCAGGCAGACTTGACGCTGAAGCCACCCTTGCGGGCAGGCTGCTCGGCGGCCTTGGCCGGCTTGGCGGCAGGCTTGCTGACGGCCTGGGTAGCCGGCTGTTTCACCACGGGCGCGGCCGCAACCGGTGCTGCTGCCGCCTTGGCGGTCTTGCGCAGTTCGGCCAGCGACGGGGCCTTGCTTTTCGAGGCGGCTGCCGCCTCGGGTTTGACCAGCGAACGCTGGCACGACTTGCAGGATACGTCCTCGGTCACGGCAGTGCTGACAAGGGTCTGACTGCTGCGCCCACAGGCGGAATCGAGGCCATTGGAGGAAAAGTGAGTAACCAAAACCGAACATCTCCGAAGCGTTGTCATTGAAGCGGGCGGCATTCTCGCACAGGTTGCAGGGGCTTGCCGAACCACAGGGGCGCGACCACGACCGTCGGCAGGCCGAGCGCCAGCGGACAACCGGGCTGGCACTTTGCCATAATCCTAGGCATGCTAGCCGGTTTAGGGTGTCCGGCCTTATAGTGCGCCACCGCGGTCTGGCAACCAGACACCGGCACCGACCGTGCATGATCAATCCCTGCCATCGCCAGCCCAATCGCAGGACCAACGCTTGACCAATCTCACTCATCCGTCGTCGCTGCGTCCCGCTTCACTGGCCCCTGCTGCTTCCCTGCGCGGGTCGATCAAGGGTGCGCTGGCGCTGTTGGCCCTGATTCTGCTGGCCCTGCTGCTGTGGCAGCTGTTCGCCCAGTTCCGCCATACCCAGGCCGACCTGCGCAAGCAAAGCCTGGAGGCCACTGCGGAGCTTGCCGACCACCTCAGCCTGAACATGGCGCTCAAAGCCCAGCAGGCGGTGAATGTGGTGCAACCCTACGTCAATGCACCGACGCCCGCCGCCCTGCCCAGCCTGCTCGACACCCTGCGCGCACGCTTGCCCGCCCTGCGTGACCTGGCCTGGCTGGACACCAGCGGGCAGATCCGCGCCGACAGCCTGGCCGGCAGCCCAGACCGCCCATTGATTGGCGAGCTGCTGAGGTTGAACCAGGGGCGCCCCTACTTCTTCACCAACTCGGCAGACAACCGCACCCTCTACCTGTTGCTGCGCCAGTCCACCGAACAGGACCGCGGCTATTGGCTGCTGCGCCTGTCCGAGGCGTATTACCGTACCCTCACCGTGCACCTGGACAACCCGGGCCACCCGCTGTGGCTGCTGGAAAACAGCCGCAGCGGCGCGGTGCTGGAGCGCCATGCCACCGCGCGGACCAGCACCGCGCCGCTGCAGAGCGTGATGCTGGCGTTCATCGACAACAGCACCTGGCAACTGCGCGGCCTGTTCGACGCCGAGCTGGCCCAGCAGAAGTTGCTACCGGCACTGATCGGCAAGTGCATGCTGGTGCTGTTTTGTGCCCTGCTACCGGTGCTGGCATTGATCAACATGCGCCGCCGCCAACGCGCGCTGCAGGAAGACCGCCGGCGTTATCAGGAAATCTTCGAAGGCACCGGCGTTGCCCTGTGCGTGCTCGACCTCTCCAGCCTGCCCGGCCAGCTCGACCGCTACCACCTGCGCAACCACGCGGCCCTCAAGCACAGCCTGGCCCTGGACCCGAACCTGCGCCGCTCGCTGCTGCAGGAGTTGAAGATCACCGAGATCAACCAGGTGACGCGCCAGTTGCTCAACGTCGAATGCCACGAGGGTGCCTGGCAGCGCCTGATCGACGGCAGCGGCGATGGCCGTGACAGCATCGGCATGCAACTGATCGATGCACTGATCGAACAACGCTCGCTGCTGGAGCTGGAAGTGCGCCTGCCGGCGCCGCTGGGCGGCGAACTGCACCTGTGGCTGATGGCCCGCCTGCCGCTGCAGCGCCGCGACTACCAGGCGGTGATCCTCAGCATCAGCGACATCACCAGCCGCAAGCAGGTGGAGCTGTCGCTGCTCGAACGCGAGAGCTTCTGGTCGGACGTGGTGCGTACCGTGCCCGACCAGCTCTACGTGCAGGACGTGCCCAGCCAGCGCATGATCTTCAGCAACCGCCACCTCGGCCAGACCCTGGGCTACAGCCGCACCGAGCTGGCGCAGATGGGCGACCGGTTCTGGGAGTTGCTGCTGCACCCCGAAGACGCCGCGCACTTCCAGGCGCTGCGCCAGCATCAGCGTGAAACCGGCCACAGCGAACCACTGCACTGCCAGTTGCGCTTCCGTCACCACGACGGCAGCTGGCGTTGCTACGACATTCGCGAACAGGTGCTGACCCGCGACCCCGATGGCCTGGTGACGCGCATCATCGGCGTGGGCAAGGACGTCACCGTGCAGATCGAGGCCAGCCAGTCGCTGCGCGACAGCGAACAGCGCTACCGCATGCTGGCCGAAAGCATCAGCGATGTGATTTTCTCTACCGACAGCCAGCTGCAGCTGAACTACGTCAGCCCCTCGGTAAAGGCGGTACTGGGCTATCAGGCCGAGTGGATCTTCGACAACGGCTGGCAATCGATCATTGCCAACCCGGCGCAGTTGACCGGTATCTACAGCCTGATGGAGCGCGTCAGCAATGCCATGGGCGACCGCGAGCAACTGGCCCAGCTACGTAGCCAACTGCCGACTCAACTGTTCCTGTTCGACTGCCTGCGTGCCGATGGCCGCAAGATCCCGATCGAACTGCGCCTGGTGCTGGTGTGGGACGATCAGCAGCACTTCGAAGGCGTGCTCGGGGTAGGCCGCGACATCAGCCAGCAACGCCGCGCCGAAAAAGACCTGCGCATGGCCGCAACGGTATTCGAGCACTCCACCTCGGCCATCCTCATCACCGACCCGGCCGGCTACATCGTCCAGGCCAACGAGGCGTTCAGCCGGGTCAGCGGCTATGCGGTCAGCGACGTGCTCGACCAACTGCCCGGCATGCTCACCGTCGAGCAACAGCAGGAAGGCCACCTGCGCTACGTGGTCAAGCAACTGCACCAGCGCGGCAGCTGGGAAGGCGAAGTGTGGCTCAAGCGCCGTGACGGCGACCATTACCCGGCCTGGGTCGGCATCACTGCGGTGCTCGATGACGAAGGCGACCTGGCCAGCTACGTGTGCTTCTTCACCGACATCAGCGAGCGCAAGGCCAGCGAACAGCGCATCCACCGCCTGGCCTACTATGACGCCCTCACCCACCTGCCCAACCGCACCCTGTTCCAGGACCGCCTGCACACGGCCCTGCAGCAGGCTGACCGGCAAAAGGCGTGGGTGGTGCTGATGTTCCTCGACCTGGACCGCTTCAAGCCGATCAACGACTCCCTCGGCCATGCCGCGGGCGATCGCATGCTCAAGGACATGGCCCTGCGCCTGCTGGCCTGCGTGGATGACGACGACACCGTGGCGCGCATGGGTGGCGATGAGTTCACCCTGCTGCTGCAACCGCGCGCAACCCGTGAAATGGCCCTTAACCGCGCCATCCATGTGGCCGAGAACATCCTCGCCAGCCTGGTACGGCCCTTTGTGCTGGAAAACCGCGAGTTCTTTGTCACCGCCAGTATCGGCATCGCCCTCAGCCCGCAGGATGGCAGCGAGCTGAGCCAGCTGATGAAAAACGCCGACACCGCGATGTACCACGCCAAGGAACGCGGCAAGAACAACTTCCAGTTCTACCAGGCGGAAATGAACGCCAGCGCCCTGGAGCGCCTGGAGCTGGAGAGCGACCTGCGCCATGCCATGGAGCAGAACGAGTTCATCCTCTATTACCAGCCGCAGTTCAGCGGCGACGGCAAGCGCCTGACCGGCGCCGAAGCCTTGCTGCGCTGGCGCCACCCGACCCGTGGCCTGGTGCCACCGGGTGATTTTATCCCGGTGATCGAAGAGCTGGGCCTGGTGGTGGATGTCGGCGACTGGGTGCTGCGCGAAGCCAGCCGCCAACTCAAGGCCTGGCACAAGGCCAAGGTGCGGGTGCCCAAGGTGTCGGTGAACATCTCGGCGCGGCAGTTCTCCGACGGCCAACTGGGCACGCGCATCGCCACCATCCTGGAAGAAACCGGGCTGCCACCGGCGTGCCTGGAGCTGGAGCTGACCGAAAGCATCCTGATGCGCGAGGTCAACGAGGCCTTGCAGATTCTGGCCAGCCTGAAGAACCTTGGCCTGAGCATTGCGGTCGACGACTTTGGCACGGGTTACTCGTCGCTCAACTACCTCAAGCAGTTCCCGATCGACGTGTTGAAGATCGACCGCACCTTCGTCGACGGCCTGCCCGAGGGCGAGCAGGATGCGCAGATTGCCCGGGCGATCATCGCCATGGCGCACAGCCTGAACCTGGCGGTGATTGCCGAGGGCGTCGAAACCCATGAGCAGCTGGAGTTCTTGCGCGAGCATGGTTGCGACGAGGTGCAGGGCTACCTGTTCGGGCGGCCGATGCCGGCGCATCAGTTCGAGGCGCAGTTCAGCAACGAGACCCTGTTCATGTTCCAGTAACACCCCCTTTGCGCGACCCCGGGTAGGAGCGGCCTTGCGTCGCGAAAGGGCTGCGCAGCGGCCCCCGGATATGTGCGGTGACGCTGAAATCGAGGGGCCTTGCGCAGCCCTTTCGCGACGCAAGGCCGCTCCTACACCACCCACCTCCAACCGCAAAAAAAACGGACTTGAGAGTCAACTCCAGCCCAGTCAGGGCGCGGCTTGCAACATGAGTCCCATTGGTCCGCGACTTGACGTCACTTCATATGCCAGGCGCGAAGCAATCGGTTAGAATGCCCCCCCAATTCAGCCCGATCCTTGAGGACCGCCATGTTCAGCCGTGATTTGACCATTGCCAAGTACGACGCCGAGCTCTTCGAAGCCATGCAGCAAGAAGCTCTGCGCCAGGAAGAGCATATCGAGCTGATCGCTTCGGAAAACTACACCAGCCCGGCTGTCATGGAAGCCCAGGGTTCGGTACTGACCAACAAGTACGCCGAAGGCTACCCAGGCAAGCGCTACTACGGTGGTTGCGAGTACGTCGACGTGGTCGAGCAACTGGCCATCGACCGCGCCAAAGAGCTGTTCGGCGCCGACTACGCCAACGTTCAGCCGCACGCTGGCTCCCAAGCCAACGCCGCGGTCTACCTGGCCCTGCTGTCGGCCGGTGACACCATCCTGGGCATGAGCCTGGCCCACGGCGGCCACCTGACCCACGGCGCCAGCGTCAGCTCCTCGGGCAAGCTGTACAACGCCATCCAGTACGGCATCGACGGCAACGGCCTGATCGACTACGACGAAGTCGAGCGCCTGGCTGTCGAACACAAGCCGAAGATGATCGTTGCCGGCTTCTCGGCCTACTCGCAAGTGCTGGACTTCCCACGCTTCCGCGAAATCGCCGACAAGGTCGGTGCCTACCTGTTCGTCGACATGGCCCACGTTGCCGGCCTGGTTGCCGCTGGCGTGTACCCCAACCCAGTGCCGTTCGCCGACGTGGTCACCACCACCACCCACAAGACCCTGCGCGGTCCACGTGGCGGCCTGATCCTGGCCCGTGCCAACGCCGACATCGAGAAGAAGCTGAACTCCGCCGTCTTCCCAGGCGCCCAGGGCGGCCCGCTGGAGCACGTGATCGCCGCCAAGGCCATCTGCTTCAAAGAAGCCCTGCAGCCTGAGTTCAAGGCGTACCAGCAGCAAGTGGTGAAAAACGCCCAGGCCATGGCCAGCGTGTTCATCGAGCGTGGTTTCGACGTCGTTTCCGGCGGCACCCAGAACCACCTGTTCCTGCTGTCGCTGATCAAGCAGGAAATCTCCGGTAAGGACGCCGACGCCGCACTGGGCAAAGCCTTCATCACCGTGAACAAGAACTCGGTACCGAACGACCCACGTTCCCCGTTCGTCACTTCGGGCCTGCGTTTCGGCACCCCGGCTGTGACCACCCGTGGCTTCAAGGAAGCCGAGTGCAAGGAACTGGCCGGCTGGATCTGCGACATCCTGGCCGACCTGAACAACGAAGCGGTGATCGACGCCGTGCGTGAGAAGGTCAAGGCCATCTGCAAGAAGCTGCCGGTTTACGGCAACTGATTGGCGTTAGCCTGATGTGAAAAGCCCGGCCTTGTGCCGGGCTTTTTCGTTTTGCACAGCTTCGCGGAACCTGTTCCAGCTGGGTAGCCACCCCAAGACGACCTAGCCTGCGGCCTCCCCCACGCCAAACCGGAGGCCTTCCATGGCGGATCATGTAGCGCGTTCTTTCACGGCTACCCTGCAGATAGCCGAATCACCGGTGAACAGCCTGGACTGCCTGACCACAGGGCCAGTGAACCTGGTCACACCACGCTATGCACCAGGCCATGCGTTTGACGGAGCCCGGGCGCTGGGCATGCTCAACGGCACGGAAGAAGACTGGCAGCACGGCAAGGAGTCAGGGCTGATCACGTTCGACAAGGGCGCCACGCCCTGTGCGCTACTGCTGTACTTTCGCCACAGCGATGCCGGTTACAGGCTGTATGTGCGCAGCGGCCCTCATCTGGGTAAAAGCGTGTTCACGAACGTCGATGGGCAGGTGACCCTCAGAACCTCAACGTCGAAGGAGCCCAGCGTGTGGAGCCTGATCGATGTGCAAACCGGCAGCGCCTTCGACCTGACACTGCTCGAAGATGGCCGCCGCGAAATCCAGTTGATCAGCAGCGATGGCCACCCTCTGGAAATTCACAACCTATACCCTGTCGGCGGCTTTCTGGCGTGTTATGCCGAGGCCCAGCCATGCACCTTGAGCCTGTTGATCGAACAACGCGGGGTGGACTGGCTCGACACCTGATGTCGCCTGCACGCGCCCCACGTATTACCCTGTGCCGCTTCGACCACCGAGCGCGCACAGGACCCTGCCTTGACCAGAGAGCAACTCGAAACCCACCAGATCCCGCTCTACTTTGCTGCCGTGCTGGTTGCCGCGGCCTTCGGCCTGCTGGCCCCTGACGCCGCTCACCCCCTGCAAGCCCTGATCACCCCTGCCATTGCCGTGCTGATGTACGCGATGTTTCTGCAGATCCCCTTTCTCGACCTGCGCCAGGGCCTTGGCAACCGCCGCTTCATCAGTGCGCTGCTGGTGGCCAACTTCATCCTTGTGCCACTGCTGGTATGGGCGATCACCCGCGGCCTGGTCGCGCACCCGGCCATCCTGATCGGGGCCCTGTTGGTGTTGCTGACACCGTGCATCGACTACGTGGTGGTGTTCACCCATATCGGCAAAGGCGACTCACGCCAGACACTCGCCGCAACGCCGGTGCTGTTGCTGGTGCAACTGCTGCTGTTGCCGGTGTACCTGGGGTTGATGTTGGGTGACGGCGGCGAGGTGGCGATTGCCATCACCCCATTCGTGGAAGCGTTTGCCCTGTTGATCGTGTTGCCGCTGCTGCTCGCCGTGCTGACCAGCGCCAGCGCCCGTCGCTCACGTGTGGCAGCGGCATGGAACGACGCCTGGGCGTGGCTGCCGGTACCGGCGATGGCACTGGTGCTGATGGTGGTGATCGGCTCGCAGATCGCTGCCGTGCTGCATGACTTGGCGCGCTTGCTGCCGGTGATCCCGGTGTACATCGGCTTCATGCTGCTGGCGCCGCTGATCGGCTTTGCCACGGCGCGGCTGATGCGTTTGCCGGTGGCCGAGGTGAGGTCGGTGACCTTCAGTGCGGCCACCCGCAACTCGCTGGTGGTGCTGCCGCTGGCGCTGGCGTTGCCAGCAGACCTGCGCGGGCTGGCGGCAGCGGCGGTGATTACCCAGACGCTGGTGGAGTTGGTGGGGGAGTTGATTTACGTGCGCGTCGTGCCGGCGCTCGTGCGCTGATTGCTCAAACGCTACGCCAGTCAGTCAGGGCCCTTGAGCCGCTGCGCCCTGCGACCCTGTCAGAGCCCTGCACCCCGTTCATAGCGCATTCATTTCAGCGATATCGCGCAGCACCTGGTCTGCAGAGTGGTCGAACATCGCCTGCTCCTGCGCATCCAGCGGCAACTCGATGACCCGCGCAATCCCCTCCCCAGCCAGTACACAAGGCACACCCATGGCAATACCTGTGCGCCCGTACTCGCCCTCCAGCACTGCGACCGCTGGCAAAATGCGATTTCGCCCATTGGCGATCGCATCCACCATCTGCGCGATGGCCACGCCCGGCGCGTCGCAGGCACTGCCCAGCTTCTTCAGCCCCAGAATCTCGCCGCCACCCTGGCGGGTGCGCTGCACGATGCGCTCTATCTGGTTACTGGACAGGAAGTGCGCCAATGGCACCGACCCGACCGCGCAGTAGCGCATCAGCGGCACCATGCTGTCGCCATGCCCGCCCAGCACCAGGGCGGTGATGTCCCGAGCGGAAAACCCCGTTTCCTCGGCAATGAAACACTTCATGCGCGCGGTATCCAACACCCCCGCCTGCCCGAACACCTTGTTGCGGCCCAGCCCGCTGCGCGACCAGGCACGATAGGTCAGCACATCGACGGGGTTCGACACCACCAACACCGTCGCCGCCGGCGCATGTTGTTTGATGTCCAGCAGGATGCCGTCGAGAATGGGCAGGTTGATGCTCAATACATCCTGGCGCGACTGGCCAGGCTTGCGCGGCACCCCTGCCGTAATCACCACCAGCTCAGACCCCGCCAGCATTTCGGCCTTGGCCCCGCCCTGAACCCGGGTATCGGAACCCGACTCGACCGCCGCCTGCCAGATATCCAGCGCCTTGCCCTGTGCCAACTCACCCTGCACATCGATCAACATCAACTCACGGCACAACTCATCCCGGGCGATGACCTGAGCCGCCGCCTCGCCGACCAAGCCGGCACCCACAATGGATAATTTGTTCACCTGACACCTCCCAGCGGCGCGCGCCACCAGGAACACGCCTGCGTATACACAGAAGTATTGCCTGCCAGGGCTAAAAGGCCACCCAGTGGTTGATACCCGTCGGCTGAGCGGGATGGCAAGGGTTACTGGGACGAAACCTTTTCGGTACCCAACCGCGTGGACTACAACAACTGGCACGGCAACCTGCCCAAGCCCGACTGGGGGCCGGTGTCGCAGCGCACCGATGACGTGATCCGCCAGACCGGCGTCTACCTCACCACCCGCCTGAACGTCACCGACGACCTGAAAGTGCTGCTGGGCGGCCGCGTGGTCAACTACAGCCTGACCGGCCTGACCCCGACCTACACCGAGTCCGGACGCTTCATACCCTATGCTGGCGCCATCTACGACCTGAATGAAAACTTCTCGGTCTACGCCAGCTACACCGACGTGTTCATGCCGCAGGAAAACTACAACCGCGACCGCGACAACAAACTGATCGAGCCGGACGAAGGCGAGAACTACGAAATCGGGGTCAAGGGCGAGTTCTTCGACGGCCGCCTGAACGCCAGCCTGGCCTACTTCGAGGTCAAGGAAACCAACCGCTCGGTGCCGGACGACGCCTACAACAACCTGACCCCTACCCCATCCAACTACGCGTTCAAGGGCAGCAAGGCGACCACCAAGGGCTACGAGCTGGAAGTGTCCGGCGAACTGGCCCCAGGCTGGCAGGTGCAAGGCGGCTACACGCACAAGGTGGTGCGCGACAGCAACGACGTGAAGCTGTCGACCTTCGAGCCCGAAGACCAGTTCAGCCTCTACACCACCTACAAGCTCACCGGTGACCTGGACAAGATCACCCTTGGCGGTGGCGCACGCTGGCAGAACAAGGCCTGGCAGCAGATCTGGAACAGCCCCAAAGGCGTGAACGAGGACGTCACCCAGGAATCGTACTGGGTGGTGGACCTGATGACCCGCTACCAGATCACCCAGAACTTGTCGGCGACGCTTAACGTCAACAACCTCTTCGACAAGTACTACTACACCAACGTCGGCTTCTATAACTCGGCCATTTACGGCGAACCGCGCAACGTCATGGTTACTACCCGCTGGGACTTCTAAAGCCCGTGCCAGCCTGGAATACCCGAATACCCAGGCTGGCCTTTGTGGGCACAACTGCCTTGCTCAAACTTCCAAAACAGCCATGCCCCCCGTGGGAGCGGGCTTGCCCCGCGAACACGGGCGAAGCCCGTGCCATCCACCACAGTGCCTGCTTCGCGGGTAAACCCGCTCGCACCGGGCCAGCTAATCGCCCGGATCCTGCCCATTGAGCTCCATCACCTTCCCACACTGCTCACTGGCCAACCGGCTGATAATCCGAATCGCCTGATGGATACCAGCCGTGTTGCGAAAACTCAGCTGCGGGTTGTGTTCGCACTCCAGCATCTCGTCGTGCTGGACCAAGGCTTCGCCTAGCAGCTCGAGGGTCCAGGCGTAGCTTTGGATGGTGGCGAGGCGTTCGTGGTCAGTCATGGAGGGCCTCCTGGGGGGTGGAGGTGGCGCAGGAATGGGTGTCGATGGGGTAGAAACGGTGGGGGGTGCGGGCCGGCGCGGGGCGGCGGCGGAGAACGAATGCGAGGATCCTTGATGGATTTAAGGTGAGCATGCATGAGACTCCAAGTTTTAATTGGAGCTGCCACGATCCTTCCTACGGGATTGGGTGGCAGCTGTGCATGGGGTAGGAATACCGGGAAACTTGGAAACCCGGCCAGGCCGAAGCCTGCCCACACACAGCCGCCATGACACAGCACGGCAGGCACAAAAAAAGCGCCAGCTGTGGTGCAGGGGCGCCTAGTGCATGCGCCAAGTTTACCAACGGGTTCCTACGCCCGGTCACGGAATTTGCCGCGACTTAGGGAATTTATCGTCTCGTTTCGGGTAGGGCAAGGTTCTTGGTTGTGGGAAACGTCCCATTGTTTTGTACGAATGCACAGGGAAACAAAACCGTAGCGTGCAAGGCAGGGAGGATGATGGACCATGGCTATTCACGCTCAACATTTCACCCTGACAGCCGTTAAAGCTCGTTGAGTCATACACAACGATGAGAACGGTTATGAAGCGAGTCGAACGGGATTTCATTACGCTATTCAACTGTTTGTGGTACCGCGATTTTCCGGTTACCGAGGCAAACGATCTAGCGGGGCGCGCCGACTGGACAATTCACCTTGGATTGGTAGTGCGTCAGTGCGCAACGCTTCTTGGCGCAAGGGCGTTGTTTGAACAAGGTGGACGCACCGACGCTGTGCTGCGGTATCCAGAAGGCGACACACTTTCGTTCGTCGAGTGGGAATGGAAACGGGCACATACGGATATCAATGAGATTTCCAAGCTGCTTGAGCGCGCCGGCAAAGCAGTGTTCCAGACCTTCATCGGCTATAGCAGGACAGAAGACATCGCGCTCACGCTGGAGCGAATCCACACACAGTGGCAGGACGCGGACAAGCCACTGATGGTGTTCCTGATTACGTACGAGCTGTCTGGTCGTAGCCGTCATTTCATGGAGCTGCAGACGTACATGTTTGCAAGGGGAAAATACAAGAAAGTACGTGCTCAGCCGGCGTTGCCTTGGAAGGTGAATCGGGCGAAGGCTAACAGTGCATCTGATGAGGCGTGATTACTGCTGCTTACCCTAGTGCGGTGTTTTCAGAAGTACCAATGAAAATTGCTCAAGGCCCGTGCCGCACGAGCGACTGAGGCCAGGATGTCCTCGGCTTTTTTATGGTTCTTCACGGAATGTTGGAGAAGTGAGGCTGCTATGTGCTTGTCGGGAGATAGGGTGATGGCGGCTAGGTGCCTGTCTTTGGCTTGGAGGTAGGGCGGAGATCGAGCGCCGCCCGCGCGGCGCATCGCGAGCAAGCTCGCTCCTACATCCGTTTCGGGCCAGTTATTCCTGAGGCATTGGCGCGCGGCCCCTTAGCGTCCGCCTCAATATTGTGTCGTACAAACAAGGCGGTCGCGCGCGCTGGCACAGGCGATACTGGCCCGAAACAGATGTGGAGCGAGCTTGCTCGCGATGCGCCGCGCGGGCGGCGCCGGATCTGATAGGCGCTGAAAATGCCAAGCCAGGCACCTGGTTGCCCCGAATACAATTTCCAGGCATCCCCCCCTTAAAAAAGCCGAGGACATCCTGGCCTCAGTCGCTCGTGCGGCACGGGCCTTGAGCAATTTTCATTGATACTTCTGAAACACCGCACTAGAACTCCACCTTACCCCGCCCCGCCTTGACAGTACTGCGCCTGGCTTTTCCTTCGAGGCGGCGGGTCTTCGAGCCGAGAGTCGGTTTGGTGGGGCGGCGTTTCTTCTCGGTCTTGCCGGCAGTGATGATCAACTCGGCAAGACGCGCCAGTGCGTCAGCGCGGTTCTGCTCCTGGGTGCGGTACTGCTGGGCTTTGATGATCAACACGCCGTCACCGGTGATGCGACTGTCACGCAGCGCCAGCAGCCGCTCCTTGTAAAACTCGGGCAGCGACGAGGCGGGAATGTCGAAGCGCAGGTGCACGGCGCTGGACACCTTGTTGACATTCTGCCCGCCTGCGCCTTGCGCGCGGATGTATGTCAGTTCGATGTCGGCATCTGGCAGATGCACGTTATTCGAGATGGTCAGCATGGCATGGCCTTTGTCATTGCCTTCCATTATCACAGCCTTCGCCGCTGGCCTACAGAACAAAAGACGTTTGACCTCAACCACAGTGGTCGAGACGTTCTACTCCGCCATTGCCAATTCGTACAACACTGCTCCCAGCTAGGACACTTGGACTGGGGTGTTTCCCTCCAACCTCAGTCTGCGGAATAACTCAGCAGCAGGTCGTAGTGAAAAAACTGGGTCATCTCAAAATTATCTCTAAACGGAAAAAACGTTATCTAGAAAAAAATCGGCTTTGCCCCCCGTAAACATTGGTCCAAACCGAATCAACAGATACCCACTATCTAGAAAAGTCTGTAACGCTAAGTGGAAAACCGCGCCCTCTCAAGTCAAAAGCACGCAGATCAACAGCGTAAAAACAGCCACAAAAAAACCCGCACAAGGCGGGCTTTTTAGCAGGGCCAACAAGCGAAAAATCGCCATTGGCCAATCTGAATGTGGTGCCGGAGACAGGCGGACGGTTGTTGGCCGTGAGGGCCCGGTTTTCGCGGGGCTGGAATTTGGTGGATTTTTTGATGTACCTCATAGGGTATCTATAAAAAAATCAGCTAGTTATGGCTTTCAGTGGAACCAAATCGGGAACTGCGGAGGCTCCTCCAACCCCCTTCAAGTGGTACGTAAGGAACGGCAGAAACGACCCAAAGCGGCTCTTGGTGGAGGGCGGCGATCGGCCATAAGGTGTCATTCAGGACGGAAACGCTAAACCTCAACTGAACGTAGACACACTGCCGACTACTTCGTACCCTCAGGGCTGGTCCGTCGGCTTTGCTCGTTTAGCTTGATCACCCGGCAGACACCAGCATTTTGCCACGGAGGGAAAAATGAAGTTCTACGCAAACAAACTGAATGGAAACTTTCTCAGAAATGCGCTTCCCGACGAAAGTGTTCAAATTGATTGGGTTCGCGCAGCTATTGCTTACGGGAGTGATGAAACTACTCTCGTGGAGAATTGTGTGAAACACGGGCGTAGACTTGACATATGGATGCGATACGACCATACGGTTCCGGTAGATCCTCGTCTCCTTAGATTCTTGCTTCGAAACAGCGGGAACAATATATTCTGCTTTCTTATTCCGGATGTCCTTCACGCCAAGGTAATTTGGTGGAAGAACTATGGCGTATATATTGGCTCCGCAAATCTCACTGACCGTGCCTGGGTCACCAATATTGAGTTCGGCGTTTTTATCCCAGAGCAGGACCTAGAGGCCAATGGACAAATAATTGATATAGAGGGATTCTTTGAATCCTTGATTTCCTGCGATGCGGCACAACAGTTGACGGAGGAAATAATCCAAGAACAAGAGAGGATTCTTAGACTCAGAGAAAAAGACCTGCAAAAAATTGAGCGCGGGTCGGAGAGTTTGAGGAGCATCAAAAGGTGGGAAGGACCGGCGTTTACGAGCTCCGATAAAGCGTTTGATATTCGCAAGGAATCTTTCATTAAGGAATGGCGCAACGGCCTCTCCGTTTTGCGAGATATTGCGGAAAAAGCCCCGGATTATCGTCCAAGGTGGCTCAGTCAAGATGTGCCTGCGGCTTGGCAAGCGGACCAGTTTCTACACGCCTTCTACTACAATAAAGTGGTTGATGGAGTTCGTCACCCATATGATGAGCACTATCAGAAAAATAGGAAAGATCCAACCGCAAGCATGCTGGCTGCGCTGAAGTGGTGGTCTGAGCTGGACGCGCCTCCATCCAGTGAAGACGTGAATTGCCACGTCCGAGCCCCTGTCATACGTCGTTATCTAGAAAAGAATAAGGTAAGGTTTCTTTCACTAGAGGAGTTCTCTGAGGTTCTGCAGGCCAACCACTCGACCGTAGACCACGTGCGTCGAATGAGGCTTGAGGAGTTAGGTCTGAGGGAAGTGCAGGTCGTCACTGAGGCGCAGCGTGTTAATGCATTCGCCAAGGCGCTATTTAGCCAGAAAAATGAAAGGGATGAAACAGTCTTAGACATCTTAGCCTTTGTGCTTGATGGCGGCTCTCCAAGTGACATTCCGGCAAGGCTGTTTGAGGTAGTGCATAGCTCAGCAAGAAGATTCCCTCATTTTGGGAACAATCAAATCGCAGAACTTGCAGGATGGGCTCGTCCCGAGTTGTGCCCGCCACGTAACGGCAGAACCAGTAAGGGGTTGAGGGCGCTAGGCTACGACGTTCACGTATACTAAAGGTTTCAGCATGCTCCGTATGGTAAAGCTAAACAATCCGGTGCAGGCGCTACGGCCCTATCCGTGCGACAGCCAGACACGCGCACTGCTCAACCGATACTGTGTTACGTATTCGTAGTCAATGCGGGGAGTAGCAACCTCCACCTCCACGGAGCCGCACAAGTGAACGAACCGCCATACCCGATGGACCTGAAGTGCACAGACGATGACTACAACGACGCGCTCTTGAAGCTAGACGTTGCCACCTGTGAGGCGATGGCAGTGAGTCAGGCTATCCGCGAAGAGAGCTCCGATCCGCACATGGGGTTTTCCGCTCAAGTATTCAAAAGGCTATGCGCCCACTCTATGGCAATGATCTGCGCACTACCTAGATCCCGATGGGTAGTGTCGGACTTCGAAAACTGGGACTTTGCCTGCATTGCAGGGCACTCAAGAGCACTTCTTGAAGGGTATTTACTGTTTCGGTATCTGGCTAAAACCCCATCCTGCAACGCGGAGTGGTCTGCAAGATTGTTTGTCCTATACATCAACGACCACTCGCGTAGAGCGGAGATGATGACCAGGGTCAGGGCAGAGGAAGCAGCAGCAGATTGGATACGCCAAGCAGATGAACTCCGTGAAAGGCTTGGCCCAAATCCATGGTTTCAAGCGTTGGACGGAAAAACCAAAAAGCGCAGCCTAGCGGGGGACAACGTCACTATTTCGACTCGGGACGAGATCATCGAGTATGCGTACGCAGGGCTAGACAAGGCAAGTTTCTACGCGGTCTGGAATCTGCTTTCTCAATACTCGCACGTTCTTCCCATGTCATTTACAACGGCGGAGGACAACGTGCGCGGCTCCGGACTACCCAACCAAGCTGATCTTGACTACATGACTACAACGGTTTCGCTAGCCGCTGACACACTACACAACGCGACGAATCTCATGAGCGATGCCTTTCCAGACGCTCAATCGGTGAGAAACGGGATAGAGTCAAAATTCACTCCTGGGCCTAAGGCAAACACCCCAGATGGCACATAGCAAATCGCTACGCACTTGTAATATCAAACAGCTCAGACTCGCTTTCTAGCAAGCTAACGTGACCATTGCAGTAACAGTTTACCAAGCGGCGGTGCTCCTTCAGCCAACCAAACAGCCGCTCGATGGCGTTCTGCTGGTCGCGGTAGGAATGGCAGTCACCTGCCCCCCCCGCACAGATCCGTACGTGCAGAACTACCGCATACGGCTCCTGCCTTGGGTTTTGACGCCGAAGCGGGTTATGGGATGCGGATGCATTGGTAGCTCTCTTGGATAGGATATGAATAGCCGGGCCAACGTAGCCATGCGTTCCCAGTTCAGACGGTGCCGCTGACTTCGCCGTTTAAGAGCATGTCTCCACGCGCCGATCACTTCACGGCGAAAGGCATCCAGTCGCCGTGTGTTACCGGGTACGTGATAGGTGTCCGCTCCATGAAGCCCACATTCCAAGCGACTACCTGAAGCCCGATGCTGCGCTCCCGATTTCTTTCTGGAGCCAGTCCGCCATGATGCGTCCCGACAGCAAAGTCGA